>JAIBAK010000003.1 GCA_019695215.1 Bacteroidia bacterium | reverse complement strand
CACATCAATACATGGAACAATTACCTGATGAATTACGATCAGCCATTATCGGCAATGTGGGAACACTCATTTCTTTCCGTATTGGAACAGATGATGCCTCATATCTTGCCAAAGAGTTTTATCCAACTTTCAATGAGTATGACTTGATTCATTTACCCAGATATTGCCTGTACCTTAAACTGTGTATTGATGGAACAATGTCATATCCGTTTAGTGCAACTACATTTCTTTTGCCAGAGGGAGAAGAAAACAATACTGGGGAGATTATCGAATCTTCACGAAAAAAGTATGGCAAATCAAAAACTAATGTTAAGGAGAAATCGCTGTCAGATATACCACAGCTGAAACAGATTGGGTTGTTTGAATAAAAAAAGCACCACTCGCTTTCGCAAGTGGTGCATGAGGCCCCCTTCTTCTATTGTTCGTTTTGCTTAATATAGAATAATCTTACTTGCCGAAGATTTTCCTTCCATATCAACAAATATAAAATAAATACCCTTCGGTAAATATGATAGGTCTATCTCAGTGGCATCTGCCGTGCCCTGGTAGACCTTTTCTCCAATACTGGAATAAATACAAATATCCTCTTCTGCTCTTCTATTAAATGCCAATAAAAATTTGCCATTGGTAGGGTTAGGGAAAATCAATACACCATTTGTAGGCAAATCCATCAGCCCGGTTGCTGGAAACTCGTACCCATCTGACATAGCTGAACAGCTATACGGTGAAGAAACCGCAACGGTATAGGTTCCGACAGTAAGAGCGGTATATGTCTGCATAGTTGCACCTGGGATAATACTCCCATTGAGATACCATTGGTTATCCATCTGGGCACTTGAAGTAAGTATAGAACCAGTTCCTGAAATAGTTGGTGCAGGGGTAGGAAACGAACAGAAAGGCTTTCTGAAAATAAACCCATCTTCAACAGTAGCAGGGGTTGTAGTAAGGGTTGTACCCTCAAAGTTCACTGTGCTAGTGAATGAACCAGTAGCATAGACAGAAAAAGAATCAGCAGTAAATGATGAGATTTGAGCGTTAAGAGGGAGGCTGATAACAGTATCCAATTTCAAGGTTCGAATGTCATGGGTAAAAGCCATCATTGATGTAGAAAGATCTCCACCAATTGAATGCGATACAATGGAACGAAAAAGCACATTACTTCTCAGTAGTGACTTCTGATCTGAATAAAGCTTGAACACAGAACTGCTCTCAAGTAAATGTGTACCAAATACTGTGGTGTCCTGCTGACTATCGTAGTAACTTGCATATGCTCCCCATCCAGTTTCTGTTGAGTTAAGAAAATACACTCGTGAACCATCGATGCAAATACTCGTTAGCATATCAGTGAGGACATTGGTACTTAATGAGTAGCTTTTTGCCCAACTACACAATCCTCCCGTATCAATTTCTGCCAAGAGGCCATCGCTATCAGTCAAGCCAAGATGTGCTGAAAGGGTAAATACTCCAAGCTGTGCTGAGCCAGTGTAGCCACCGGCAACGATGATATTATCACCGGTAAACTTGGCATCGGTAAGGTATACATTGGGGTATTTGATAATCTTTGAGGATATGACTTCACCATCCGATTTTTGAAGTGCTACATGGATTAATGAACCGCTTCCATTGGAATTGAATGGGACCGAGAATGATTTGGTGCCAAGCAGGGTCCCCGATCCATTGTAGCTTGCCAAGCTGAAACCAGTTGTGTTCATGGGGAGTATTAACAGTTCAATTGATGAACCAGAGATTTTAACATCGGAGAAAACCGGGACAAATTGCCCTCCTGTTAATAGGCAGTTCCATGTTTGCCTTCCGTTTGAATCAATTTGTCCGAATCCCCAGGTAGGAACATTGTTGAACAAGTCCCCAAATTTAATCGTAGAATACAAGAACCCGTCATCACCTGCATATATACGAATACCATATTCCACCTTATCAGTTCCAAAAGTTGAAACCCACTGGCAGTTCCCGTTCTTGTCATACTTGGCAGCAAAGTAATCAATTGAAGCATTGACACTGGTGTCACTATGACCATTACCAAAGTCTACAATACCCTGATATTCTCCAGTGACGTACAGATTACCACGTCTATCAACAATACCATCATGAACTGCATCATAACCTGTGGCACCAATTTTTCGAACTGTTTGCGACTTCACACTTAATCCAATTAAGGTGAGCAGAGAGACTATTACCATTCCTTTCATATCGTATTATTTAACTTCCAAATATAACAAAGAAAATCAAAAATACCATTATTTAATAGTATCTATTTAATGGTAACGAAAAAGCGGGGTTTGCGGTTGTTTTGTCTGTATGGCAAAGCAACCCAAAACTGAAAACCCTCTGATTAAGCAACTATCGAAACGTATCAAAGACCTTCGCATTGTCAAGGGGTATTCGAACTATGAGAATTTTGCCTATGACCATGGAATCTCTAGGGCACAGTATGGCCGGTATGAGAAAGGTGAGGATTTACGTTTTACGAGCCTTATGAAGCTGATTGAGGCGTTTGAAATGACCCCGGAGGAGTTCTTTAGCGAGGGGTTTGACTCTAAGTCAAAGAAAAAAAATACTAAATAGATTCGGGGGTACGGGGGCAGAGCCCCCGCAAGATCGCGTGGCCTGAACGGGAAGACAGGAACTGTCCCCGAAGGGACACGCTATCTTGCAACTGCCTCCGCTTGCAACTGCCTCCGCTTGGTATTAGAATTGTGGTATGAATAAAAAAAACGTACTCGTGTTAGTTTTAAGTGTTGTTACATTATTAGTACTATTGGGTCTTCAAATGAATCATAAGAATGGTACAATTTCAGTTACCTCTTCCTTAGGCATTCCATCTTCGAATTTAAATAAAGTAGAAGAATCATCGGTTTATGTTGCACGCAATGGTGAAAAATTCCAGACGTATAATGGCAATTTTTTTTCTGTTGATTACCCTAGTATTTTAATGCCTTCCGCAAATATTGAAGCTACCTCTGTTGTTTTTGAAAATGAGAATTACCCCCTTCGCCAAGGATATGGTAATGTAAACACCGTTCAAGTTTATCCCCATGCAGATATTAATGACTTATCGAGGAAAGCAGGTACAGATACACAGGAAACAGAAATTAACAACCAAAAATTTATACGGTATATGCTACCTAAGGGAGAAACCGTGTACTTAACTCAGGGAAATGGATTTGCTCTTCGAATTACCTTTTCCCAACCGGAGGGAGTATCCAATTATCAAGGCCCTTTTATCACGCTATCTACTCTTAAATTAAAGTAGAGTTTTAATTAACAATTACTATTTTGCTTAAAGAGTATCCCTGTTTAGATGTTAGCACTACATGGTACATCCCATCAGGTAATACAGGCAATTGAATTCTTTTTGTATTAACTCCAGCAAAAGAGCTAAAGCTCTCTGAGTAAATGCGTGAACCTAGGATATTGAAAAAGCTAATTTCAAATTGTTCTTCAGCAATCGCTTCAAACAGTAATGTAACATTCCCACTACTGGGGTTTGGAAATAAAGAAAATATGTTTGAGCCTTCAGATGATATACCTGTCATTCCGCCCGATCCATCATTAACCGCATCAAAATCAAAATCCCGTGCATATAATTCAGTTTTGTTCGAAATGTATCCCGTGTTTTTAATATTGTCAATTTCATTAATAGGGACTTGGTTCAATTGACAATGAGCATGTGAAGCCGTTGAAGAACCCGTATTACCAATCTGTCCTAGTTTAGTCCCTGATAAAACTTGGGAACCAAATTTAAATGCACTTGAGGCATAGGAATTAAGATGTCCAACCCTAAAAACATATGAGGGATCTGCTTTAGCTTGTATAATAATTGTATTACCATAATCATTTGTATTATCACATGGTGATGGATTAGTGCAAGGATCATTTGTATCTGCTGGAGTACATAGAGGTTTAATATAAATTATTGTTCCGGTAATAGGTGAATAAAAATCCTTTTTGCAGTCACCACCATAGTAATTCCAGTCTTGCGCAAACAACTCAAGATCCTGATGATGTGGATTACCTGAAATTATCGGATCATTATAAAAATACCAGTTATTAACTTTTGAGACTCCTTTTATCTGATTATCCCAAGAAGTCACTGGATTTGATGAATTCATATCGACCACGTTATAAAATGGCCACATTAAATGTGACTTTAATGAATTCAGTTCAAAGTTTTTCCCCGGAATTTGGTTAATTGTTACTTGCATGCAAACCCTATTATTCCCATCGGTGGTTTCAGAAACAACATCCGAATAGTCAATCCAACATTTTAGATATTTTGTTCCAAGCCAACCTGCATCTAATGGTATTTGTACTTGGGCACTTTGCGTATTAGTACTATTCGCAGAAACACTAACAGAATTTGAGGTTCCTAATAAGTAATCATTTCCAATGTTGCTTGTGCAATTATTTGAAAGCCAAAATGTCGTTATAACATTCTGTGCGTCTCCTTGACCAATATTTTTAAAATCGCACGTGATAGTGGCTATGTTACCCTGAACAAGCGGATTAGGATTAACACTGATATTGTCAAGTGTTAAGTCTGGCTTTGGTTGTGGTGCACCATCCTGTGTAATCGTAAATGTTTTTCCCCCAACGTTAATATATCCAGTACGAGAATTGCTACTGCTGTTGGCTTGCACTGAATACTGCACCAGCCCAGTTCCTGCACCACTACTGGAAGTAGAAATCCAAACATCACCAGTTGTTGCGGTCCATAAACAATTGGATTGTGTGGTTACTGTAAATGAACCGGGCCCACCATTCGCTGGGAAATTATTAGAACTCGCAGATAAGGTATAAGTACACGGTGCCTGAACAGTGATTTGAACCGTAGCAAAATTATTATTTTCATCCGATTCTGTAACAGCTTGCCCTCCATCAGCAGAAAAGAATACATAATACGAGCCAGGTGTTGTACCCGAAGGAATAATAATGTTTTTCGGACCTAATGTCCCTGAATTGTTTCCGGCCGATATGCTGCTGCTCACAGCTATTTCATTCAAGTATGTATCTCCATTTTGACCTGGTGTTAAAGCGCTGTTTGCTGATAAATGAATTGAAATGACATTGGATCCCGCGGTACTGGTTCCAATATTGTTCTCGCGCGCATATGCCTGAATAGTTGAACCGGCCATAATTGTAGTAGAGCTAAGACTTTGGTTTGATACAGTAAGATCTGGTTGCCCTGCAGTCCCAGTTATTTTATATGCCAAAGTCGCATTTGTAGAATTTGTTCCACACGGATTAGAAGAACTGACATATAAATTTGTGATTACCCGTACAACCCCTGTGAAATCGGCAGTCCATGTTATTCTACTTTGCAGACTGCAATAATCACTATTGCAGTCAATATAATCATGAGTACTATTCTCTTTGTATAAATTCAAACGAGTATCCCATGAGGCAGACCCTCCGTCAGTACTGCAATACGACCACATATAGGTATTCCCCTGTACAACATTAAAGAGTGTATAATTTCCACCCCAAATGGCTGTTGCTGTTTTGAGTGTGGTAGTTGGCGTTAAAGTGCTTGAAGGGTACTGTTTAGTTCCCGAGCTAAGTCCGCATGTGCATGTTGCAATAGCGGTATTAAGAGACAATACCAGTATGCAAAGAGTAAAAAAGGAAAATAAGTATTTCATGACTATGATTTAATTAAAGGTTTATTTAAGCAGAAAGAACACTATGTACATTGAGATTAGGTGTAGAGTTGGTACGAAAGAAATATCAGTTTCGAAGAAATAGATCAATAGATTCATGAATGTAAAGGTAGAAACATTTTCCAATTCTCAAAAAAAATCTTTCCATCAATCACTAAAATAAGTGTCAGAATACCAAAACATTGCATCTTACACTTCAAAATCTCCTTCATCCTCTCAGGATATTTTTTGATTTGGTTAATCCAGCCATCTAAAGTTGCCCCAAAAGAATTCTGCTTAACAATTCAAAATACGGATGACAGCCATTTTAACTGTCACAGAAAATAAATTTCACAATAGTCGGGAAGATTACAACTTATGGTGCTTTTAATATTCGACTTGAGGTTTTTTAATGTTCTCTCGATTCATTAAATGCCTAACGTAGGGTTTTAAGCCGTTTATTTTTTAAGTATAGAATTTTCTAAAAAAGTTTGCAGTTTTGCAAACTTTTAATATATCTTTGTATAGATAATTAAGTTTAAAATTAAAAAAGGAGGCAACTCAATGAACAGAAAAATGGTATCTCAAAGTCGTAACCAACAATTGTACAGCATCAAATGTTAGTCTATTTTGAGAGTAAGCGGCTGGAATATTTTTTCCGTACACCAATAGAAGAAATTAAAGGTAAAACAGAATATTCCAAATCAATTATA
This sequence comes from Bacteroidia bacterium, assembly GCA_019695215.1. Taxonomy (GTDB): domain Bacteria; phylum Bacteroidota; class Bacteroidia; order UKL13-3; family UKL13-3; genus JAGPCK01. Next base: position 110,065 of record JAIBAK010000003.1, on the reverse strand, counting down.
TCAAGATATAAATTTCGGATTCAGCAGTTGAAGTCAGTAAAGAATTTGACTGATCTGCGAAAGTTCAGAGGCCTGAATTTTGAGAACCTGAAAGCAGATAGAAAGGGAGAATGCTCAATCAGGCTGAATGATCAGTACCGATTAATATTTCGGCCCATTACAGCAAATGAAGTAGCTGTGTCAGTAATCGAAATATCAAAACACTACGAATAAAACAAGAAACAGAAAGTAAGAAATAAAAAGAAGTCACCGTGAAAGACAAAAAATAAGAATAAAAGTCAAATAACGGAAATTGTATAAAAAATGAAAAAAGAAAAAGTGCCCGCCAATGAAATGATTGCCGGAGATGTGTTCCTCCCAGGGGAATACATCGTAGATGAAATGGAAGCCAGAGGGATGAAACAAGTTCAGTTGGCTGAGAAGTTGGGGTTATCAAAATCAGAAGTAAATCTGATTATTCATGGCAAAAGAGGTATCACTGTACCCATCGCTATAAAGCTGGAGCGTATCTTTGATATTGATGCAGAGTACTGGATGAGCCTTCAGATTAAGTACGAGATTGAAATACTTAAGAAGAAACATCAAGAGCAGCTTAAGAAAGCTCCTTTAAAAGGAACAAGAAGGGACAAGATGAACAGGTTGATAGCCCGGGCATGATAAAAGATTTTTAAATAAAAAAGGAGCTTTATCTGGGCTCCTTTTTTATTACATTAGCCTATAATTCAGACCCTAAACGATAAACGTCATATAAATACTTAAAATATTGAACCCTTTGGAATTTAAGTTCACATATCCCTTTTTCTTTCATCTTCCTTTGTAGAATCATTCAGATCAGTATAGTACTCTATCTTCTTCGCCCAATCATTCAGTCTCTCTAACTCTTCCTCTGTAATAGACTCATACTCCACACTCTCCTTTCCCTCTGTATCTCTCACAATTGTTTCCTTCAAATGCTCATTGTAGGTAACAATCCGTACACTACCATCCATCTCCTCAAACCGGATTTCTCTGTCTGGCTCTCGTAGTTTTCGTAACTCATCAAGTATTTCCTGATCCTGTTTCCGTGTTTCCATCCCCGCTACCTTTCTATATCCGTTTCTAAATCCTGACTCTGTTCTCTAGTTTCCTTAAGTTCATCAAGCGTTGTTCTCTCAATTGGTGACACCTGGGAATTGGAGAACAGGTGAGCAATTGGAAAGAAAGAACGGTCTTCGTCCTGTTCTTTTTCATCATCACCCTTTTCCTGTTCTGTCTTTTGCGGATGTCCCCATAACAAGAAAGCCTTTTCTCCTTTGCGAACCTGAAATCCTTCTTCTTTCCATTCACCATAATGTTTAAACTCTGTATTCTGTTCATTGCGGTAGTAGGTAGCCAGTAAGGCCTCATTGATGGTGGCAAACTTTCCTTCCGCTACTAAATGTTTAACGGTTTGCGAAAGAGACTTTAATCGCTCCCGAGCTTCATTTACCGGAGTTTGTTCATGATGCTTCTCATCTCCTTGGGAGATATGAAGCTGATTGTTTTCTTCTGTTTTCATATCTGTGTTTTAAAATTAGTGTTCAATCACTGATTCTTTATTTTCTGATTCCCTAAGTATCCGTATTTCCTTTAATGCGTTTAGTATTTCACTATGATTCTGCGGGAGCGAATTAACATCAACACCTAATCGGGAGAACCTATGCTTCCGTCCTGATTCATCTACCACTCCTTCAATCCGACCTTTTCTTTCATAATGGTGTAAGCCTTTACCTCGAAGCTGTGAAAAAAAATCTTCCTGTGTATGTGACTGGGTAAACAATCCAGAGAGTGTATCCCTAAGGACTGTTTTGTTTTCACGCATTCCGTGACGACAAATGCTTTCACTCAACTGAGGATATGTGCGGGTTTGGTATAGCTGTAATTCTGTTTTCAGCTTATCAAGTCGGGTATGTGACAATCGAAATGAAGTTCCGGTACGATATTCCAGTCCTGAAGTACAGAAATGAATATGAGTATGTGAAGTATCGCGATGTACCGCACCCATGTACATACCCGAAGTACCTCGAAACAGAATGTACCTCTGCGCAAAATCTGAGAGCATTTCATTTGTTAACTTGTGGCTGTCCTTGTTAGAAAAGGAGATGATTTCGTGATACAGGTAGATTTGATTCGACCTATTCTGTCTACGGAGTGACTCATTTGCCAAAAATTCAGCTGTCCATCCGGGGACAGTTTTAGATCGAAGGTTATGTGTGAAAACCTGCGGGCTTTCCGCATCGCTTCCTTTAAGTATATACCTAAGGAGTGAGCCAAAGGATGGAGTGTGGCGGGTGAGAACTTTCACTATCATACAGTGAAAGGATCAAGAGAAGTGCCATCATGGGCAAAAGGTCAGAATGACCGAATAGTAAAAGTAATATTAAACAAAGGATTTAATTGTTCTATAAGAACCATCAGAATATCTCTGAAATATTTGCCATACATCCCACTCAGTATCACTAATAGTTTTTCCAACTCGTACAAGCCCATCAATTTGCCAACCATTATGAGGGTCACCCCCAAGCCAAACACTTCCAATATTATTGTTATCTTTATCTATTATGTTTACTAACCAATCTTTTTTTCCATAAAAATCAAAAAGCTGAACTCTACTTCCAATTGGAATTAGCCGAGGACAACCAGCAATCACTATTTCATTCAATTCACTTTCAAGATTTGTCCAATCAATAAAAGCACCATCAAAGCTGTCAATAAAAACCCCGGCTCTATAATTCTGATTTACGCCCCAAAACACCATCTGCTTTAAAGGCAATCCGCCTTCTTTTTCTTTAACTTGAGTTTGTTGTTTTAAATAGTATTCTACGAACTTCTTTAATGCATTATATGAATCATGCTGAAAGTCCTTTTTATGAGTCAGTGTAATTAAATCTCGTAAAAAGGACAAACTCAAATCTGTCCCAGTAAGTCTGAAAATTTCAATTTTTAACTCTTTATAATCCGAAGAATTGACATATCCAGTAATTTTTAATTTTTTACCCTTAAACCGAAAAAACGCCTCGGATAATTGGTCAACCAACTCCGATTTATTAACTATTTCTTTGGGGATTAAGTTTTTTGATTTCATTCCTCTATTTTAAATAACTATTTAGACTAAACTAAAGACTATTTAGACTAATCGTTGGACTATTTCTTAACTGTAGCACTCCCGAACTTTGAACTAGAGAAATATGATTAGATAACAGTTGAAATAAAATACAACAAGGTCTATCAAACATGGTAAATATCATTCATAACATAAAAACAAACGGTTTTGAACTTGAAAACAGAACTAATGATATTGATTGGGAATCCATCAAAATAATTATACCATACGCTGTACAGAAATTCCTTGTAACAAAATTAGGCAAAAAATCATTCAATCTCAAGCCATGAATCAAACTATACCTGACCAAATTTTCTTAATCACTTATCCAAATGAACTTTCCCTCATTGAACGGTTGAAGCTTTGTCCTGGTGAACCATATCGCTCTGAATGGCTTTTCAACTCCTCCGAAACAAAGCCTAAGCAGGTTAAAAGTACTTCCACACAAAAACCTACTTCACTACATACCACAACATCCATTTAATACAATATTTATGACAACACAACACTACCATCATCCTTCACTTGAATCTAAGTTGAAGGAAGCCTGTGAAAGTATCAGGAATCATGAAAAAATCGGGGCAGAAGAATATGCCACCCGATTGCTCCCCAGACCCCATGGAGACCATATGGACATGTATATGGAAGGTTTCCACCACGAGTACCAGTTGCAACTTGATTCGGTTAACACCGAACTACAATTCAAAAGCATCTGCCAGCAGGTTTCGGAACAGGAAAAGAAAGCACAAAAACAGAAACAAGACCTGCGCAACAAACTTTCTGAGGCAAAGCAAAAGCAAGTAGACCTTGACGAGGAATTAAAGAAAACACCGGTACCCCCAAATGCCAAAGGGCAACGCAAAGCCCGAATTGCCTCATTCATTGTCTGCCTGTTTGAAGGCATATTTTCCATTCCGGTCTTTGAATCATGGGGCATGAATTTCCTTGTTTCCACCATTCTCGGATTTCTTCTTGCCGGAGTATTGGCCGCCTTTGCCGAAATCTTCCCAAGAATCCTTGCCATTGGTAAAACTGTATGGCAACGAAGATTGATTGTCCTTTCACTTTTCATTGTCACTCTAACCTTGTTTACATTTCTTGCCTTTATCAGGGCTGATTTCCTCAACTCCGGTGATGCAAAACAGCTCGGCCTGCATTACAGCCCTTGGCCCTTTGTCTGCATCTCCGAGTTTCTGCTCATCACGGCAGTTGCCCTCTGCTATTTTTTTCACCTGACCCTTGAACAACGAAACGCTATCCAAAAACACCAAGTACTCAAGACGGAGATAGAAGCAATCCAAAAGGAAATATCAGAATTTGAAGAAGCTGTTCGTTCCGTAGATGAAGATACCCGTGTACTGAAAAACCAATGCGGTTCCATGCTCGTATTCGGCTCAATGATGGAAGAGATGGTGATTAACCACGCTCTGGGCTCATATGCCATGTTTAAGAAAACAAACCTGATGCACCGGGAGGATAACCATAAGCCTGATTGCTTTGATGAGCCGTATCCATTCTCATTCTCCACTAATTTTAATTCAATAAAAAAACTTCAACATGAAAACAACAATTAAATTATTTCTCAGCATCCTGTTACTTGGAGGAATTGGGTGTAGCAAAGACACGACCACAGAAAAACAGTCATTCGACTTGGATATGGTCATCATCGTTGACCGCACAGACTCCCTACGGGTACACCCGACTGCTGGATCCGTCATGCGCCTCACTGGCCTTAAAGAAAACAGGTGGACAGGCGTACGCATATATGTCAGCTACATTTCAAATGTGGATATGACAGTAGACCGGGAAATTTGTCTCCCAAGAGAAAACCCTGTTTTGGGAAACCCTCAGAAGCGGGATGCGCAAGCCCAACACATGTTAATTGATCTTGCCCTGGCTATGAAGTTGGGTGATACCATCACTGACCACTCGATTGTGTACCGCACGATGGCCCGAGGATTGAACCGTCTTTCAAAATCAACATCACCCAAAAAACTGATGTTGGTGTACTCTGACCTTATGAAGCATTCCTCGCTTAACTTCTATGATACAGCAACACGAAATCTGCTTGATACCCATCCTGCTCAGGTTGCCACCATATTTGAGCAAAGTCTTCCACTCGAAAAACTCAATGATATTGAAATCCGCTTCATTTATTCTCCCGCCTCATACAAAGCCAATGCATCATATATGCAAGTGGCGAAGTTTTTTGAATATCTCTTTGAATCGAAAGGAGCTCATGTGGAACTGCAAGCCCCCTTTGGTTTTAACTGACCTATGCTTCGATTACTTGGTAATCTTTTTAAGCTGACATGCTATGTGGTGATTGTGTGCGTTGAGTACACCGTAACCCTTCTTCAGGATATTATCCGATACATCAAACGATGGTTTTAATACAAAGCAATATGAATGTAACATCAGTTTTAAGTACTCTCTGGCAGATTCTTTCCGATGCAGTGAATACACTTGCCGACATGACGGACACACAGAAAGGATTTAATGCGAAGTTTGGAAAGGAGACCACCGTTGCCTCCCGTTTTAACAAGGGATTCCTCATATCCAAACACCGTAAATTGACCCGTAAAAAGTCATTTGAAAATCTATTGGTATGCTCACCCACAGGTGGAGGCAAAACCTCTCGCATCATCATCCCGAATCTACTTCAGATGCGCAACTGTTCTTGTGTCATCAACGACCCATCAAAGGAACTTTTCTTAATGACCAGTGGATACCTAAGTCAGTTTTTTGATATTAAAACCCTGAACTTCTCTAACAACACTGTCAGTTCGGGATATAACTATCTTTCCCATGTCAAACAGTCAAATGACATTTCCAAACTGGCCAGTCTGCTTGTTACTTCAAGTTTAGAGAAAGGTGGTAACAGCGATCCATTCTGGGGAATCGCCAGTAAAGACCTTTTGTCAATCTGTATTCGTATTGTCCTTCACCAGTCGGAACCATTCCGCCACATGGCTAATGTAAGGCTCGTTTTGCAACACCTCTCGGCCAATCCCGAGCGGGTTGACCGATGGATAGTGGAGAGCAAGGATGAAAAACTTCTGCTTGACTACAAATCCATGATTGCTACCAATCAGAAAACCTTGCAAAGCATTATTGCTTCAGCCAAGGCCTGCGTGCAGGTTTGGGATGATGAATTGATTGCAAGGGTAACGGCATACAACTCTATTAACTTTTCAGAGATCCGACAAAAACCAACACTTCTGTTTCTGCATAATTCCATCGGAGATCAGAAATATACCAGCCAACTGACTGGTTTGTTCTTTGAACAGTTCTTCAGTCATATTCTCTACAAACTCCCTGAAAAGAACGAACTCGATTTGTTTGTGATTTTAGAAGAATGTTCAAGTATCTACATTCCGCTTCTGCCCTTGTTTCTTGCCAATGCCCGAAAACATAGAACAGGAACTTTGATTTGTCTGCAAACACTCTCAGGACAACTCAAACATTTTTACAAAGAAGATGCCTCGAATATCATTGCGAACTGCGTTACAAAATTATTCCTCGCGGGTCAGACAGAAATTGATGTCCTCAGAGAACTGGAAACCTTGGGAGGAAAAACAACCTATATAGATGACAAAAAAATAGAACGAATCAAACCCTTGATTTCAATGGACGAAATACGACTCTTAAAGCTAAACCGTTCATTAATTGTGTCAGGTAATAACCCGCTCATCAAAGGTCGTACTTCACCATATTACCGTTCCCATACCTTCCGTTCATACACTAACCTTCGGGCATATACTTTAACAAGTGATATTCCAAATACTCCCATCGCCTTACTTACATGACCCGAAGCAAAGCACTCTGGCAATATCTTTCACTACGAAACCTCTTAGAGGCTTCCGAAGAAGATATTGCTCAGGCTAAAAAGGAATATCGTAAAGAATACAAAAAACAATGGAAGAAAGAAAAGGGACTTCCGCATAAAGAACTTCGTCCGTCATTTTCCATTAAAGAATTCGAGCAACTGAAACGCTTCTCGGCAGATGCAGGGTTTGATACACCAACAGGGTTTATTAAGGAACTGGTGAAAACTACAATCAGTGGAAAATCCACCATCCCTCACAGGGAACAACTAATGCTATCCCTGCAATACCTCAGTATGGCCTTAAACAATATTCTTCAAAATGGAGTGGTAACGGATATGAAGCAACTGGAAAACCACCTCACAATAGCCGAGGATATTCTCATATCCTACATTCAAGAGAAATGAATTATTATATGGAAAAGATACATGATGAAAGAAAGGAATTGGTAGTTACACTCACAGTTGAGGAACTCAAACAAATTATTGTTGAATCGCTTTCAATATTAGATACACCCAAACCAGATGAAACACTTCTGACAAGGAAAGAAGTTGCTATGTTACTTAAAGTGTCATTAGTAACAATAAATCGTTGGATGAAAGAAGGCCGTATTCCATATCACCGCATCCACAGCAGGATATACTTTAGGCGAAGTGAAGTAGAGGAAGCATTAAACCGTCCTTCGCACACTGGTAAACGGAAATCAAGTTAAAGGGCTTCTGCAAGTTTTTCAGCCGTCCAGGCATTCGCCATGGCTTTCTCTTTATGCGCATCAGCAAATGAAATATATTTACGAAACACATTCTGATGTTTTGGTGCTCCCATCGCTTGCAGTACTTTTTCGGGGATGCCAAGTAAAAGAGAATTTGTGATAAAGGTCTTCCGACCCAGATGGGATGTAAGTACCTTAAATTTCGGCACGTAGGTTTCAATCGCTTCCGTACCTGAATACGTAACAGTTTTCACCAATTCATTCAGTCCAATCAATTCACCAATTTCATGCAATGCTTCATTTGTTTTTTGATTGCTGATTATCGGTAGTGGTCGTTCACAGTGCTCATACTTTTTAAGAATAGCGGTTGTGTATTCGGTCAGAGGAATAACAATGTACTGCTTTGTTTTCTTTACAAGAATATACATATTGCCATTCCGAATATCTGCCCGTTTCAAATTCTCGGCATCAGAGAAACGAAGTCCTGTAAAGCAGAGAAAACAAAATACATCCCTGACTTTAGCATAATGAGGATTTTCAAATGAGAAATTATACAGGTGAAGCAATTCACGAATGGAAAGCGCATATACCTCTGTATCTTTTTCAGTGGTATCAAACTTTCGGTACTGAACATTAAGCGGTGAATTATATGACCGGTCTTCGGTGCAGAAACGCATAAAGGTTTTCAGTGTTTTCACATACTTGGCTATCGTGTTATTCGTCATACCACAGTTCACATACAAATACGACCTGAACCGTTCTTCAAAGTGAAGCGTAATATTCTCAAAACGCAGGGCAACTCTTTTCTTTTCAGAGAATGCTTTTAAATGTTTGAGGGTTGTACGATATGTTTTCAGTGTAGGTTCAGTAAAGGATACTGCTTTGGAAGCAATGAATTCAGCAAAAGCCTCATCAAATGACACATGTGCGTTCCTCACTCCATTCCGGTTATTACACTCATCAATAACTTTAAGTACATCCTCTTTGGAAGTAACAATACCTTGATTATTATTTGCTTCAAACACCTTTCCGGTTTTACTTTCAAGCTTGTCAAAATAATCATTTAGCTCCCGTGCCCCCTCTTTGTAATACCGTGAATTAACCCTCTGGCTTTTGCTGTCCCATTCTTTCAGGGAGCATTTACGCTCCACGTAGGTTTTAATAGTTCGGCCATCAAACCGCAGATACATGAAGATTTGATGTTGATCTTTGTTGGATGTCGTTTGTCCTTTTTTGTCGAGATAAAAGTTGATTGAGTATGCCATATCAGTATATTTGTTTTTTTACTGATACCTTTACATCAAAGAGTATGCAAATGCCAGCGTACACAGTTGCGTACAGAATCGTGATTCTTATGTTATCTCACCTTTACTGAATATAACATGAGAAACTGTTATTCAATGACTTATTGTCAGAAAAGAGTTAAGATAAGTAGTATAAAACATTAAAATATGGTCCTGTCGGGACTACTCCACAGGAAAGCACGCCAAAACCGGTGTGCTTCCTTTTTTGCTGTCGCTGAAAACCCTTGTCAATACTGGCCATGAGAGAGATTACTTTATTCACTTGAAAAGTTCGAACTGCTTTTTTGTCAAAAATTAATTTTTCGGGAAAAATCGAACGGATGAGGCGATGTTTTGTTTCCAAACCCTTCTCATTATAGTAGTGTTTTAGATCCTCAATTACCTTTAGACAATCATCCATTTTTCTTGTAATATCAGTAGTAGGATTACCCATGGTTGCTATTTCATTTTGCAACCTTGATAATTCTTCTTCTATTGACTCATTCATTTCCTTGTATTCATTTGGCGAAATCTCTCCGTCAAGTAAAAGTGCCTGAGCATTCCTTTTTCTTTGCTGTAACTTTTCCATCTTCTTCTCCGTTTGCGCCCTGTCAGTGTTCGTGTCCGAAAATCTGGCTGATAACTTTTCTTTAACGATTTTTTTGAAAAGACTCTTTACTCCGGCCGGGAAATGAATATCCATCATTATTTCTTCAAATGACGAGTTAACCTCTTCGGCTTTAATCCTCTCTTTACATCCATCCAGGCAATGATAATAGGCATATTTTTTCCCCATTTGCCCTCTGGAAAAAGAACCGGTAAGTATTTTACCGCATCTGGCACAAATTAAATGTCCTCTCAATGGAAATTCCTCACGCAATGTTTTCATCTTGGCAGGCCCGATTTTCTTTCTGGATTTAAGGTTTCTTTGAACCGTGAGAAATGTTTTCTCATCTACCAACGATGCATGTTTACCTTTAATCCATTCCTCGGACTCGTCTTTGCTTCCTGCCACAAACACTTCACCGATATACCCCCTGTTTCGAAGCATGACCCAGAATGCGCTTCTGGAAATTTTCAACCCTTCTTTTGCCATTTTCTTTCTTAATTCCTCAATGGCATATCCCCCGGTAGCAAATTCGGAAAAGGCTTTTTTCACCAATCTTTCCTTTTCGCCTCCTTCAGGTATCATAGTGGTTTTATTATTCTGATCCCTGACTATTCTATATCCCCTTAAACATCCACCCATCCAATGCCCTGCCTTTTTTGCTTTTCGCATTCCATTGTAAACATTCAATGATCGTCTATCATTATCGACTTCCGGTGAGGCAAGGTAAATCGCCAGCATTAACTTCTGCTCCGGTATCGTAAAGTTAATTGGCTGCTCGATTGCCATAGCTTCTAAGCCCTGTTTCCAAAGCCTTTGCAACATTGCGTAAGCTTCCTGCGTGTTCCGTGAAAATCTATCCCATCTAATAAAACAGATGCAATCAACTGAACCTTTATGCATCTTTATGAATTCCATAATTCGTCTCCATTCAGGTCTTTCAAATGATTTACCACTGGCATCATCATGAAAAAATCCGACTATTTCAATATTGTTGTTTTCACAATACCGATACAATTTATCCTTCTGATCAACGGGACTGAACCCGTTATTTTGCTCGTCTGTTGAAACGCGAGTGTACAGAATTGCTCTTTTCTTCATTCTTTTTTAAATTAGTTTCAGATTCATCTAATGCATCAATAGTTATCTCAGCCAGTTGATCTAACCATGAAACAATTTCATTTAGTTCTTTGTCGCTTAATTTTTCTGCTTCTTTTCCTAAAAACTTCCTACATAAATTAATATTTAACACATTAACGCCTGATGTTGCCAAAAGCCTTCAAAAGGGTTTGGGCAGTATGCTTACGAGAGCCTTTACAGGGTCTATATTCGCTTTTTCTTTTTTATCACTAAATGTTTATCATTTCTGTATATCAGCCGCACCTCCCTATACTCTTTTAATCCCAGCAACCTGATAAGATGCTTCGCCTTTTCATTTCTTGCTTCTTCCGTATCGGTTATTTCAATAAATAATTTTTCGCTCTTGTCTTTTGGGGTTACAATTACCTGCTTAAATTTTCCTTCCCGCACTGCTTTTAGCACCTGGCTTTCCCTATAATCTATAAACTGCCATTGAATCAGGTTTGCCTCGTTCTCGGGCATTTCAAAAAACTGATTTAAGATACTATTTAATGGTACAGACAAGTGTGGCAGCTGCTGCCAGCTTGTAACATTTCCTGAACCTAGTTTTGGTGAATCTGAAAAAACATCAAACCGAAAATCATCGTGGTCTTTCGCAACAATCAAATTCACGGTTCTCTCTTCAAATAAAACCGAATTGACCAAGATACCAAAAAAAGTAGTGGCCACTACCTGCTCATCCGGTATTGATGCTTTCTCCTTTTTCAGATGCTCAATTAAACGGTATTGTTCCAATTGTACTTGCCGTGTTAAACCCGGCAGGTTATTGGTTGCGATGAAAGTTTCTTCATCCATTTCTATATCAAGCAGACTCAACCAAAGTTTATGCTTAACAAGAGTAATGATAAAAAGAGGTACCCCAAACTCACGCATGATTTGAATGACCTTGACCCAAACGAAATCATATACATTTAATCTTACCCACTCCCTGTTTTGTTTATCGGAAACAACCCCTTCAATAAGCCCTTGCTCCTTCCAATGGTGGTAATTACGTGCCGAAACACCCGTGAGCGATAAACCGGCCCTCCGCTCATAATAATGGCTGAATTTCTCAGCAATGAGTTTTGTCAATTGCTGAGTTGACTGACTCTTAATTTCAAAACCGGCAATTTGCATATTATTACACAAATGTAATATCAAATCACTTATTTAACAATTTATCATTATGTTAAATATTCATTTTACAATAGAATAAGACAACGCCCACAATGGAATAAATCACCCAGCTTTCATTTCGTTTGTTTCCTACATAGGTGCGCAATTCGTCTATTTCATATTCTTCGTGCAGGGAATGGTAGCTGCGCACCCTGCATTGCGCAGCTTTGCGCAAAATGATGCGCTGAGTGGTTGATTTGGCAATGCGCAAATACCTGCTGATGGAACTTATGCTCATTCCTTCGCGCAATAGCGCTACCACTTGCGCAATGGTGTGCGCTCTTATGCGCAGGCGTGTGTAGGCAATTTGCATATAGCGTTTGACTTTGCACTGATAGCGTTGTATTTTTTTGAAATAGCCTTTACGAATACAACGGTTTTAACAGTTTGGACAGTTCATATCAGATTTTTTTGAAAAATTAATTTACTGCCTTTATTTGCGCAAGTAATTGACCAATTAATGAAAACTATTTCTGAAAAAGACGGGTTTTACTTTCTTACTCCAACCATTATTGACTGGGTGGATATTTTTTCCCGACAAACATACCGCGATATATTGCTTGACAGTATTCGCTTTCGCCAGAAAAATAAAGGTCTTCGCGTTCATGCCTGGTGTCTTATGAGTAATCACCTGCATCTTATTGCCTCGGCTGCCGATGGGTTTAATCTGGCACATGCCATACGTGATTTGAAACGACACACAAGTGTTAAAGTAATTAAGTTTTTGCAAACGGATATGCAGGAAAGTCGCAGATTGTGGATGCTGGAGCGGTTTGCCTTAGGTAACGGCAAATACCTTTTTTGGCAACCGGGTAATGCTGTAAAATTATTTACAGCAACCCGTTTCTTGAACAAAAGCTCAACTATATACATCAAAATCCGGTGAAGGCGGGTTTGGTGTATGAAGCGGATTATTATGTGCACAGCTCGGCTATTGATTATGCGGGTGGGAAGGGGTTGCTGGATATTGATTATGTGGGGTAATGGGTCAGGATACATATCCTGACCAGCGGTGTTTATTTTTTTGTTTTTCAGTTGCTTGTATGGCAGGTGCAAGATCGTACACCTTGAAAACAGAAATGTAATAAAGACGGGGGCTGGCGAAGTTTAATGAGAAAGGGCAGGATGAATATCCTGCCCTGCTGTATCTTTTTATAAATGTAATTTATTTGAAAATCATCCTCTTGTGTTTTGAAATGATGCTCAGGCGCAATATCGTACACTACCCAGTATCCCCTGAAACTACTCTTTTTCGCATTGTATTTGCGCAATAAGGGTAAGTTTTCTGGGTGATGGGGCTTTTCTCTGCAGCGCTGCTTGGTGCGCAGTATCCCCTGAAACTACTCTTTTTCGCATTGTATTTGCGCAATAGGGGTTAGTTTTCGGATGATGGGGTTTTCCTCCGCTGCGCTGCTTGGTACGCAGTATCCCCTGAAACTACTTTTTTTCGCATTCTATTTGCGCAATAAGGGTAAGTTTTCTGGATAATGGGTTTCCTTTGCAGCGCTGCTTGGTGCGCTGTATCACCCCAAAAAACCCTTACGCATTTGCTTTGCACATTACAGCCAAATTTTCAGAAAGGGACTCTATTCAATAGATTCTTCACTGCGCAGTGGTGCGCACCGGGGTAACGCAGTATCCCCGGACTGCCCCTTTCCGTATTGAATTTGCGCAATACGGCTACACTTTTAGGATTATGGCTTGGATAACGCCCACAACCCCAGATAAAAAATGCCTACGAATAAATACAAATAAGCATTATTGGTTAGTATGGGTCGTGACCTAAACGCTCCAATCTAGTATAGCCAACTAAGTGTGCGACCCAATAAAATTGTACTGCGCAGCAAGGGTGCGCACCCATTCAAAGTAATCTGGATGGTTAAAACCGCTTTACCTACGTTTAAACAGTTTTTGCTGTTTAGATAGTCTTAAAAAACTTGCTACTGCGCATCAGTTACGCAGTCGCTGTGCAGCCCAGGTGCTCAACAATAAAAAATAACGCTTAGCTGCGTAGTCAAAACTGCCATTTAGTTAAACCTCTATCATTTCAACCTATTCAACATTTATCTTCTGCGCAGTCGCTGCGCAGCGATTCAAAGTAACCGATATTTTTGAAATTGTTTTACCGGGTTTGAACCGTTTTTACTGTTAATGCGGATTAAAAAACTAACTGTTGCGCAACTCGGTTGCGCAACAAACACAAAGTAGTCTTCCAAATTGTTACACGTAACCAAAAAGTGTTTAAATCGGTTTTTATTTTATTCGAATAAACGGTTTTAGCACAAAAATACCGTTTGGTTTGCTTTGCTGCAGCTCAGCGGTTACGCAGTTAAATCCGTTTAAAAAACCTTCCTAATAAATCAATAATGCAATTACTTTGCTGCGCAGCAGTGCGCACCTGCCCAAAGTAATCTGGATAGTTTAAGTCGCTTTCCCAGGGATTTAAACCGTTTTACCGTTTAGGCGGGGTTAAAAACTCGGAGAATGTGCATACCCGAGGTGCGCAGCATAACAATGCAGCTCCTTTTCACACAATCAACTGGCGGTTTTTTTGCTAAAACCAAATCAACACAACCGTTAAAACGGTTATTCAATCGGTTAACATGGTGCGCACCCAGGTGCGCAGCGGCTAAAAACAGTTGCAAACAGGCCTCCAACAGTTTTCACTTTTTGAGTAACAACTGGTTTTGCGGGTTAACCGTTTTAAACCGTTGCGCAGTGTTAAATTCATTCGCTCAATATGGTTGATGCGGTGCCCACTTTTTCGATAAAACCAGATAACCCTTTTCCTCTTAAATTAATATATTTGCTTTCTCATAAACTTTTTTAATCACTATTGACTTTGACCAAGGAAAAAATATTCTGTAAAGACAAGAAAAGACGCCAAGAGTTATATTGGTCTAGAAAAACTCGAATAGTTTATAAAAAATACCTTAGAAGAGAAGCTATCAAGCACTCACGAAATCGTGGTTGGCTTAAATTTCTTAATGATGCAAGAGTGCACTGTAAAAAAACTGGTAAGACGTTTTATGACCCCTATTATTATAGAACACAACCTCCTAAAATTGGTGAGAAACCAGAATACAGTGATACATTTCAATACATTTCTTCCGTTAAGAACGCCTTTTCTAATGACCCTCTTCCTTCAAAAGAAAACGGCTACTTTCTGATACCAAAAATCTTCTCTTTAATTGAAGAAGATTATTATGCTGAAAGTTTATTCCTGCTAAAAAGATTATTTAATACTCTGTATCACCAAACAACTCCCAAAATAATATTAGATTACTCAGAATGTGAGAGAATTGATGTTGATGCTTCTGTTTGCTTAGATATCCTAATTCACGACTACTATAACTACTATCGCCTATGTAGACGTCAGGGTCACTCTATTAATCTTACAGATATCAGAGTAGAACATTTCCAAAGACCAAGTATTTTAAAAGTTTTGTTTTCTATAGGAGCATTTGCAAGTATTAGGGGTATTTCAATAAAATTTGAAGATGTAGAGCCATATCGTCTTTGTATGGCTGACAATTCTCACCCTCATGCATCAAAGAACCGAGAGGTTCATATTACAGAACTTGTAGATTATGTAATAGCATGCATGAAAAAAATGAAACGAATTTTAACACCAGAGGCGGAAGAAGATCTTTTTAAAGTAATTGGAGAAGTTCTAATAAATGCGGAAGAGCACTCTACTGGTAAGAAAAGATTTTCAATTGGATATTTTCAAGACTCCACCGACTCTGGAGAACACATAGGGATTTTTAATCTTGTAATCTTAAATTTTGGTCATACTATTTATGAAAAATTTAGTGATCCAGACTGTCCCAACAAAAAGGTGGTTGAACAGATGAAGGATTTATCCAGTTCGTTTACGAAGAAGGGATTGTTTTCCAAGGCAGAATTTGAGGAACAAACACTTTGGACACTCTATGCCCTTCAGGAAGGGGTGACAAGTAAATCTGATTGGAAAAGAGGAAATGGTTCAATTAGATTTATTGAAAGTTTCTTTAACATGAAGGGGTCGAACGAAAAGGACAATATTTCGCACTTGACTCTCGTTTCTGGGAATACACGAATAAAATTCGATGGAACATACGGAATCAAAGAAGTGATTAAAGGTCAGTCGATTAAACCATTTAAAATGATGACCTTTAACGAAAAAGGAGATATTGAAGCAAAACCAGATGCAAAATATGTTACCTTTGCGGACAATTATTTTCCAGGCACATTAATTGCTGCAAAAATCTGTATTAAAGAAACTAACACAGAAGTATCTCAAAATGAGCAATAATATAATAAACTTACAGGATTATCGTACTCCAGGAAGCCGAGTGTTTACTGGCCGTGACCGAGGTATGGATGTTCGTAAAAGGTCACAAATTGACCTAATCGAGACCCAAAATACAGAAGTAATCATACAGATTCCTGAAGATATTGGATCAATCAATCCATCTTTTCTTGAAGAATTACTGGTAAATGTTGTTACAAAGCTTCAGGCTGATGTGTTCTTTCAAAAATTCAAGTTCGTAAATAACGGACGATATAAAATTACTAAGGACCTACAAGAGGCTGTTGAGCGAATCCTTAGGGAAGAAACAGCACTTATACACTAATAAAATGCTGCTATGTTGCCATGGCTATAGTTGGTCTATTTCTGATTTATCGGATGTAGCGAACGTTGTAATAGCCCTTGTGAACATAGCCTTAGCCTACTATATTTTCTTTTATCAAAAACAAAAGGATCAAGAATCAAAAATTGCATCTTCAAAACTACAAGAGCAGAATATTCGACTGCAATGGTTCAAAGAACTAATTATTCAGCCTCATCTTGGAGATATTAATACTTTTTATGTTGAACTACATAAACTTCAAGGAATGATTACATCAAACACCTTGAGTGAAGAGAAAAAAATTGAGCTCAGTGATTTTATTAAAGAAAAACAGGCCGGGTTGCGAAAAAAGTTCGTTGATGTCCTGCATGGTGTGCATCCTCAACTTTACAATGATGTAATTGACAATCTTGATAACCTTACGGATACATTAACTACCGCAATATTTAATGACGGATTGAATCTGACCCATTCTCCTACATACGAAAAAGAAATTGGAGTTAAAATCATGTATTCGCGAAATGATTTAATAAGCAAGATCTACAATTATAAAGGGGTGTAACCTTTTTATCCGTATTTAACGCGTCTTCCGTTTTGATTTTGCCACTTTAAACTGATATGATTACAGATTCATGATGACTAATTAACTTTTTTTGAACCAGACGGAAGCAGAATATTGAAATTTCACCTTCTACTCACCCGAAGGACATTAAAACCTTCAAGAAATACTTAAAAGAAGGTGAAAAAATGGATTTGCGCCTATTCATGAATTCAAGAGCCATAGAAATTAGTAGATTCTAAACCTCCTTTCATTACCGCTATTTGCATCGAATAGACTAACCCACACAACTGCACTGCGCACCTATTCAAAGCAATTAGGATGATTAAACCCGTTTTCATAGGGGGAGTATGCTGTTCTTACCATGTAGGTGGGTTTAAAAAACTTGCAGCGCAGCGGTTGCGCAGTCGCTGCGCAGCCCAAGTGTGCAACAATAAAAACATCACTTAGCAGCCAAGTTAAAAGTGTCTTTTAGTTAATCCTCTAATCATTTCAACCGATTCAACGTTTATCCACTGCGCAGCAGGGTGCGCACCGATTCAAAGTAACCAAGATATTTTAAACCGTTGCGCAGTGTTAAATTCATTCGCTCAATATGGTTGATGCGGTGCGCACTTTCTCGATGCAGCGCTGCCGGTATAAATAGCTCTAGGTTGGTGCTGCAAGGTTTCATCCCCTCCTCAGTCATGAATATCTTTCAATAATCCGAACGCTACCACTTCACCAGTTTGATCACCTCATTGATTTCTCTGTTGTGTATCTTTATCCAATAAAGACCCGCAGCGCATCCTGAGGGCAAAGTTAATGTTTGACCTGAGCTGATGTTGTAATCAATGGCGATCTCTTCTCCCTTGCTGTTGTAAATAATTACATCCACCTGCTCTTTGCCAGGCCAGGTAAGACTAAATGTTCCGGTAGTTGGGTTCGGATATAAAACGATGTTTGAAGCAGAGGAAATTTGTCCGGTGCTTACATTACCGATAAAGGTTGAATCAGACGTATTGCTGCACCCGTTGGTTTCCGTTACCCGAACCTGATAGTACCCGTTTTGAATAGCCGTATGATTTTGTGCCGTAGCTCCGCTGATATTTGCCCCGTTCAACAACCACTGGTAAGTGTTGGCATTGCTGGATGTAAGGCTAAATAAATTTTTAGTGATAACGGGTTTGGCCGGACTTGATTTTACTACCAGACTTTTTTGAAGTGTGTCGTTACAACCGTTGTTTGAAGTAGCTATTAGCTGCACGGTATAATTACCTGCACCGGAATAAGAGTGCGAAACATTTTTGATGCTATCCGTATAGCTGTCGCCAAACCTCCAGTTCCATTGGGTAATGGAGTAGCCCGCGGAAATAAACGAACCATTGGTGAAAATATACTGATTACCCAACACACATTGTGAATCGGCATTAATGGTGAATACTGCCTTAGGATGGGAATAAACCTCAATTATTTTGCTTAATGAATCCTTACAACCCTGATTGGAAACGGTAATCAGTTTTATGGAATAGCTCATGGCATTCAGGTAGCTTCGCGTGAAGTTTGACGTGGTAAAAATAAATCCGTCACTGCTATACCACGTGTTAGAGTCAATACTGCCCGCAGCAATGGTACTGGTATTGGTAAATACAAATGAATTGCCCGTTTTGCACTGAGCAGAATCGTTGATGCTGAATCCGGTTGCCGGTTGCGGAAACACATTTACCTGCGTTAAGGCCGAATCCAGACATCCTTTATTACTGGTTGTTCTCAGATAAATAGTATATGATCCCGGTTGGGGATAACTGTAAATCTTACTCCCTGAATTAAACACGTTCCCATTTCCCATAAGCAGTTGTACGCTGTTAATGGCATATCCACTGTCTATGCTGCTGCTATCAATAAAGGTGAAACTGTTATTGGTAAAACACTGGTTGGCGGTTGAGGTTTGATACAAACGCGCCACGGGTTGCGGATAAACCGTAACCGGTATGCCGGTTGATTTGGAACATCCTACTCCACTGGTTACAACTAAGGTTATTGTGTAATTGCCTGGGTTGGTAAAATGCCTTTGCGTATCAAGTGCGGTAGCTGTGATATTGTCTCCAAGATTCCATAATCTGTTCGCGATAACTCCCGCGCTGATGGTACTGCTATCGGCCACTTTAAACAGGTTATTGGTTAAACATTGGCCGGTAGTATTGATTTTAGCATTGATGACCGGATACGGATTTACTGTAACAATGGTATCATTTGAATACGACACACAGCCGGCACTGGTAGTTAGTTTTACCCTGTATGTTCCGGCCTGATTTACCAGTAAGGAATTAAGTGTATCACCTGCTGAACTTGTGTTAGCCCCGTTTTTTTGCCAACGATAAGTCACCGGATATACCGGAACCGAAAGGCTGATGGCGGCACCCTGACAAATATCCGTTTTAGCACTTGGTGTTATCACTGCGCTTGCCGGTACCTGAATAATAAAAAATGCAGAAGCAAATGAGGTGTCGGCCGGGCTGGTGGCCACCACGCGCGCCCGGTAATACCCATTTTGCGTAAGGCCCGAAGGCAAAGCTATTTTAATACTGTCAAGGCCTACAGAGGTGTAAGGTTTTACACCTAACAAAGTGGTATTGACAAAAACCCCGTTGTTATTGCTCAATTCAATGCGGAAAGTATCGTTCGCATTAAAGGCAGCATTCACTTTAAACTTCACCCAGGCGCTGTCTCCCTTGCAATATTCAATTTTATCCAGTTGCGGACGAATCAACTTTAAAGTATCGTACTGGATTTTCATCATCACACCATCCCATGAGTTGGTTCCTCCTCCATAACTACTTTGAAAAGCATTGTATGCTATGCCGGAGGTGCTGGGGGTAAATCCCGCAGCATAAACTGCTCCTTCATTATCAACCGTTATATCCCGAAGGTCATCTGAATCGGCTCCCCCCTTGGGGGTACACCACTTTAAAGTCCCGTTTGCCGTGAAGCGGGCCAGAAAAAAATCCATCCCTCCTCCATAAGAAGTAAATGGGGCATACCCAAAATTATTGCTGCTAATACCTCCTACCAATACATTCCCTTTCTCATCAGCCTGGGCTGCATACAGGTTTAATTCATTTACGCTTGTACTTGGGCCACCCAGATAAGTGTACCAGATACGTTTGCCGCTTGAATCATACTTGGCCACAAAAGCAGCATTTTGTCCGCTGAACGTACTTTGCCAACCGTTATAAGCCATACCGGCAGATCCCGTTGCCCCACAGATATACACATTGGCGCTGTCATCGCAGGTAATTCCATGTACATAATCATCTCCGGAACCTCCTACAAACGTCCCCCAAACCCTTTGCCCATTGGGTTTGAATTTGGCCAAACATCCTTCAATGCCACCTGCATAGGTGTTTTGAAAAGCATTTTGAATATACAATGCTCTGGTCTGAGCACTTGAAGGAAAGCTGTACCCTGTAAAATAAACGTAGCCGGCATTGTCGCAGGTAATATCAACCGGCTTTATCGTGGTAAGATTATAAGAGGTAAACGAAAAATTCTCTCCATAGTAAGTACCCCAAAGCTTTTTCCCACTCTTATTAAAACTGGCAATAAATGCAGGGCCATTATAAACAGAAGAAGTAATAGGCGTTGCCCCGCTCATCTGAACAAAATATCCGGGAATGGCTGATGCAATACCGTCTGTGCTAAGTGTTTGACCGGCAATAAAAAGCTGATCCTCCCTGTTTACAGCTATTCCGCAAATATGATCATCATCCTCTCCTCCAAAATAGGTTCCCCAAATACGATTACCGGCTGAAGTGAAAGCGACAATTAATCCTTCAACATAAGAAATACCGGAATTAAAAGTAGTTTTATGAGCCTGCGAAGTGGCAATATTAGTACTACTTTTAGTTATCCCGGCTGCGTAAATATTACTGCTGCGGTCAGCCGCCACGCAATAAAACTCATCCCTTTGCACTCCACCATAATAAGTAGCCCACATTCTGCTTTGGCCAGGTGTAAATTTTGCCAGCAAACCATCATAATATCCGGTTATTGAGGTGGAATAGGCCCCGGATGTTGCCAAAGACCCCGAAGAAGCAACTCCTACAAAAATAATATTACCATCTGCATCGCGAGTGGTACCTTTGAAATAATCGATTGAACCTCCTCCATAATAGGAGGACCACAGCAATACAGGGTCAATGGTAAGCGAATAAGTGCTGTTGGCCGGAGGAGGGAGGTTGCTTAAATCAAAAGACATGAGGTAATCGTTATCCTTCTTTATTAAAAGATATCGGCTGGTAACCGGTTGTTTTGTTTCATCAACCCAGCTTACCGGTGGCATTTCGTTTACCTGTCCCAATGGGGTAATAAAAGTAACTGATCCGTCTGCATTCACATGGGCATCATCAGCCCCCTTGTAACGCAGTTTAATTTGGCCGGCATCTCCTCCGGGGTGTACCAGAAAATCATATTTTACCTCGTTGTTTTTTACATACAACACCCAGTCTATTTGAGGATAGATGTTTTTGTAAATAATCCGTGTGTAGGTATGCACAAAGGGAATACCTTCAGGCATGCCAATGATATTGTAATAGTTTTCGTAATATTCCTGCTGCTCCTGTTTCACTATCTCAGCACGCGGGTTGGCGCCCACCAATTCCATCTCCATTCGGTACAGGCTTATATTGTAAGGCACCTCTGCCGTATCCTTTACCGGCAAGGCCAGCGCTTTTCCTATTTTTGAAAACTGGTAATGCAGACCCATGGATGTTACAAACAGGTTCATCCCCGCATCGCGCAGCATAAAATAAATATCCGGTCTGGCTTTGCCATCACGTTCCGTAATCTGGCCCAGATTTTCAATGAATAACCTGGAAGAAGCCGGTGCTGAAAGTTTTTCAGAAAGAGCATTCGCAACACATCCTAAAAATACGCCAGCAAATAGTAAAAAATGTTTCATAGGGCAGTCATTATTTTCTTAGAGCAGGCAAGTTAACGGAAAAAATAATAAAACAAAACCGATTTTGTTATCCGCAAATCAGTCTATTAATTTCCATCAAGTCAGATTTTGATAGTTATGCCCTTCCCCCCGTCAAACGGGTATGCGGGGAGAATGATTTTGTTTATTTGGGAAAAAAACTCTAAAGTTGAAGTATGTAAAAAGTCTGAGCCATAAACCCGAATGAAAAACCGGATACCTAATCCATTCATTTTAATATATACGCTTTTCTCCTGCTGTTTCTTCCCGGTTAACGTAAGTGGATTTGGCTATGGGCAAGTTTCAGACAGCAGTAAGGGGCCCTCTTTTTCTTCCGTTTCCATTAACTCCACCACCGAAGGATATTACTCCAACTTCCGGCTATTCGGACAAAAGTCTCCACTCACCTATGTAAGAAACAATACAATTGTAACACTGAATCAAACTAAACTCCCCGTTTCGATAGGATGGAATTATTTCAGCCAATCAAACAACTTATACCCTGTAAACAGTTTTTATGTTTCCTCCGATTTTAATAAGCTTAGGGAACTGAAAAGAAAAGAACTGATAAACCAGCTCCGTTTGGAACAGAAAGGTCTGATTAATGACAGCCTCTATTTCAAAGGACAGTCCTTCGACCTTCCCCATATTGAAAAGGAAATAGGTAAAATAAGTAATGATATTGAGCTGTATCAAAAAACAAAGTATATCCGCATTGATACCAGTTTTCTGGATACCTCATTTAAACATATGACGGGGGCTGAAGCCAGTTTGGCTATGTATGAATTACGGATGAAACAACTGGATCATCTGACGAAACTAAAGATAGGAATGGATGTTTCAGCACGCATGGACGAACTGGCACTTCAAAGAAAAACCGAACGGCTTAATGGCATCAGGCATTTAAAAAAATTGTACCGGAAATCCTCCGGATTTTCCAAAAAGGATAACCTTCTCCTTTCAATCGATAAGGTTGGACTGGGAAATATTTACCCGGTATATTCCAACCTTATTTTAAATGGTAAAATGATTACCGGAGGGGAAATACTGGTAAACACCGGAAGCATTTATGCCGGTGCCTGTTTAGGAAAAACATGGCTATTTAACGGGTACAATCCACTTCCCGCAAAAGACATGGAATCTGTTTTCCTCAAGGGTATCCAGTTTGGAATAGGTGATATTAACAGGTCTCATGCCGGTATGGTTATTACAGAAAGTAACTCATTACGAACAAAAGGAAACAGAAACCTGGTGATTGGTGCGCAATACCACCTTAATCTAAACAGTAATATTATGGTTGAATCGGAATATGCCGTTTCAAAAGATAAAACCCTGTTCTCTGAAAATTCAGAACCTATCCTCAGCCATACCAACCGAAAATCATCGGAGGCCTGGAGAACTAAAATAGATTCCAGATGGTTCAAAAATAAAACAAGGATTACTGCCACCCTTACCCGCGTTTTGCCTTTATATAATAGTTACGGGCTCTTTAACCTAAGGAAGGATTCGGAAAAAAAGGAAATAAAGTTTTCTCAAAAATTATACAAGAATGTTTTACTAGCCAATATAGCAATTAGTACACTACACGATAATTTGTTGCACACTAAATCGGCTTCAAGCAGTAACATCATTTATTGCTACACCATCACTTATACACCGTCAAAATACCCCTACCTTAGTATTTCGTATAATCCGGCCCAAATGAAAACCAGTAATAATGGCTTGTTTCAACGGGTTAATGTAGAATCCTTCCTGATCAGTTCGGGTTACCTAAAACGTTATAAAAAAATATGGGACAATCTTGGCATTAGCTTAAACCAACAGTTTGTTCGTTCAACCGGGAGCCCTGATCAAACAAGTTTATTGATGAGCGTCAATAATACCCTGAATTTTCTAAACAGGTATGAACTCTCCGTTTCGGCAGCTCAGTATAACCATCAGATTCAGGCTGACTCACTTGCCCTAAAATCGGGAGAAAGTTTTAGCCTTCAGGGCAGGTACCTGCGAAAAAAGTACAGCCTTAGTTGCGGTTACACCTATTCAACAGATAAAGAAGTCTCAACACTAAAAAAATTATCTGTCGGTTTGGATTTTTTTATTTCTTCGAAAATTTTATTTGGATTTCATTCCGAAATAATCTTATTTAGCTCCAACGTTTTTGAAAATTCTGTAACACGAAATAAACTTGATGCAACTTTAAGAACCAGCTTTAAATTCTAACCTGTATGAATTGCTTAAGATGCCTGCGATTAATCTGTTTGATCATCTTCTCATTGGCAATGGGTCCCAATGTCTTTTCTCAGATTAGCATCGTAGTTAAACCTCCGCTTGCCTCTGTCACCGCAGCACACGATCTTTTTTCTGCTGACCTTTTTAATAACAACACTGAAGAGCGGGACCTTTATTTTGAGCTTACCTTATCAAAAGGGAATGCTATGCTATTAAAAGAAATCACTTTACCCTTTAGGGTAAAAAAAGGGTATAATTACGTTGCCGGAGCTAATATTCAGTTGCGAAATTTTGAATCATTCAGCAACGCCATTGCCTCTTCAGGTAATGCCATTTTAATCCCTTCTGGAGAATATACCATTTGCATAAATGTACTTGATGTAGCCACCGGAGAGAATATAACTGAAGGATGCACTGAATATGAATCTTCCCAGTTATCTCCTCCTTTCCTTATTACACCGGCTAATGAATCGGTAATACAAACTTATAACCCGATTCTTACCTGGGGGCCTCCTTCGCCTTTAACCGGGAGCATTGCCATTACTTACAAATTGGTTTTGGTTAAAATAAATACGGGTCAAAGTGCGGCCGAAGCCATCGTTCGCAATTATCCGCTCTTTGAGCTTTCGGGTATTCAAACCACCTCACTCTTTTATCCTTTTACCTCTCCCAAACTGGAAATAAACCAGCCCTATGCCTGGAAAATATATGCCTATGCGGGAACCACTGAAATAACCCAAACAGAAATATGGACCTTTCAATTAAATCCGGTGACTTCTGAAATGGATTCAAGCATAAATTCTTATGCCATCCTGAAAAAAATTCCAGACGGGAGTTATTACCAGTGTAAAAACGGAAAGGTATGGTTTAAGTTTACTGAAGATTATACTCCTTCTTCTTTTAAAATACATATCTATGATTCAAAAGGAAATGATGTACTCACCTCCTGCAATACGCTTTATAAAAAACTGAAAGGGGATAATCTATTTATACTGGATTTAAATCCCTGCGCACTTAAGGAAAATCAGATCTATCTACTCGAGGCCATCAACGAAAAAAATGAAGTTTTCAAACTCAGCCTTAAAATGAAATATGACTAAGAAAATACTTATCTATTCCACCCTTCTGATAGTGGTTGCTGCTGCCGCCCTATGGGCCAACCACCTGTTTAACCGCTCTTCAAAAATTGGCTGGATGGACCTGCCCAAGGTGTATGATCAGTTTGCCTATAAAAAACAATTGCAGAAAGAATTAGAAAGCCGGCAACTTGCCACCGGAAACCAGATTGACAGCATTGAAATGGAATTGTCTGTTTTATCCAATCTGATGAATGAAGACAAGGGAAAAGAATCTCTCATCAATGAGCACAGGAGAAAGGGAAACATGTTGCTGATGCAAAAGAAAAAACTGGAAGAGCAGCTGGAAGAGGTACGTACTGATTTTCATAATAAAATCACCATGCAGTTGAATCAATATGTACGGGATTATGCCGAAAGTCAGAATTATGATCTGGTGCTGAGTGCAGATGGTTCAGGCATTCTGATGTATGGAGAAGGAAAAATAGAATTAACCGATAATATAATTGCTTATATAAACAAACGATACATGGGCGAACCGAAATAAGAACCAACAAAACCAAACGCTTCTGCAGCATGATAAAAAATTACTGTCCATTGATCCTTCTACTCTTTGCCTGCGTAATGATGGCTGCCTGCACTTCCATTAACTCATCTGCACAAAAAAAGGAAGAGGCGGCTGCTTCTGCTACTTCTGAATTCCCTTCGGGTACAGCAACACATTCCAGCGGATCAACCAATACGGTTACTTCCTACCAGGAATATTTCAACTGGGTAAGAAAACCGGAAAACGGATTAGAAGTATCAAAAAAACTTGGCATTTTTGAATACACGCTTCGTTATAAACCGGTACTTTATGAAGTATTATTTACAGCAGGAAGAACAAAATGGAATAATAGAAGGCTGATTAATGAGCGGGTGAAAGACCTCTCTTCACAGCAATTTTTCCTTTTCACCATTAAAGTTCCAACCAATGAAGCCACAGAGCTTCTAAAAATTAATTTAACATCGGAAGAGGAATATAAAGAGCGGGTAAACTATTGCTCGTTTCATATACAAGAAGATTTGTTTTTGGTTGATGGCAACGATACATTGCCCTGCAGTTTTGCCCATTTTGAACGCGCTTATAATAATGCTTCCCTGCTTCAGTTCTCCCTCGCCTTTCCTTCCCGATCTCAACAAGTAAACAATAAAATATTCATCTGCCGCGACCGGCTTTTTGATATGGGACAAATTAATATTCGTATCCCTAAAGAAGTACTCTCGCAAATTCCCAACGTAAACCAGGATCAGTTATGATTAAACTTTTCAGAAATTCAGGCATTGTAAAAAAGCTAAGCCTTACCCTTGTGTTTGGCATGGTGCAACAAATGTTATTTCCCATTTACACCTATGCTTTAACAGGTGGGCCAAGCCAGCCCGAAGTGCAAAGTTTTGCCCCGGTTGAAACCTCCGAGATGGTGGACCTTTTCTCGGGTGATTTTAATTACAATATTCCTTTACTGGATGTAGGCGGCTATCCCGTAAACCTGAGCTACAATTCAAATATTACCATGGACCAGGAAGCCAGCTGGGTGGGCTTGGGTTGGAACATTAACCCCGGAGTAATTAACCGGGACATGCGTTCCCTGCCAGATGATTTTAAAGGTGACCCGGTAACCCATGAATTTAACATGAAGGATAATGTTACCACCGGGATATCAGCTTTGGAAAATCCCGAAATTTTTGGAAAAAAACTTAGTAAAAATTTCTCTTTGACTTTTCAATTGGGGGTTTACTATAACTCGTATACTGGAATGGGGGTTCAGGCAGGGATTATACCGGTATACAATATAACTCAAATTAATAGCCGGGATCTTAATTTCTCTTTAGGCATAATGTCGGATTCAGAGGAGGGAAGCGGAATTCATCCTAGACTTTCTTTGGATGGGAGTCGAGGAAAATCAATTGCAAACATCTATGGCTTTAAATCTGGACTAAATCTAGGATTATCTTTCAGTAGCCGGCATGGACTTAAAAGTCTTACCCTGAGTGGAAGTATAGCGCAAAGCGGCAAAAAAGGTAAACCGGCAAGCACCAAGTGGGGATCTAGTTCTGCTACGCTGTCATTTGCCTATCCTTCATACACCCCGCAACTGGAATTCCCTTTTCGTAGCCGCAACATTGCTTATGAAGCAACCATTGGATATGCTATAAAAGGTTTTCACCCCAATACAACTTTTCAGGGATACACCAGTACTCAAACAGTTGCTACCAACACAACAGTATCCAATGCTTATGGTTATATGTACTTGGGTGAAGCTTATCGGTCCAGAGACGCCATGCTGGATTTTAACCGGGAAAAAGACGGACCCTTTACCCCCCATACCCCAAACCTGGGACTGGCCAGTTTAAACTATGATGTTTTCTCTTTATCAGCTCAAGGAACCGGTGGTAGCTACCGCCTTCATAGGGGGGATATAGGAACAGTTTATGATGCAGAGGTATCAAGCTATTCGGTAGGGACGGAGCTGCCGGGAGTTGAGTTTGGTGGAAGTTCAGATACCCATTTTGGCACCGACCTTTCCGTTACCGAAGTTGAATCTGTTTCCCGTTTGTGGGGAGGAGAAGATGCCAATGATGCTTCTTATGTTCTGTGGAATTATGCCTTTACTCCTAACACTGATTTTGAACCAGCCTACTTTAAGCGCACAGAAGATATTGTTGTTGATCCGGAAACCGCCTTATTCGATAAGTGGTGGGGAACCAAAGCAGCCCGGTTTACTCTGGGAAATGATGGAGATAAACAATGGGCCGAATCCAAATTGACCGATGGCATTGACCCTTTAAATAATGCCACCCAACTGAGCAGTTCAGATAACAAAAGAACCAAAAGGGTTCCACGCAATCAACCATTAAGCAGCCTGAATAATCTGGAAGCTTCACGGTCCGCCTTAATTAAACCCATTCAGAATTGCACCACCTTCACCATGACTAATGGGGTTTATGGCAAAGAAGAGATCAGCCGTCTTTCTTTACCCCTCCACCATATTTCACAGATAACCTCTACCAGCGAAGATGGCAGCCGGTATATTTATGGCATTCCGGCCTATAACACATACCAGAAGGAAGTTACTTTCGCTATTGATGCTGATAATTATTTTGCAAACGTAAATACGGGTGAGCGGATCTCCTATGCCAGAACGGGAATTTGCAATGGCGGCTATTTAACCTATCCCAACGCCAATATTGATGATATAAGTACAGATAACAACAATGGAGCAGACCACTTTTTTGATGCGACTTCCATTGGCGCCTATGCCCATTCTTATCTGCTTACGGCAATCGTATCGCCCGACTATGTGGATGTAACAGGGGATGGCCCGAGCGATGATGACTTAGGCACCTATACCCGGTTTAATTACACCCGCACCAATGCCAAATATAAGTGGAGGGTTCCTTATGCCAATGCCAGTTATAACCCGGGTTTGTTGAGTAAGTTTGGAGAATATTGTGACGATAAAGGCAATATTATCTATGGAGAGAAAGAAATCTGGTACCTGCACTCCATTGTTACCAAAACCCATATTGCCGAATTTAAGCTGGAAAACCGGTACGACAGCTGGGATGTTGAAAACCTTAAAGAAGGCGGCTTGCCTGACTCGAAAAATCTGAGCAATACACCCTCCAAACGTTTAAAGGAAATTGTACTTTATGCCAAACATGACCGGATTTACAATACCACGCCTACTCCACTCAAGGTGGTTCATTTTGAATATGATTATTCTTTGTGCAAGGGCATTCCAAATTATTATGACGGGATTACACCAGTACAACCCGGAGGTAAACTTACCCTTAAGAAAATTTATTTTACTTATGGCAATATAACCAAAGGAGAGCTTTCTCCTTATGAATTCACCTATGCAGAGTCGTTTACCATTGACCCGAATATATATTCCTCAGCCATTCCTTACAATTATGATATAAAAGGTTACGATCGCTGGGGAAATTTCAATCCCAATTACCCAACAAGTAATTCAGCTGCGAATGCACTGCTGGTGCCCTTTCCTGTTCAGGAATATCCCTACGTAAATCAAAAAAGGGGAATAACCGACTTGTTTTCGCGGGCCTGGAAGCTGGAGAAAATAGCCCTGCCCTCGGGAGGAGAAATTAATGTGAGTTACGAGGCTGACGACTATGCCTACGTTCAAAACAAAAGGGCTATGCAGATGACTCATATTGATCGTAGCACAAGTGTGCCGGATGACAACTGGAATCATGATGACATTATGCAGTGGCTGGCAGGTGTTTCCTCAACAGCCTACCTGAATGACTATGGCAAGGAACTTTATAGCACTACATCCACAGCAAGAAATATTCTGTTCTTTGAACTGGATGAACCCATTAATGCCGCAGAATACAGTAATAACAGTACAAAATTTGAACAAGAATTTCGAAAAAAATACATCCTGGATGAAAATGGAAACCCCATTAAGGATATGTATTTTAAATTCCATATTGAACTTTATAATCAGGCTCCCCAAAGTCATATTCAGGAATATATTCCGGGTTATGCCGAGCTTACTGATGCCGGTATTTGCCCTATCCCATTTGGCAGTAGTCCGGATGCTTTAATAAAATATGGCTGGTTAAGAATTAAGAATGAAAATATACCGGATAAAATTCCTAAAAGCCCTCAAACCTGCAACCCTATTTCCCTTGCATCGTGGAATTTCATGAAAATGAATTATCCCCAGATTGCTTATGGAAAACCTGCAAAGGAAGAAAAAGACCTCATCCAGTTTTTTGATAAGCTGATTTCAACTATTGCCGATTTAGTTCCAATTCAGAAAGGGATGTGCTCTCGCCTGAGAGAACATGAATCAGCCCGTTTGTTTTTTGCTAATTCCATGGTCAGACTATATCAGCCCACTAATAAAAAATTGGGTGGAGGGGCCCGTGTTAAGGAAATCAGAATATCTGATAAATGGGAAGGAGAATCGGGGAATGGATATGAGTATGGCCAAACGTATGATTATACCAAGATAGAAAACGAAAAAGAAATCAGCAGCGGAATTGCAACTTACGAACCTATGATAGGTGCAGATGAAAATCCTTTCCGGATGCCCATTTATCACTCTGAACAAAAACCTTTAGCTCCTGACGATCGTTTTATGCACGAAACCCCTTATGGTGAAATGTTTTTCCCGGGGGCTTCAGTAGGCTACAGCCAGGTAACAGTGAAGAACCTGAACCATGTCGGTGTGAAACGTCATGCCACTGGCAGCACTGTGCACAAATACTATACTGCAAAAGATTTTCCAACAATAACTTCTGCCACTAATATTGCAAGTGATCGGTATAAAACAAACCCGCTTTTGGCCTTGACTAATATTGAGAGTAAAGACTATCAGGCCGTTTCACAGGGGTATTGCATTGAACTAAATGATATGCACGGAAAGCCTAAAGGGGAATATCATTATAATGAAGCCGGAGAACTAATTACCAAAACAGTATACCGGTACAAAACCAAAGACAACCATCCGTCTCAATTAAGCAGTACAGTTCAGACCATTGACCGCTCCGGTACGATCAGCAATGTTACCCTTGGATTGGACTATGATATTGTTGGTGATTTAAGAGAGAATAAAACCGAAACTACGAGTAGGGGGACAGCGAATAATCTCGAAATGATTGTGGCTGCTGCTGTTACTCTTCCTATTCCTATTTTCTGGCCAGTTGCCATTAAAGAAAAAACCAGGTTCCGATCTGCAGTGCTGACCAAGGTTATTTTAAGGCATGGCCTGCTGGATGAAGTAACAGCCTACGATCAAGGCTCTAGTATCACCACAAAAAATGTACTGTATGATCAATTAACCGGAAGTGTATTACTTACCCGTACCACCAATGATTTTAAAGATCCCGTTTATTCCCTCACCATTCCTGCGCATTGGGCTTATCAACGCATGGGCCAGGTCTACCACAATCAGGATCTGGTATTGACAGGGGCAGAAGCCAAACTTCATCCTACTAACTATTTTATTGAAGGCGATGAAGTAAGTGTAGAAAAATTCTCTATTAAAAACCCTTACCGTAAGCAAACATCCGGATGGGTTACCCAAGTTTCTCCACTGGTTGTTTCAGACCGGGATGGTAAAAAATTGAAAATTCCTGATGTTGCCCAGTTAAAAATCACCCGTTCTGGTAGAAGAAATATGCAGAATATGCCCATTGCTAAAATTGTGATGCTGGATAACCCGGTACAGGGAAACAAGCTCGTGTTTAACCGGGTAATTGATGCCATGGCGGTTGAATACTCGGATGACTGGGGCCTATTCTGTTCCGAGTGCGGATATTATCCTGATAAAGTATTTAATCCTTTTGTGGCAGGTACTAAGGGCAACTGGAGGCTGAAAAGAAACTACGCATATCTGACAGGTCGAGATCAAAGCAGCAAGAATAAAAACACCAATACCCGTTCAGATGGTGTATACGAGTATTTCGCTTCCTTTTGGCAAACCAATGGAAGCGGGTATTGGGTACCTGTAAAAGACGGATGGACCTTTGTAAGTGAAGTAACTGTTTACAGCCCCTACGGGGTAGAACTTGAAAACCGGGATGCGTTGAACCGGTATTCATCAGCTTTATACGGATATAATTTTACCTTACCTGTTGCCGTTGGTCAAAATGCCCAATATGCGGAGATTGCCTTTGATGCTTTCGAAGATTATCAGTACGATAAAACCTGTTCTGAACACTTTGGCTACGGAAAAACAAATTATAAGGCCGGCTCTTATTTAAGCAATTCAGTATCTCACAGCGGAAAACAAAGCATGAAACTTTCCGGACAAAACTCTTATATCAGTACGACCAAAAACCTGAAAAAATGTAAATAGACCTGACTATGAAACACGAAACTACTTTAATTATAATTGGGTTGTTTATTTATGGAACATTGTTCTTCAACCCTGCTTATGGAGGAAACATCAATGACAGTTTAGCCATCAGGGAAAAAGCCAGAATATTTTCCGTTCCTGAAAACCAGTTTGAAGAATTTTACAAAATTGAAAAGGCTGAGTTATCAGCAGCTAAAACCATGATGGCTCCCCCTCCATCATTATACACCTCGCCCTGCAGTAACCAAAGTTCTTATTCAAGTTCCATGCTTTCTTCGATTACACTCAACACCCTTTGCACTAATCCGGATTTTGAAAACGGGAACTTATCGGGCTGGTATTGCACTTACGGTGATTTTGACAACTGCAGCGTAAACAATCCGCATTGCACCAATGTGCTTACTTCCGGAGCTCCGTTTCCCGGCAGACATACCATTATGAATGTTCCTAAATTGGACCCTTATGGTAAATTTCCCGTGATAGCACCCGGTGGTAATTACTCTGTAAGACTTGGTAATAATAATAACGGGGCCGAATCGGAAGAGTTGATTTATAAAGTAAAAGTTACGGCAGATAAAGCCCTGTTTGTATACCGTTATGCGGCTGTACTAGAAGATCCGGGCCATAGCCTGTCTGATCAACCTTTTTTTGAAGTGGCTGCCTATAGCATTACACAGGGAGGAAACCTGGTGCCTTGTTCACAATTCAAGGTAATCCCTACGGCCCCTCCTGTGCCTTCCATCAAAGACCTTCAGACATTTGGTCCGGGCTATTATGCCGGAAAATACTCCTTTTACGGTGGCCGGTATAAAGAATGGAGCACCAATGTGATTGACCTTTCTCCATACGTAAGTAGCCAGGAAGAAGTGGTCATCATTTTTAAAACCTCTGACTGCAGGTTGGAAGGACATTTTGGTTATGCATATATAGATGCCTACTGTACTACCGAAATGATTGATGCTGAAGGTGATTTTTGTGCGGGTGCCAATATGGAATTTACTACACTGAACGGGAATGAAAGCCTGGAAACTTTTGACTGGAAAGCTTATGCAGGTACCTGCACCACCTGCACATCAGCTGTACAAACAGGAAGCGGTGCATCCTTTAATTGCACATTTGCCGATCCGGGAGTATACACGATAGTTTGCAACTATTCTTACGAAAACTATTGTAAGGTAGGAGCCTGTTCTTATACCTTTCGCAAACAGGTTACCATAGATAATTGTGATCAGGAATTTTTAAGGTGCGAACAATGTATAGGGAGCTTTGCCCCTTTACCCGGGAAAAAATACATTGTATCAGCCTGGGTAAAAGAAGAGGTTGCCCCCTATACAAATCCTCCGCTTACGTATACACAACCCTACATTAAGATTTCTTTCCCTGGTATCAGCCAAACGTATGATTTGATCAAGGCCAGTGGACCAATTATTGACGGCTGGCAAAAAATTGATTTTGAATTTATCATCCCCGAGGCTGCTTCTAAAATTGAAATTAAACTTATGAATGCCGGAACCGGAAACGTCTACTTCGATGATGTACGGATTTATCCGTTTGACGGAGCCATGAAATCCTATGTCTTCGACCCGTTTACCAATCGTCTCATGGCTGAAATGGATGAAAATAATTATGCTACCTTTTATGAATACGATGAGGAAGGAAACCTAATTCGGGTGAAAAAAGAAACCGAACGTGGCATTAAAACTATTAAAGAATCACAGAAAAACATTAAGCTGAAAACACAATGAAGGCCAAAATTAGTTACCTGATTTTATTGCTTCAGCCCATTCTGCTGTTGGGCCAGCAAAAAAATATTACAGAACAACTGTTGCAGATTAATAAATTTTATGCCGCCCATTCCAAACTGAGCATGGCCGCTGAGTACAGATATTACCACCAGTTAAAAGACAGAATACCTTTCAGCATATATAAAGCTCAGTTGCTTTTAAACGAAAGACTATCGGTATTTTCCTCTTCTCAAAGGGAAATCGTTATAGGGAAAGACTATTATGTTTATGCCGACCATACCGATAAAACCATTGTTCTGGCCGGAAGAAATTCAGGTACCTCTTCTTTTAAACCTGATCAGTTCCTGGTCTCTTTTCAGTCTTTGCTTGGACAATGTGAATCATCTGCCTGCGGTAAGGAAGACAGTCTGAATTACTGTCAACTCAAATTTGGTCTGGATGAATTGAATGAAATTAAAATCTGCTATAACAACTCGTATTGTATTAAAAAAATTATCATAACCGGTAAAAAGCTATCTGGAGATGACCAGATGATAAATAAGGATCAACTCATTTCAAAAATTGAAATTGTTTACTCAGATATCAATACCTCTCCCCATTTTGCAGCCGACCAGTTCACCTATTCAAAGTACCTGAACTATTCCAGGGGAAATTACAAACCTAAAAAGCCATTTGAACAATACCAGGTTAAAGCCAATTATTCAAAAAACCAGCTATGAAACAGTCATTTTACAAACTCCTCCTGATGCTGGCTGGGATTCTTCCATCCCGCCTTACTGCCATTGCCACGATTGATAAAACCACTTCCGGATATATTCATTTAAACAATACGGTAACTATTCCGTCCGGGGGCATATCTGAATCAGTTACGGATAATAAATATCAGGTGATGGATCCGGGCAGTATGAATTATAATGCCAACTGGTCTCAGTTATTTACCAATAATTCGGCCAAAGGCCGCATTTGGGTAATGGTGGATATGAACAGAAGTACGGCCAAAGCTCCGTCTGAACGGTACTCGGCTGAAGTAAAAATATCTTACACGTATTATAAATATGGAAATGGAAATTTTCAATCCTATACACCAGCCGGTGGTTACCACATTTTTCACATTAATTTTTCTAACCAGGGCGCATTCATTGATCGGGATGTGCTTGAAATAAATGATGCCTATAGAGTAGAGATTACGGTTGATCAGGTGACCATTCAAAGCAGTCCCTCAACCCCTCAGTACAACCTCAAGGTCTTTGCTGAAACAGAAGTAGCGCGTACCTATATTTTTTTCCCCACCTCATCACCTGCTAATCTTGCGCATTATGCTCCGTTTTCAACAAATAACCCCGATAACCCTGATCTGAAAATAAGTTGGGACGCAATATCCGGGGCTAAATATTATGACCTGGAATGGACGTATGTAAGTTATTATACCTCCGTTACCAATCCGGCCAATATTCCCTTTTTCGAACGAAACTTTCAATTTAATAGCACCCGCATTTCCACAGCAGAAAACCACTTTTCTATCCCCTTAATCTATCCGAAAGGATATATTGTCTATAGAGTAAGGGCAGTGGGCGATATAGTTCAAAACAATACTACTTACCTTGTTGAAGGAACATGGAATCAATACACCAATCCCTCGGGTGGAGCTTTAAGCGATTTTTATTATTACAGCCACCAGGCCGATGCAGGTTTTTCATTTGGATATAACTGGCAAATGAGTGCCGATTTTGCTGAAGACGGGAAAAGCATTTATTCCATCGCTTACTTTGATGGAACGCTGAGGCAAAGACAACAGCAAACGCGCAACAATGTACCAATCACAGTTAATAAATATTCCAATTCCAGTCAGAGCATTCAGGTACAAACTGCTTTGATCAGCGAATCAATTTATGATCATCAGGGTAGGCCTGCGATTAATGTATTGCCAGTGCCTTATCGTATGCCTAATGATGTATTGTCGCCCGACTTTAAATTCATTCCATCCTTTAATAAATATAACTCTATTACCAAATACAACCGTGACCATTTTGATCTGGATAACGGAGAACTTTGCGATCCTCTTATTTCACCAATGGCAAGTAGCTCCGGATCATCCAAATATTTTTCTTCGCAAAACGAATTAATCCAAGCTAATTCCAATGATAATAATATTCCGGATGCAGAAGAGTACCCCTTTGCCCAAACAACCTACACGCCCGATAATACAGGACGAATCAGAGAACAAGGAGGTGTTGGAATAAATCATCAGGTGGGCAGCGGACATGAAACCAAATATATTTACAGCAAACCCCTGCAGGAAGAACTGAACCGATTATTTGGAAGCGAGGCAGGGTATGCGGAACATTATAAAAAAAATCTGGTAATTGATCCAAATGGTCAGATCAGTATTTCCTATATCAATTTCAGGGGGCAGGTAGTAGCAACTTCGCTGGCAGGCCAAAGTCCGGCTAAAGTAGATGCACTACCTTCCTATAATCCAAATCCTTCTTTTGCAACTGTGGATTTACTCGGTAAAACAGTAGCCACAAACAATTCAGGCAATAATAACGTACTTGACCTGCCCAGCAAATCACTTACCATGGGGATGAGCTTTGCCGTCACCACACCTGGGATTCAATATTTCGCCTATAAAATGAACGGGACCAAACACACAGAAGCCTGTAATAACAACCCCATTTGCTTTGATTGCGTATTGGATTTGAAAATAAGTGTAAAAGACCTGTGCGGAAATGAATACCTCACCGGAATAAATCCGAATGATGCATCCTCAAATCAGGTAACCATTGGCAGTGATATCCTCGCTTTGATCAACAGCGGGGAGGCTGTTACCTGCGGCACTTCTACTCCTCCGTCTATTACCAAAGGATTCGGAGCCGGTTCAGCACCGGAATGGGCTACCCACAATTCCTCCGGTGAAATTGAATTACCCACAGGAGAATATTCCATCAGCAAGGTACTTACCATTAACGAAC
The DNA here is from genome assembly GCA_019695215.1 of Bacteroidia bacterium. Taxonomy (GTDB): domain Bacteria; phylum Bacteroidota; class Bacteroidia; order UKL13-3; family UKL13-3; genus JAGPCK01. The sequence goes on along the minus strand of JAIBAK010000003.1, from coordinate 73,191 downwards.
AGGCCCTGGACTATTACACCAATAAGTATCTGGCATCAACTACCTGCCTGAAAACTTTTGATGAGTTTCTGGACGAAGAAGAGGCGAAAATTGATCTCACAGGTTGTAACATTACCTGTGAAACCTGTGCACAAAGACTTGCGGCAAAGCAGTCAGAATACTCACAGGAGGAATACGCAGCATTGCTGGCCAAATGTTATGAGCCCTGCACCAACCTTGACCCTTGCCTGAACAGTTATAACCTGATGCTGACCGATGTGACTCCCGGAGGCCAATACGGTAACACATCTGAAGAAGGGCATTTTTATCGTGGCGTTTTTTATGGTCCCTTTGTATACGGAACTGATTCCGGTGAAATTGATCCTACCCTGTTTCCCTTATCAGTCTACAATACATTTAATCTTCTTCCCCGCAAAGAATACATCTACAATGATTTTTACACAAATTACAACCCTTATATCGCCTCTCTCTGGACCCCAAGCTGGAAATTCCCCTACAATCCTGATCAGGCCGTTGGGCCCAAGCGATTCTCTTACCTGGACGAAAATGGTGACCCGGCCTATATAGAAGTAAAATTAGTTGAAGGGGAATTTGTTCCGGCCATTGATCAGCGTTTCATTGCTTTTCTGGATATCCGGTCTGATGGTTCCCTATGGATTCCCCCACAATTTTTGATTCACCTGGCTGATTTTGAAAAAATAAGAAAAACCTGGTGGTCTGCTTCCCTGGTTACTTATCACCCCGAATTTGGTTACTATGCTGATTGCAGCCGGAGAGCAAACAGCCGGAGTTTTGACCGGGAGCTGGCCAGCATTGATGATATGACCAATGACCAGAATAGTCCCTGTGTAAGGTTTGATGCCTTTAAAACTACCTATGGTATTTCTGCTAATAGTGATCTTTCTCACTTGTATGATTACGACCCCTACTTTGATACGCAACAATACAATTCAGCCAATTCACTCGATTATTATATCCTGAATTTTTATGATGTAAGCGCTGAAAAAACTGCCTTTGCATCAGTTTGTACCAATTATTTTACTGTTGGTTCCACTACCATCAGTATGCTTGAATATGCTTACATGCTTGCCCATTGTGAAACCGACCGGAACTTCCCCGCTACACAAAGCTGCAGCCCGTGTCACCCCTCTAACTGGCCATCAACAGTAACTTTAACCACCGATAAAGAATGGTTAATCTACCGTTCCTTATATACAAGTTTAAAACAGCGCTTTGCACAATGGCGGGCAGATATGCTGGCCATTGAATCGCACAGTTACAATGGATGTATCGGAACTTCTACTTTTGATGTGAGCAAATATGGCTATTACTTTAACGAACAGCCAAGCCCTTATTCCATCTTTTACGATGTGTATCCATGGAACAGCTACCCTAAACCAAATGCCAGCCTTGTGGGGCCTATGTTCAACACGGAGTTCTACAATCCTGAACAAACCTGTAATGTGGCTACTTATTTTTTATACTCAGGCAAAACTCCGCGTTTCGGAGCAGCAGGTACCATGATGGGGTTAAAGAGGCTTGATGAACCCAAATTGTATTCTCCATCTGATACTTTTCCGGCTACCGATCCTGCCACTTACCAGGATGTGATTAACGATATCAGTAAAGACGTGAAAGACATCGTTGATGTAAAACGAAAAGAAGAGTGCCAGCAATGCCCGGCCGATGCTTCGCTGGAAGCTTTAATGAATGCCTTACTTGCCAATAATAAACTTTATAACAATACCCCGACTCCTGAGCCTTTGCATTGTGATAACAATGGCAATAAAGGTTATGCGCAGTTTGACCCTACCCTGGAAGCAGCAGTTATGTCACCCGCTCCTTCTCAATCTGCTTCCACCACCACCTATCCCAACGACTTTAACTGGGAAGGTGAGGTGGTGACCGGAGGCACTGCTCCGGATAATTACAAACGTCTTGAGGTTGGATTTAATTCCCCTTCAAATATTTCAGCCAACAAAGGTTTTTATATTGAATTCAGGGGAACAGATGCTACCCTATATGATTTTAATAATACGGACATCGTGAGTTTCTGCTGCTTAAAACATAATCCTTATGTCAGTGATTTGAATCAGCTTCAGATAAAAGTGAATGTGCATGTGGATCCCAACGACCCGGATTATAACGGGGACCCGGAGCAGATTAAACAAATTACCTTGTATGGATACAACAGTTTCCTCCGCACAAGAGATAATTACGAGTTTTCAGCTATTTCCGGCCTTTCCTCCTGTTCCGAAGGACCCGTATGCAAAACCTCCTCTACCGCATACAGTGTACAAAACCTGTTAAACGTTTTTGTGCATCATAATCAAAACAGTTTAGGAACTACAGGCAATATTCTGGAAACACCCTACAACATGGTGCTCAGCCCAGGTTTTTTAGATGAGATCCGGACTGTTTTGACAATTGGTCCCGACCTTGGGCAAGATGGCTTGTGCGGTGAAATGAAATACAATACGACATTATCGGTTGCATCAAACAATCAGCTGCAGTTAGTTTTCAGCCATACCAGGTTAAACACAACCATTGCCCCTTGCTCAACATACGCTGATAAGTCATGTACTGTTACCTTAACGGATTTGTCTGGTGCCTCATACAATGGCATTGGAAATTCCAGTGTGGCCATTTATGGCTTCAGCGATATTCATTATGTAAACGACCCCAACAACCCCAATGTTAATTTTTACATCACGGCCTGCATCCGCCAAAACAACGGAACCCCTCAATACGTAAAATTAGAAGGTTATTCTTCCTGCCTCATCATGGGCTCCTGCTCCAGTAACCCAACTTATTCTGCCCTTGAATTCCCGATGGACGAAGCCATCAAACCGGATGATGTTTACCTGAGCAGTAAACCGCCCAAAACCATGGCCCAGGAAAAACATGATTGCATATATAATGTTCCGGAACTGAACAAAGTAAAAAACTTCTTAAATGACCGAATAGATGACGCCAAAGAGGCAACATTAGGGGATGGAGGATTACAAACAAGCTTATTTGATCAAATCGATTATCTGGCAGCCTTCCCTAAAACTAAAGGTATACATACTTTGCAGATGGGAGATTGTTTCATTAAAGTGTTTGACCCCCAGACCGACTTTAGTCCGGCCCTGAATTACTCTCTTTCTGACATTGAAGTTTTCCTGACCATCGAACGTGATTTTAGCAAAAATGGAAAATCCTATCCGTCCAATACGTTTCCGGTATCCGGAGGAACCGAATATTCTAAACCTATATACAGTCATGGGCACTTTGTAGCAACAGCAAAATTGAAAAACGGTACTGTAGTAAAAGTATATGGCTACGCCCCGTGCGTGGATACTACCACCTGCCCTCCGGCTCCGGTTGGTTTTGGCTGCGGTCAATTGCTTTATGCTACTAATTTTGAGGATACAACCTATAAAGTACCTGATCCCAATCATCCTCCTGACAGCATCAGCTATTGCCAGCCCAACGATTTTCACTTAGATACCGACTTTGATCTTTGCACTTCCTGCAACAATATTTGTCCGGGTTGCAGTACCGCCTGTACTACTGCGGTGTTTAACATCAGCAGTCCTCCGTTTACATCCGGACATAATGAGTATTGCGTGAAACGTGTCCAGTTTTCTTCCCTGGATGAGAATGCCATGGTTTACCAGATACTGGACGGAACAAGTAACATAAAATTGTGGCAGTATGACCACCTGGTAACCGGGGCTAATGCCGGGATTGATAAAGTGTCCGTACAAAATTACCGGGATTACCAGTTTAAGTTCAAATCGCTCGCATTGGGTGGCTGTAGTGAAAGCGATATAACCTACACATTAAAAATAAATAATAAAGTAATTCCTCTTACCGGAACTTCAAATGCCGGAATTACTGAATACACAGGGGTGGTTAATTTTGACGGTCATAGTGATGCAGATATCCAATTGCTGGTGTCCTATGTAAGTAATACCAGTTTAGGAAACACCTGCCTGTTTGCAGTTACCGAATTTGCCCTTGAATATATGTGCAACCAGCGTTTATGTTGTCCGGTTCCTGTAGCTAATGTTACAGTAGATGACCCCTGCGAACAAAGGCAATTAAAACTTGCTTACTTCAATGCCAAACAAAAATACGATGCCTATATCAAAGAGGAACGCACTGCTTTCCGCGAAAGGTACGTGCAGCACTGCCTTGATGTGTACGAAGATTTTTTCATGAAAACCAAAAATCTTTCAGGAGAACATCACTTCACATTGTACTATTACGATCAAGCCGGAAACCTGGAACGCACGGTTCCGCCAGAAGGGGTGAACTTGATTACAGATCCCGGTAAACTTCAGAAGATAAACATGGACCGTGAAAAAGGCACGCATACCGTTTTCACTAACCACTCTTATACCACCACCTATAAATACAATTCTCTGAATCAGCTGGTGCATCAAACCATGCCCGATCAGGATGACATGAACATATGGAAATGGGAACAATTGAACAACGGACTGAACAGCAATTTTAACAGCAGCGATATTCATTTCTTTAATACAGCCAAAGGCCTGCTTACCGGAGAACTTACCGGATCGGGTTATGGACGTGTTTACAATACCCTTGACGGAGGAAGCTCATGGAATGAAATAAATGCACTTGGCGTAAAAGATTTATTTTACACAACCTTTATCAATACCAACTTGGTTTTTGCCTGTGGTAAAAAAGGTATTTTACTTAAATCAACTAATGGCGGAGTTGACTGGACTATGGTGCCTGTACCAACAGGAGGAGATCTCATCCATGTACATCAGATTTCAGGAACAGAAGGGTATGCTTACGAGCGAAACGGACTGATCTGGCATACCACCGATGCCGGATCCACCTGGACCGGGCCGTCTAAAAATCTTTCGCTAATGCTAAAGGGCAATATTACCAGCATTCACTTCTCTTCTTCTTCAGCGGATGGTTATGTGGTAACCGATGATGGCAAAATTTATAAAACCGATGACGATGGACAAAACTGGGTTAAGGCCTACCTCAATGTTCGGCCCGCTGAATTAACCGCACTCGATTTTACTGATAACTCGTTTGGAATTGTTGGGGGAAAATCAGGATTGTTAATGAAAGGTACACTCTCAGCCGGATCAGAATGGCAGGTACTACCCAATAATATCCGGTCAACGATAGATGACATCCACACGGCTTCCAATACTACCTGGTGTTATATAGCAGGTGGAAATATTTATTACACCGAAAACACAGGACAAGGATATACACTGATTGCCGGCATCAGCAATGCGGTGGATATGCATTTTGAAGATGCATCAGTAGGGTTTGTCATTACCTCCGCTTTTCAGGTGTATAAAACCACCAATAAAGGGAAAACCTGGAGCACACTTGCCTGGAGCGGATTTACGCCCCCCTCCGGAGTGAATGCCACATCTGTTTGCCTCAATGCTTCCGGTACCGGTATTTTTGGTGCCGATAACGGAAAAATTTATTTACGTGATGCCAGCGGAGCGGTAACACAACCTTATACCGCTGGCAGCAGCATTAAACAGGTACACTATTATCGTGATGCCACCAACAACAGCGATTTTTATTTATTGCTCGATGCAGGTAGCACCCTGGCCGGATTTAACGGCAGCACTTGGTCCGCCATCAGTTCTCCCGCCAACATCATTTCTTTCCATTTTAAAAACACGGCTGTCGGCACGGGAGCCTTAAATCAAAGTGGGGGAGATATTATACAGGCAACGTTTACTACGGGCTCTACAGTTATTAACACTACCTCCTTCAGCAGCATCAGCGGGGTGCATCATAAAAATAAAATTTACGCCTCTCTCCTGTCCACAGGCTCACTGGATATAGCCATGGCGGTCGGGTCAGATCTGATTCTATCCAACCCAACCGTTACCCAGGGGGTAATGTATGTTACCGATCCGTCTGCTTCAAACAATGCATCGGATGTTTCAGGAAAAGTGTTGCCATTGCCGCTAAATGCCGTTTTTGTTACAGGAAATTCAAGCAGCGGAACTGTAGTAGCTGTGGGAGAAAACGGACGTATCCTACGCTCCACCAACGGAGGTGACACTTGGCTTATGGATCACTGCACTTATACCGAAAATCTGCATGCCCTTACCACCGATGGTAACAATAACTGGTGGACAGCCGGAGATAACGGACGTATCCTTTACCTTAGCTCTTCCGGCTCTGGCTGGACCAACCAATCAACAGGAAGCACCGAACCATTATACAGCCTTAGCTATTATTCCTCAAACAGCTTTGCAGCAGGAAAAAACACCTTGCTCCAGTACAACAGCAGTACACAAACCTGGGGCAATGCTTCCGGAATTGACATGACAAATTCCACCCTGCTAGCTATGGCAGTAAACAGTGCAGGCGATTTTACCGGAGTGGGTGCCAATGGGAAAATGGCCCGCAAACCCAATGCATCCAACTGGGGATTTGTGAACACCCTGCAACCTCCGCCTATTGTGGCGCTCAGCATGGTGAATACTACACTGGGCTTTATGGTAAGCAACGATGGCAAATTGTTTAAAACCTTAGATGGGGGAGACAGCTGGGAAATGGAATACGCCCTTACCGGAATTAACCTGTACGATGTGCAGGCTATCAATGAAACTAAATGTTTTGTAAGTGGTAAACTCGCCTCAGCCAATACCGGTATTTTATACAAACTTGAAAATACCAATGGTATCTGGGCCTATACCGCCCTCGCATCAGTTACCGGAGCCATTACCAGCGTACACTTCAGCGGCAATACGGGTGTAGCTACCGCCCCCGGAGCTAATTATATTTATTATACCGCTAACGGAGGCGCCAATTGGCAGGTAGCCACCACCGGTGCGGGCGACAACCCCACCCGCAGTTTTGTGCTCGATGAAACCATGGCTTACTTTGCCGGCAGCACCGGACTTTACTACATTGACCTTAGCGCCACCACACCAGCCTTTACCCAATACAGCAATGCCCCTTCTTCTGTAACCTATACCGACATCTGGTTTAAAGATTATACCACTGGTTATGCTATTGCCACCAATGGCAACGTGTACAAAACCATTGACGGAGGAACTTCATGGACCAGCCGCCTCTGGGGCACAAGCCTCAGTTTTGCCCGTCTTTGCCATACAGATGATAACAACCTCTATGTGTCAAATACCGATGCCAATAACCCGAGGGCTATTCATATTGCTGATTATGCAGATGAATTCTCTTCGCGTTTTTATTACGATAAACTCGGTCGTCTGGTGGTATCGCAAAATGCCAAACAATATGCCGAGTCGGCTAACACCTACTCTTACACGCTGTACGATTTTAAAGGACGCATCAGCGAAGTGGGAAAAATAGAAGCCGCCTATCCTATTGAAAATACCTACCGCAACGATCAGATGGATCAGGACCTCTTTCTGCTTTGGGTAACCGAAGCCAACAACCGCAAAGAGGTAACCCGCACCTTTTACGATGTAAAGAAATTTGAGGGCATTCCCATTGTGCAGGAAAACCTGCGCAACCGCGTGGTGAGTACTACCTTTGAAGCCCTATATGACGGAGACGAAACCACCTACGATCAGGCCTCGCACTACACCTACGACATTCACGGCAATGTGAATTTCCTGCTGCAGCAAAACAACCTCATCCCTTCCCAGCACCAGTTTAAAACCATTAAATATGATTACGACCTTATAAGCGGGGTAGTAAAATCAGTAACCTACCAGCAGGATGCGGCCGACCAGTTCATTCACCAGTATGAATACGATGCCAACAACCGCCTCACCAAGGTGCAAACCAGCAACGATGGAGTGAACTGGCACACCGATGCCAAGTATTTTTATTACCAGCATGGGCCACTCTCGCGGGTGGAACTGGGCAACGACCAGGTGCAGGGATTGGATTATGCCTACACCATTCACGGATGGATAAAAGCCGTTAACTCCAATACCCTCCTCAACCTGAACCGCGACCCCGGAAAAGACGGACTGCCCGGCAGCACCAATACCAACCGCGATTTTGCCATGGACGAAATGGGGTACTCCCTCAACTATTATAACGGAGACTATAAACCCATTGTGGGAGCAAGTACCCAGGCCGAAAATTTTCTGGCCGGATACATGGATGGCAGCAATGCCAGCGGATTGAAATCTTCCAACAAAGATTTGTATAACGGAAATATAAGCCATATGGTTACCGCCATTCGCTCCTTTATGGGCGGACCCACAGGCACGGCACAGGCCACCAGTTATGTATATGATCAGTTAAACCGCCTTATGGAAATGACCGTGCACAACGGCATTAACATGATTGATAATTACTGGAAACAAACTTCGGCTTCTAATGCTTACCATGAAAATTACACCTACGATGCCAACGGCAATATCCTCACCCTGCAACGTAAAGATCAGGGCGGAATACTGATGGATGACTTTACCTATGTGTACCAGAAAACCGGAGGTAATTTTGCCGGAAGCAACAATGTAAAAAAGAACAGCAACCGCCTGCTGGCTGTAAGCGATGCAGTAACCACCAGCACCCATGCCGGAGATGTGAAAAACGGGCAGGCTGCCAGCGGCAATAACCCGCACAATTACAATTATGATTACGATGAACTGGGCAACCTGGTGAAAGATGCACAGGAAGAAATTGCTTCCATTGAATGGAACACCTATGGCAAAATAAGTAAAATTACCCGCACCCAGAACAGCAGCAAACCCGACCTGGAATTTGCCTACGATGCCAGCGGACAACGTATCATGAAAAAAGAACTGCGCAAGGGCGGAGCCGCTGCCATTACCACCTGGTACGTGCGCGATGCCCAGGGCAATATTATGTCAACCTACGAGGAGAAAGCTACCGAGAATGCGGTGGTGTTTGAACAACAAAGTTTAAACATTTACGGAAGCAGCAGGCTGGGCGAATGGGCACCTGCCCGGATGGCGCAAAGTTGCGGAGGCAGCGTTACGGTGGCAGGCAATGGCGTAAACGATTTAGGCGATGTAGCCACCGAGGCCGAAAACTTTTTAGCTAATACCATTGGCGTAACCAACTCTGATATTAAAACCCATTGGGATGATGAATGGAATGCCCTCGCCACTACCTCAGGCACCGATTACGCAGATATGGATATGCGCACCCTGCAGGCCCTGATGAATGGCTGGATGCAATGGATGTGCAGCCTGCGCTGTTACACAGCCCTGGATAACGGAGCCTGGACCTCCCTGCAAACAGAATGGAGAACCTACTATGTAAACGCCATTAAAAACAGAATGAGCAATGGTTTTGCCGGCTACGATAAAATTTTCCTCGATAACCTCAACCTCGAGTGGCAGCAACGTTGCACCACCTTTGCCACCTACATCACTACAGTGAATGCCCTGTATGATAACCGCTGCGGCCTTACCTATGCCAAAGGCAGCCGGCAGTATGAACTGAGCAACCACTTGGGCAATGTGCTGGTAACGGTAAGCGACCGCAAAATTATAGTGGACGAAGCCTATACCTGGCAGGGCCCTGCGGTAAGCGGCAGTGATTATTTACTCAAAAAAGGCAAATACGAATACATCGCTCCAACAGGCGGAAACCCCAATGGAGACTATGCCCTTACAGCCGGTGCCGATGGCAACATCAGCGCTTACCTGGCCGATGTGCAAAGCGCCCAGGATTATTATCCATTCGGGATGATTATGCCGGGAAGACCAACCGAATTTGTTTCGAGTTGCAGTGGTTCTCAAAATGTGCAGGTGCAGCAACACCCGGTTATTGACGGGCACACCCTCTCCTGGCAAAGTTATGAGGAAGGAATACCTGCGTACAACAGTTCATCCGGCAAACAGGAAATACAAATGGCCGATATAGGCAGCGGGGCTTTCTTTATTATACCCAATACCCCCACCAATGGCGATGCCGTGCAGGTACTCATTACAGCCCAGTCCGGACAAGAAAACGGAATTACTGTGGGTATTTATGATGCAGCCAACAATTTAGTGGGCAATACCCTGAGCGTATCGGCAGGAGGTTACACCTCGGCCCTTACCTTTAATTTTAACAGCAGCAGCAGCCAGCACACCGTGCGGGTAACCGCCAATGGCAACCCGGCCAATAACCATAATGTATTTGTGAACGGACACCAGCAAACCTGGACGGCCATAGGCAGCGGAAGCACCAATTACAACAGTGGTACCCAGCAACAGGAAATAACCGTGAATGCCGATAATGACGGAGGCAAGGTTAGCTTTAGCACCGCAGCCAATACCGGACAGGATTTATTTGTAAAAGTAAGCATACAGGCCGGGGGCAGCGATGTAACCGCAGGCGTGTACGACCAGAACGGAAACCTCGTTTCGGCTACCGATGTGATTACAGCCGGCAATAGCGGAGACCTTAACCTTGTTGTAAGCAACTGCAGCAGCTCCATCCATGAAGTACGCCTTACCGGAGAGCTGGCGCAGGTAATGACACCCATAACCCTGCTCAACAACGGGCACACCTTAACCTGGACTGCCTGGAACAGCGGAAGTGCCACTTACAACAGCGGCAACAATACGCAGGACATTACTGCCACCAATGCCGGAGACGGAGCCTATTACACCATAACAGGTACTCCAACCAACGGGAACGTGATTGATGTGAACCTTACGTTTACCACTACCACCAACCCGGTGTATGTGGGCCTGTATGATAACAACAACAACCTGGTAGCCGGGCCCACCACCGTACCGGCCAGCTCCACCAATCAGATTGTAAACTTTAACCTGAACAGCAGCCAGAACCAGTACAACCTGCGCGCCACCAGCGACCCCGTAATGACCATTGCCCCAAGCCAGACCGTTACAAATGGACATACTCAAACCTGGAGTGCTTACAATAGCGGAAGTCCCACTTACAACAGCGGAACTTCTACCCAGGACGTACCCGTAACTGCCGCCAACGATGGGGCCAGCTTCTTCTTTTCTACCCCTAACACAGGTGAGTATGTAAATGGAAGCATTACTGTACAAGCCGTAAGCAATAATGCCGTGGTGCGCATTTACGACAACAGCGGTAACCCGGTTACCGGGAACTTTACCATTAATGCAGGTAATACAACCCAGGTAAACTTTAATTTTAACAGTGCCGATGTACAGCACGAAGTGCGGGTGGTAAGCCAGCTGACCGGTGGTGGCAGTTACCCCGATATTTTTTACATTAGCGCCCTTGATATCTGGGTAACCGATACCACCTACACCCCCTACACCTTTAGCATAAGCCAGTTTGCCGTGGTGGAGACCACCTATGTGCCCACAGCCGATGTATTTTACGTAACCGACCTGGATGTAACGGCCAGCCCTTACCCCGAAAAATGTTTTGTAAGCAATTTAGATGTAAATTACACCGTGAATGTAACCCGCCCGGTTTGCAGCAGCATGGAGGAGTTTTTGGCTAATACCAAGGGGTATCGGTATTCATTTAATGGGAAAATGGACGATAGCGAAGTTGAGGGAATGCAAGATTATGGCATGAGGATTTACAACAAGAGGTTAGGTAGATTTTTAAGTACTGACCCTTTAGAGGCAGATTATCCAGAATTAACACCTTATCAATTTGCTAATAACAATCCAATATGGGCAATTGATTTGGATGGATTAGAGGCACGAATAACTGTTGCTGGAACTGGAAACGGAGATAATTATAAACCCTCTGATGTTGTTTCTTTTCATAAAAGAGCAATGGGACTTAAACAGCGTTACGGCTTTAGTTATGCAGGCAAAGTTAATACAGGTGCAGCATTGTTAAATGTATTTAAAAATTACACTAAGGAACAAGGCTCTATATTACGTGTTGTAACTTTTGCGCATGGCGGCTATGATGGTTTATTTTTAAACCAAGATAACGGTATGTATAGGATGAATGTTAGCTATGGAGGTTTGAGTGAGAAAACAGTAAAAGATTTAGCAGCAGCAGTAAAATCAGGGCAAATCAAATTTGATAAAAATGCAGTATGGACATTAGCCGCTTGTAATACCGCTAATACATCGGGGAACGCGAACTTTGCAACAGACATTACAATGCAAACTGGTGTAACAACTATTGCTGCTACTGGTTATGTCGGCCCTGAAATTGTAAATGGAAAGGAAACGGGACGTTTAGTAACAGACGGAACTTTTGTAAAAATCGAAAAAGTATTTAACCTTACCTACCAAATAGATGGAAAATCCGTTGTTAATAGCTTTTCTTCAAAGTCAGAAGCAGAAGCATATAACAAAGGTTTTAACGGTGACGGTGCTTACAGTTATACATTAACAGAAGACGTTAAGAAAACGGACTTAGGAAATACAATAGACCCTGGAAAACAGTAATCATATGTTCAACTTAAAAAAAATATTGGGGTTGCTATTGTTGTACTCAGTAGTCAATGCTTGCTCAAGTGAAGTAAATAATAAGGATAAAAGTAATGTAATAAGCATTGATGTGAAAACAGATAGCATGGAGTTTGACCGCTTTGTAATTAATTACATACCGCATAATATTGATATGTCTAAAGATTTAAACGATACTTTAAGCCATTATAATATTGATGAGATTTTTAGTAATGTATCTGAACAAGCTAAAAATAGATGGGTCTATATATTGATGCTAAAACAATACTTACATCACTTAAAAGTAGGTAATCAAGGTTATGATTTATACACTATGAGGAAAGGGAAAACAGGAATTATAATAAATTACTATATCCGCTCAAGTAATCAAAAACCAAATGGGGAGTTTTTAAACAGTGGCAGTATAGTAGATGCAACTGCCCTCAAAAAGCATTTATCAAATGACCCAATAATTATTGAGTTGATGAACAAAATTAGGGTTGAGAATAAACGCATAATGGAATAATCTAACACGCCACACTCACCATGTGGCGTTTTTTTATGCTCTGTTTGGTCGGTTTTACCCCTCATTTTAAAAAGTTATGCACACGCTTTTCTCCCCTGCGATTGAGTGCTTTTGATGGTGTTTTTTTGTGGTGTTTTTGTAGTGCTTTTTAGTCGTTTTTTTCGCCCTTTTTTCCTCTTTTTTGGGTGGTTTTACCACACATTTTTACGCCCTTTTTTCGTCTGCTTTTAGCGTTTTTTTTCGCCTCTTTTTCTTTTAGTTTTTTGGTGGTGGTGGACTGATTTAATTTTTGGCTTGGCTCTATAAAAAAAAGCGTGGTGGCAAGCGGTAGTTTTTAGTTTGATGTAAGATAAAAACTACCGCTTGCTGTGTGTTGCTGCTTGGCTCGGCTTTGCATTTTTTATTTTTTATAAGTTAAAAAAATGCTTGTGCATGGGCAGCAGCAACACACTAAGCACTTAGCAAAGTGCAGTTAAAACTGCACAGCTACCCCCACAGCAAGCCACGTAAAACGTGGCTATTGTTAAGTGCTTACACCACGCTTTTTTTACTTCCGATACACCTTTTTTTGCTGATTTTTTTTGTAAGTTTTTTTGTTGGATTGGCTACCAAAAAAGCACACAACTATTTAGCCGATAACCCAAAGACGAGTAGAACCCAAAGCCACAAGGCAAAGCAAACAATCGCTTTTAACTCCCATAATAAACAACTAAAAGTGAATGCAAAAATGAGCATTTGCGCCCACACAGCAAGGGTATAGCAAGCGGTCTAACGCCCGCCCTTGCTTTAGTGGTCGCTTTCATGCTCTTGATTAATGGGCATTCATTTTAGTTGTTTTTATTATGGTTTCATTAGCTTCTTTTGTTTGCTCTTTTCCTTGTGTGGCTTTTTCGGGTTCTCGTCTTTCGGGTTCTTCGGCTGCTGCTTCGTGCCGTGCTTTTTTGCCCTCTGTGGCTTCGTTTGCTGGCTCGGTTGGTGTTGGTTGTGCTTCGGGTATTGATAGCCTCATTCGGTTGGCTTTTCCGTCTGCTGCGGTGTTTTCTGTTTCTTCGTTTTTGGTTGGTGGTCGTGTGGCTCGTGCTTCGTTTGCGTTGCGTTCTGCTGCTCTCGTTTCTTGGTGTGCTGCTCGTGGTGGTTTGCTTGTTGCTTTTCCGTGTGCTGCTGCTCCTGTGCAGTTGCGCCCCTGTGTTAGCTTTGCGGGTTTTGGTTCGGGCACTTGGGGTAGTGTTGCGTTGGCTCTTGGGCTTGGTGTGCCTGTGTTGGTGGTTGTGCCTTGTGCTTTGGGTGCTGCTTTCCCTGCGCCTGCTGCGGTGGCTTGCCGTTTTGTGTTTGCAGGTGTTGCGCCTTGCGGTGGTTCGCTGTGGCTTGCTCGGTAGTTACTGCTTTGGTTTTATGTACCGCAATATTGCGGTACGTTTTTAAGTATTGTATTTGCGCCCTTTTTTTGTTGCTGCATGGCAGCAATGTTTTTACTTTTTGTTTGCTTGTAATGGTTTTAAATCGCCCTTTTTTCTCTCACAACTTTGTTGTGTTTTTTGCGTGGCAAAGCCACACATTTTTTTCGCCCTTTTTTTTGCTGCAAGGCAGCAATTTGTTTTTGATTTTTTTTCGGGTTGGTTATTGCTCTTTTTTGTTGTTATCAAAAGCACTCAATCGCAGGGGAGAAAAGCGTGTTTGAGAACTGATTTGTTAATATGTATTTTTACTTGCTACTGGTTTTCTATCGTGTTTTGCTTGTATTTATTCATTTCTAATATGCAGCAATTACACATTACCAACAGCCATTTTATAACCTACAAAGACACCGTTTTAACCGTTGATGTTTTGGGCGGTGTTGATTTATCGCAAGTGGAACGTATGGTTTGCACACTTCGCATTACTCATGCAAACTATCCACCACAACGAACAACTTTAGATTTATACAACGATACGCAAACGGGCAAACTCATACGCACCATTTGCGATAACTGGGAATTAAAACTTACCGAAGTATCAAGCAGCATACACAGCTTAATTTTACAACTTGAAGAATACCGTTTGCATCAACTAAAATTTGGAGGCAAAGCACCACACACCACATTTGAACCAAGCGAAGAAGCCAAGCAAAAAGCAACAGCATTTTTAAAGCACAAAAATTTACTGGCTGAACTGGTTAAACAATTAAACATGACAGGCATTTTGGGCGAAGATGAAAACGCTGTTATACTTTTTTTGGCTTTGGCTTCTTACAAGTTCAATAACCCGTTTAGTGTGCTGTGCCTTGCAAAAAGTGGTATTGGTAAAAGTTACATATTGCAAAAGTTAAGTGAATGTATGCCACACGGCACATACAGTTTTCACTCGCAAATATCAGCCAATGCACTTTATTACTTTAACAGCCACGAACTGCAAAACAAAGCTCTACTCATTGAAGATTTAGAATGGACAACGCAAATGTTACAGCCGCTTGCAACGCTGCAAAGTCAAGGTAAATTAGTAAAAACAAGAGCGACAAAAGACAAAGACGGAATGTTGCACAGCACCACTTTTGAAGTGGTTGCAAACTTGTGTTTAGTGGCTTGTGCTTATAGTGATAAAAACTTTGAAGAAATAAGTTTACCGTTTTTGTGTTTGCACTTAAACCACAGCCACCACCAAGATATTTTAGTAATGGAGTATCAAAAAAAGTGCAAGGCAGGACAAATAAAAACCGATGATATAAAACAAGCGCAACACCTATTAAAATGTGCAATGGCAATGCTTGAGAATGTAAGTGTAATCAATCCTTTTGCAACATTGATACATTTACCCGATGAAGTGGCACACCCTCGTAAATCGTTGTTATTGCTGCTTAATTTTATTGATGTGATTACCTACTTTTTTCAATATCAACGTGAGCAAATAATAGATGAAAGCACAGGCGAAGTATGTATAAAAACGCACCCACAGGATATTGAACTCGCCTTTAAGTTTTTAAAAAATAATCTGTTCCGCAGAGCCGATGAACTAAGCACAAGTGCAAGAGGTTTTTTTGTATGGCTCAATACCTTTTTAAACGAGGCACAGCAAACACAATTTACTGCAATGGATATACGCAAAGCCAAAGCCATACATCCACGCACACTAAACAGATACTTGCAAGAACTTAAACTATTTAGCTACATACAAATTGCAGGAGGTAATAAAAACCGAGAGGGATTTATTTACAAGCTAACAAACTTCGGCAACCAAACCGACACACAAACCAAGATAGAACAAGCCTTGCAAACAACTTTAAAAAACGTGTGGGCTGAATATAACAAAGCGGAAGTAAAACAACATATTGAGCCACCAAAGCCAATAATAACACCCGAAGTAAAAGCTGAACCAATAGCAGAACAACAACCTACTTTTTTTGAACCGCATTACAAGCGCATACGCATAAACGAAAAAGAAGAATACACCTTTAAAATATTGCTTGAACTGGAAGCCAAACAACAAGGGCGCAAGTATCTGACAAGTGATATAACAGCACTTACAAAACGTAGTCAGGGCATAGAATCCCGATACTTAAAAACACTTTGGGAGCAAGGCAAATTAAACCGTGAATGGAAAAACCGCCAATATTATTACACGCTTAATACCAACAGTAAGCCAGTTAGCCAAACCCCACAGACCAACCCCGAACAGCAAGCATAATAAGGCTTTACCAGTAGGACGACACCAAAAATAAAAAGTACAGGTTAGCAATATGAATAATGATTTTACAGCATACTTACAAAGTATAAACCACAGCACTACCACACAAAAAGCATATACACGCAATGTAAATTTATTTTTGAGTTGGTACGGTAAGGAAGTAATAAACTGCACTAAAAAAGAGGTGTTAAAATACTTGGAGTACCTGCAAACACAAAAGCAACAAGATAATATTACAAGGCGCAACAGCTTAATAGCAATCAATCATTACTTTGCTTTTTTAGTGAAGAATGAGCAAGTAACAAGCAACCCAACAGCCTTAATAAAAATACGAGGCACACACAAACAACAGCTTTACCGAACCTACACAGCCGAAGAACTGCAAACCATTTACGATAATTTTTATACGGTGTATGTGCAAAATTATGATGATAGCCACATGCCCAAAAACCAACGTACACAATGCTTTTTAAGTAGGCAACGTAACTTTATAATGCTTGGTTTTTTAATCAATCAGGGGCTTGCAACAAACGAACTGCAAAAGCTACACATTACCGATATTGATTTAAACAAAGGCACGATAACAATAACAGGCGGTAAAAAAAGTAATGAGCGCAAACTTCCTTTACACCCTGCACAAACAGGCGCATTAATACATTACATCAACAACATACGCCCACAGTTTTTTACTTACTGCAACGAAAGCGATAAACTGTTTTTTACGCTGCCTGAAAGCAGCAAACAAAAAACAGCAACCATAAACCTAATGCACGTATTTAAACCGCTTACAAAGCAAGTAAAAGCCCTTGATGCAACCTTTTTAAACTTTAAACAAGTACGAGCAAGTGTTATTACAACATGGCTTAAAACGCAAGGTTTACGCAAAGCGCAATACTTGGCAGGGCATAAATACATAAGCACAACAGAACGTTACTTACCCAATGAAATAACTGGGTTAATAGACGATATAAGCAAGTTTAATCCGTTCTAAAATGCTCAACGAAAATTACAACACAATACAAAACGAATATGCAACATGGCTTAATACACTTGGCTTTAGTAGTGGCTTGGTGTACGATTATAAATTTAGGGCAAGAGATTTTTTTGAATGGGCTGAACAAAACAACATAAACCATATAAGCAGCCTAACACAAAAACACATTACACAATACTTTGAGTACCTACAAAGCCGACCAAACAAGCGCAGAAAAGGCGGTTTAAGTGCAGCACATTTAAACCATAATTACATGGCTATTGATAAGCTACTGGAGTTTTTACATCAAATGGGAATGAGTACCGCACCCACACCAACCAACCACCGAATAAAGCCCGATAAAGAGCAGCGAATAAAAAACATACACCCCTTAACACAACAAGAAATAAAAACGCTGCAAGCTGGTATAATCAATACTTACAGCAACCTAAACTTTATACAACAAGAACGCAAACACGAACAATTAAAACTAATTTTTGCCCTTTATTATGGTTGTGGTTTACGCAGAACAGAAGGCTTTAAACTAACGGTAAACGATATTGATTTTGATAAAAAAACAATCTTTATAAAACAGGGCAAAGGTTATAAAGATAGAATAGTACCAATGAATACAAGCGTTTGCAAAGCCCTTGAACATTACATTTACAACTTCCGCAACTTGCAAAAAGTAAAACATAAAAGGCTTTTTATACAATCAGTTGGCAAAGTAGCCGACAGCTTGCAAGAGTTGCAAAACGTGTGCGGTGATGAAGCCATACAAAACAAGCGTTTAACGCTTCATATATTGCGCCACAGCATTGCAACCCACCTTTTACAAAACGGCATGAGCATAGAAAGCATTGCACGTTTTTTAGGGCATACAAGCCTTGAAAGCACACAGATTTACACACACTTAGTTTAGTAAAAATAGCACAAGCAGCATAAAAATAATGCTAAAAAACTGATTGCTTTTACTTACTTTTGGACACCCTGTAAAAATAAAAATGGGATGCCCTAAACTTACATATAACCACTTAGCTGAACCACGCAAAAACAGCGTTTTAAAATTACTGACCTCAACAAAAAGTAATAATAAAATGCGTAGTGGTTATGTCTTTGGATTTAACGGGAAGGAACACGATGATGAAACTTATGGAGAGGGGAATGCCTATGATTTTGGAGCAAGAATCTATGATGCAAGATTGGGAAGATGGTTAACAGAAGATCCATTGGCCAAAAAGTTCCCTAATGAATCCCCATTTGTATCCATGGGCAATAATCCAATCATATTCGTTGATCGCGATGGGAAATTCAAAATACCAATTCACTATATGATTACTAGTGAAATTGCCTCAGAATTAAAAATTACAAACGCGTTTTTACTTGAAAGTCTATTATACGGAAATACTATAAATGCCGATATTATTGGTGCAAACGATGATTATCATTTTGATGGACGATCAAATTACCATGAGGTAATAAAAAAATGGATACAATTGGAAGCTGAAATTAAAGCTCTTGATATAGGATTTGTTAACAAAACTTTTGGTGGTTACGATGTAAAAAAACTTGGCACTTTACTTCATAATGTTCAAGACTTCTATTCACATTCAAATTATGTAGAGCTATACATTCAATATTATCAAGATGCCCATAATGGAGATGTCCCTGATGAGAACCAAATACCTACTTTTGATGAAGTTTTGGCTAATAAGGACAAGTATGCTGCATTTATGGGGTATTTGAATCCAGCTAATCCAACCAAGAAAACCCCTGGGCTTAAAACAGGGTCATTTAATTTATTTAGATGGCTTCTAGGCATTGATAAACTATACACCAAATGGGTAAAAGGAGAAAAACATCATGATGAAATGGCCCAAGATGAGGAATCAAAAGCAAAGGTTGTAAAAAGTAAAGATGGGAAAAAAAGTATTAATACGTTTAGGGCACGGGTAATTCTAGCTAAAAAAAGCAGTAAAAAAATTCTAAAAGAAAAATTAACTCAATGAATAGAATAAATTCATGTCATACTTTAGGTCTGACCTTATTGTTTTTTAACTTTATTATATTGAGTTCATGCTCATTATTTAGTAAAAAAATTAACGAAACCAGTTTCCTGTTTTCTCCCATTAAAGTGTTTACAAGCAATTACATTGTTAATGTAATTAATGATAAGGTCTATATAGAAGATATCGAAGGTGACAATGTATATCAATTGTTGTTAGAAAACGGTAAAATAATTGATACATTAAGAAGAAGTGAGGTTATTCTCAGAAAATGTGAAGTTATTTTTGATACGGTAGCTCTTATTGGTAAAATATATGAGGATCATAAGTTTAAAATAGACATTCCTCCATTGTACTTTGTAAAAGCCATGTTCTTATGTGAAAAGGAGGCCAAATACAGAGGAGATAAAGAGAGTTTCAGTCTTGAGTTAATTTCAAGTGACAATGAGCATATGGTGTTAAAGTTTAGTAGAAATTATTTTTATTCAATTTATGATATTGTTGCATTTAAGAATAAGTACATAATTATTTCATTCAGTCCGGAGTACAATAGATTAGATAGGCTTATTGCAATTATAGATTTGACAAAATTTTTGTAGCAATTTAGATGGTTTACGCCACCTAACTCATCGTTTTATAACGAGGATGCAAGAGAATGTTTGATTGAACACGAATCTTCCGCCTTCGCTCGCGTGCCGCGAGTGTAAGCCAACCACACTGGCATGTTGCCAGCCACGAAAACTTATATTAATTTAGCAGTTAATGAGTGAATACAGAAAAACCACTGCGAATGAACTATTTTACGTAACCTTGACCACAGTAGGCTGGATTGATGTTTTTTCAAGAGATACCTACAAGCAATTGCTGATAGAAAATTTGCGCTATTGCCAGCAACACGAAGGATTAGAAATTTATGCCTGTGTAATAATGAGCAATCATTTGTATCATATTGCTGCCAGTCGTAATAAGGAGCTAAGTCAATTGCCTGGACGTTTTAAAAGCCATACGGCAAAAAAATTATTTCAATGATTGAATCAGACGCGCGCGAAAGTCGGAGGGAATGGCTTTTATATTTGTTTGGTTGGTTTGCCAAAGGGAATAAACAATAGGGCAAGTATCATTTTTGGCAATACACAAATCATCTTACGTTGCTATACTCCCGGGAGGTAATAAAGCAAAAGCTGAATGATATACATCAAAATCCTGTTCGTGCCGGACTGTGGTGACAGAACCGGAACATTATTTATACAGCAGTGCCCCTGTTGCGCATCATTTAGAGCTTGAAGTTTTATGAATAAGGAAACAGAGATAGCCACAGGCTATAGTGATAACATACACTCGCGGCACGCGAGCGAAGGCAGAGGTTTACCTGCATAATTTAAAGCAGGCACAAGGTGAGAAATTTTTGTAAACTGATTTTTCCGTTTTACGTTTATGGGAAATTAATTTATTTTCGATTCCTGTAAATACCATACTAACGTGAACAAAATCCTATATATGCTGGCTGCCTTTCTGCTGCTACCTTACCAGAATCTTCATGCTCAACAAAACAACCTGAAAATAGAATGGGGGCCACTTGAAAACGCCAACGATGCTAATAAAACCGCACTCCCCTACACCAGTGCCACCAGGCGCATTGAGCTGATTGGGGCCGACCCTTTTGGGTATTGCCTGTTTCGTAGTTGTACTGTATTCCCTGATCAGGGAATTACTGGCTGCAACGACTTTTTCCTGATGCGTTATAACTATGCCAATAAGCTGCTGGGGCAAATGGAATTGAAAACAACCGAGGGTAAATTCCTGCTTTGCACCAAATACATCAGGGGTAAGCTCATCATTTTTACTTACGATTTTAAAGATGGGCCGAACGAAGGCACGGTGTACGCCCATACTTTTACAAACATGGGGAAACCTTTGGAGCATAAACAAATTGCCCGCTTTTATGCCGGTCGCCAGCGTTTTATGGAGCATCTGCAAATAAGCATTCCTTCCGACAGTAATTCTTTCTTACTGGGGGGCGTAAGCTTTGACAAAAACAAAACAGCACACACGGTCTCCTATTATTTATATGACCTGAACCTGAAAGAACTGTTTAGTACCACAGGCACCTTAAATTTCCCCAAAGAAAAAAGAGCCCCTGAACTTGAAAGCCTGCTGCTCGATTCAAAAGGAAATATTTTTTCGGTGGTGCAGCTTTATCTGGCAATTGGCGAGGGCTATGATGATTCCTACAAAACAAGCGCTGTTGTTTACTTAGTAAAAACCAGCCTGCGTGCTCCTGAAGTGGAGTTTACCTCCATGTTGGTAGCGGGTAAACAAATCCGCTCCGTTTCCTTGCTTGATGATTCGCTGAGAGGACGGTTAATTTGTGCCGGGGTTTATGAAGATGAATCAACCCTGAAAAAATGGCCGGATAAAAAGAAGCTGGGCGTTTATTACCTTTCATACAACAAAGAAAACGGAGACATTCTTTCACGCAAGAGTTTCGATATTCCGCCAAGTGACCTTAATACGGATAAGATGGTAGCCATGACCGAGATAGGGGAATTGTATTTCAGGGAAGTTTTTAAATCCGTTTCATCCAATGGTTCTATAACCATTGTGGCCGAAGAGCATGTTATGACCTTTAATCACCTTTTATGCTGGAACATGAACATAGATGGTGAACTGGTTTGGGTGAGTTGCGTTCCAAAAAGGTTTTCTATAACTGACAACAATGTTTTGATAGCAACCAAACAGATGGTGAGTTGCCTGGTTTTTGAGAATGATAAAAAACTTTACCTGATTTACCGAAAACGAGATAAAAAACTCACCGAAGATGAGTTGAAGTATTTTCAATACAGCAGTCCGCGCATTGAAACCCCGACTGCGCTGTGCATAATGGATAAAAAAACTGGAAAATTTACTCTTGAACCCTGGCCCGTTAATCAAAATGATGACGGTTCAACTTTTGACGGAGAGCAGTTTATTTCAATAAGCAGGGATAAAAAAATTGTTCATTCTAATAAACCGACTAAACACAAAACAGGCATATTGTATATACCGGTTGATTAAAAATTGTCCCCGGTCAGCCATTTATGACCCTACTTTGCCTTTACCATTTTCAGGCTTCTGTTTTGCCGACCACTGCCAATTGAAACAATATAAATGCCATTGGGCAACAGATCAAGTTTGTACACTTCCCTGCTATTGGCATCAATAATTTGGCGATGCACTGTTCGCCCAAACACATCGGTAATAGTTAATTCAGTTAGGCTGCTTAAGTCTCCTTCCACCATCAGCCATTCGTTAAACGGATTTGGATAAACAGTCCATTTGTTAAGGCTTTCTCTTTTCAGATATATGATTTCACTATAGGTACATGTTCCGTTAAAATCGGTTTGTTTGAGCCGGTAATAAAGAGCCGGGTATTGGGTAAAGGCGTGTTGATCCGTAAAGAAATAATGTTGCACCGCATTACTTGTACCCTGACCGGAAAGAAAGGTAAGCGGGGTAAATAACTTTCCGTTTTCCGATCGTTGCAATTCAAAACCGGCATTATTTTTTTCAGAAGCCGTTGCCCAGTTTAATAGGGCATGTTCTCCTTGCACCTCCCCCATAAACTGCAACCAGATAACCGGCAACAACGGATTGTTATTGTCTGTGCCCGTAAATTCAGAAAAAGAAGTAAAGCCGGTACCAGTTACTGTTTGCGAAGTGGTATTTACTGAAGAACTGCTGTAATAACTCCAGGGGTTTCCGCTGCCGCTGCGTTTGGACAGGCGGATATTACTTTCAGACGATACTCCCCCGATTTGTGCCGGATCGTAATAAAGGGAAATATTATACGTATAACCAGAACCACCACTTGCGGAAATACTCAGGTAAGAATTAAAAAAAAGACTGTTAGATGGTGCATTTACGTTGGCAGTATCAGGCCAGGTGCCCGAATAAAATTTAGGGGTAATGCCCGGAAGGGAACCGGAAGCTGTATCCCAGGTAAGCGAAGCAATCTGGCGCCCGAAAAAGAAAATATTTTCAGTTCCCCCGGCTGTGTGCGACCCGGTAATGCTGCACGTAGGATTCACTGAAGTTTGGGGTGTAAATTCATAGGCTCCTATATCGGGTGCACCGGTGGCCGGAGAAGTGCTGCGCGAAGCTGCCCTGATATCAGAGGAATTATACGACAGACAGGTACCCGTTCCATTCAAAGCCCAGGAATTAGCCGAAGACACTGAAGCCTGCAGATTGCTGCTGCTGGTATAACTCACATTTGAACTCAAAGATTTAGAATCACTACCCGTATAAAGTATTCCCTTAAATGCCGACAACGAAGTATAGTTTACGTTGGTAGAACCATAAGCCACCGTGGCCAGTGTGCCGGTAGCTGAGTAAAAATTATTGTAGTTGCAATAACTCATCATCCCAACAGTGCCGGTAAAACCACTGTCGCTGTAGATATAAAAGGCCTGCGCCCCGCTCGAGACAAAACTGTTATTGATCAATTTTGTTCCATTGCACATAAGCGAACCGCTGGCAATAATCCCCACAGCTCTTCCACCGGAATAAATTGAATTATTATAAGAAAGTACATCATAACTAAGGTAAATAAACAACCCGATGTTTTTTGCAGTTACTGCATTGTTATAAACCTTAACTGATCCGGTCCTGCTCCAATTTGCCTTAGATACAAATATTCCATAGGTATTAACAGTTGAGCCCGGGGCTAACACGGTATTATATGAAATCTCTATTGTTCCGCTGCACCAATAAGCTTCAATACCAGTATAAATTATTCCTAAAGAACCATTTAAAACATTACGGGTAATTTTAACGTTGGTAGATTGGCTTACCAAAATCCCTAAGACAGTAGGACTATTACTGCTGCTTGTGCCGACAAAGTTGGAGTCCACCTCAATATTTGTATGATCAGTCCATACACTAGCGAATGAAATACCTGATATTCCTTTTGTGATTGTATTGCCTTTTAACAAAATATTATTGCCTCTGCAGGCAACATAAATCCCGGAGCCATTGTAGCTGGTATTGGTATTGCTACCACATTGAATGGTGCAATTAAGGATACTGATATTTTCACATTGATCAGTGCTGGCTGAATCAAGCAAAACCGGGGTAGTGCCATAGGCACCAGTGTGAATAATTCCCAGATTTTTAATGGTGATCCAATCTGCTCCGTAAAGCTGGATGGTATACTCATTCCCTGCCGAAGCATCACATTGAATCTTGGTATCCGAGGCCAATCCGCTTACCGATTGAAAAGTGATAGTATTGGTTGAGGAGGCCCCAGTTATTGAAGGAATTCGAATGGGAAGAGTATAAGTTCCTGCGGCAATTTGAAATATTACTGGCCCCGAAACTCCATAAGGACTGCTGTTGGAGGGGCCACCATCGGTTCTTGTTGAATTGTTGATTAGGTAAGTCACCGCAGATTTAATATCCTTAAAGTTGGAGGTTGAAGCGCTCTGTGAAGGATCAATAGTGTAAGTGCCGGATAACTGAGTAGCATTGGCCAAACCGGTCAAAATTAATAGGAACAGAAATAGCCAACAAAACTTTGTTTTCACGTTAACTTTTTTTCTTCAACTTGTAGAAATAATAATGCAATATAAAAAACAGGAAGGAAAAGTCAAGACCAATTGTTCATTAAAGCAAACCCCGAACGACTTCTCTTACCAGAATACTAAATCATTCTATTTGAATACCACTCTTGTCACATGGCTGTTTCATTAAAATTATGATGCAAGTAAACAAAGTAACAACTCCATGTCTTTGATAAATTCGTTCGAAAAAATGTCGGTCGGGACTACTCCACAGGAAAGCACGCCAAAACCGGTGTGCTTTCTTTTTTGCTGTCGATTAAGCCCTTGTTCATTAAGCCGGCTGAATTACTTTTGGCTCCTCTAAGTATGACTTACACAAAATCCTTATCCCTTTCTCAATATCTTCTCCATTTTTTTGCCGGCAGCCAGTTCATCCACCAGCTTGTCTAAATACCGCACCTGTTTTGTGAGGGTATTTTCAATCTCTTCTATACGGTAACCGCATATCAGTCCTTTAATCAGAATAGCATCGGGATTTAATTTTGCCTTTGCAAAAAATGTTTCAAATGTTACGTCCTCCTTCATAAGTTGCTGCAGTTTCTTTTTGTCGAAACCGGTGAGCCATTCAATTACCTGATGCAGCTCTTCAACCGTTTTGCCCTTGCGTTCTACCTTGGCAACGTAATGCGGGTAAACGGAGGCAAATTTCATCTTAGCTATCCGTTCATTATGTTCGGGTGTTGTTTTCATTTATTTCAGCCTTTCTAATTTCCCCTTACGTTTCACCAGATTCTTGTAATCCCATTGTATTTCTTTCGATTTTTTCAACCACCTTTTTACCTCTGTCACCTTCACCTCCGCGATGGAGGTATAACTCACCGAAGCATCTTTAAATTTACCTGTACCGGGTTTCAGTTTTTCCTCATCAAAACCGGCACCACTCCAAAACATAAGTTTAATGCCGCCTTTCTGACTGCTGTAACCCGCCACGGGATTCCCGTCTAAAAACCATACCGGATGCGCATGCCATATTTTGTTTTCCGCTTCGGGAAGTTCGCGGCAAATGGTAACGGCAAGCAGGTCGCAAATTTCTTTGCCCTCTGCGTCAAGTGTGTGGTTGTATTCCTGTATTTCTTTTTTCATAACTATTTAGTTTGTGTGGCATAAGTATGTTAATTCATTACAGTTATTTTTTTCATCTGTTGTCGGGTAAAGTTATATAATCAAAACCCACCGGACTTTTATATATACAAGCATTCACCGATTCTCCTGCAGAAATTGTGCGCCAGTAATTATGTGTGCAAATAAGCTTGTATTCTATTCCTTCTACGTTTAGTATTAAAATGTACAACTCCGGTTTTCTGAAACCCTTCTTCTGAAATTCTTTCGCAGTAACGGCAAACCTGTCGCATTTAACTAAAGTGGACATTGCAGAGTTTAAATACTGTCCGGCTAACATAAATGCCCCGATAAACCCGACCGAAAACAAGATGGCGAGATTTGAATAGCTCTCCGATATTTTTGGATTAAACACAACATATGGTTTGAGTTTTTTTGTCACCCATAATCCGGCTATAAGTCCCAATGTTCCGGTGATAAAACCAAACAGATAGGGGCTATTGTAATTTTCAAAATAACTAACCCCGACAACAGCCGCTACTATTCCGCCAAACAGAGAAAAAAATAGTCCGGTTACTATCACCAATTGTTTAAGAGTGGAATGTTTCGGGGGAATATTTTTGGTACGATTGCTCAATTTTATAAAGTGATAAATGTTCTTCAGCGGTTACATGACTTGAGGGCAGGCAAAAAGTAAATTAGGTATGAGACCCCGTTTGCAATATGAAATGTAAATATGAAAAGAAAAAAGGGAAAAAGCAAATAAACAATGCGCCACAATAGTACCATCACTTAGAATGAATACGAGGTATCCTGACTATTATGATCAACAGTATAGAGAAAATTTCCTCTCAAACAAATTCATCTGTCTGTATATTTTTTCCATCGTTCCAGCCCCGGAATGGTTCGGGTAGCCAGCCATGCAAAAAATCCGTTAATCCCGCTTTTCTTCATTTCCTGAATACAAAATTTTTGCATCTTAGCGGCTGTATCAATTTCGGGCGGGGTTAAAAACGCCCCGTTTTCATAACACATCGAACAATATTTTTTACTTAGTGTTCCGTCTTTTTCGGTTCCTCCTCCTTTTTTGTCTTTCTTCAGGGGGAAACCGCAACTCTGGCAAAATTTGTATTCTTTCATTGGTTCGCTTTTGTTTTTTTATCCGTTACTACATTCAACGCAGGTGCCCGCTTGCTTCTCCGCATCTTTAACCATCGGTATGGGATAGCCTGTTTTCCCTCCACAGGCGGTAGAGGTGTTACCTCCTGTTACATTTTTCCCTTATAGTTCGGGTCAAAATCTACCATCCATTCAATTCCGTATTTGTCTCTGAACATTCCAAAGTATGAACCCCACGGACTGTCGGCAATGGGCATTTCAATTTGTCCGCCAGCCGATAGCCCTTTGAATAACTTGTCGGCTTCTTGTTTGCTTTCGGCACTAATCACAATTTTGCTTCTGTTTTCATTTTCGTTTGTTCGCCCTAATATTTCAGGCACATCATTAGCCATTAAAATGCTGTCTCCTATTGGTAAAGCAATATGCATTATTTTATTTGCTTCATGTTCGGGCACCGGAAATTCGGCACTTTCCAAATCTTTGAAGCGCACAATTTTTGCAAACTCTCCGCCAAATACCGATTTGTAAAATATAAATGCTTCTTCTGCATTGCCGTTAAAATTAACGTGCGGATTGATACTTGCCATAATTTATTTTTTAATTGCTATTGAAATTTGTTTTTAATTCTTTCTGCCTTATTGAAGTTAAAACGAAGCACAAAGCCTCATTTAAACACAGATCTGCCAATTTTTGCAGGTGCTGTTAGCTGATGTTTCTATTTCATAACAATTTCAACTCGTCTATTCTTTTTTCTTCCGTCTTCAACTTTGTTGGATGTAACCGGACATAATGATCCCACTCCGTCAGCAGTTAAACGATTTTGATTAATCCCTTTAGAAACTAAATAATTTACCACGGCAGCCGCCCTCTCTTTAGACAGTTTTAGGTTGTGTGCAAAATCCCCTGTATTGTCTGTATGACCAACTACAAAAATATTTACAGAAGGATTTTCTTTGAGGTATGTAACCAATTTAGTTAATTCCTTATCCGACTCCGGCTTAATAACCGATTTATCGGTATCGAAAAATATACCGTAAAGAGGAATTTTCCCATCTTTTGAAAGGGCATCTTTTATGTCGAGTTCTATTTCCTGTGTCATTTCAGTTTCTTCAATAATATGAATAATATACCCTTGCTCATCTGCATCCACAGCATATTGAATGAGCATATAAACGGTTTTACTCTCGTGTTTAAACCGGAAGAAATCCTTATTAACTCCTAAGTTTTCTCCTTTTGCTTTAATAACTGCATTATAATAATTCTGTCGTATATACGCACCACTGACATTTTTTGTGTCATCTTCTCTTTTATCATATTTAAGGCGGTAATAATTTCCACCCTTTCTCATCTTCGTTGTTTTGTCTTTTAAGTCCTGATAATCGAATTCATACTCGTTAAATTCCGAGTACTGACAAGCTGTTAGCTCAAAAGAGCTGATGCGGTCTAAATAAGATGGTGCTTTGCAGTCGTCCTGTGCTATTGATAGTAAAGGAACCAAGAGCATCATTGTAATAATTATTTTTCTCATGTCTGTCTGCTTTTTTAATTATGTTTAAAATATCTGCCAACGTCAGTGTGTGTATCCCGATGCTTATCGGGATCAATCCACACAAGGCAAGGTAAAATTGGAGATAAAAACCGGTAATAGCAAGTTCTTGTGGTTGATTTTTTTTGTTGAGGATGCTCTTACGCGCACGTTACATAAAAAGCTCATTGGATGTTGTTTTTCTGTATTCACTCATCAACCGTTAAATTAATCAACGTTTTCGTGTCTGGCAATATGCCAGTGCAATGGCTTACACTCGCGGCACGCGAGCGAAGGGAGGGGGGTATTAATATTATTTTCTTTTTTTTACATCCAAAAGCGTCAAAGGTCCCGTTATTTTGGCCGAGGTGCAATCACTCAATACATAATAAGGCTTTCTCTTATAATAAAAAAAAGTGATTTTATGAGCAATTAAACAATAAGTCAAATAATCTTTGTCCAAGCTTATTACATAGACTCTTCGTTTGGCGAATATATAAAGAGGGAAAAGTGAGTCCTGACCAATTTCGTTTACGGTGAATAAAAGTTGTATACTTTTTTTATTCTTAACGAATAATTTTTGCTTAATAAACATAACACTGTCAATATGGGTAGTTCTTTTTTTAAAGAAAGCGCTAAAATCAAGCGTCAATTCTCTCTGTTGACCAAATAGGAACAAGGGAGACAAAAAAATCAAAATAAATTTAAATATTCTTCCCATAATTAATTAGTTTGTTTAGCACTTTGTTTCTGCTTATTTAAAAAATTATCCTTTCTACTTTTATTTTTAGCCCAGCCATTCGGGATTTGCAATCCCGAATGAAGTTACTTAAAGGATTTGTAATCCGACTTACCATGCCAAATAAACATCAAGCAATCCTTTTCCCCCAACTCGCGCGCGTTTGCAACGCGTGCGCTTACACTGTTGCCCTTCATATCTGTTCAATCGTAAGTAGTCCAATTTGTTGCCCATAATCACCTGCGCTGCTGTAAAGATAATCTTCTGCTCGTAAAACCAAACCTGCTTTTACTGGATTGTTGTGTATATAACCCAATCGTTGGTCTCTCATTTCATTTGTATCAAGAAGTATAGGATGGTTACCATCCTGCCACACTTTATAGTTCGTTATCCTGTTTGTTTTATCGGCTTCCCTTTGAAACAACTCAAGTATCCACTCCTTGCGACTATCAGTTCCGGCCTTTAATTCTTCAATTATCTTTTTATTGGTATACTTCTTAAAATCTCTGAGAATATTAGATAACTCCTCTTTTTCTGAACTTAAAATCAGATGCAAATGACTGCTCATTATACACCAGGCATGTATTATCAAGCCCTTTTCTTTCTGACAAAATCGTAATGACTCCAGAATAATTTCATTGAATTGTTTTTTGGTAAACAGATCAATCCATCCAACAATTGTTGGACTTACAAAATAAAGATTTTCTTTCCCATTAAATTTGTAACGTTCAGACATCAGACAAATATACTATACAATAATTAATCGTCTCTTTCACACGCGTTGCAAACGCGCGCGAGTTGGGGATGAATATCCTGCCCTGCTGTATCTTTTTGAAAGTATAATTTATTTGAAAATCATCACCTTGCGTTTTGAAATAATGCGCAGGTGCAATATCGTACACTACCGAATACACTTACTTTGTAAGCTGAACGTAAATACTATCAAGATAATTATTATTTATCCTACAAGTTCCGCGGATAAAATACCCTTCCTCTATCAAATTTTTAAAAACTGACGATTGGAGATCTTGACGAACTAATGGTGTAGGCACCATCTCTAATTTGATATCCTTTTTAAATAGATAAAATTGCCATTTGTTTAATTCCTTGCTAGCAAATAAAATGTCGGTGAAATTTGATTCAGAATGATTAGTGGTATCTTTCTTATTTACAAATATTAGTGCTTTATCTAAAATCGAATTAAATAAAACGACTTCGTCAATTTCATACAGGAATCGTATAGCCGAATCAGCTTGCATATAGCTTTTATTTTTAATGAACCCACCTGCATCACTTCTAATAGTTTTATAGTTTTCGTTTGACAAGCGTAAGTCAATAGTTGTTAGCTCCAAGCATCTTAACTGGTAATTAATTTTTTTGACTTCAGTCTGATATGAAGATTGATACTGCTTCGAGCAGTTCTTTTGTATCCATACTTTTACATTGTCGATATCAATATCTGATATCGTATGGCATGAATCATTGCCTGAGTTTCCAAAGTTAACTCCTGTAGACTGTCTTACATAGTCCACAAATTTAATGAGTTTTGGACTGCTTTGCCACCCATTAGAATAAATTAAACAATATTCTGGGCAAAGAACTGCCATCTCATATATACTCTCAATATAAGTAAACTCATTTATAACTTTATTACAATCACATTTCGCAATTTGGTTCTTTTTTGCTTTGCAACCGATTATTAAAAGAACAACCAAAACTAAACTTATTTTACCCATTTTCTTTTATTATATTTTGTATATACATTTACTTCTCCATTTGCTGAAAAGGGGACATCAATGACCCACATGACCTTTTTCTTATCTTTAGTTTCAATTTTTGTTTTGAATTTATCAGTATCAAATCCCCCCCAGCCGTTCGGGATTTGCAATCCCGAATGAAGTTACTTAAAGGATTTGTAATCCGACTTACCATGCCAAATAAACATCAAGCAATCCTTTTCCTCCTACGTAATCAATAGCCGAACTGTACCGATAATATTCTGCCTCATTCACAATTTCGGCTTTTATCGGATTTTGATGGATATAATCAATTTTTTGCTTCATAAATTCACTGCTGTAAACTGGTTTTGGTTCATTGCCGTCTTGCCAAAATTTATAATTTTTAATTTTGCTGTCATTTTTTCCTGCGTACTCAAAACGGTTTAACATCCATATCTTTCTGCTTTCGTTTTCCTGTTGTATGGTTTGAATAATTTGTTTACTCGTGTATTTTTTAAAGTCTCGCAGTATGGCAGCCAAATCAAAACCCTCCTTTGCCGAAACAACCAGATGAAGATGGTTAGTCATGATTACCCAGGCATAAATATCCAGCCCTTTTTCACGCTGACAAAATTGTAACGATTCAATAATTATATTTTTGTAAACAGGTTTGGTAAATACATCTACCCAATCAACAACAGTAGGCGTAATAAAATATATTCCACTTTTTTCGGTTATACTTTTCAAACCCATATGAGTTGCAAGTTACCAATTTGGCACCAGATTGCAAATCCTACCAGATAGACATGTTCGGGATTGCAAATCCCGAACGGCTGGGGTAATTTTTTCTTTTCACTCAGAACTTAACTTTTTTATATGTCGTCATTTTAGCATTACCGCTAACTCGTATATATGCGCTATAAACCTTCGTATATATCGCCAATACGGGAAAGTATACGAAGGTTTTGTTCGTTTTAGTATTTTATAATTTTTTTCACTGCGGTATGCTTTCCGTCATCCAGCAGCAGGTAATAGCAGCCGGTGGCATATGCCTGCATGGCTATTTCGCTGGCATCGCGGGTTAGGGTTCCGTACTGCATTTGTTTCCCTTCGGCATTTATCAGTTTATAGCTGTAGGTGGTTGCAGGCCGCAAGCCTTCAACGCGGCAAAAATTAACTACCGGATTGGGATATACCCGCGCTACCGAAATGGCCGTTTCATTTTTTACCGAGGTAATATTGTGTGCCGAGTTGAGTTTGGCACTAAACACTCCTGCTCCAAAGGTGGCCACTACTATCTGCCCATCGGCCTCGCGGTAATCCATCATGGTAACAATATTATCTCCTATAAGCCCGGGCGATTGTTTAATCCACGTAGTTTGCATGGCATTAAGGCTGTCGGTAGCATAAAGGCCGGTGGTGGTGCCAAGGTAGTACACCCATTTGCCGTTGATATGAACAAAACTTAGCCACCTGCACGAGGGGCCGTTGCCGCTGCCATTGCTGTTTTGCTCTAAGTTTCCGGATACGGCAGTCCAGCTCTGTCCTCCGTTTTCGGTATAAAAAACACTTTGCACATTGTAGTTGGTAAACACCACAACTAATTTAGAGGTATCGGCCGGATTTACCGCCACGCAATTGATATAGGAACCAGCCGGAAAATTGTTTCCTGTAATTTCAACCGGCACCGGATTTCCAACCGATGCGCCACGCAATTTGTACACCCGTCCGTTCATGGTTCCGTAGTAAAGCACATCGGCTATTTTACCTGCGCCCACTATAGCAGTTATTTCATCGGCACTGTCGGGCAGGGCGGCATTGCTTAGTTCCTGCCAGTTGGTCAATACCCGGTTGGTATCAATCACTGTTTTTAACGGAATGGCTGTAACATCGCTGTTGCGCCATAGGCGGTTATTGGCCGGTATGTACAGGCGTTTCCAGTCTCCGCCATCGGGTGTGTAGGGATTTATAAACTGGTATTTGTCGCGCGGAATGCCGGCCGGATCCAAACGGGCTAATTGAGTGCGGTTGCCCGAAGCATCTAAAATTAAGCGGTACACCCTTCCCTGCTGGGTCGACATGTAGTGTTCGCTTCCACCGTCTTTCACAAAACAAAAAGCCCCGTCAGAGTTTGACGACATGGTCCACGAGGCACCGTAGGCCTGTGTATTGGTAAAATGTGTTCCGTTGTCCTGCAATCCACCGGTTACTATATTGCTGCTGGCCGTAGCATGGTCAAGTGCCACGGTGTAAAACTGGGTGGTAATAAATCCGTAATTAAGCGACTTCCACACTACCGATGCAGCCATATTATCGTTGGTGCGCGAAATGCCTCCATCGCTCAGTGAAATCATTTTTGAAGGATTGGAAGGATAAAATACATTGTTGTGTACATCGGGGTGATGATTGGGGTACAACTGGTAATCGGGTCGCGTGGTGTTTACTCCGTATCCGCCTATCCAGGCACTGTTGGTGGTGGTTTTAAACCCATCGGTAGAGCGGTACAAATTGGTAGAACCAATAAATACCACATCGGGGTTGTCGGGTTTTACTTTTACCGTGAGGCAATAACTTTGCTGCGAATTAAAATCACCGAAGTCGCCACCAAATCCGGGTATATTGGCACTTCGGTCGTCCCACACACCACCGGCACCTGTTCCGTCACCACTCACATAAGTGTATTTCCACAGGCTGTTCCAGTCTTCACGTCCCTGAAAGTCGACCGATTTTTTTCCGTAGTTGGGTGTGCTGGCTAAAAAATAAATTTGTTTTTCGTCACTTGGCGATACCCCGATAACAATACGTGCAAATGAAGGCGGAAAACCTGCCGGGGTAATATTAGTCCAGTTAATGCCATTGTTTACCGAGCGCCAGATACCGGGATGCGCCCCTCCGCCCGAGAGCGTGGCATATACCACACCGGTGGGGGTAACCACCACATCGCTCCAGGTACTGCTTCCAATAGCTGCCCCACCGCCCCGCACGCGGTTCCAGGTGGTGCCTCCGTTAATGGTTCGGTACACGGCATTATAAGTAGCGGCATACAGCACTTCGGCCGTATCAATGGTGGTGTTAATGGCAATATTGTGTATGAAATCCCAGGTGCCTTCAAATGTTTGCGGAGTATTGGTATTGGTGCTGGTAATGGAGGTCCAGGTTAACCCTCCATCGGTAGAGCGGTACATGCCTTTTCCAAGGTAAAAAGCTCCGGGCACATAACTTCCGTAGTACTCTCCGGTGGCTGCATACCAGTTTTGTGTTTTGCCGCTGCGGGGGTCCTGCATCAGGGCGGTTATGTTGAGCATATTGTCGGTATTGCTCACTTTGGTCCAGATGGTGCCGCCATTAGTGCTGCGCCAAATTCCTCCGGTAGTACCACCGGCCAATAAAATATTTTCGTTGGTTTTATCAATGGCAATGGCCCGTGTGCGTCCGCCCACGTTCCAGGGGCCGCGCTGCTGCCAGAAACCGTCATCGGCAGCATTTGATTTATATTTGGGTTCGTTTACCGGAAGTGTGGCTGCAAAGGCCAGTTCCTTAGCCCGCATATCGGCAGGAATTTTTCCGGTAGCCGGATCGGCCAGCATGGCATTCATCCATTGGGCACGCTCCATAAGGTTTTCTTCCATGGCTTCCCCGTCTTCATTTTCACTGACAGCGGGTGATGGTTTACCCCAAAAATTCCAAACGGTGCACAGGGTAACAACAAGCGCTGCAACAAGTATTTTAGTTTTTATCATGTGGCTGTTTCTATGTGGTAAAGTTACAACATGTTTTGGCTAAAATAACGCAACGGCCGGGCACCGTACGGGTTTACTTAAAAGGGAAGGTCGTCCGAGGTATTGTCGGGTACAAAATCGGGTTCGGCATCGGGATAAAAATCTTCTCCGCCCGATGCACCGGAACGCGCATTAGCTTCCAGTCGCCAGGCACCCACATTGGTGTACCATTTTCCGTTGTACTCGCGCGATTCAATATTGAGGTGCGCCTTAACTTCGTCACCTACTTTAAATTTTTTCAATTCCTGCAGTTTGTCGCCCATCATGCTGATGCAAACTTTCTTCGGATAGGTTTCCTGTGTTTCGAGAATAAATTCCTGTTTTACCCATGCTTTTCCGGCTTTGCTTTGTCCGCCTGTTTCGGGTAGAATCTGAATGATTTTTCCAATTAAATCGAGTGCCATATTATGTGTTTATTTTTTTTCGAACGGTAGTTGCTGCAGCGGTGGCGGCTTCAGGGGCCCGCTTTCCCTGCACAGACAAGGACTGCAATAATATTTAATGAAATGCTAAAAACAGGGAGTGTGCATAAATTCAGTAGCCGTTTTACCCTTTTGGGTTAAAAATATAACCCGCAAATAAATATAGCCGACAGCACGCATACCAGATCAACCAGCAGCATAATGCCCAGAGTGTAACGGGTTTCTTTCACATTTACCGACCCGAAATAGAGGGCAATTACATAAAAAGTGGTTTCGGCAGCACCCTGAAACAAACAGGAGAGCTGACCAGCCAGACTATCGGGTCCGTAAGTTTTCATGGCATCGAGCATAAACCCGCGCGAACCTCCTGCACTGAAAGGCCTCATTAACGCCACCGGAATGGCATTGATAATTTGAGGGTCTACCCCAAATACGCTAAGCGAGGAGGTAACTCCGCTCATCACGATATTCATCAATCCCGAATTGCGAAAAATACTTAAAGCAACCAGCATGGCAATCATATATGGCAGCACACGCACTCCGGTGGTAAAACCATCTTTGGCTCCTGTTACAAATGAATCAAAAATATTGGTGTTGTTTTGCTTAAAAATTTTCTCATTAAGTATGCAATAAGCTACTATAAGCAAAATGATAACTAACAATACTCCGTTACTCAGGTTTCCGGTGAAATGAAATTTTTCAATGCCGCTAAGCCTATTTACATAAAATAATAAAAAACCAATGGCAGCACTTACGGTGGTAACAAAACCTATTACTACCCCATTGAGTAAATTGATGCGTTGCTTTATACTCACAAAAATTAATGCGGCCAGTGTGCCCACAAATGAGGTGATGATGCAGGGCAGCATAATATCGGCCGGATTAGTGGCGTGCTGCGCGGCCCTGTACCCGATGATGGAAGTGGGAATAAGCGTGAGGCCGGCTGCATGCAGGCACAAAAACATAATCTGACTGTTGGAAGCGCGTTCTTTTTGTTCGTTCACCTCCTGCATACTTTCCATGGCTTTTAGCCCAAAGGGAGTGGCGGCATTATCGAGTCCCAGAAAATTGGCGGCAAAATTCATGGTCATAAACCCATAAGCCGGATGTCCCTTGGGCAACTCGGGAAAAATGCGTACAAAAAACGGTGAGAGTAAACGCGCCATTTTTTCAATGGCGTTCGAGTCGTTGAGCAAATGCAGCAGTCCGCAAAAAAAAGTGAGGTATCCTATAAGCGGAAGCCAGATATCCATAATGGTGTTTTTACAGGTAGCAAAAATACCATCGGCTGCCTGCCTTCCATGGTACACCGAAATGGTGGCATTGTCCTGCAACACAAAAACAGAATCGCCCTTTTGTACGCCCTCAGTTTTGGCTAAAACCAGTTGTGATAAAAAAGCAGTGTCGGATTGTTGCAATTGCGCGGTAGTAAATTCGGCCACCACTACCGGGTCGTTTTGTTTTCCGTTCACCACATTGCCTATGGTGTACAGCTTTCCCGCAAAAAGCATGTAAAACAAATACACCACACTTAATACAATGATATACGACCAGAATCTGCTTAGCGCCATATGTAAAAAATTAGCGAATCAAGTTTAGGGCTTTTTAGAGAAAGGGAAAAAAGAAGTTATACCCTGTGTATCCCTGATTATACGCTGGCCTGTTTATGTTGCTTAAGGTTTACTAAGTTTGTTCAACTCTTCAATATCGAGTAAATCTTTTGGCCGCGCACTTGCTTTTTTTGCTTCTATTAAGTGGCTCAAATGCAAAAATCTCACTGGTATATCATGAATAATAGCTATTGGTGCCATCTGATAACACTCATCGAATCGCTCTTCGGGAAATCCTTTTAAGTTAGTCATAATATCCAACTCCAGCCCTGAGTCAAGGTAAATGGAAGTCCATCCGGCTACAAACTCAATCTGTTCAAGTTCTTTAAAATCCCCGACCCCTGCTTCATTTAGGGCTTGTCTGAAATTCTTTCTGTTTGCCGCTGAATCTTTGAGCCAAATATCCAAATCGGCTGTGATACGGCTAAAGCCATGCAGGTTTGTGGCGAAGCCGCCCACCATTATATAGGCTACTTTAAATTTATCTAATGCTTTCCAGAGGTTAAGAATATCATCATCCATAACATCCATGCGCTACCTTTTTATTTGATGATTTTTGCCGACTTCATCATTCTGTCAAGACGAATAAGCTTCATCAATAAATCAAAACGCTGGGTGTAGGTTTGGGACTGCCTCACATACCTTATTTCCTCTTCGCTTACAATTGATTTAGGCTGATTTTGTTTTTTCATACAGCATTTACGTATGACAAAGCTACTTGTTTTTTACGTTAATCCCCAACTCATCCAATTGTTTATTATCAATGGCCGAAGGCGCATCAATCATAGTATCCCGTCCGCTGTTGTTTTTAGGGAAGGCAATAAAATCGCGAATAGAATCGGCTCCGCCAAAGAGAGAACAAAGTCTGTCGAAACCAAATGCAATACCTGCATGTGGCGGTGCTCCGTACTGAAAAGCATTCATCAGAAAACCGAATTGCTTTTGCGCTTCTTCCTCGGTAAAACCAAGTATGCCGAACATTTTACTCTGCAATTCTTTGTTAAAAATACGCACACTTCCACCACCCACTTCCACTCCGTTTATTACCATATCATAGGCATTGGCACGCACTTCACCCAGTTTGTTTTCATCGAGCAAATGGATATCCTCGGGCTTAGGCGAAGTAAACGGATGGTGCATGGCAAAATAACGTCCTTCTTCTTCGTTAAACTCAAGCAGAGGGAAGTCAATAACCCATAAACAGGAGAAGGTATTTTTATCACGCAGGCCAAGACGCGTACCCATTTCAAGGCGAAGTTCATTCAGCGCTTTTCGTGTTTTATCGGCTTTTCCGGCCAGTATTAAAATCAAATCTCCCGGCTGTGCCTTACATTTTTCGGCCCATAGTTTTAAGGCAGCCTCATCATAAAATTTATCAACCGATGACTTGATGGTTCCATCGTTATTTACGCGGGCATACACCAATCCGGTGGCGCCTATCTGCGGACGTTTAACAAAATCGGTCAGTTCGTCTAATTGTTTACGTGTGTATTCGGCACATCCTTTGGCGCAAATTCCGACAACCAGTTCGGCTTCGTCAAATACTTTGAAGTTTTTCCCTTTCACCACGTCATTCAGTTCTGCAAACTTCATATCAAAGCGGGTGTCCGGTTTATCGCTGCCGTAGTATTTCATGGCATCGGCATAGGTCATGCGCGGCAAACTTTCAATGGTAATTCCTTTTACCGTTTTGAATAAATGCTTCACTAATTCTTCAAACATATTGAGCACATCTTCCTGCTCCACAAAACTCATTTCACAGTCAATTTGTGTAAACTCGGGCTGACGGTCGGCACGCAGGTCTTCATCTCTGAAACATTTTACAATTTGATAGTACCGGTCAAAGCCACTCACCATCAACAATTGCTTAAACGTTTGGGGAGATTGCGGCAAGGCATAAAACTCGCCCTGATTCATGCGAGAAGGCACCACAAAATCCCGGGCTCCTTCTGGGGTGGATTTGATAAGCACCGGAGTTTCTACTTCTATAAATTCCTTAGAGTCGAGAAAGGTGCGGGTTTGCTGCGCCACTTTATGACGCAACTGCAAATTGGCTCTTACTCCTGCTCTGCGCAAATCGAGGTAACGGTATTTCATGCGCAGGTCATCACCGCCATCGGTATTTTCTTCAATGGTAAAAGGCGGTGTTTGTGACTCATTAAGTATGGTAAGTTCCGAAACAATAATTTCAATATCGCCAGTAGCTATTTGTTGATTTTTACTTTCACGTTCTTTTACTGTTCCGGTTACCTGTAGTACAAATTCGCGCCCCAACTGACGGGCCCGCATGCACAAGGCTGAATTGGTATCCATATTAAATGCCAATTGGGTAATTCCGTAACGATCGCGCAAATCGGTAAAAGTTAATCCTCCCAAATCACGTGAACGTTGCACCCAGCCGCACAAGGTTACTTGTTTCCCGGCATCAGTCACTCTCAATTCCCCGCAGGTATGTGTTCTCAGCATAATGTTTTTAATGGGTCCGTAGTCCATGGCCCATAGACGACAATAGACTATCGGCTATGGTCAGTTGACTTCGGACAGTCGACTTAATAAAATGAACTGCGAAAATACAAAAAGAAAGACTCACTTTTGTGGAACTAAAACTGGATGGTTATGGAACTGTATTCGCACGAATACTTTATGAATGAAGCTTTTAAAGAAGCGCAAAAAGCATTTGACTTAAACGAAGTGCCGGTGGGAGCCGTTATAGTGGCCGGAAACCGCATTATAGGACGCGGACATAACCTTACCGAACAACTCAACGATGTAACGGCACATGCCGAAATGCAGGCTATAACGGCAGCAGCTAATTTTATTGGTGCAAAATACCTGGAAGAGTGCACGCTGTACGTAACCCTTGAACCCTGTGTAATGTGTGCCGGGGCGCTGTTCTGGAGCCAGATTACGCAAGTGGTTTACGGTGCCCCCGATCCCAAACGCGGTTTTAGTAAAACAGGTAATTTACTTCATCCTAAAACGGAGATTATTTCAGGAATTATGGAAGAAGCATGTGCCACCCTGCTTAAAGATTTTTTCAAAAAACTGAGGTCATAAAAAAAGCGGCCCGAAGGCCGCCTTTTTAAAAATCGCATTCCAGAGGGCTTTAGTATCTTATTACCTTCTCTGTTTTGTTCAGTTGTGTTCCTTTAATGCTTATGAAGTAAACTCCTTTGGCCCACAAGGCCGATTCGTTAAGGGTAAGGGTATTTACTCCTTCGGTTACATTTACCTGTTTGGTTAAAATCAATCGTCCAAACTGATCAACAACGGTGATAGTAATTGGTTGCTCATTCGTAACCACGGTGGTCACAGTCACTGTTGAAGTAAACGGATTAGGATACAATTGAGCAGCATCGGCAGCAACCTTACCGTTATTCATATCAATCACTACTACTTTGCTCAACTCAGCATCGTTGTTGTAATCAACCTGACGAAGGCGGTAATAGAGTGTGCTCACTCCCTGTGCAGCGGCCAATGGATCGATGAACGAGTAATTGCTTACGTTAAGCGTTGTACCGTGTCCGGCTACTTCTCCTATTTTCACAAAATCTTTTCCGTTGGTTGAGCGCTCCACATCAAAACGGCTGTTATTGATTTCGGATGCCGTTGACCAGGTAAGTAATACTTCTTTGCCGGCTTTTGTACCGTTAAAGTCGAGCCAGGTTACCGGCAGCGGATTATTTTGATCGGTAATAATAAATTCAGAGAATGAAGTTAAGCCCGGGGTGGTAAGTGCCTTGG
Source organism: Bacteroidia bacterium (assembly GCA_019695215.1). Lineage (GTDB taxonomy): Bacteria > Bacteroidota > Bacteroidia > UKL13-3 > UKL13-3 > JAGPCK01. Next base: position 32,385 of record JAIBAK010000003.1, on the reverse strand, counting down.
TAGTAGTATTCACTGTTGAGGTGCTTCCTGTGTAAGCAGTCCAATAAGTGGCCGGACCCGATCGTTTGGCCATACGAATATCGCTCTCTGAGCCCACGGTTCCCAATTGAGCAGGATCGTAGTAAAGTGTAATATCGTAAGAGTAACCCGAGCCTCCGCTGGCTGTAATTCCCCAGTAAGCGTTACCAAATTTAGCACCTGCAATACCCACACCGGCCGTATCGGCCCATGCACCCGGATAGAAGCGAGGAGTAAGGGTAGGCAGTGTACCCGATGAACCCCAGGTGATGGAGGCCACTTTTTTACCGTTAAAGTAGAAGTCTTCCGTTCCGCTGGTTGCGTGAGTTCCTGTAGTAGTAAGGTTAGAAGGTGTAGCCGATGGCACTCCGTACACATAGGCTCCTAAATCAGGTGCTCCGCCAGCTACTGTTGTACTGCGGCTGCTTCCGTTAATATCTACATTAATCCAGCTTACCTGTGTACCCATATTGCTTCCAATCCACGCATTGGCCGAACCTGTATTCGGACTAAGGTTTGACGAACTGGTAAAGCCCGGATTACCCGAAACTGAATTGGCATCACTCCCCGTATAAATGGCTCCTTTGAAAGAAGTAAAGTTAGCCGGAGTGTAACTACTTGGATAAACATAGGCCAGATTGGTTCCGGTTGAATAGAAGTTATTGTAGTTACAGGTGTCAATTACACCTACTGAAGACGATGCATCAATACCGGTAGCATACAGCACATAGCTGTTGGTAGAGAAGATATTGTTATTGTAAATACTGATGTTTTTGTATGTAGCAGCGCTGGTACCATAGGTATAAATACCTGTATTTGATGCAGAATTAGCCAGTGAACTGTTCATGTATATGCTGTTAAATGCCACATCCATCAGTGCGCTATAATTAAAATAAATTCCACGTGCAGTGCTTGTTCCACCCACCGAGATAGCGTTGTTTACAATTGAACCACCTGAAGATTCTCCGTTACTGTTGGTGTACTCCAAATCTATAGCAGTTCCTCCCACCAAAAACTGGAAGGTATTGCGTGAAATATTCACGTTTCCGCTTCCGTAATAGATATAGCATCCATATGTACTTGTACTACGTGAGTACATGGTGTTGCGTGTAATTTGCGGGGCTGTGGTGTAGTAAAAATTCAGAATATAAGTTGACGGGCCATTGGTTACGTTGGTACCAAAATAATTTGAGTCGATTTGTACCCCTGTAACACCCGAAGCACCTACACCGGAACCATACAAGTTTATTCCATAGTACCCGTTTAAGAAGGTATTTCCATAAACGGTGAGGTTGTTGGGCTGGGTACTGTTTACCGCATAAATACCCGAGCAACTTGACCCGGTTGAGTTAGCGTTGAGTGTACAGAACTGAACGGTGTTATTGGTGGCGTAATCTGATCCGTTAGCCGTTATTTCAATACACTGCCCGTAGGTTGCATTCTGAGCCGAGAAAGTGAGGCGGCTGAATTTAATATAATCGGCTGCATACAGTCTGAAAATATAATTGGCTGTTGAAACAGTACTGTTGTTTTGAAGAGTAACCGCTGAAGCACTTGCAGCTGCCGACTGGAACGTAATGGTGTTGGTACTGCTTGCTCCGGCAATAGACGGAATAATATACTGCCCTGTGTAAGTACCGCTGGCAATATTAAATACCACTGCACCGCTTACACCTCCGCACTGAAGCGCGCTGATAGCTGCCGCAATGGTAGTGTAGTTAGTAGAACCACTGCCCGATGGGTTAATGGTATAAGTACCGGAAAGACCTGTACAGAAACTGTAACTAAAAGTATCGTTCGAAAGAATACCATCCGTGTTTCCGTTCGGTGCCTCGCTATAAGCAATAAGGCTGTTGCTTCCTGCTGCAAAGGTTGATTGCTGACTGGTTGACCCAGCACCGCTGGTAGCGGTAAATTTAACCGTATCGGTAGCATTGGTAGCAAGTGATCCGCTCCAGCTTTGGCTATAAGTGGTTGAGTTGTAAACGTACTTCACTGTAGCCGATGTGAGCGTGGTGGCCGCATAATTTTTAATAACCACCCACACATCGCTGGCGCCTGCCGCTACCGGTGGAACAGGTTTAGAAATGGCAATTACACCCATATCGTCAGATGGCGGATTAAACTCATCACAACCAATATCAGGAGTTGAACCGTTGCGCGAGTTTCCGTCAATATCATCGGTTACACCTGTGTAAGGTGTTGCCGCTGCATTGAGTGCTGTGGCCGATGGCGTATGCAAATCGGTGCTTGAAGTAAAATTAGGGGTCACTGATTTACTTGCTGCATCACTTCCTGAATTAATAACACCGGCAAAGGCAGCAGCGTTGGCATAAGACCCGTTGATATAATTGCTTACCGTTGCGTAATAGTTATTGTAATCGCATTGCGCGAAGTTAGTGGTTCCGTTTCCTGTTGGGGTCATGTAAACACTGTACCCGGCCGAGCCTGAATTCACAAAGTTGTTGTTAATGATAGTAGCACTGGTGGGGCTTGAAATATACAAGGCACAACCATTAAAGGTGGTGGCACTACCGGTAACATTTACTGAATTATAAACCATATCCGTATAAGAACATGCGGTGGTCATGTAAATTCCGTAGCAGGTACTGGTTCCGGAACCGATTTGAATCATATTGTTTGCAATCAGGTTATGTTGTCCTGAACCTCCGTTACAATTTGACGGATATAAACCATACGCACCTATCTGGCCGGTGATGATATTCTTTGTTGCCGTGAAACTATCGCAATAATTGAGGTATAGTCCGTATGAGCTTACGTTGCTGGCCAATACCCCCACTCCTGTAATTGTATTTGCCGTGGCAGTAAACTGCGATTGACAATAAGCATAAATACCATAATAGGATACATTTATTATACGGCAGCCGCGTACCACATTCCGATCAGACTGACTTCCGGCTGTGGTGGTTAATCCGTTTATCACAATTCCATAATAACCTCCGGATACTGTACAACTATCTATCGTAAGAGCCTGAGTATAGTTACCAGTAGTATTGGCCACCGTTGTTGAATTTGTTGCCACAATACCAGCAAAATTGCTTGAGTTAATGTTTGGCAGCACAACGGTACACCGTGCAATGCGAATGGATGTATCGGTTGCGGCAGCTCCTGTTACCTGAATACCCCATGCCTGTGTGGTATTAGGGCTGGTAACTTTAAAGTTTCGGAAAGAAGTATAGCGCGCACCGTTAAATTTAACTACATACCTCGATGCCGAAACAGCCGTATTGTAACTGATAATGGTAGTTGAACTATCGGCTCCTTCAAAACTTACGGTGTTGGTAGCGCTACCCCCTGAAAAATATGGAATAGTTACCTGCTCGTTGTAAGTACCTGCGGCTACATTTACAGTTACTGCACCACTCACTCCGCATGAGCTTAATGCAGCGATAGCTGTTGCAAAACTCTGGAAATTGGTTCCGCTGGCTGCTGCGGAAGGATTAATGGTGTACGTTCCGCTAAGGGCATTACAGATGGTTCCCTGTGCGGTATCATTGGCTGCACTGGCATCACTGTTTCCTGAGTTGATATTTCCTTTAGTAAACACACGCAACACCGATTGTCCGGCTGATAGCGTAACCTGTGTGGTGAAACTTAAAGTGGCCGAGTCGCAAGGTGCAATACTCAAACTGGTAAATGTTTGTGATGTTACTGAACCTCCGTTTACGTTGTATCCGGCATCTAAGCTGGTAATGGTGGTACTTCCGCGGTTAATTACACGGAAAGTAACTGTTTGTGCCGAAGCCGACCACCCTGTAGGTGCAGTAATATTTCCGGCAGCGGCATCATAAGCTGTTCCTGCAAATTCATAGGCTCCCGCATCAGGTGTGGTAGCACTGCGGGCATTTCCGTCCATATCATCGGTAACAAACGAATTGGCACCTATATAACCTGTGTTGTTAATACAAGGTGTGGTATGATGCAAATCGGTTGCGCTGGTAAAGCCCGGCAGTTTATTGGTTGAATTCACATCAGGTGTGCCGGATGAAGCATACCAGGTTGCAAGGGTAGTATAACCAGTCCCGTTGTTGCTTCCCAGATTCGTACCCGATGACCACAAATTATTATAATTTGCATAATAGTAACCGGTCTGTGCGGCATTATAGAAATAAACGGCATAAGCGGTAGCTCCCGTACAACGATTTACAAAAATATTATTCCAGGCAGTATTATTTGAATAGGTGGCGCTACTGCTATACAGATAGGCTGCATACACCGTTGTAGCAGAACCTGTAATGTTAATCGAATTGTGATAGACCTTGCTCCATTGAGGAAGATAAGAGTAAAGCCCGTAAACCGTTCCTGATGACTGATTAATTGCCACCACATTGTTTGCCACTAATCCGCTATCGGATGAGGTTCCGGTAGGTTGGTAGGATGAAATACCATAAGTGTTGGTTGATGAATTGGTACTTCCTACAATTCGGTTTTTAAGAATGCGTGTTCCATTCCAGCAGTTCTGTTCGTATATACCATAGAAAGTAGTTGCAGTTCCGTTGTGTAAATTAATGGTGTTCCCTTTAATATAACTCTTGCTGTGATAGTACAGGTAAATTGCCTGATATCCGATTCCGTTAAACGTGTTATCGGTAATGGCCGCGCTGGTTACATATGGAGTTGAAGTGATACCACTCCAGTAAACACCATACGAACCATAATTAAGGGTACAACCTGTTACCACACTGCCATGATCTCTGGTGCCGCTTGAATAAACCAGAGCATAGTTGGTTGAAGTAGAAGTAGTGGCAATACCATTTAATATACAACTATAAACACTGTCGTTGGTAGCACCGTTGGTAAATTCAATTACGTGCCCGTAAGTAGTGTTTGAAGCGGTTAAAGTCATATCTTCAAGGGTTACATAATCAGCTCCGTTTAACCTCACCACATAATTGCTTGTACTCACGGTTGAGTTGTAAGTGAGAATTACATCAGCGGCATTTCCGGTAGTTGATTCAAATGTTATTGTGTTAACAGCCGAGGTACCATTAATAGCCGGAATAGTTACCTGCTCATTATAGGTACCTGATGCTACATCAAACTCAACCGGACCGGTAACACCTCCGCAACTAAGGGCAGTAATAGCAGCCCCAAACGAAGTAAAGTTGGTAGAACCGCTTCCGCTCGGGTTAATGGTATAGGTACCGGCATAACCTGTACACATAGAGCTTCCGTTAATGGTATCATTTGAAGCGTTAGGGTCGGTAGTTGAATTCGCCCCCGATGTGTAGGCCTGTAACGAATAAGTTCCACCGGCAGCAAAGTTGTATTGGTTGGCTCCGGTAAATGTTACGGTAGTTGTATCGCATGGCACCAGAGTTCCTGTCCAGTTAACTGTAACTGCCGAACCCCCGTTTACTTTATATTTTACAGTGGCTGCGGTAATGGTATTGCTACCTGCATTACGAATGCGGATTTTTACATCCTGCAACCCTGATGCAAGTGGTGCTACCGGAGTTACAATGGCATCTACAGCCACATCGTTTGCATAAGCTGGGTTTTCATCGGCTCCCATATCAGGGGTAGTTCCGCGGGTTTGTCCGTCAAAGTCGGTAGTAACCGAACTGATGTATTGCCCGTTGAAACATGCTGCATCGGTGCTGTGCAGGTTGGTTGTTCCAAGGAATGCCACCGAACGGTTGATGGAATTGATATTGTATCCTCCGGTTCCAACAAAATTAGCCGGTGTCTGATATCCTCCCTGTGAGTATAACAGATTGGTAACCGTTCCTGCTTTGTAAAAATTATTATAGTTAAAGCTGCTGTAAGTAACTCCGCTCACCGAATAAAAAGGCAGTCCGGTTGCAGCGCTGTTAGACACAACCAGAATATTATTGCGCGCATCTATTGATAAACAACTGGTGAAATAAGCTGCCCCGTACTGCTCAAGGGTGGTAGCTGCATCATTCACAATGGTATTGTAGAAGAAATCAATATTGTAGAAAGACGTGGCATAAAAACCATAGCTGGAAGTACTTCTGAAGCCCCCGCCAATCATGTTATTATTTACCTTACTGCGAACAGTTGAGGAGGTATTGCCCACTGAGGCATAAATTCCATACTGCCCCGCATTGATTATTTTGTTTCCGGTTATTTCACAATAGTATGTTGTACTTCCGAATGAACCGATACTACTCAAATAAATACCGTATGCACTTGCCGAACCGGTAATACGCAGATTTACGGTGTTATTATTCAGATACAGGGTGTCAATATAGTTCTGTGCATAATATCCGTATTGGTAGCTGCTGTCAATGCTGTTGCTCCTGAACTTTAAGTTGGTTGCATGAGGTGCCGAGGTAAGGGCATAGTTAAAGATACCGTAATATCCGTACTGAATGGTGTTGGAGTCAATTTCGAGATAAGTAGGGCGACTTCCTGTTGACGAAGAAACAGAAGTGGATCCATTTATTACTACAGCTGCAAAATTGGTACTTGTACTTACTGTACCGGCTCCTGTAATATCAATCACGCAATTTTTTACCTTCACATAATTACATGCACCGTAAATATGAAGTGTGTTGGCATAAGCACTTCCTGAACCATGAAGGGTGAGGTTCCGCAGATTGATGTACGAGGCATTATCAATACGTACCGTATGAGCAGCAGTGGTGGTTGATGCAGAGAAATCAATAATGGCATTCGCGGCACTGCCTCCGTCAAATGTAATAGTATTGGTGGCCGATGCTCCGGTTATAGCCGGAATTACTACCTGTTCGCTATAGGTACCTGCTGCCACATTAAATGTAACAGGACCGCTCACCCCACCGCATTGCAGGGCAGCAACTGCCGCAGCAAAAGAAGTGTAGTTAGTGGCACCCGAACCTCCGGGATTGATGGTATAAGTTCCGGTCATACCAGTACAATAGGTAGCACTGGTTAATGTATCATTGCTTGTGGCAACATCTGTATTACCGTTTGGTCCGTCAGTATATGTCTGAACTGAATAACTGCCGCCAGAGGCAAAATTGTATTGGTTGGCTCCGGTAAAATAAACCGAAACCGTATCGCATGGAGCTAATGATCCGGTCCATGCAACTGTGGTAGCAGAACCCCCGTTTACCTTGTAGCTTACATTAGCACTTGTAATGGTATTACCTCCGTAATTTTTGATGCGGATAACAACATTCTGTGTTCCGGCTGTAAGTGGTGCTGTAGGACTCACAATGGCATCCACACCAATATTATTACTTACAGCTATTACCTCATCCGCTCCAATTTCAGGAGATGTGGACGAACGTGTATTTCCGTCAATATCGGTTGTAAGTCCTGAAATAGGGGTAGCACCGTTAAAGCATCCGTTGGTTAAGTGCAAATTTCTGGTGCCCGCAAAACCCGGAGCCAGATTTTTGGAGTTGTAATTGAATCCCTGGGCACCAATATAGGTAGCAGAGGTATAGGTGGTGCCCGCAATATTGACAATTACTGGAGTGCCTGAAATGGCACTATAAAAATTGTTGTAATCAAACTGTGTAGGGTAAGATGCTGAATTCGTATAGAAAGGATAGGCCGTTCCCGATGTAGCTGAACAAACCAACATATTGTTGCGCACGTCCTGACCTGAATTAGAAACATACAAGGCATATCCTGAGGTCAAATCGTAGTTAACTGTATTGTAATAAATGTTCCAGTAAGCCGAACTGCTGCTGTAAATACCACCTAAGCCTGCTGTACGGAATCCTTCTGAAATCATATTGTTGTACAATTGGCCTTTGTACAGTGCCGGGTTACTTGAACTTGCCAGATAAATCCCCGCATATCCTGCGTTTTTAATAGAATTACCGTTAATCTGATGGTAGTTGGTTCCCGATGAGGTACAACTGCTCAGGTAAATACCGTAGGTACCGGCAGTAACCGTGTACATGTTGAGCGTATTATTATTTACCGTTACTCCATTGCCTGAGCTGATAAATATACCATAGGTATCGCAAGAGTCTAATGTATTGTTGCGGATATTAATTCCGGTTGCAGAACTTCCGGCCACATAAATTCCCGAGTAACCACCTCTGATATTATTGCTGTCTAAATCAATATTGGTGGCTGCATACGAGGTTGAATAAGATGATGTACTGTTGTTAACCACAATTCCATGAAAATTAGAATTTCCTGTAGGAAGTGGTGTGGTTGCCCCAACAAAGTTGATGTAGCAATTGCGCACCTTCACATTATTCGAGTTCATAATGTGCACCGGCCATCCGTAAGTGGCATTGGTTCCTCTTATGGTTAGATTACGCAGGTGAACGTATGAGGTACCATTTAACCTGATGGTATAAGTAGCCGTGCTGGTGGTAGTTGCTGTTGTAAGAATTGTTGTTGAAGCCGAACCTCCGTCAATGGTAATGGTATTGGTTGATGAAGCTCCCGGTATTGCAGGAATAATTACCTGACCTGTATAGGTGGCTGCTGCCACGTTGATGGTAACCGGTCCGTTTACTCCATTCAAAGCAAGCGCAGTTGAACAAGCCGCAAAGGAAGTGAAATTAGTTGCACCGCTACCTGATGCATCAATAGTGTAAACACCGCTCATCTTTGGAGTAAACACTAATGACAGCGTATCGTTGTTCATAAAACTGTCGGTACCCGAATTCGGGGCCTCAGTCCACACCCGTAAGGTGTACGCTGTACCAAATGATGTAGTGTAGGTGGTGGCAAAGCTGAAAGTAGCAGTAGCATTTTGTGCCAATGAACCGCTCCATGACTCGCTTACAGCTGTACCTCCGTTTACACTGTATTTAACGGTAGCGCTGGTAAGTGTTGTTGATCCAATATTCTTTAACCGCACACTGATAGTAGTAGCACCAACGCTTGTATTCGGATTACCGGGTGTAATGATACTGTCCATCGCCATATCAAGCGAGGTGGTTAAATTCGGTATTTCATCTGCTCCCATATCAGGAGGATTCACACGGGTTACTCCATCAATATCGGTAGAATAACCACTGATGGTAACTCCGTTCATGGTTGAATTGGTTACGTGCAAATCGGTAGCCGATGTAAATGACGGATTGGTCGACACTAGTGAATTGGAATTGTATCCGCCTCCTCCCAAAAGGGTAGTAGTGGTATAAGTAGTAGCACTAAAAGTTGCTCTGTTAGTAGTAGCGTTGGCCGTGTAAAAATTGTTATAGTTAAAAGACGAGGCCGACAACAACACCGAAGACATGGTAGAAGGACTGTAAAAAGGAACCGCTGTTGCAGAAGAATTGGTGTGTGCGAAAATGTTGTTTCGAATGTCTAATCCTGTACCCCCGCTCAAATAACATGCTCCGTAACCTGTAGTGGTAACGGCCGTGTTTACATTGATTGAGTTAAAGAACATATCAAAATTACTTGCGCTGGACATATAGATTCCATAAGCATTGGTGCTTGTAGTAAGTCCGCCAATCATATTATTCACCATTTGATTTCTCACAGATGATGAAGCGCTGGTTACCGTTGTAAGATAAAATCCGCCTGCATACGCATTGGTGACTTTGTTGTTGTTAATTTTATGGTAGTTGGTACCGGTAGAAGTACACGAAGACATGTAAAGTCCATAGCTGGCTGTAGATCCCGAGCGGCAATAAATACTGTCGTTTGTAAACTCAATTCCGTCACCATAATAAAAATAAGCCCCGTATGCATAGGCATTGCGCAGGCTGTTATACCTGAACTTATTATTGTTTGAGTAAGGTGTACTGGTGGTACCATAAAACCAGATATTGGCATAACCCGCAATCATGGTATTTGAATCAATTTCCAATCCATACACATAAGAACCTGTTGTAGGGCTGTAGAAATTTACCGAATTGTTAATGACTAACGGGAAATTGTTATACGTTGTAGTACTGGTTTCGTATCCGTTGTAGATCTGAAGCACACAATTTTTAATCTTGGTATAATGGCTGTTTCCATAAATATGAACAGCAGCTCCGTAATAGGTTCCCGACTTAATGGTAAGGTTTTTAAATGTCACATATTGTACATTATCAATTTTCACCACGTGGTCAAAACTACCGCTGTAGGTTGATGGATTTTGTAAAATGCGCGTGGCGTTACTTACTCCGTCAAAGGTTACTGTTTTGGTAGCCGATATTCCGGGGATGCTGGTGATAGTTACCTGCTCATTATAAGTTGCTGCAGATATGGTAAACGTAACCTCACCCGCAACACCTCTGTTTTGCAGTGCGGTTACCGCAGCAGCAAAGGTGATATAATTTGTAGATCCGCTTCCTGAAGGATTAATTGTGTAGTTCCCGATCATCCCCGACATGAGGTTGGTTCGCGTATATGTATCGTTGCTGCTGTTATTATCGGTTCCGCCATTTGGCGAGGACACCGTTGCTACCAATGTGTAACTTGTGTTGGCAACAAAATTAAACTGATTGGCTCCCGTAAAAGTTACCACTGCTGTATCACATGAAGCTAAACTGCCTGTCCATGCCTGAGTAACCGGAGATCCTCCGTTCACGGTATATGATACTGAACCGGAAGTAATAGTATTGGTTCCGTAATTTCGAATTACCACTTTTACATCCTGTAAACCTGCCGTAAAAGGACTGCCCGGAGAGTAAATATAATAAACCCCCAAATCATTATTGGCCCCACTCACTTCATCGGCTCCCATATCGGGTGTTGACCCGCGGGTTTGTCCGTCAAAGTCGGTGGTTACATATGAAATAGGTGTACCATTGATACAGGCATTGCTATGGTGCAAATTGCTGTTGCTGGTAAACGAAACGCTTAAGTTAACCGAATTGCCGTTAAACGCAGCAAAACCCTGATAGGTCGAAGCCGTTAGGTAAGTTCCGCCTAAGTATATCAAATTGGTATTTGATGCATTGTAAAAATTATTATAATCGAAGCTGATAGGGTCAGATGCAGTATTGACATATACCGGCATCTGCGAACCACTAGTAGCACTAACTACAAAAATATTGTTGCGTATGTCCAGATAAGCGGTGCTGTTAGAGTATAGGGCAGCTGTACCTAATGAACTTCCTGCATAATCCATATTGATGGTATTGTGCCAGAAATCTGTGTATTGACAAGATACGAGATAAACTCCATAAGAACTTGTGGTACGGAAACCACCACCAATCATGTTATTGATAATTTTATTCCTGTATAGAGAACTTAATCCGTTAACGTTGGACAGATACATACCATACCCTCCGGCATCGGTAATTTTATTGGCACTTAGCTCGGCATAGTTAGTTCCTGAATTAATACTTTGCGGGCAATATATTCCATATGAATTTGAAGAACCTGTTGTACGCAGTGCAAGTGTATTATTTTGAATCCTTATTCCGTCCTGAAAGTAAAAGTACAATGCGTACTGATAAGCACTGTTCAGCGTATTATATCTTATTTTATTAGAATTACTGTATGGAGAGCTTGTAAACCCATACATATAAATATTATAGTAACCCGAGTTGATGGTATTGCTATCTATTTCCAGGAAATTTACCTGTGAACCGGTTGATGGAGATGATATATCGGCTGTGTTATTAATAAGTAATGGTATATAGTTACTTCCGGTTGCTGTGGCTCCTGCACCGGTAATTTCGATAATGCAATTTTTAATCTGCGAATAATGCGATGCTCCCATTATATGAAATGCATTTGCATAGGTAGAACCGGTAGAGCGGATGGTAAGGTTTTTAAACCTTACATAAGAGCTGCCGTTTAAACGAACCGTATAAGCAGCGGTTGAGGTAGAGGGGCTATAAGTAATAATTCGGGATGAAGCATTTCCTGTGCCCCCGTCAAACGTAATGGTATTGGTAGATGATGCTCCTGTAATGGCCGGCAATAAAAGTTGTTCAGTATAAGTACCTGCTGCCACCGTAAAGGTAACCGGGCCACTTACGCCACAACTCACCAAGTCGGCTTTAGCGGCTGCAAAAGAAAGGTAATTTGTTGAACCGCTTCCACCAGGATTAATGGTATAAGCACCCGAAAGGCCATTACATATTTGCAAAGTGGTTGTGTTCGTATCATTGGCTGCCCTTGCATCAGTTGTTGAGTTTGGCAACTCGGTCCATACTTTTACCTCATTTGCTCCACCTGTAAAGGTGTATTGATTGGCTCCGGTAAATGTTACAGAGGTAGTTCCGCAAGAGGCGAGTGTACCGCTCCAGCTAACCGAAACAGGAGTACTGCCATTAACCGAATATTTTACTGTTGCTGAAGTAATGGTGTTTAATCCAAAATTTTTGAGTGTGGCAATAATTTGTTGTGTACCCGGTGAAGCAGGTGCCGAAGGATATAACAAGGCCGATATACCAATATCATTGTTCAGTCGGGTATATTCATCCGCTCCCATTGTTGGGGTGGTACTGCGCGAATCACCGTCAATATCAGTGGTTACTCCCGCGTTCGTTCCAAGCAAACATCCGTCTGTAACGTGCAGATCCGTTGCGCTAATAAAATTAGGGTTGGTAGAAACCGAATTGGCATTTTGGCTTCCTCCCGAAAGTGAAGCTTGTGTAAGAGTACCATATCCCCCATAATAGGCAACTGCAGTAGATGAAATTGCCCCGAATTTGTAATAATTATTAAAATCAACCGTGTTGGTGGTTGAAAGATAAGCGGCATAGCCCGAACCCGAAGACGTATAAGCAAAGTTATTGTTTCTGAAATTACATGTATTTGCTGTACCTCCTGTTTGGTATATACACGAGTAAATATTGGAAGTGGTGGCAAAATCCATATTCACACTGTTGTGGTAAATATTGAAATAACTTACAGTTGACAGGTAAATGCCATATGAAGATGTTACCCGGAATCCGCCTCTGACCATATTGTTATTAAGCTGGCACTGCGCAGTTGCCGAACCGGCACAGGAAGTAAGGTATATCCCATAATTACCTGCCCCGTAAATATTATTTCCGTTGATATAGGTTGGGTTTGAACCGGTGGTATTACAGGTTGAAAAATACATTCCCATTGAACTGGTGGTGGAAGTGGCAGCGGTAAGCGTAATGGTATTATTTGACACATTCGCCCCATACAAATAGTAACTGTAAACAGGATAATAATAAATATTAGTAAGCGTATTTTTTCTTATTGTAACTCCGCTTGAATAAGAAGTGCTGCTATAAACAATAATCCCATAATAGGCACTGTCAACAGTATTTGAATCCAATTCAATTGTGGTCATTGCAACACCCGTACTTGTTGTGGGAGAAGTAAGCGACCCGCTGGCAACAATACCGGCAAAAGTGGAAGTTCCGGTAACAGCACTTGTAGAAGTGTTTTTTATTATGCAATTCTTCACTTTTAGGTTGGTTCCGGCCGTGGTTGTATAAATATGTATTCCCCATCCATAAGTGGCTCCGGTATTTCGAATGGTCAAGTTTTGTAACCTGATATGCGAAGTATTACTTAATCTGAATACCGAATAATTGGTAGAAGTTCCGGCACAGGTAACAATGGTATTGGCAGCCGTTCCACCATCAAACGTAATGGTATTGGTAGTGCTGCTTCCGGTAATTGCCGGAATTATCAATTGCTCATTATATGTTCCTGCACTTACATTAAAGGTAACAGGCCCTGTAACTCCTGCCGTTGAAGATAGTGCCGAGATAGCTGCTGTAAATGTTTGAAAATTGGTATTACTTGGCGCAGCCCCCGGATTGATGGTATAAGTGCCAGACATACCTCCGCTATATTGATTAAAAGCTGTATCATTTGCCTGATTTGCGTCTGCATTACTTCCATTCAGATTTCCTGAGTTAAACACACGCAGTACCGAGATGCCGGTGGGTAAACTTACCTGAGTGGTAAAACTTAATGTTGTTTGGCTGCATGCCGTAATATTCAACGATGAGAATGTTTCAGATACAGTAGTCCCATAATTTACATGATATCCGGCATCGAATGCAGTAATGGTTGTGGTACCATTATTACGCACCGTAAATGAAACTGTTTGGGCTGAGGCGGAATAACTAGTTGGTGCCGTAATTGCTGAAACGGCTACATCGTAGGCAGATGTAGTATATTCCGTTGCCCCTATACACGGGTTGGTAGTATTTCTGGTTACACCATCTATATCCACTGCTACCGAACTATTATATGCGTTGGTTCCTGCTGCCGCTAAACAGGATGATGAGTGATATAAGCTACTGCTGAAAAACACCTGCTTGTTTTGGGAGGCGTAGTCTTTTGTTGAAGCGGTTTGGTAAGTATAACTCGCAAACTGTGCCGGGGTGTAAACAGTGCCCCCCCATTTAATAAGGTTGGTTCCTCCCGTATAGTAGTTATTAAAATTGAGTGTATCCGAACTGTTTATCCAGGATGTACTGCTGGTTTGTAAAGCATAGGCTGATGCTGAGGTACTCGCTACATGAAAAATATTATTCCCTATGCGGCAATTGTTCATTGTTGTACCCGAGTAAAGTCCAACACCTGTTCCGGTAGCTGTTGAAACGTACACTGTATTATGCACAATATCTGTATTGGTAATAGTTGATGCCTGATAAAAACCATAAGCAGTTGTAGCACCTGCACCCGCCTGAATAAAATTGTTCGAGATTAAGCAATTTCCTGCCCCGCTTCCGTTCCCTCCCATTTGGGCGAAATAAATTCCATAGGTGGTTGAAGTACCTCCGGAGGTATTAATTCTATTAAAAGAGAAATTGGCCTTTCGGGAAGCATACCATGAATAGATACCATAAAAAGTAGTAGTACTATTTGTTGAAATTGTGTTTGAACGAATACTCAGCGTATCTTGATAATAAGCATAAATGGCGTAGTTATACTGGTTAACAAACGTATTGCTGTCAATCCGGTTATTACGCGGATAGTTGCTGTTATTTCCATTGATAAATACCCCGGCCGAACCATTAGTAAATGTATTGCCTACAAAACTATTGTAATTATCATTCGTGTTGTTCTCGTACACCAAATAACCATTAGTGGTATATGGGCTGTAAACTGAACATGATCTGAAAGTGTTGTAATCACTTCCATTACCAATTAGAATCACATTGTTGTTACAACATCCCGTATTGGAATTACTAATGGTCATTTTATTGAACGTAACGTAATCGCACCCGTTCAGATTCAAAACATAATTATTGGCTCCCGTAGCCGCAAAACTCAGTGTTACATCAGCGGCATTAAGTGTGGCCGACTGAATAGTAATAGTATTAGTAGCCGATGCACCGGTGATAACCGGGATAGAGATTTGCTCGTTGTAGGTTCCCGCTGCCACATTAAATACCACGGGCCCGCTTACGCCACCGCAACTCATAGTACTAATGGCCGAAGCAAAACTTGTGAAATTAGTTGCTCCGCTTCCTGCAGGATTTATTGTATATGTTCCGTTAAGCGGGTCGCATACTGTAAAAGTTGTATAGATAGTATCGTTCGAACTTACTCCTGTTCCGTTGCCATTAGGATTTGTAACCCATGCACGTAATGTGTACGTACCTGAAGAAGCAATATTTAGTTGAGTTGAAAATGTGGCTGAATAAGAACTTCCCTGAGCTACAGATATACTGCTTAATGATTGGGTAACGGGAGTGTTTGAACCAAGTTGATATCCAATATCGGCACTTGTTACCGTAGTGCTGTGAAGGTTAAAAAACTTTAGCCCGATGGTATTATTCCCGATAATAAATGATGAAGGCGATGAAAATGAATAAGCTTGCACATCTACAGATGAATTAGGAACCAAAAGAGTGTAATCCTCAAAATCGGCCGAATAGGTAAGCGGACCGCATGGCTGTGGGATATTACCCTGCCCGTCACTGGCAATGCGAATACGGTAAACACCGGGTTGCTGCGTAGAAGGAATCGTAAATGTTCCGGTAACTACAGTATTTGCTGTTGTTAAATTGGCCGAAGTATAAACCAATTCTGAACCGGAAGTGGCAAAGGTTCCGTCATTATTATAATCAATATAAATTCTGAAAAGGGTTTGGTTACTGCTTCCCCCCTTAATGGAATAGTTCACCGTTTCATTGGCTGATGCCCGCAATACCTGAGAGGTATAATCAAAATAGATTGGAGTACCTGTTCCGGGTGATGTGTTGTTGTTGATTTGTGTTGGAATAGCTGTGGTATTCAGCGTTACATTTTGAATTCCCATACCATAATTAGCCACATTTGTTGCGGTGATATTGGTACAATAATTCGGAACCGCAGTTCCCTGCGCCATTACACTTTTCCCAACGGTTACCACAAAAAACATAACCAGGAGGACTCTTAAACTTCTGTTCATAATTGTATAATTATTCATTTTTACTTTTTTCTATTTGCTTGCAGACAAAACAGAAAAACACAGTAAAAAAGCCTCCGGCCTTCACCTTAAATCCCCCCCCCAACAATTTAGATAGATAACTTCGGGTACACTCCGAAAAATGAATGGGTTAGGTTCATTTGGCGTGTGTACTGAGTAGTTTTAAAAATCTTTGAAAGAATTTCGTTTTCCACACAAAGTGCAAAAAACGCTTTTACGAATTTATTCATTCGCAGCTCAAATACAACTTAAATATAATTTCACTCCCCTTATTTCACGAAAAGGCAGCTTTGGTTCACGAACACTAATGAAAGGAAAGTGTATATTTGTGTCCAAAAAATAACACTTATGGCATTTACACTACCCGCTTTACCTTATGCATTTAGTGCGCTGGAGCCGCATATCGATGCAATGACCATGGAAATTCACCATGGAAAACACCACAACGCTTACGTTACTAACCTGAATAACGCCATTGCCGGAACCAATGCCGAAACAATGAGCATTGAAGATATTTGCCGGAACATTAGCCAGTTTCCCATGGCTGTAAGAAACAATGGTGGTGGTCACTATAACCACTCATTATTCTGGAGCATCCTTTCGGCCAATGGCGGATCTCCGTCAGGCAAACTGGCCGCAGCTATTACAACTGAACTGGGAGGATTAGACACACTGAAAGAAAAAATGAATGCAGCAGGTGCTACCCGCTTTGGCTCGGGATGGGCATGGCTTATCGTTGGTGCCGATAAAAAACTGGCTATTTGTTCTACCCCTAATCAGGACAATCCACTCATGGATATTGCCGAAGTAAAAGGAACCCCTGTACTGGGTATTGATGTGTGGGAACACGCGTACTACTTAAAATATCAAAATCGCAGACCCGATTACTTAGGTGCTATCTGGAATGTGATTAACTGGGCCGAAGTGGGCAAACGGTACGAAGCTGCTTTATAAGAAAACAAGAGCGCTCTCATTTCGAGCGAAGTCATTTCGAGCGAAGTCATTTCGAGCGAAGTCATTTCGAGCGAAGTCATTTCGAGCGAAGTCGAGAAAGACAGCGCTCTTGTTCCATTATTTCACTGCCACCACCGATATTTCTACATTAGCATTCAGTGGCAGCTTTACTACCTGCACTGTTTCGCGCGCAGGGAAATTAGCCGTGAAATAAGAACCATACACTTCATTGATAGCTGCAAAATTAGCCAGGTCGGTGCAGTAAATGGTTGTTTTTACCACATTGCTAAAATCCATTCCGGCTTCTTTTAATATAGCCAGTAAATTTTCCATTACCTTTTGCGTTTCGGATTTAATATCCGACTGCACCATTTGTCCGGTAACTGCGTCTTTTGCTACCTGCCCCGAGGTATAAAGCGTGTTTCCGATAAGCACCGCGTGGCTGTACGGACCAATAGGTTCGGGTGCATTTTTACTTGTTACAATTTTCTTTTCCATGATTTTTGGTTTTGAAGGAGTATTTTTGCCTGTAGAATCAACACTTTGTGCAAATGAACATTTTAGCGACAGGAGAAACAAGCCGCATAGAAGAATTGAAATTAAAGATTTCATCTGATCATATTTTAACTGTTAAACCCCGCAACGAAATTTCGGGGGACAAGTTAGCAGATTTTGATATCATCTTTGATTTGAATTTTGACGATAATCCCGACTGGAAACTTTACTCAGCCTTTAAAGGAAAAGCTTTATTTCTAAATTCGGTTAAAATTCAATTAGCCGCTTTTCCGGTACACCCGTACACTGTTGTAATCGGATTAAATGCCCTGCCCACATTTTTAAACCGCCCTCTGGCCGAAGTAAGTTTGCAGGATAAAGAAAAGCAAAAGCAATTAGCTGCAGTAATGAAAGAACTTAACTGGAATTACCGTTTGGTGGAAGACCGCGCAGGCATGGTTACCCCACGATTGGTTTTTATGATAGTGAACGAAGCTTTTTATACCGTACAGGAAGGAACCGCCACCAAAGAAGATATTGATATGGGAATGAAACTTGGCACCAACTACCCCATGGGCCCTTTTGAATGGTGCAAAAAAGCCGGCATTAAAAACGTTTACGAAACTTTAGATGCTGTTTACCTTGATACCCGGGATGAACGTTATAAAATTTGTCCCCTTCTTAAAACCGAATACCTGAAAGCAATTTCGGCAAATGGTTAAACTGTTTATTTTAAAACAAACACAAATCCCTTATTGAAACTTTTCACTTCGCCCGAAGCCGTTTTGTACACAATATGGTCAATGTAAATTTTATCGCCCTGCACACATAACTTAAACTCATCGTAAAACTCATTTCCCTCCATTATCCTGTTTCCGGTTATTTCAAACTCAGTCATTTTTTGCCGAACCCGGTTTATTGTTACCGTCATTTGCTGAATGGTAACTTTTTGCTTCGGGTCTTTTTTATTTCCTAAAAAAGCCGAGATTTCCTTCGCATTCAACAACCCGCCAAGGTTTAAAACAGAATCAGAAAAATTCATTCGCTGCATTTTTTCATTAAAAAACTGGCAACGGTAATCAGTAACTGTTTGTGCATATTGATACAATGAAAAACACAACAGGGGAAAAAGATAAAATAATCGTTTCATTCGACTAAAAATAATATCCCGTTTTCAGCTGTCAATATCCGTCCGTCTTTTTTGTAACAAAAATCCTGCAGCAAAATCGCATCCCCTTTTTTGCATCGTTTCAAAACCGCGGTAAAGACTCCCCGATTAATACTCCTGTTCTCGAGCAGTTTCTTAATACCTTGATTATGCATACCTACACCTTTTCAAGCCATATTAAATTACAGGAAGTAACAACAATGCCCTGTCCTTTGGGAGAAAGGCGTATTTTAACCGCCTCATTAATTTTTTCCTTTGATACATGATAATTAGGCCCGACCTCCCTTGTTATCACCTCATCCTTTTCATTCATCAATACACATTCTAACCGCTCTGCAGGAAGAAATCCTGACATTAAAAAAAGTAACCCAAAAAAGATAAATCCTTTACGCATAAATTATGGTTTTGACTGCGCATCTACCACCGCAATGGTGATCATATTAATAATTTCTCTTACCGAACTGCCTAATTGAAGAATATGTACCGATTTTTTCATGCCAAGCAAAACCGGCCCGATGGCCTCGGCCGCTCCTAATTCCTGCAACAGTTTATAGGCAATATTGCCTGCTGAAAGTTTGGGAAAAATAAAGGTATTAACCGGAGCCCCGCACAAATCACTGAAAGGGAAATTCTCCTCGAGCAATTTTTGGTTAAGAGCCATATTAGCCTGAATATCCCCGTCAACAATCATATCCGGATATTTTTCCTTCAGTGTTTTTACTGCCTTTTGAATTTTACCGGGAGTCTCCCCCTTTACCGACCCGAAATTAGAATACGACAGCATGGCAATGCGTGGCTTTATATTAAACTTTTCAATCTCGCGGGCAGTAAGCGCGGTGATAGCAACCAAATCATCTGCATCCGGGTCAACATTGATGGTGGTATCAGAGAAAAACAACGTGCCCTTTTTGGTGAGCATAATGTACATTCCGGCCACTTTGGTTGCCTCTTCTTCCTGCCCGAATACGTGAAGCGAAGGTCGTATGGTATTGGCGTAACTTCTGGTGAGTCCTGAAATAAGCGCATCGGCCTCTCCGGTTTCTACCATCATGCTGCCAAAATAATTTCGCTCGCGCATCAGTTTTTTTGCATCGTACAAAGTAACTCCCTTGCGCTGGCGTTTTTTCCATAGCAATTCACCAAACTTATTTCGTTTCTCCTCCATCTCGGGCTGGTAAGGATCAATAATCGGGGCATCTCCCAAATCCAGATTATTTTCGGAAATAATTTTTTGAATTTTCTCCTTGTTACCTAACAGAATCGGGAAGGCAATGCCATCCTCTTTCACAATCTGTGCGGCTTTAAGAATTTTATAATTATCAGCCTCAGTAAACACTACCCGTTTCGGATTGTCTTTGGCCTTTTGCGTAATGGCACTTATAAATTTGTTCTCCAATCCAAGCCGGTTTCGAAGTTCATGTTCGTAAGCATTCCAGTCGGCTATTGGTTGTTTAGCCACACCGCTTTCCATTGCTGCTCTGGCCACGGCAGGAGCAACCGTATAAATCAGCCGGGGGTCAATAGGTTTTGGTATGATATAGGTTCGTCCGAATGTTACATTTTTTTCATTGTAGGCCAGATTCACAATCTCAGGTACGGGCTGGTGTGCCAAATCGGCAATTGCGCGCACAGCGGCCAGTTTCATTTCTTCATTGATTGTGGTGGCACGCACATCCAGAGCCCCTCTGAAAATATAAGGAAAACCTAATACATTATTTACCTGATTGGGATAATCGCTGCGACCCGTTGCCATAATAATATCTTCACGGGCCGCAATCGCATCGTTGTAATCAATTTCCGGATCAGGATTGGCCATCGCAAATACAACCGGGTTGGCCGCCATTGACTGTAATAAAGCAGCATTTAAAATATTTCCTTTCGAAAGGCCCACAAACACATCTGCCCCTTTCATAGCTTCTTCCAGTGTATGCAAATCGCGTGCGGTGGCAAATTCCTTCTTGGTAGCATCGAGATTAGGATTATCCGAACGAATGACTCCCTTGCTGTCAAGCATCACAATATTTTCGCGCTTAGCACCCAACGCAACAAATAAGCGCGTGCATGAAATAGCCGAAGCACCGGCTCCGTTAATCACCATTTTTATTTTGCCGATATCCTTTTTCACCAGAATGAGGGCATTGAGCAATGCAGCTGCCGAAATAATGGCGGTACCGTGCTGGTCATCGTGCATTACCGGAATATTTAACTCTTCCTTCAGACGTTTTTCTATTTCAAAACACTCGGGGGCTTTAATATCTTCCAGATTTACTCCGCCAAAAGTGGGTTCAAGAATTTTTACGGTGCGCACAAATTCATCCACGTTTTTGGTGTTCATTTCAATATCGAACACGTCAATATCCGCGAAAATTTTAAACAAAATCCCCTTCCCTTCCATCACCGGTTTTGATGCTTCGGGCCCGATATCCCCCAAACCCAAAACAGCCGTTCCGTTTGAAATAACCGCCACCAGATTTCCCTTTGCGGTATATTTATATACATCTTCAACATTGGCCGCAATTTCTAAACATGGCTCGGCCACTCCGGGTGAATAGGCCAGACTTAAATCGCGTTTTGTATTGGTGGGTTTGGTAGGGATTACTTCTATTTTACCCGGACGTCCTTTGCTGTGATAACTCAGCGCTTCTTTTTTCAAATTATTCTGCACAGGGGTACTGCTGCTCTTTGAACTGCTCATGGAAATTAAAAATTAGGAGACATGGAATACTTGGTATAAAACTCATTTATGTAAGCCACACATTCATCGGCTGTATCTACCAGCTTATATAAATCCAAATCGCTTTTGCTTATGTTTTTTTCTTCTTCAAGCATAGTTTTTTTCATCCACTCAATTAATCCGCTCCAGTAGTCGGTTCCAACCAATGCAATGGGGAAACGGGCAATTTTTTGTGTTTGAATGAGTGTGAGCGCTTCGAAAAGTTCGTCAAGGGTACCAAAGCCTCCGGGAAGAACCACAAATCCCTGAGCATATTTCACAAACATTACTTTGCGTACAAAGAAATAATCGAAGTGAATCAGTTTGTCGTAATCAACATAAGGATTATGCATTTGCTCAAACGGCAAATCGATATTCAGTCCAACCGATTTACCGTTGCTTTCTTTGGCTCCTTTATTTCCGGCCTCCATAATACCGGGCCCTCCGCCTGTAATTACTCCGAAACCATTTTCAGTAAGTTTAGTGGCAATCTCTTCGGCCAATTTGTAATATTTATTATCGGGCTTAGTTCGGGCCGAACCAAAAATGGAAACACACGGACCCGCCTTTGAAAGTTTTTCAAACCCTTCTACAAATTCGGCCATGATTTTAAAAATAGCCCACGAATCGGATATTTTTATCTCGGGCCAGCGCTTGTTTTCAAATGCTCTGCGAATGCGTTCTTCTTCGTTCATATTTCATTTAGCTGATTGACCTGCAAAGTAACTATTTTTTAAAGGACATTATGTTTTTAATTTTGCCCTTTTGAACAAGGTAAAGCCAGTCAATATTTTATCTTGGCTCAGCGGCTAAATTTTGCCTTTCGCGGCATGTAAACAGGTATTGAAAGAATATTGACCCCAATCAATTTCCTTTCGCCAGCAATTTTATAAATTTGTTATCTAAATCTTAATTCAAATGAAAGCAAAACTTTACCTTTTTATCAGTGCTGTTTTAAGTGGTGCGGCTGTTATGGCACAACCCGTTCCCGCAGCAACAATGCCTGCCGTAAATGATCAGTACACCATGTATTCGAGCAGTACTGCGGTTACACATACAGCAGGAAGTTCAAGTAGTCAGACCTGGGATTACAGTGCCGCTGCCAAAACGTCTATGTACACTTATACCTGGGTGTCGTATGCAGGACTAAGTCAGGCCATTCGCGACTCGTTTCCTACAGGAACTCATGCGGTAGAATTGCGTATAAGTGGCGTAGCAGCTAATACCGAGCTATATCAGGTAACCTCTTCGGCATTAATTTCACTTGGTGCCAAAGGTTCAGGCAGCAGTGCATGGAATAAACATTATGCTCCCCGTACTGTTTTCAAAATTCCCATGAATATTGGAGATAGTGCAACCTACAACGTATCTGCATCAGTTAAACAAACTGCCACTTATGATGCATATGGAACACTTAAAACTCCATTCGGCACCTTCAATGATGTGATTCGTATTAAAATTACCGAAACCGGAAATACCGATGTGCTGTTTCTCTTTTATCAATGCTCGCCATCGTATAAAAAACTGGCACACTATGTATATGACGGAACCACCACCAAAACCGTGTATTTCTATCAATTTACCTCAGGCCCCAGCAGTATTTCGGCTGTAAATAATGAACAAATAGCCGTATACCCTAATCCGGTAAAAACCGGAAACGAAATTGTGGTAAACAACCTTACTCCTGAATCGCAGGTAGAGTTGCTTAACATGATGGGAGAAACCATTTCTAAAACCACAGGAGCTAACCCTGTATTTTCAACTGATGCATTGCCTGCCGGAATGTATCTGGTACGTGTGGTAACAGAAAATAAAACTTCCGTATCAAAAGTTCTGGTACAATAGTTCCAACTCATTAAATAATAAAAAAAGCGCGGGCTCATCACCTGCGCTTTTTTTATTTGCTGTTGTTATTCTGTTTAACTCAGCCCTGTAATTTCACCATTTACAATATCGATATGCAAGGCCTGCGGTTCTTTAGGTAAACCCGGCATGCGCATAATTTCTCCGGCCACTGCCACTATAAATCCGGCCCCGCTGTTCACCACTAAGTTTTCAATGGTAATATCAAATCCTTCGGCCACACCCAGGCGGGTGGCATCGTCACTGAATGAATATTGTGTTTTAGCAATACACACCGGAAATTTATCAAATCCCATTTCATTAATTTTCTTCAACTGGGTGCGGGCACTTTTGCTTAGTATTACACCTTTTCCTTTGTAAATGGTGCGCACAATTTTATTTAATTTTTCTTCTACTCCGTCATTAAGGTCGTAGGTATTGCTTAGTGGTTTAGAAGGTCGTTTTTCTATTACCTCAATCACCTTTTCGGCCAATGCCTTTGCTCCGTCACCTCCTTTGGCAAATCCGTCATTAATGGCGAAATCGGCTCCCTTTTCCTTGCACCAGGTTTCAATAAAGTTCAACTCTTCCTGCGTATCAAATCCAAAACGGTTAAACCCGATTACCACACTTTGCCCGAAACTCTGTAAAATTTCAATGTGACGCTGCAGGTTTTTCAACCCGTTTTTCAACCCGTCTAAATTCGGTTCCTTAATTTTCTTTTCGTCTACTCCACCATGTAATTTTAATGCCTGTGAAGTAGCTACCAGTACGGTAACTTTTGGCGAAAGTCCTGCTACACGGCATTTGATATTAAGAAACTTTTCTGCTCCTAAATCACTCCCGAATCCTGCTTCCGTTACCACGTAGTCTCCGTACATCATGGCCGTTTTGGTGGCTGCAATAGAGTTACACCCGTGGGCAATATTGGCAAACGGACCTCCGTGAATAAAGGCAGGAGTATTTTCGGTAGTTTGTACCAGATTGGGTTTTATGGCGTCTTTTAACAAGGTTACAATCGCACCGGCCACTTTCAGGTCGCGTACATAAAACGGCTGATTTTCGAAAGTGTAACCGAGTAAAATATTATTGATGCGCTCACGTAAATCTTCGAGGTTTTTTGACAGACACAAAATGGCCATAATTTCGGAAGCAGGAGTAATATCAAACCCTGTTTCGCCCGGAATACCATTGGTGCTGCCGTTCAATCCGCTTACAATGTATCGCAGCGAACGATCATTTACATCAAGCACCCGTTTCCATAAAATTTGTTTGAGCGCCTTTTGTGAACCTTTATTGAAGTACTGGTAATTATCAACCAATGCGGCTAAGGTATTATTGGCGCAGGTAATGGCATGAAAGTCTCCGGTAAAGTGCAGGTTGATATCTTCCATTGGTAATACCTGAGAATAACCTCCTCCGGCAGCACCGCCCTTCATCCCGAAGCAAGGACCCAGTGATGGTTCGCGCAAAGCTACTATGGCTTTTTTACCGATTTTGTTTAACCCCAAAGCAAGACCTACTGAAGTGGTGGTTTTACCCACACCTGCCTTGTTGGGGGTAATGGCTGTAACTAAAATAAGATTCGACTTGGCTACTTTTGCTTCGTCAATTTCGGCATTTACTTTAGCTTTATACCGGCCGTATAATTCCAGTTGCTCTTCGCTTACTCCAATATTGGAAGCAATTTTCTGCACATGTTCTAATTTGGTTTCGCGTGATATTTCGATGTCTGATTTCATATGATTGTACCTGTATGATTTATTTTTTAACTTTTATAATGAGATTCGGAGTAAAAATTACACTGGCGGCTGTGCGCCCCGATGCGAATAATACAAAACGGGAAAAAGTGATAACTACATACCACACACATTTACGGATAAAATTTTTCAGTGCCCCATGCACCAGAATCACACTCGATAGAACCTGAATCCGGCTAAACCCTATATTTTCCATGAGCTGGGTGGCAGAAGAAAAATTCAGGAAATTCTCATGGGTAAAATCGCCATAATAAAAAACGGTGGAATAAGGAGCATCCACATTGGGTGTACGAAAAACGGCAATCCCTTCCGGCTTTAAAGAGGCCCTTACCATATCGAGCAATTCAATTACTTCGTCTTTGCTGAAATGTTCAATAATATCAATGCCGGTTATCACATCGTATTTCCCGGTATTTGCCAAGAGGTGCGATTTAATATCCTGCAAACTTATTCCTGAAATACCCAGCTGGGCAGCAACCTTCACCTGCTCTTCGCTTAAATCAATTCCGATGGCATTTTTAAATCCTGCTTTTTGAAATGTGTACACCAGCGAACCATAACCACAGCCTATATCCAGAATAGCTGCATCTTTTGGCTTATCAATCAGTGGTAAAATTTCTTTCCTGAAATGCCGCTCATCAATGCGCAGCTTATCCTGAATATTTGCATTAAAATTACTTCGTCCGGCCTGACTGCGGTAGTATTGCTTGTAAAAACGTTCGCGGTACTGGTACATGTAAGGCAAACATATTGATATTCTCTAAATTCTCCATAGTATATTTTAACTTGCGCCTTCATTAGGTAAAAGTTTTTTAACATTCAGATGCTTAAAAAGTTCTATCAGCGCGAGGTGCCCGAGGCAGGATGCGATGAGGCAGGCAGGGGCTGTCTGGCAGGACCGGTTTTTGCCGCAGCGGTCATCCTGCATCCCGAAAAACGCATCCGGGGGCTTGATGATTCGAAAAAGCTGAGCGAAAAAAAACGCCTGTTGCTGCGTGATGAAATTCAGGAAAAAGCCCAAAGCTGGGCAGTAGCTATGGTGAGCGAACAGGAAATAGACCGGATAAATATTTTGAATGCGTCCATTAAAGCCATGCACCTGGCCGTTGAACAGCTTACCCTTGCTCCATCGCTTCTGCTGATAGACGGCAACCGGTTTAAACCCTATAAAAAAACAAAATTCATTTGCATTGTTGATGGCGATGCCCTGTTTCAAAGTATTGCTGCGGCTTCTATTTTAGCCAAAACCTATCGTGATGATTACATGCTTAACCTGCATAGGCAATTTCCGCAGTATGCCTGGGATAAAAACAAAGGATACGGCACCCTGCAACACCGGCAGTCCATCAAAACATTTGGCACCTGCCTGCATCACCGCAAAAGTTTTAGCATGGGGATAGAGCAACCGGAGTTGTTTTAGTTAAGGGTTACCCCCCCCCGATTGAAATGAGCTATTTTTCCTGTTTCATTAGGCAAATGAGACAATACACCTTTTAATATCCTGCTTGCTGATATATTACCTATATTATACGTTTTGCGGAAGCCTGCAAAATAAAAAAGAAGCAACGGAGAAACTTCAAGAACATCACATACTGCCAAAAATTGATCGAGCGATAAATGACGGGTACCCTGCTCCATTTTACAATAGTGCGGCTGTGAAATCCCGGCCTTTTTTGCTACATAACTTTGTTTTAATTCCTTTTGTTTCCTGAAAAGCCTGATGGCTTCTCCCAATTTTTCATAATCGAATTCGTCAGAAATATTCATTATCTTATCCGAGTTTAGTGAACCAAAGATAGCCATTTATTCGTATAGGGCATACGTTATTCCTTTAAGGCATACGATTTTTCTTGAATTGGTTGGAGAAAGCCTCAAAATTTGTTGTAAGTTTGAATTAACCCTACTGCGCATACGGGTAAACCTCAAACCGAGGGGATGCCGAAAACCTGTTAGAGTAGGCAATGTTTTAATTTCGTACCTATGAAAATAATAAAAAATTTAATTCAAACTGGAATTTTCATTATTGCATGTTTCGCAACTTTCTCCATTTGTTCTTTTACTAGCGACACATCGAATGTTGGACCTAAAAAGAAAAATACGGAAAATGCAGGAGCTTTTGTGTTAAGATGGACTGGGCAACTAAACAATAACTGCGTATGCCCAAGTTGTAGATGCTCTGGTTGCCCTTGCCCTCTTGGCATATGTGGTTGCGGTGGTGTAAGAAATTATAGTGGGGGTGACTTGGCTTCCGATGAGGGTACTTGTAGCGTTTATATGGAAAGCGGTCTGTTGCATGTAAAATTTAATCAAACGACAGCGTTAAGTTTACCATCAATTAGCAATAATGATATTGTACCAGTCAGTGGCAACACATACTTAGACGCAACATTGTCACAAGCTTTAGGTTACTCCTCTGTGATGATTCCAAATGGATATTACGAAGTTGATTATACAAATAGTCCATACGGAACCATTACCCTAACACCGATAACTGTACCTTTGTAATAGTTTATCCCCCCATGAAGCAACTATTCATTTTAATCATCATTTTGGCAATTTCCGGTTGTACACCTCTTGCCAAAATGATGATTGGGTATAAGAAACCTGCTATATTGAGCAATGAGGAGATAATAGACTGGGCCGGGCACTGTAAACTTAGCAAGTATCCTGTTTATTCACTCGACAGTTCTTATTCAACTTACCTCAAATCTGTTTACGTAACCAATCATAGCTATAACAGAAAAAACCTGAATCAGTTTATTATGCTCATGTACTTCAAAAATGATTCACTTGTATCATTAATCAATAACTGCATGGTTCCGGGATTCCCCAATTTGCAATGGAATAAATATGGGTCATTTGATTCGCTGCCACCCAAAACACTTTATGCCGATACGTTGTTTAACAAAATCAGGCTTTCAGAACTTAACAAATGCTTAATTCCTATTGAGCGGCCGATCCGATTAAACAATACTGGTGAATTTCTAGTACTTTTCGCGAATCATGTATTTAAACGGCAATCGAAACGAATTATTAAACTGATAAAGAAAAAATATGCCTCTCCAACTTTGCCATTAGTTATAATTAATAATGACAATTTCCTTTTTCAATATCAGCAAAAAACCTGGTAAGGAAAAAATTTATTTACTCATCAAATGCATAAACTGGCGGTCGGTGAGCACTTCGTATCCGCTGGTTGGTAAATCAAAAAAAGATTTATTGATTTCCTTTGGCTCTACTTTAATAGCTGTGTACTCTTGTTCTATATTTC
This sequence comes from Bacteroidia bacterium, assembly GCA_019695215.1. Taxonomy (GTDB): domain Bacteria; phylum Bacteroidota; class Bacteroidia; order UKL13-3; family UKL13-3; genus JAGPCK01. Next base: position 3,915 of record JAIBAK010000003.1, on the reverse strand, counting down.
CTTGTTTCACGGTATAGCGCATCAGCATGCCATGCAGCCCTTCAAAGTTTAACTCATAACAAAAGTCAGGTGAACCTAAGTAATCGCAATACCATATTTCGGTTTGCTCCGTGGTATTATCAAGGTACAGGGTAGTAACCTTAGCCTTTTTACACAGATATCCGGCAATAGTTGTGGTATCGTCTGTTTTTTCAATAAACACTTTGGGATGTGGTTGTGAAGGATCAAGTCCGGGTCGTTGCACCAAAATTTTTCTGTTGCTTACATGTGCAATAATGGCAATGTCCTTATTGCGCGCATTGATAATTGTTTTGGAATACGATGCCGATGTGCTCACCTCGCTGCACATCATGTGGTACCGGAAAGTAACAGTCATTTGCAAAGGCAAAACAGTGTACAGCTTTCGCATTTCAGGTGTGAGTTTGGGATACATTACCGCATAGGTAATAATGCCCTGCTCTACGGGTGCGGGTGGTTGTGGCACCGATGCCGAAATAAATACCAACGGGGTTATAAGCAACAAAAAATATTTTACCATGTTAACTTCTCTTTATTTAAAAAGGCTGCAATTCCTTTTTTGCAATCGTCAGTAGCCCTGGCTGCGGCATTCATTTTTGCTGCATACATCAGGGCTTCGTCTAAGGTGCTGTCCTGCACACCTGCTATCATTTCCTTTACCGTTTTCAAGGATTGTGCCGAGGCTGTTTTACATAGTCGCTCGGCAAAAGCTTTCACCTCATTTTCTATTGCATCGGCCGGTTTTACAAAATTCACCAGCCCGTAGTTTTGTGCCTTTTCAGCTGAAAAAATATCTCCGGTCAATAAAATTTCTCTTGCCTTCCCCTCGCCTATTTTACGAATGAGAAACACCATGACAATAGCGGGGATAAATCCTATTTTAACTTCGGTGTAAGCAAAGGTTGATTCGGGGGTAGCAAAACTAAAATCGCACACCGTGGCTAATCCGCAACCTCCCGCCATGGCAGGTCCTTCAATTTGGGCAATCACCACTTTTGACGACAGGTGAATCATTCTAAACAATTCCATCAGGTGTTGTGAATCCTGCAGGTTTTCGTCATAGGTATTTGTTTGCAACGATTGCAGGTAACTTAAATCGGCTCCGGCACAAAACGCGTCTCCGTTCGCCTTTAGCACAATCAGTTTACAATTGTCATTTGCTTCGGCCTGCTTAAAGGTTTCTTTTATTTCTCCCACAAAAGCTGCATTCATGGCATTGCGTTTTTCAGGGCGATTCAGCGTAATGTAACCAACCCTGTTTTCGCTGTGATATAAAACCATTTTATCCATATCAGTTTTTTATTTGAAACGCCCCTTGCTCTGCCACATCATAGACGGCCATTTGGTAATTGGCTGCATGTTGTTTCAGGAACTTAATCTTGCGCGCCTTGTTGCTGCTGTCAAAGATAAGTTGTTCGGGGCTAAACCGCTGTTTCAGGAGAGCTAAATCAACAAAAGGATTGTTGCTGAGAATCACATAATCTACATCGTCAGGCGGCCAAAGCTCCCATGACTGCTTTCCGTTTATCCATAAAATTCGTTTACCCGCTACCTGTTGAACGGTGGAATTACCTCCCGGATATGGCTCGATCATTTTGAGTTGGCCTATTCCGTTTTCCCACCAGTGATGAATAATGTAAAAGCGCAGGGCGGCTTCATCTTTTTGCAAAAAACTATCGGTAACTAAACTGCCGTTAAAGCCCGTAAATGTACCAATAGCACTGTGACCCGGAACATAGTACACAATTAGCTCCTGCTGATTGTACTGACCATATTTCTCATATCCGTTTATACAAAGCAAAACCAACCCAAGTGCTAATGTTAATCGCAACTGCCATACCATTTTCACAATAACAAATGCAGTGAGCGATGCCAGAAGAACATAGAGCAAAATAGTTTCGAAAATACTTATGGAAACACCGTTGATGGTAGCAAAAGGCAGTCGGTCAATTTGCTCTACCAGGTAATTGGTGAATTTAATTCCGTAAAAAACAATATTTCCCAGTAAAACTGCGGCCTGCTGCCAAAAACTCAGCGCAATTAATCCCAGACCCACATACAAAATAATAGTAGTAAGCGGAATGATGATAAGGTTGGAAAAAATAAAATAATTGGGGAACTGATGAAAATACAACAACCCCATTGGAAAAGTAGTAACCTGCGCTGCTACCGATACAGCTGTAACTTTCCAAATCATGTCTGCCATATAATTGCGAAACACAAGCAGGCGGTAAATTTTAGGTTGTATAAACACAATGCCCAAAACGGCCGCATACGAAAGTTGAAACCCCACGCTGGCCATAATGGTAGGTTTAACTAAAATCATAATAAAAGCCGAAGCCGCCAGTGTATTGTAAATACTGCTGTTGCGTTTTAACAACTGCCCTATGGTAATAAATGAAAACATAGTAGCAGCCCTCAAAATAGAAGGAGATAATCCGGCTACCAATGAATAACCCCATAGAAAAGTTACGATTAGAATGGCTTTAAGAATTGCCGTTTTGCGGGTTTTATCCATAAAGCTAAGCATCATGTTTAGCACCACGAAAATAATCCCCACGTGCATCCCGGAAACTGCAAGAACATGTAGCGTACCTGTATTGGAATACGACTGAATGAGGTCGGGATCCAACTCATCTACGTAACCAAACACCAGCGCGGTACTCACGGCAGCTTCTTTACTTTCTTTTACATACGTTTTAAATAAGTGAATAAGCGAAGCCCGAATGCGGTAAGCAAATGCAAAAACAGTATATCCCTTATTACGCTGCAATACTTCATATCCTCCCGAAGGAATATAACACTGGTGAAAAATATTATTGAACAGCAGATATCTCTTGTAGTTAAACTCGCCCGGATTGTGAGGGGGTGGCACTTCCTGTGCTTTAACGTTGCACAAAAGCACATCCCCGTATTTCAATTGGTCGCTCAGGGAATCACGCTGCACGTATATCAGCATTTTACCCGTACTGCTTTCCCACCTATCCCCGGTATGTATTGCTGTTACCCGTGCCGTTAATTTTACACTCCGTGCTTTGATTACCGGAGCCTCAACAAGCTGCATGGTTTTATAATCCGACAATCGGTAACTGAAATGGGTTGGGTTGTTTAATTCATGGTATCGGTTGTGCAGCAAAAAACCAATTCCAAAAAACAAGAGCATAATCAATACCCCTGTTAACAGTTCCAGTTTTTTGCTCACTGCCTTTTGCAAATACAAATGGAATAACAGGTAAACAAACAGCATCGCAAAAGTGATGGCAAATACCACTTGAGCAGGGAATGCTTCAAAAACAGAACATAAAATTCCGCCTATAAAAGGGAGCAGCAATCTCCCAAACGGTGCCTGATGCCAGAAATTCATTGCTTCAATTTAACAAATCAATTGCTATTTTCGCAAACACAATATCTTACTTATGTACGAAATAATCATCAATACCCATTACACCATGCGCTGGATTGTGCTGGTGATGGCTGTAATTACCCTGTATCAATCGTGGACGGGATGGATGGGCAACAAACCATTTTCGGCTACCGATAATAAAATAGGGACGTTTTTTGTAGCCTCGCTGCACCTGCAATTGGTGCTGGGGCTTATCCTGTATTTTACCAGCCCGGCCATTCAGCAGGCGTTGGCCGATTTTGGCGGAAGCATGAAAAATGCCGAGCATCGGTTGCGCATGATGGAGCATCCGCTGCTGGCTATTATAGCAGTAACGCTGGCGCAAATTGGCCGCATTAAATCAAAGAAAGCCGCTACCGATTTGGAGAAACATAAAAAGGCTGCTATCTTTTTTACCATTGCCCTTTTACTCATTCTGCTTCGAATGCCTAAGTGGTTGTAATCAACCCTGCTTTGATTCGATATCGTAGGTGGTAAGGTTGCGGAATTGCTGC
>JAIBAK010000039.1 GCA_019695215.1 Bacteroidia bacterium | reverse complement strand
TTGGTACAGGAGATTCGGCCATGGCCCAGTATCCCAAATATAAATTTATTTCAGAAGGAACGGGCAATATCAAACTTATAGTGAAAAGTGATTTTGGTTGTTTAGATTCTGTTTCTAAATCGGTGAGTATCGACCCAACCCCCGATGCCAGATTATGGAGCCAGAATGTTTGCCGAAGTGATAGCGCAGTGTTTCTTGATTCAAGTAATATTGTTGCCGGAGCTATTACAAACTGGGTCTGGAAATTTGGTGATGGTGACAGTTCAATTCTTACCAACCCGAAACATAAATATGTTTCTCCGGGTACCTACACCTACCGTTTAACAGTTACTTCCGACAAAGCCTGCTGGGATACTGCCTCATCTACCTTGCAGGTTTATACCTTACCGGCTGCAGGATTTAAACCCACCACCGTTTGCAACAAAGATTCCATTCATTTTGAAGACCAGTCGCTGGGTGGCGGCACGGGAACTCCATCGCAGTGGATCTGGGATTTTGGTGACGGAAGTAGTGTGGATACATTAGACAAACCCGTGCATTACTATGTAAATGCCGGCCCTTATCAGGTAAAAATGATTGTAACCAATAACTTTGGCTGCCGTGATACCATAACCAAAACGGTAAAAGTTTATCCTAAACCAAAAGCTGCATTTACCATTGGCATTCTTTGCAATATTGACACTTCATTCTTTATCAATAAATCTTCTATCAGCTCGGGTAATCTTTCCTACTTCTGGAATTTTGGAGATACTACCACTACCTCTACGGCAACCAATCCGGTACATGTTTATACCAAATCAAATACCTATCAGGTAATGCTGGTGGCAAAAAGTGACAGCGGATGTGTTGACACGGTTATTACCCCGGTTTTAGTAAATGGTAAACCAAAGGCTGATTTTACCGCTCCTACCTGTCCTGAAGACTCCGTAGTGTTTACTAACCTTACCCAAAGCAGTGATGCCATCATTAATCAGTCGTGGAATTTTGGCGATGGAGGAACAAGCAATATTAAAGATGCAAAACACTTATACTCGGCCGAAGGAACTTATAATGTAAAATTGGTTGTGTACAGCGCATTTTGTAAAGATTCTCTCAATAAATCGGTAACGGTAAGTTTTAAACCTAAAGCCGACTTCAGCATGGCACCGGTTTGCGAATATGATACAGCCAAATTCACCGACTTATCGCAGGTATATGTAAGCACACTGAACTCGTGGGCCTGGGATTTTGGCGATTTACACACCAGTACGCAGCAAAATTCTTCCAATAAATACACTTTACCCACCACCGCTCCAGCATCCGACAGTTTTGCCGTCAGGTTGATTGTTGGAGCTACCACGGGTTGTTTTGATACGATAGTTAAAACGGTTCATATTTTCCCTAAGCCTTATATCGCATTTAATCTGGCAGCCCCGTGTTATACCGACTCAGCCGTATTTGCCAGTTCTTCTTCCATTATTTCAGGAACTGTTCAGTCATACCTTTGGGATTTTGGTGACGGAGGTTCGGATACAAGATCAAACCCAAGGCATCAGTACCTCACATCCAATACGTATGTAGTACAACTTACAGCAACCAGTGATAAAGGTTGCAGCACCACGGTATCAAATAATATTTTAATCAATCCGCCACCGGTAGGAGATTTTACCTTCCGCGATACCTGTGTAAACGATACCGTTCAATTTGAAGATTTAAGCACTACCACAGATGGTTCCATTAGCGGATGGCGTTGGGATTTTGGCAATGGTAAACAGGATACGGTAAAAATGCCGCGTATGGCCTACGCCAGTCCTGCCACCTACCCTGTTAAGCTCACTCTCATCACCTCTTCAGGTTGTACCTATGTGAACTACGTAAATAAAAATATTGTGATTCACGACAGGCCTAAGGTATCCTTTACTGCCGACCCTGATTCAACCAATATTCTGTTTACAAAAATAACTTTTACCAATCCGACCAATGCAGTAAAATTTGACTGGGATTTTGGAGATACCACCTACTCATCTGAGGTAAATCCGGAACATGATTATCAGGATACGGGTCGTTTTGTAGTAAAATTAGTTGCTACCTCCGATTTTGGTTGTATGGATTCGGCCACCGGACGTGTAATTGTTTCTCCGGCTTTCAGCTTCTTTATTCCTACAGCTTTCTCGCCAAACGAAGATGGCTCGAATGAAGTGTTTTATCCAATGGGTGAAGGATGGAAAACATTTGAATTAACCATTTATAACCGCTGGGGTCAAACTATTTTTGAAGGAAAACCTAACGAAGCCTGGCTGGGTACTTACAATAACAAAGTTGGTGATTGGGTTCAGGACGGAGTTTACCCTTATATGGTAAGAGTAATAGACCAGCGCGGTAAAAAGAAATACTTTAGCGGAGAAGTGACGCTGTTGCGTTAACAACAGGTAAACGATACACTAAAAACGCGAAACGGATTAATCTGTTTCGCGTTTTTTATTTTCATCGGTAAAATGATAAACAATGGTGATTGGTTTCTCCGGTTCTTTGGGTTTAGGTTCATATCCTTCCATCCAGTAAGGGTCGCTCTCATCCACATCATCTGCAAGTAGAGTGGTTTGATTTTCTGTTTCGGTACGGTAGTTCTTAAAGTAAACAGCACACAGCAGTCCTGAAATGGCTCCCATTAAATGTCCCTCCCACGATATATGTTCTACAATAGGAAGCAACCCCCAGATTAATCCACCGTACAAGGCCACCATAAGTAATGATAAACTCATTAGCTGAAGATTTTTACGAAATAATCCGCTGAAAAAAATAAAAGCCGCCAATCCGTAAATGATATGACTCGACCCGATATGGAATGAACTGCGAGCCATAATCCAGGTCCATAAACCTCCCATAAGCCAAATCCATATCAGTGTTTCAGCTGCAATATGCCGGTAAAAATAAAATAACATGGTACCCAAAAAAAGAAACGGAATGCTGTTATCAAACAAATGAATCCAGTCGCCATGCAAAAAAGGAGCTAAAACAATCCCTTTTAATCCGGCCACACTGCGCGGATAAATCCCATAGGTAAACCAGTTATATTGCCATACGGTTTCGATAATTTTAACTACCCACTGAATGCCTAATAATGTCATTGGCCAGGAGGATGCCTGACTTAGTTTTTTAAACTCATTTTGCATGGTAAGTGTGCAGTTATCTATATTCGTGCCATCAAAAAAACACTGACATTATGTTTGGAAAATTACAGGAAGCAAAGCAAAAAATGGATGAAGTGAAACAACGCCTTGATACCATTTTTGTAAACGGAGAAGCCGATGGTGGCAAAGTTAAGGCAACCGTATCGGCATCAAGAAAATTGCAGCATATTGAAATAAGTGAGCAATTATGGCAGGAGAACGACCGGGAACAGGTAGAAGATTTAATTGTTGTGGCCATAAACAGGGCAATGGAGCAAGCCGACAATGTGTCGCAGTCCGAGATGCAGGCAATAGCGAAAGATATGCTACCGGGAGGGTTGGGCGGTTTAGGAAATTTATTCGGGAAATAGTACCTATGGCTGTTTCTGAAAAACAGATGATATTTTCTCTCTGATTCCTTTAGTCTCCATATCTTTCTCTTCAATATTTTGCAGCTGAAACTCGAGTGCCTGCGTGGACATAAAAATTTCGATACTGGAAAGAATAAGGGAATAAACCAATGCCATCAGACTAAACCCAAAAACCCATTGGGCAATGAGGTGTTCGTTGGCAAATAGCAAAAACATGCATACTACACTAAGCAATAAACTGATGACCAGAAAAAATTGCATGTTGCGTGTGAGCCTTAACCGGTAGCGCAGGTTGTTAATTTGTTGTACATACACTTCATCTTTGCTTACCTGGTATTTTTCATACAAGTTTCGAACTACCTGTGCCGTTGCCAGAAACCGGTTTGTGAAAGCCAGTAACAACAGCGAGATGGTTGAAAAGAGTAACGCGGGGGTTGTAAGTTGTAATTCCATACATCATAAGGAGGTAAGGTGCAAAGTTAGGCTTTTCCTCCATTTGTCAGCTTGGTAACTCAAAAACACAAGGAATATGCTATATTTTCAAAAAGTTCATCCAGACCGGTAATGGCAACGGAAAATAAACAGCCAGTGTGAGGTAACTAAAACATAGTGCCTGAATAAAAAACAATAACCCCCACAGAAAAGCAGGAATTTTAGTGGTTTGTTTTAAACTCCACGCATCGCCCGAGTTTTTGGTTTGCGCTACGGAAAGGTATAGTACAATAGCCGATGAAATAAGTGCATCCATCCAAAGCAATGCACAAAACAAAATGGTTATGCATTTGGTAAGAAGCGGTAATTGGGCATAGGCGGTAAGGCCGCACATCGAACCAAACAACAAAAGGAAAAATATACCATAACCATTGCGCACCCAAAGTAAAAGATTCACCAAACATACCCCGATAAAAAAATACAATACCGCATTAAAATATCCGCGGCTAAGCAATAAAAAAAGGCCAAACGAAACAAGCGAAGAACCAATATATCCCGCCAGTGAAATCATAATCCAGGCAAATTTTCCTTTGCTGCGCGTAACAGCCTGCCCTTCGGTATTGGCAAATAAATCAATCCGGTCAACCGAGCCGCTGAGAACTAAAGCCATTAATGCATGTGCCGATTCATGAATAAGCGTATCGATTAACCTGAAAAATTTACCGGCATAAGGAATTCTCGTAAGTAAAACAGCCGCTCCTATAAGCGAACCATACAGAATTTTATCGGCAGGAATATTCATTTTATTTCAACCACGGTTGCTCCTGCTCCACCGGTTTCGGCATGTGCTTCATTAAATGAAATCACCAGCTCATTGCGTTTTAATTCTTCGGTTACTAACTTACGTAAAATCCCATCGCCTTTGCCATGAACAATCCGCACATTTTTAAACCCAAGCAGGTAAGCTTCATCAATAAAAACTTTCAATTGCCTCACGGCATCCTCTCCCCGTTCTCCTATAATATTCAATTCGGTACTGAACCCGCGGTATTTTTCGGTCATGTCTAACCCGGCTACCCCGTAAGCGGGTTTATTTTTTTCTTTAGGCGGTGCCGCAGTGCGCTCCAAACGTGTCAACTCAATGGTCGTTCTCAGCTCTCCAATGCTCACAATGGCTTTGTTTCTCGAAATTTCCAGCACCTGCCCTGTGCTGTTATTGTCTTTTATTTTCACAAAACACCCCACCACTATTTTTTCTTCCACCGGTTTCGGGCGGGTTTCTTTTGCCGGTTGTTTTGCTGTTTCTGCAGCTATTTCTTTTTTCAACTCTTCACCAAATTGTTTCAGTTCCTCACGCACCTGTTTGGTATGCACGGGTTCGGCTCCGGTTGTTTTTATTTCTTTAATGGTTTGTTCAATGAGGCTGTTGGCATTTTTTACAATTTGAATAGCCTGTTCTTTTGCCTGCTGTATCAATACCTTTTTTTGCTGCTGTATTTCTTCGTTTTTTTTGCCGTATTCCTGAAGCAGTTTGTGCAGTTCTTTATCCCGTTTTTCATTCTCCTCTTTCAATCGGTTAATCTCAATCCGGTCCTGCTGCAAATTCAGCAGCAAATCGTCAACGTTTAATTGCTTATGGCCACTGCGCGCCCGTGCATAATCCAGAATATGTTTAGGGAAACCCGTGCGCTGTGCAATTTCAAACGCATGAGAACTTCCCGGTTTTCCGGTTTCCAGCACATACAACGGAACCATGTTTTCACTATCAAACAACATGCTGGCATTAAGCATCCCTTTGGTGTTGTTTGCAAAAGTTTTGATATTGCTGTAATGGGTGGTAACTACCCCGAAAGCTTGTTTATTTGCTAATTGCATCAATACCGATTCGGCAATGGGACCTCCAAACTGCGGGTCGGTTCCGGTTCCGAATTCATCAATAAAGAACAATGTTTTTTTGCCGGCATGATCCATAAAAAATTTCATATGCTGCAAATGCGAACTATAGGTGCTTAAATCATTTTCTATGCTTTGGTCGTCACCAATATTTACCAGCATATCCTGAAAAATGCCGCATACCGAATGAGGTTGTGCAGGAATAAGTAACCCGCATTGCAACATGTATTGCAGCAGCGCAATGGTTTTCATACAAACCGATTTACCACCTGCATTGGGACCCGAGATCACAAGAATCCGCTGTTCGGCATCCAGTTCAACACTGAGCGGAACAATGGGTTTATTCACTTTTTTATGATGCAGCCACAATAACGGATGATAAGCCTTTTGCAACTTAATCCCGGGTTGTTTTCGCAACACGGGCATGTTGGCTTCCATCTTTATGGCAAGTTTTGCTTTGGCTCTGATAAAATCAACGATGGCTAATTTTTGCTGATATAATTCCAGTTCGGGGGCGTGCGGTCTGAACTCATTGGTAAGTTGCGTAAGTATCCGTTCTATTTCCCGCTTTTTAGCTAATTGCCATTCCCTTATTTCATTGTGCAGTTCAAAAACCTCGGCCGGTTCTATATAAAATGTCTGAGCCGTGGCCGATTCATCGTGAACAAATCCTTTGAGGTGCTTTTTATGCTCGGCCAATACCGGAATTACCAGGCGGTCGTTGCGAACAGTGATACCCGAATCGGCAACCCAGCCTGCGTCCTGTGCCTTTTTGTAAATGGCATTTAATCTTCTGCGCACATCGCGTTCCTTATCTCCCAATTGCCTGATGATGGAAGCTAATTCTGCAGAAGCATTGGGTCTGATATTTCCTTCTTCATCAATTTTTGCCGAAATAAGTTTGCCAAGCGAACTATTGAATGAGGTGCCGGTAAACAGTTTCTGCAACTCGGCATAATGTCCGGTGCGCTGTTCAAAATAACGGTACACAGCTTCCATGGTACGCAATACCCTGAGCAGATTAAAAAACTCTTCTTCGGTGAGCCACGCTCCTTCCAGTTTCATTTTTGACAGGGAAGCATGTAATTCTATGTAATTATCGGCCGGGAAAGGTTGATCAAACTGCAGCAGGTCTTTAAAATCTTTGGTTTGTTTCAACATGCGCTCCACCGTATCAAAATCGCTGCTGAAACGAATTTTATGAATGTAGTTTTCTCCCAGCGGACTTAATACTTCCTGAAGTAACAGCAGCCTTACCTGCGTAAAGCCTATTTTTTCTTCTGTCTGTTCGGGGAAAATCAATTGCTCTCTTTTTTAGCGGCCTTTTGTTTTTTTACACTTTCCGTTTGCAGAATGGTAATATTCTCCACCACTTTTTCATAAATCGGGTCGCTGTATTCGGGGTGAGCCATATAAAACGTCCAGCTTTTTTTAAATTGTTCGGGAGTAGTTTTATACTTGGCAAAAACCGTATTGTAGCCTTTGTAGGTAACTAAATTAGCCGTATCCATACCTGCCACCTGAATGGAAAAAAATACGCCTTCCAGAAAATGAATATCGGTGAGCATTAAAACCATTGTATCCTCGGGTATAATACCTTTGGGTTTGGGTGGTTTGCTCATGCAGGAAACCAGCAGGGCAACGGGAATCAGAAATATCAACAATCGTTTCACGGTTCAAAAATAATATAAATCCGATAAGGAAATGTGTAGTAATATTGCGCCCTATGAGCAGTATTCATTCCAATTTAACCGCACTACGGGAGCAACTAACCTCTGCCGTTACATTGGTAGCAGTTTCCAAAACCAAGCCTGTGAGCATGATACAGGAGGCTTACCACTACGGGCAGCGGGATTTTGGGGAAAACAAAGTACAGGAGCTTTGCGAAAAACAACCTCTTCTGCCAGCGGATATCCGCTGGCACCTGATAGGACATTTGCAAACAAATAAAGTGAAATACATTGCTCCGTTTGTACACCTCATTCACAGCGTGGATAGTATAAAACTGCTAAGTGAAATAAATAAGCAGGCCGCCAAAAATAACCGCACAATCAACTGCCTGCTGCAGGTGTATATTGCCAGCGAAGAAACCAAATTCGGACTTTCTGAAGAGGAGTTGTTTCAATTACTCCGGTCGACTGAATATGCCACCATGAAAAATGTTACGGTAACGGGGTTAATGGGAATGGCCAGCAATACCACCAACACTCAACAGGTACACAACGAATTTAAATCGCTTAAAAAATTATTTGACGAAGTAAAAACATCTTTCTTCGCCAATCAGGATACTTTTAAGGAAATATCCATGGGCATGTCGGGCGATTACCTTATAGCTATGGAAGAAGGAAGTACCATGATAAGGGTTGGGAGTTCCCTTTTTGGCGAACGATGACTGCTGCCCATTCCGGATTAATAGCCGCTTTTATCACGGTGCTATCGTGGGCCTGCGGTACCCTTGCATTTACCAATGCCTCCCGTCTGCTTTCGGCAGGATTACTCAATAAATTCAGGTTAATGCTGGCCTTGTTTTCGCTCACCATCATTGCTTCGGTTGCCGATGCAAAAAATCCGGCTGAACTCATTACATCACCTTCTTTGCAAAACTGGCTGTGGTTAGGATTATCGGGGTTGGTTGGATTAAGCATTGGCGATTATTTTATTTTCGTTGCCCTGCGTATAATGGGTGCCCGCAGAGGCAGTTTATTTTCTACCATCAGTCCGGCTGCATCGCTGCTCACCGGATATTTTATTCTTGGTGAATCGATTAATCTGATTGGAATTGGCGGCATGCTCATCACTACCTACGGCATTTTTACCATACTCAACCACCAAAGCGAAAAAGAAGAAGTAAAACAAGATAAACAGGGAAGCTATACCAAAGGAATTTTAATGGGAATTGCTTCGGCTGTTTGTCAGGGTTTCGGGCTGGTGCTTGCCAAAAAAGGAATGATGCAGGATGGAATACAAACCATCTCTTCTATTGATGCAGCCTGGATACGCATGTTGTTTGGTTTCGGAAGTTTGTTTCTAATTGATATCCTAAGGCAACGGGATGTACGTTTTGTTTTGCCTCTGCTTAAAGATAAACAGGCATTAAAATACACCCTGCTAGGAACTTTATTCGGACCCGTAATTGGTGTTTCCCTTTCGTTGTATGCAGCCAGCCATGTGGAAGTATCCCTTGCACAAACTATTTTATCTCTTACTCCGGTAATGGTTTTGCCTTTGGCTGCCCTTATCTACCACACTAAAATTACCCTGCACATGTGGCTGGGCGTACTCATTGCCATCATGGGTGTGGTGGTACTTATATGGCGCAACGAAATACTCCATTTTTTTTAAGTACCGTAAGGGCAATGCAGGCATCCGCTGCCGCAGCAATAGCCTCTGCGTTTTAAAAATGCAGCAGTAAATACCACTCTTCCCTGTTCATTAAAATAATAATCATCACCCTGCACAGGTGGTGTCACCGCTACTGCTGCCAATTGCTGCAAACAGGCTGCACACAAGCAATCATTATATAACGAAGCTATTTTTGTACGCAGTTGCGGAGGCATTTGCACCTCCGTACACCAGCAATTTGTTATGGATTCGGCTTCACAGTTAAATTCGTTTCCGCAACGTTCGCACGATTTTGTTGCCATCAGTTAAACCAAAAATTACCCGGAATAATTCCGGCATTAAACATATATTGAAATACCCCGCTGCTGCTGTAGCAACTCACTTTTCCCTGCTGAATATAATCAGCAGCATCACTCACAAAAACGGCTCCGCTCAGCGGCTCCACTCCCAACGCATAAAAATTCTGACTGCCTGATTTGTAAATAAACGGATTGACCGGTGCTGCATTATCAGCCGCATTTAACCTGTACACATGTGTTTTGATGTAATACAGGTAATCGCCCGAAGGACTGCTGCGTAATACTTTTCCGGCTCCGGTGCCCAAATCAATGGTTTTTGCAATACTCTTTCCGTCAGTAGCAAGGCATACTAACTTTGAGGGAGCCGATTGTGCCAATACCTGACTGCACATCACCCATAGCTGCTGGTTCTTATCAACGGCCAGCGAAGCCGAAGGTAATCCCAGCAGCACACTATCTTCCAGCATATCGGTCAGCGGATTTATTTGGTAGAGGTAATTGCTGCGCAAATTTGTGACATATACCTTTCCGTTGTGCAGCAATAACTCTTCTGTCCATCCGCGCAATGGTATTTGCTTCACCACTTTGTTTTGCTGCAAATCCACCACCTGCACACTGTTGGCATATAAATCGGTAACATAGGCCTTTGAATCGGACACCGGCAAAAAATACCTTGGCGAAACCAAACCCGTAATGGTAGCAATGGAAACAAAACTTCCGGCATCTGTAACTTCTATTTTTGAAGAATTATTCAACACGAGATAAGCTTTGCCGTTGTGAATGCACATCGACTGGCAAATATCGCCAAGCGGCTTGCTGTTCTTTTGCGCAAATAAATCGGTAGCATTCGCTGTGCTGTCGGTAAAATCGTAGTAGGTAACCGATGCATTTCCCCACTGAAAATTCCCTTCACAGGTTACAAAAACACCTTTGGTTATAAGAATAGGATTTTCAAAAGGGCGCTTCGGAATTTCTTCTTTGCAGGAAGAAAAGTACAACGCTACAACCCACAGAATAATCCGATACCTCACTGCACCACCAATTTTGACCTGTACACTAATCCGCTCTGCTCCGCTTCAATCAAATAGATTCCGCTCGACAGCTGAGGTAACACTATTCCGTTGGGTGACAAATCCGGAATGGCAGTAATCAGTTCTCCGGTTGCCAATGATATAATGTTTACATTAACCAAATAATTTGGATCGAAACTCGCTTTTAATACCACGTTGCTTCCCTGCACACACGGATTGGGGAAAAGCGTAATGGGCGAACTGCCGTAAACTTCTATTCCGTTGGGTTGCTCTCTATTGATTACGGCTACTGCATCCAAATCAAATCCTCCGTTTGGAAAATCGGTAGGCCACGGATCATTAATGACTCTTCCGGAAGCATCGCGCTGCGCATACATCGCATTCACCGAACCTGTAACATCTACCAGCCTCACATGAGTAATATGGTTTACGTCAAGCAAAGGTTCATTTTTCAGTTCTTCCAAATCAAACGGAGTTCCGTAAGGGAAAACGTATTTCCCTGCCAGGTTATTAATTTTTGACGCATCCAGTGTTCCGTACGGATCTAATTGCACAGTGGTATCGGTTAATGAAGCTGAAGGGAACCGAACAAAATGCACTCCGTCTGAACTTACTTCTACAAAAGCGAGTTCCAGGTAGGCCAGTGCCGAGTCGAACGCATATAAAAATCCATTTTCAAATACGGCAAAATCAGGTCCGGCACCATTTACAATGGGTGTAGCAAAAGTGAGGGTAGCTGTTCCTCCATCACCTAAACTTGCTACTCCGTTAGTTCCGGCTTTTCCGGTACACATGGTTTCATCGCCCACCGTGGTTTTTCCTAACGAAGGGTTGGCCACATTCATAAACCCTCTGTTAAGAATACATCCCTGTGCCCAGGCAACAATTGCGGTACTGTCCTTATGCAAAGCAGTGCTTCCCGTACGGCCGGCCTGTGCCGGATACTGAGCCAGGGCCTCCAGAGAAAGTAACACTACAAAAAAAGTAAAAACTGCCTTCATGATTATTTAACAAGTTTGAGGATGCTTACCGCATCGCCCGAAACAACCTGCACAAAGTAAATACCTTTGGCCCATTCGTCAGTAATTAATTGAAAAGTTTCTTTTGCCTTAACCTTGCAGGTAGTAACTAACTGTCCGTTACTGCCAATTATATTTACTAAGGTTTCATTATCCGACTCATTGGTTAAGTTCAATACATTCTCAAAAGGATTAGGAAACGCCTGAATAGAATTGCTGTTACCGAATGAGGGAACCAATGTAGCGAACTCATCACGGGTAGTGAAATTATCAACCGCATAAAACAACGGAGTATTAATGCCGAATGCACCGGTATCCGTAGAGTTGAGGTTAATCTGTATGCTGTCAATATTGCCTAAGGAAGATAAATCAACCCAGGTCCACTGGTTAATGATATAATCCTGCGCATTCACAGCCGAACGAAAATCGGCTAAGTAAAATTTAACGGTATCTGCTTTTTTCACTCCGTTTAGCCAGCCAATAAAATGCATCACAAAAAAATCAGGGTCATTTCCGGTAGTGCCTCCGAATTTTTTAGCAAACGAATCTCCGTTTTTCATGCTTTTATAAGGATAGGTAGCATTGGTAACATATATTCCGTTGGCCACCCGTCCGCGGGCATTTCCGGTAAGGCGTATCACTGCGTCCTGCTGACCAATGGCATAATTGGATGAACCATTATACCCCTGAGCTGTGATGGCAGAATATAAATTGGTATAAGTTCCGTTGGTGCTGTCTTTTTTATTGGTGTACGCAAAACCTCCCGCCCAAAATCCACCAAAGGAAGTATCGTATGAATTGGTAAAAAAAGCATGTCCATCGGTAAAACCTTTGGCATTTGCATCAGCGCTTCCGTTCCAGTAAGAATTGGCCGCAAGCGACAGGTTTTCGAAATCAGAAACAGTTTGAGCACCGGCACCGGCAATCATTAAAAATGCAGCAAATGTGAGTAATGTTTTTTTCATGTGATGTTGTATTATTTTTTATGAGTTGAATGAACAAATTGAATTTTTAACCCGGCTTCGGCATACCTGCCCGGCATGGGCCGCCAAGCCATTACCTGATACGTTTGATTCCACACATTTTTGATATCCATAAAAAAGTGGAGCGGAAAACGGTTTACTTTAGTGGTAAGCCCCAGATGAAATGAAGCCAGCTGAAACGGATTGAGGTAATCGTAATTATCAATGGTAATAAAGCGCAATCCGGTGTATTGATGCGCATACGAGCAAGTGAAATTTTTCACTTTTACAAATATTCTGAACGAAGCATTTTGCCGGGGTACGTAAATCAATTGCCGGTGTAAGGCTTCCGTGTTTCCGTCTAATTTTTCGTTGGTAGATAATACATAGCTGTACAACCCCGATATTCCTAATGTAACTTTTGAGCTGATACTCCAAACAGTTTGCAGGCTGTACTCCACGCCCCTGCTCCACACTTCAGCCATATTTCGCGGAGACCAGATATTGGGATTTACCGAATCGGGCAGCCAGGTAATCCAGTTGGATACGGAGTTGCTGAAGGCAGTTGCTTCGGCAGCGAGTGAAACCGTTTTCATTTGTTTGCTAAAGACCAAACCACCTTCGGCATTCAGGCTGTTCTCGGGTTTAAGGTGAATATTTCCTCCGGGGTTCCAGTATAAATCATTAAAGGTGGGGTAACGAAAGTTTTTAGATCCGCGCAGTTTACAGATAATCCCAGGCACCACGTTCCACTCGGCACCCGCACCAAAAACCAAGGGGGCTATCAACCGGTCTATGCGCTCGGCACGGGTATTAAAATGAAGAAGCAGCTTATTGCTGAACGGTGCATACTGATACCCCGCAAACAGGGCATTTCTCCATTGAAAAACGGGAGCTGCATAGTTGCGTGCGTTGGCCCAAAGCAGGTTATTACTGATACCTGTACGTATGTATTTTCGGGGAGTAACCTGATGAGCCAGCTCCATTTCAGTGGTAAGATTATGCGTGTAATTAGCCGAAACAAGTGCGGCAACTGCATCGGCATACCTGAGCTCATCGTAAAAATAGCCCGTACGAAACTGCAGTTTACTCCGCTCTGTTGTTTTGTTCCATTCAATAGTTGCTTTGTGCGACACGTCCCGTTGATTTGCCAGCGAAACAGACTGAAGCATGGTGGCCGGCAAATCGCGTGCGTTTTGATGAAACCAATAATGAAACTCTATCTTTTTATTGTTACCCGTGCGATGTTCAAAATCTGCCAGAAAACCCTGCTGCGAATAAGCTGCATGTGCCAGTTTTTGCACGGGCGAACCGGTGATTGCCGTATTTTTAAATGAATAATCATTGGTGGCCGAATTGGTATAGACTTTTAAAGCGAGTTTGCTTTTTGCTAAAAACGGAAAAGCCGCCTGCACTAAATATTGCCTGTTACCAAATTGCCCGTACCGGATTTGTGCAGCATAGTGCACCGAATCATCGGCATACACATATTTGCTTTTAAGGTAAATGCTGCCTCCTATGGCACCACTTCCGTACAGGGCACTGTTGCCCCCTGCCTGCACCTGAATATCGTCAATAGCCATAGTAGGGATAAGGGATAAGTCGGGTTGACCGCGCATGGTGTTTTGTAAATTAAACCCGTTCCATACAATGGCAGTGTGCGAGGCCGATGTTCCGCGAAACGACATGGTGGAAATACTGCCCGGGCCATAATTTTTTATAAATATCGGTGTAGTAAACGAAAGCAACTCGTTGATGGATGTGCCCGAAAACTGCAGCCGTGCCAGCGAGTCGGGGGTAAAATGGCGTGAGCCGTTTTGTGGTTGCTGTCCCCGCACATCGGTGAGGGTAATGGTGCGCAGTGCTTTGTTTGAAACCGGCTGAGCCATGAGGTGCAGCGTACCTGCCAACAACCCGATGAGGGTAATTGAACTAGTTTTAAGTACGTTGCTTTTTGTTCTGCTCATATCCTTGTTTTGCAGCAGCCTGCGGAAAAGGAGGCAAAACAATCAAACAGTGCAACTAACGTATAGTAAAACCTGTGCGATCATCCCGCGCTTTTTTCCCGAAAGCTGCAATGTAAATGGTATCATGGCAGGTCTTCTGACTTACCCGACCCTGCCTGTCTTCCCATCCACCCTAAGGCGAACAGTGACTCTTTGGCTGGCATGGCCCGACTTTGTTTAAAGTCGCATGGGGCTTACAGCAGCGGGAACTGTTCAGGATTTACACCTGATTCCCTTTTCATCTGTTTCAACTACCACGTTGAAAACAGAACCGTAATACGCAGGCAAAGCAAAAACATTCGCGGCTTATTTCAAAACAATAAATCCGTTAAACCTGTGCATAAGCCACCCCAATGGGTTAAAAACAAGTATGTAAACCTGTTAAAAAAGAAGCCCCCCACACCACGAATGATGAAAGGGGGCCATATCACCTTATGAAATGTCCATGTTTACCAAAATAAATCAGCATAGCTGTTCATGGGCATTCCATGGCGGTGGCATTTATTGTTTTGTTAATACACCTTTTCTAAAAATAATTTAAACTCCTTTTTTAATTCGGTAAATAAGTAATCAAACGTATTAATAGCCGATCGTAAATCTCCCTCCTGTTTCACGGTTTGCCTGTCCCAGGCTGCCATATTATCCATTAACTGGTTGGCAATGGCACTTTCCGATTTGTTTACGTCCCGCTTTACCTCAAGTAACCGGTGACGCTGCAACAAAAACTGATTTTGAAAATGCTCTATTTTTGACCGGATATCGGTTGCATTATTTTTAACGGCCACCTCTCCGAGCATTTTTTCAAAAATTTCGAGCTCACTTTTAAAAAAATTCAACCTCACCAACCACTCCCTGTGCTCAAAATGCACAAGCTTTAAATTTTCTTTGGTTTGGGTTGTCATCCGGTTTCCTGAATTAACAATTCAAAGTTGCAGCTATTGCAGCTATCGGGGAATGACAAGAATCAAATAGCTGAATGATTTTTATCATACAGTTCGTACCTTGGTGGCATGAATCATCAAAATCTTATAGGATTGGTGCTGGCCGGTGGCGAAAGCCAGCGAATGAAAACCGACAAAGGCCTGCTCAATTACCATGGCAAACTGCAGCGCGAATACCTGTACCATTTAATGCAGCCTTATTGCGAAAAAGTATATATATGCTGCAAAGCCGCACAAGCCGAAACGGTGAGCACAGGCCTGCCGGTTTTAACCGATGAACAAAATGGTATTGGCCCGGCTGCTGCCCTGCTTACTGCGTATCACCGCCACCCTAAGGCCTCTTTTTTAGTAATTGGCTGCGATTATCCCTTATTTGATACCGAACATATTGTTCGCCTGCTGTCGCACCGCACACCACAAACCGATGCAGTGGTTTACCAAAATGCCGAAACCGGAATTCCTGAAGCTTTATTGGGCGTTTATGAAAACCATTGTCTGCCCCGTTTTGAAAAAGAAGTGCTGGCCGGTAATTATTCCCTTCGCTTTTTTTTGCAGCAAACAGCCACCACTTTTTTATTACCTCTAAAAAAAGAGGCTATTCAAAGCATTGATACCCCCGAAGGATTTGAGCGCATCAAAAAAGAACTGGATAAAAAGGAGAAAGGCCTTTAGTTTAAATTAAATCTTCTCCTCCTTTGGTGACGTATAAAATATCCGCCAATTCAACTATTTCTTGTTACTATCTTTCACTATATAACTCAGCTCGGTTACCCCGCAGGCAAATGGATGAGTTGATACCAGATGAAGTTTTGTTTTTTCGGCTATGCCTGCAAACAATGGAATTCCTTTCCCCAAAATAACCGGATTCACAAAGAGCCAATAACCGTCAATCAGGTTGAGTTGCATCAGTGCATGGGTTGCCGATGGGCTGCCGAAAAGCAGTATCTCTTCACTACCACCGTTAGTCATTTGCTTTAATGTATTAATGCTGTCGGTAAGATTGCCGCTGATAATTGTGGTATTAGCCAAAGCCTGATTAGCGGGATTCATTGTTTTTGACAATACCACCTTATGCACTTTGCTGTACCACTCTGAATGCACTCTGTCGTGTTTGGTTGCGTTGGGCTTGTCAGCGGCAGTAGGCCAGTAATTTTCCATCATCTCATAAGTTACCCTGCCGTACAAAGCGGTATCGCCTTTACCTATCCGTTTCTCTACATGATCAAAAATTTCGTCATTAATTTTTATCCAGTCCATTTCTCCGTTTGGTCCTGCTACAAAACCATCAAGCGACAGGTGCATAAAGGAAATTATTTTTCTCATAAACTTTTATTTAATACATAAAGCTACGGATGTTGTTTTGGTAAAGTCAACTGTGGAAACCTGTGTAAAAGTGATTATAAAAACAGATAAAAGCAAGCAGGGAAATCTATGGCAGCTTAACGTTCCCACGCCTTGCGCTCGTTGCCGATTGCGTAGTAGAAACTGTCAACCAAGATAAATATTTTGCGTACATAAAAGTTTAATCATTGAACTTCAACGGCAATGGCGCAAGACGTGTGTTACCGGATGCCCTTTTGTCCGTCCGAAGGTGTGTCGTGTCAAGTTTGCACACACTTTTTTTCAAAGCGATTTACATTCAAGGCGGTGTCAGTCAAATGTAGCATGTTACGGTCGGATGAAGTTTTATTTTTATTAAAGGAGGGATTTTTTGTTTTTTAATTTTTCTTTGGGTGGGAGAAAAAATACTCTCTTGCAAGCTTTGCTTTGTGGGATGGCTTGTAGCGGCTTGCAAGAGTGTATTTTTTGTGGGTGGATTTTGTTATTTAAATTTTTTCGAAGTAACTATGTGAGTTAGTGAAACCCAGATTATATCTGTGCTTTCTGTGAAATCAGGATTCATTCTTCTACTCCTTTGAGCGTTGTAAATTAAAGACCAGGTAATGTTATTGCATGTTTTCCAGGTTACTCCCAGCAGGACACGATTTGCAACTATCGGAGTATTAGCAAGCACCAGACGATAAGAATAGAAAAATTCATTTCCAACATTAATACTATACTTTTGTGTTTTGGTGGTGAGAACAGGAATAATACACATCAGGCGATAACGCAACCTTAAATCAAATTGCTGTTGATTATTACTTATTTCATCTCCCATTTGACTATACAATCTTGCCTCTGTTCTAAAGCGGTGTTGGATTTTTGTTATTGAAAATGTATGATCAGTATTTAATTCCTGAAAAGGGCGAAACTCCAGCACATCATTAGATTTGTTTGCAAAGTGATAAAAAAATGCAATACCCGAAGCACCATTTAGCTTTTTTGTAATAGGGTAGCCTAAACTTGTTCTTATTAACCACTGTGACCAACGAGAACCGTTGTTCGCAGTTCTAATGCCTGCATCGCTGAATAGCGTATATTTTTTAGCAATAACGTATTGATTATAATACTGTAACCACTGCTGGTTGCCGCAAGATTTACTGTTTTGAGACAAACATTTATTGTGATTAATCATAAAAAATAAACAAAACACCCCAAGCCTCCAATTACTCATAACATATCGTTTACTTAATTAAATTTTGAGAAATGTCAATATCACTTCTTTTACTCATTTAATATAACGCAATCAATCGTGCCTTGTGCCTTTCATTACTCTGAAAATATGCAGCAAGTGTGGAAACACAGCATCCATGCTTTCAATTGCACCACGAGTAGAGCCGGGTAATGCCATTACCAATGTATCATTGATTAAACCCACTACGCTGCGCGAAAGCATGGAGTAGGGTGTGCGTTCTTGACCGTATGAGCGGATGGCTTCTTCAATTCCGGGAATGTGCTTTTGAATCATTGGTGAAATAGTTTCAGGCGTTACATCACGGGGCGAAAGTCCTGTGCCTCCTGTAAAGATTACAAGGTTTAAATTCTGCGCAACGTAGGCATTCAACTTTTCGCTGATGACCTCTTTTTCATCGGGTATAATGATGTAATCGCTTAATTCAACTTTGCACGATTTCAATTTTTCTATGATTGCTTTTCCGGCCCGGTCTTCTTTGCCGCCTTTTGAAATAGAGTCGCTGCAAACCACCACAGCAGCCCTCAATCCGTTTAGCTCTTTTTTTAGGTAGTCGCTTTTGCCGCCTTTCTTTTCAAGCAATTTTATTTGTTCAATGCTGATGTTTTTATCAATTGGTTTCAGCATGTCATACATCGTCAATGCAACTACCGAAGCAGTATGCATAGCTTCCACTTCCACACCGGTTTTATAAATAGTATGAATTTCAGCTTCAATAAATATTTCCAACCCTTCAATTCGGTATTTGATTTGAGCAAATTCTATCGGTAGCGGGTGACAATCGGGTATCATGTCACTGGTGCGCTTGGCAGCAAACAAACCTGCTGTTTTGGCCATTTCAAAAACATCGCCTTTAGGAACGCGCTTTTCAGTAATTGCTAAAATTGTTTCGGCTGCACTAACCTTTACTATAGCTTGTGCAATGGCTTTGCGCAGTGTAGTGCTTTTATTTGTGATGTCAATCATTTCAAATAGTATTTACTTTCCAAACTGTCTCATTGTTGTCAATAATTTCTTTCCCCCACAGAGGCAATTCTTTTTTAATTCGTTCTACGATTTCGTTGCAGGCATCCATAGCTGCTCTGCGATGCTTAGAGGATGTAAATACGAATAAACAGATTTCGCCTGCTTTCACTTCACCCAAACTGTGGTAAATGTGCATACAGGTAAGTTCATATTTTGCAAACGCTGCTTCCCGAATTTCATGCGCTTTTTCTAATGCCATTTCTTCGTAGGCTGTGTATTCAATGGCGGTAACTTTTCCTGTTTCTTTGGCATCTTCTCGCACCTGACCCAAGAAAATACTATGTCCGCCTATATTGGTTTTCACGCTGTGATGCGCGATGCTATCGGCAATTTTTTGAGGAGTAATAGCTCCTTGAACAAAAATGTTTTTATACTTCGGTTGCATACAGTTTGTTGCTTAACTGTGATAAACTATCCAAGATTCCTCCTTGGATAGAATAAAATTGTTTTTCGGGAAATAATATTTGCAATTGCCTTACGGCTTTTTCGCTCCGCACTCCACCTTGGCAAAACACTAATAGCTTTTCAAATTGTGAAATGCAATGTGCTTGATGGGCTAATGCAGACAACGGCAAGTCTACGCAAATAAATGTATCTACTCTGGGCAATTCATCTTTTTCGCGCACATCAACAAAAGTAGTTTGCTGAGGATTTAATGAATACATCTCATTCGCTTTGTTCCAGTCAATCGTTTTTACCGTAGCGCAGGTAACACTGTAGTTATGGCTGCGAAAATCTTTTTCGTTTGCAGGTGCTGCTTGGCTTGCTTCAGGATTTTTTGCAATAGCTAATTCATAAAAACTTTGTTGCAGCAAATTGTAATACAGAATTTTTCCGCAAAGTGTTTTTCCAATTCCTGTAATTAGCTTCATGGCTTCGGTAGCTTGCATGGTTCCGATTACTCCAGGCAACACACCCAGCACTCCGGTTTCGTTGCAATCGGGTATTTGTTTTGCATTGGGCGGAACAGGAAACAAGTCGCGGTAGTTGTGAGTAAAACCTTTTTCATCTTTCACATTAAACACACTTACCTGACCTTCGTATTGATAAATTGCTCCGTAAACCAAGGGCTTATTCAACAGCACACAAGCATCATTAATCATATAGCGTGAAGAAAAATTATCGCAACAATCTACCACTACATCATACTGCGAAATAATTTCAAGGGCATTGGAGTTATCTAAAAATGTATTGAAGCATTCAACATCAATATCGCTGTATTTCTGTTGGATTGTTTCAGTAGCTACAACGGCTTTCCTTTTTCCGGCATCATTTTCTCCGTAAAGAATTTGCCGATTGAGGTTTGAAATACTCACCGTGTCGCAATCGGCAATACCAATTTTTCCAATACCGGTAGCCGCCAAATACAGCAATGCCGGGCAACCCAAACCACCTGCACCAATCACCAATACCGATGATTGCTTTAGTTTGTTTTGTGCTTCTTGTCCAAAGCCTCGCAAGTTTATTTGTCTATCAAACCTTGTCATTGCTTGTATATTTAACCTCCTGAAAAAGGTGGTAGTAATGCTACTTCATCTCCATCATGGAGCAGCATGTTTTCATGCACAATCTTCTTGTTCACAGCAATACTGATTTTTAATTCATCCAATTCTGGGTAGGCGTTACTTAGCCAAATCTTTAGTGCATCTACATCATCTAAGTTTTCAGCCCTTACGGAGTTTGTTTTCATTTTCTCGGCAGCAACGCCAAATGCCACAATGCTGATTGTTTTTATTGCAGTTGTGCTTTTCATATTGCTACATCATTTGGTTCGTTCATATTAATAAATCCCTCAGGATGCTTTTCTGCTAAATCATCCATCACAACAATGCTGTGTGGCGATTGCAAAATAAACTCCTGCATTTTGAGCTTTTCCTTTGCGATGCAAGTTGAAACCTGCGGCTGTAATGCCTGATGATAAATTGCGTGCAAAGGATTGATTTTAGTCATAACACTTGCCACTGTTACGCCATTCGGCATTACCCTGTCTACAAGCCGAAACAGGGCCTCAGCGGAAAAAAATGGCGTGTCGCAACCCAATAGCAAAACATACTCCTTGTTTGCATAATGAAATGCCGTGTGCAGTGCGCCCATAGGTCCTTTTTCAGGAATTAAATCGTTTACCATTCTAAACCCAAACTTTTGATAAGCATGGAAATTAGCAATTAATGTAAACGTGAGATGGTTCTGCAGTAACATATCTGTCAAATGCAGCAACATGGGTTTCCCGTCAATTATCATTAATCCTTTGTCTTGCCCCATACGGGTGCTTTTGCCTCCGGCAGTAACAAATATTTCTATGTCGTTACGGGTAATCATTGCAATATAAACTTTACAGAAGCGATAGCAAGTACTGTTGCCAATGCAATTTTCATAGAGGGGACATTGAATTTGTTAGCCCCAATGTATCCGCCTGCCGCTCCACCAAGTAAGGTTGCCGGCAACATCCATTCAAAATATGTAGGGAGCACAAAGCCCGCAACACCGGAACCAATAATTCCGGCAATGGAATTCAGAAAAATAAATAGTGCACTTATTGCTGCTGTTTGTTTCAAATCGGTCCAACCCAAAATTAGCAACACGGGCGAAAGAATAATTCCGCCTCCAATGCCAATTAAACCTGAAACAAATCCAATTGACAAACCCAAAACAGGTGCCATCCAAAACTTCCGTTCAATTATTTTTGATTCATTTACCGGAAGCACATTGAGTATCCTCAACACTGGAAAGAGCAAGAGAACACCGAGCACTTTCTGATAAATTTTAGCATCGAGCAAAAACATACTGCCTACAAATGAAGCTGGTATGGAAAAGATAATCAGCGATACAAAAAGTTCTTTCGGAAAATTACCTGCTCTGCGAAAGGATATAAATGAAATGGCCGAAACACCGATGTTTAAAAGCAACGCAGCAGGACGTATTTCTGCGGGTGCAAATCCATACAATGCAAGTAAAACCAAATAACTGCTTGCTCCGCCATGACCTACTGATGCATACAAAAATGCAATGATGGGCATTAAAAAAAATAACAGCGATATGGGAAAATGGGCTTCCATAAAAACTACCAATTAAAAACCTCTATTAAATCACCTTTCTTTTTTACCATGTCATTTTCATGCAATAGTGCAAAGGCATTTGCATCAGCATAGGCCAAAAGATTATATGAATCCTGACCTTGAAGTATATTCACTTCCCCATTTTTCACCACTGCCTTCAGGATATTTGCCATTGTTCCTTTTTTCTCCCAATGATGCGCCAAAGGTAACATGACGGAAGTTGAAAAAGTATTCTCATAACCACACATGTATTGCAGGCATGGTTTTACGTATTGATTAAAGCAAGTAACGACAGCAGCAGGATTTCCTGGCATTGCAAAAACTACTGTATTGTCTTTTTTGCCGGCAAACATTGGCTTACCGGGTTTTTGTTTGATTTTGTAAAACAGCGGCTGAACACCTTCATGTGACAGTGCTTTATAAACTAAATCATATTCTCCTACTGAAATTCCTCCTGATAAAATCAGTACATCACTACTATTTAATGCATCCGCAATTTGATTGCGCAATTCATCGAGATTGTCCTTTACATGAATTGCTTCAGCGTTGGTAATGCTCAATAAATTAAGATATGCTATAATAGCAGGCTGATTAGTATTATATATTTCACCATGGTGTAATGGCGTTCCTGTATTCACTAATTCATTGCCCGTTACAATCACCTTCACATTAGGTTTACGGTACACATCAATGTTGCTTATACCCACGGAGCTCAGCAATGCCACAACTCCGGGAGTAATAACAGTTCCCGCTTTGATAATAACATCGCCAGTTTTGCATTGCGCTCCACGTAGGCGAACATTATCACCCTGTTTTACGCTGCCTTGTTCAAATAATATTGAGTTGTGTTGTAGTGACACCAGTTCTTGCTGTATCACTGTATTGGCACCATCAGGTATAGGTGCTCCGGTAAAAATGCGCACAGTATCACCACTTTTTACGCTATGTGATTTGGCATCACCGGCTTGAACACTGTTAGTAATTATAAAACTGGTTTTGCTTTCATCAAAACAAAACGCATAACCATCCATTGCGGAGTTGTTGAATGATGGAACGTCCATAGGAGCTATAACATCCTTTGAAATTACACTGCCAAGCGCATCAGAACCAGGCAGTGCCTGAGAAGGTAATTTCTTTATATTTTTCTCAAGAATGCTTTTTGCTTCTAAAACGCTTATCATAATTTAGTTTAACCCCATATAAAAAACAACTCACGCCATCTATACTTTTTTCAACTTATTTAACCTCAAACCTATTCCGAAACCTACATTCCATTTACCATTTGTTGTAGCTGTTTTTGCGGTATAATAGAAAGGTATTTGAAATGCCCAATACTTATAGCTATATGTTAAACCGGCCCCTAACACAGGCATGATAATGGAGTTTTTAGTTGTGCCTTTATCTTCTTTGAAACGAAGAGAGGGAAGTAGCCCAATAATAAATTTGGATTCTCCAGAAGTAAAATTAACATTCGGGCCTGTAAAGTTTAAGAAAGCCCCATTATCTGCATAGCCACCAATAATAACGCCATCAATCAAAGCAACATTTGCCTTTTTCTCCTGAGCGAACATGGTGCCTGAACACAAGAGAAGGATTAGAATTGAAATTGAATATTTCATTTTTAGATTATTAATATTTACTGTTATTATTAAATGTTTACTTAGTATGCAAGGTTCTACCCGCCAATGCTTACCATACTACGATTAACCAATTGAGTGGCCTCTGTATGCTGATAACCTTTTTCGAACTGGCCACCCATTGCCGCATGTTTGCTTTGAACGGATTGTAAAATGAGTTCCTCTACATCATTGCCATTTCGTAGAGCACTTAGTAAATCCAATTCATCTTTGCCAAACAGGCAATTTTTCATTTTCCCTTCGGCCGTAAGGCGCAAGCGATTGCATTCACCGCAAAATTGTTTGCTCATTGTTGTTATAAATGCGAAAGTACCTTCGTGGCCTATGGCTTTATATTTGCGAGCGGTAGAGTGTGGTTCATCTTTCAGCTTTACAATATCGTAATTTGCCTGAACCGCAGTAAGCATTTCACCGGCTGTAATTACTTTGTTTTTACTCCAGCTATTTCCGGCAAAGGGCATAAACTCAATAAAGCGAATATGCAACGGATAATTTCTAGTCAGTTCAATAAAATCAAATAATTCATGCTCTATGCTGTCACGCATGGCTACGACATTTATTTTCACCCTGAAACCATTTTCCAACAACATTAAAATGTTTAACCAAACCTGCTCAAAAACATTGCGCTTAGTTAACTGCTCAAAAGCAGTTGGTTTCAACGAATCTAAGCTTACATTCACTGTGGTAACACCTGCTTTTTTTAATGAGTCAATGTGTTTATGCACTAAGCTACCATTGGTAGTAATGAGCAACTCTACATTAAGTGCTGATAACCGTTGAAGAATTTTATCAAAGTCTTTTCGCACTAGAGGCTCTCCACCTGTCAATCGAATTTTTCTTACTCCACGCTTTACAAAAATTGTTGCAAGTGCTTCAATTTCCTGAGCATTCATTAACTGGTCTTGTTTCATGAATGAATGACATTCTTCGGGCATACAATAACTACAACGGAAATTACAGTTATCGGTAACTGAAATCCGCAGGTAGTCATGTATTCTGTCAAAGCTGTCAGTAAGCATAAGTTTATTTGATATTTTTCAATTCGTCTTCAATTCCTTCTTTACCTTTTTTAAACTCATTAATACCTTTGCCCAATCCCTTCATAAGTTCAGGAATTTTTTTTCCGCCAAATAACAGCAAAAGAACACCTGCGATAAGCATTATTTCGGTTGCTCCCAAACCTCCGATAAATAAAAGTGTGTTTGTCATCTCTATTATAATTATGAAAGCTAATGACTAATATTTTCTTTTTTGGGTATAGAATGTTTTCACCTAAATCTTTAATGGACGTTGCAAGATGGTGGTGCATCATCCCCAGTTAATTCGTTAGTGATAAATTCTTCCAACAAATACGAAACGGTCAAAAAGAACGGACCGGCTTCGCCTTCACGCAAGCGTTTTGCCAATGCAAGGGCAAACTCTCCGGTATGGTCTTCCAAAAACTTTCGGTAAGCATCTTCGGTTACATTTCTGTTTTCATTATTGGGGGCAATTGCAATTTTCACCAAAAGTAATGCTAAAAACTCCAACTGATACATGATGCTGTCGGGGTTTTCGCCTGTTTTGGGTGTAAAACCAAATGCTTTGTAAAATGCACTCGCATCCGATACGCAATTATATTTCTGCAATAGGTGCGTTTCACTTAGCGCAACACCACCTTTTACAAAAATATCAGTAAAAGCATACAGCACGTCTTCTTCAATTGCAGATTCAGCCAGCGATTGAAGCATGTTGTTGATGCTCTCGTCAGGATAACCTGCATTGTATAAGCCGTTTGCCATCTCTCTAATGTTTAACAAGCTTTCTTTGTCAGGATAATCAAAACAGTTAGCGATGAGGCGATATAAATCGGCATTCATCAATCGTACATCAGTCATAACATTTTTTTTCATCGTAAACAGAAATTTTATTTTTGAAAGAATAAATCAACCCATGGTATGAAATGTTTTCTACCACCTATATTTTGAAATCCACCATCCCATAAAGCAAATGCAACCTTCGTTCTGTCAGTAAATGTTGCTTTGTAACGGTTACCTGTATTTACAGGAACCACTACACACAATTTCCACTTTCCATCTTTCCATTCAGCCCAAGCTTTTGCCTGTTGTGTTTCCTGTGTGGCGAGTGTACCAAATCCTTCTGCATTTGCTTCTTCAACAGGATATTTTCTTTTTATTTGCGACATAGGGTTGTGCGAGTAGGTGCCGGGCATATTGCCAGTGGCATGTGTTTCCACTATCATTTCAGAGGTAATATCTTGCGCATAAACCCGTTTGCTTCTATCTAAATAGCTTTCCAAACCAGGATACACATCCACCCACATATTCGGATATTTTACCTGCACATCCTGAAAACCTTTTTCACAGTCTTCCTGCCAGATGGCTTTCCAATGCACAATATGCACCATACCGTCTTTGTTGCCCATCATGTAACTTGGAATTACTTTTGTATTTAAAGGGAATTCCACTGCAAACTGGTCGCAGAATTTTACCACATCAACTTCGTTGCTTTTTGAAGAGTCATTCCACTCAATTAGAAAAGCAACTTCCATTGGGCGATAAACACTTTTTACAGTAAGGTAATCTATAGATGGCATTTGGAGAGTAGGGTAAGCCAGCGTTTGAGGGGAAACCGGCAACTTTAATGCTTCTATTTTTGACCAGAACGCAGCATTTAAGTCTTTAGGATTCAACTCTTGTTGTACAGGGTAACTTTTTAACTTATACTCTGCATCAATCCATTCATCATCTTGTTTTACAACAGTCGGTTTGTTAGTGGTTTTGGCAGATGGTTTAGTTGCTGTGGATGGAGGGGTTATAGCAGGTTTTTTTGTTGCAGCAGTTGCTTTAGCCGGAGTTGCAGGCGCGCTCTTGCTCTTGATGTATGCCAAAACATCTTTAATTTGAACATCAGTCAGTTTTTGGTCTGGCATTGGAATTTTGTTGTGGTCATTAAATAGCTTAACCGCTACCGGGTCACCACTCTTCACCACTGTTTGTGAAGATCGGATAAAACTAATCAACCATTTTTCGGTTCTGCGCTTATTTACATTTAACAGATCTGGTCCAACAATTTTTCCTTTGCCAATGCTGTGGCAGGCGTTGCATGTCGCTTTGAATGTCTTTTCACCGGCAGCAGCATTTTGGGCATAAACACTTTGTAATTGCAAGGTAACTGCTATTAGCACAAGAAACAATATTCTATTCATATCCTTAATATTTTCTGTTATACTACTTTAATCATTATGGTGTATTATGGCGGAATGTTTGGAATTGTGCATCCCAATGCGGTCTCTCTAGGACTGGCTCTACATAAGGCACTCTTACTATCTCATCGCCAATTTCATTGTAACCAACAGCGTAATTCTCTTCTGCTTTGTATGAGTGAATGATTCTAGGTGTATTGCCAAACAACATGAATGCTGCCAGCAATTCTTTATCATCCTTCATATTTCGGTACAGTGTTATGGCGTCTTCTACATTGGGACCAAACATTTGTATCAGAAAATCTTTGGGAACATGTACTGGCGGAACATAGTACACATTGGGCTGGGTTCCGAATTGTGGATACAGCGGCAATGCAATTTTTTTAATCCGCACTATCATATCAAAAGGATTGTCTCTACGAGGCTCTTTTGCATCTTCCATAAATCCTTGCAAGCGTATTTTACCAATGCAACTGGTTACACATCTAGGTTGTTCGCCTTGTTCAATTAGCGGATAACATCCTATACATTTTTCAGATACACGAGTAACCATATTAAAGAATGTTTTTTTGTAAGGGCATGCCTTTACACATTCTTTGTAACCACGGCAACGTGATTGGTCAATCAATACAATACCATCTTCCTCACGTTTGTAAATGGCTTTGCGTGGGCAAGCTGCCAAGCAACCTGGATAGGAACAGTGGTTACATATGCGGGCTAAATAGAACATCCATATATCATGAATTCCATTAAAGAATGCACCTTTCTCCATGTTGCCCAACACTTCATCTTCACCAATGTTAGGGAATGCATAGTTTCTTTCCGATGGTCGCCATCCGGTAACTCTTTCACCAGATTCATTTTCAAAAATGGTTTTGCCATTATACACACCATCTTTGCCCCACTCTTGCCCGTTGAGTTCCTTTAAAGTATTTACATCCCACTTTTGTGGATACCCACCATAAGGTTTCGTTTCTACATTATTGAAGAAAATGGTTTCTTCTCCTTTACCCGAGGTCCATGTTGTTTTACAGGCTACAGTACATGTTTGACACGCAATACATTTATTTGTATCAAAAACATACGTTATCTGTTTTTTTGGCTTTTTCTCTTCGTAAGGGTATTCCATTTCCCTGTTGAGTTGCCAGTTTTTTACCTTTGCCATAGTTTTGAATCAATTATTTTTTAACAAAGCCTCCTTTTAGAAATTTCTTAAAATCGGCATCTTCACTGGTAGGTCTCATGCCTTGTTCAACTCCTTCCCAATTACCTACGCCTCCGTTACCACCCTTTTCTGCAAATGTTATCTTAACAAATGCCTCACGTGGATTTCCTGTTGCTCCATGCACATCAATCTCAAAACCTTTTCCAATTCCTTGCCCAAAATTATTTTTACGAACCAGGGAATCGGTTAACAAAGTAGGTTTTAACCAAGCACGAGTACAACTTTGATGTGATCCACTACGGAACAATGCCTGATAGCCGGTGGTGTTATTTTTAGCCAATCCATTTGAATTTTCTTTAGCTCCTTTCATAGAACCATAAGTGGCACCATAAGCATTGTGCCACATACGGGTAACGCCACGAGGAGTTCCAGGATAAAAGCGAGCACGTGCTTTAAGGCGGGCTAATTCATATTCAGGGCTATCTTTTCTACCGGCCAGTCCACGGAATGGACGATCAGAAGGGTCAGCATCTATCCAAACATAGTCACCATCCTGTATTCCAAGTTCTATGGCATCCAGTGGGTTCATATCAACATAAAGCTCTGATACAAATGGCTTTCTTTTATCAGCCCTGTGCATATCACCAAATGGACCGAACCATACAGCAATGATATCTGTATCAACAGGCATTGTGTGGGCCCCATGTCTGAATTTTGGTGTATGGAAGATAAATTTATAGCCCTTTTCAACTTTTTGTAAGGGGTGTTGTGTGTTTTTAAGTTCGCTCCACGGCTTTTGCACATTTCTTGCCTGACGAGTATCTGTAGCCAAATCGTTTATATCCACACCATATTTTTCGGGTTCATCTGGCATAATGCAAGGATGTTTCTTGCCTACAATTACGTTAGGTTCATAAAAAGTAGAGTCGATTGGTTCTCTAAACACAACCATATTTTCTCCGGCTTCAATAAACTCCGGTTCATCACGATAAAACTCAAGCTTACCTGATTTTGTGTACCATTGTTTGTCTTCATCTGTTTGCTCCATTCCACAATACTTTGGAGTAGTTCGTGTCATCATCAGAGCCGGAATTCCTTCTTTTGCTTTTGCTTCTAACTCACTAAACTTATATCCTTTAGTTCCCTGGCTGGTATCAAGTATTCGTTGCAAATAAACTTCGACATTATTCTCATGCACGAACTTAAACATATCGACAAAGCGTTTGTCTCCTGTTAAATCTCCAAATGCTGAAGCGATACCTGCAAGTACTTCTATGTCGCCTTTTGTATTAAAAATTCTTTTAAGAGGCGTTTTAGGGAATACATACAAAAATGGATTGGTAACTGACATGGTCATGTCAGGATATTTAAACTCTGCCCATGAATCTACCGGATAAACAATATCAGCGTATTCGCAGGATCCTGTCCACCACCATTCATGCACACCAATAAATTCAATTTTTGGATACACATTTACCACATTGTCATAATGTCCTTTCGAGTTAGCAAGTAGCGAGTTGCCGTTTGAAACCATTACAGACTTTGTTGGGGTAGGCATATGCGTTTTGCCAGTCATATTCTTGTTGCCCATCCGTAAAATACGGTCACCGTTATTGAAGTAGTGAGCTGACTCGTAGTGGAAATATTTTTTGACTTTTGCAGGCTTAGTTGGGTCTAACTCTAAGTTGAATGGATCTTCAGCTATATAATTTGGAATTCCGGTAAAGTAAGCTCCGCGGTAGTTTCCGGCAAACGATCCCACATTGCCACCAATTTTACCCACATTACCGGTAATGCTTGCCAGGAAAAACACCGCACGGTCTTTTAAGTCGTTATTAAAAAATTGGTTAGGCCCCATACCCATTGCGAATAAGGTGCCTCCTTTATGTGTAGCAATATCTGAAGCTATGGTTTCTAAACCAATTTGGGGTGCCCAGGTTAGCTCTTCTACAGTTTGAGGATCAAAATTTTCCATAACATACTCTTTCATTAAGTCGAAAACAGTACGTACTTCTATTTCTTTCCCATCTAAGGTTTTTACTTTGAATTTCCCTTCTAATGAAGGGTTTATCCCTTTTTCCCTCATGTACTTTCCATAATCATCACGAGTAATCACAGAAAGGGAATTCTTGGTTTCATCCCATATCATGAAGTCGCCCCATTCTTTGGCCAATTCTTCTTCCACAAATGGTACTCCTTGTTCCAATGTTTTTTTAGCCTTTTCGCCTTTCTTCAGAATCTGAATGTAGTTTTTCAAATCTGGTTTCTGATAGTTTTCAATAACATCAGTAGGTTTAAGCATTTCTTGCGTATCCATCCGAACTAAGAAAGGCAGGTCGGTGAATTTTTTCATAAATTCCGCATCATATTTTTTATCACGAATGATAATATGTGCAAATCCTAGTGCAAGTGCAGGTGTTACCCCTGGCCTTACTACTAATACATTGTCTCCTTTATTGGCGGTGGCACTGTATTCACAAGCAATCACAGTCACTTTCGAACCTTTCATTCGAGCTTCAGTAAGCCAGTGCGAATCGGGCATTTTAGTGGTTATCCAATTCATACCCCAAACAATAATATGTTTAGAATGCTCAGTACAATTTAGGTCAAAATCTACTGTTTGCTGACCTGTAACCATTGGATGACCAGGAGGTAAATCGGTATGCCAGGCATAACTATCCCATGTACGAGCCCCATGGGCATGTTCAGGGTCTGAATTATTTATTTTCGCATCAAGCAAAGCCAATGAATTGGCCAGGCGATTGATACCAAAAATACGTGTTACGCCAAGGGGTGCCATACCACCTCTAAATTTCAATACTTGCGTGCCGTGTCCTTCGGTAGCTTCCACCATAAGTGGATCATAGCCTTGTGCAGCTAATTTCTTTTGTCCGGCTTTTCCGTTATAGGTGCGGGCAATATTATCTAAAACCTGTGCGGAATATTTAAATGTATCCTCCCATGTTAACTTTACAAATGCTTCTTTACCCCGCTGCATATATTCCTGGGAGATAGCACCGGTTTTATTATCACGTGGCATACCTGCATTTATCCATCTTAAATAACCTTCGCGTATAAGCGGATATTTGGCTCTGCGGTCGCCATAAAAACGTCTGGCTAGTGCTAATCCTTTTTGACAACAACGTGGTTCCCAACGTGACGAAGTCTGATTCCCTTGTGCATCGGTTGCTTTTCCAAACCCATAACTTGGCGCAATACGCACCACCGCCCCATTCTTTACCATGGCTTTTAGCAGGCAATTGTGCGTGTCGTTGGGGGCGCATAAAAACGTGAACTCGTCATCGTAAGCCCACATATCGCGGTAAGTTTTTTCCCAACCTCTGTTAGGATATCCTCCAAGCGGATTATCTATATCAAGAGGGTCAAAAAATGAGAATGATTGAGAAAATCCGCTGAAGGGTAATGACGACAGGGCTAGTGTACCTAACCCACTCAGCAATCCTGTTTTAATAAATTTTCTTCTGGATGACTT
The DNA here is from genome assembly GCA_019695215.1 of Bacteroidia bacterium. Lineage (GTDB taxonomy): Bacteria > Bacteroidota > Bacteroidia > UKL13-3 > UKL13-3 > JAGPCK01. The sequence goes on along the minus strand of JAIBAK010000039.1, from coordinate 2,221 downwards.
CATAACTTTAAAGTTTGTATGTATTAACCCATCATTTACATTAAAAAATGATGTGGCAATATTACTAGTACGTATTATGAAATCTTTTGAATAATATCACACTAAAGTGTGATTGTTATCACACTTTAGTGGCCCGGCCAATATCTTGCTTGAGAGAAATTAAAATAAAGGCTCCATCCAACACACTCCTTTGTAGTAGGTTTTCTGGCTGGTAAGAGCCCACACATAAGCGTTGTTTAACCGAAATTGATTGCCATGTATGCTCACACGTAAGCCGTTGTAGTTGGCAAACTTTCCAGTTTCCTGTATGTGCTTAGTAAAGCCAAGTAGGTTGCTTTGTAATTGTTCCGGAACTGAATCTTTCAGCAGAAAGTTGTTTAATTGATCCCGTTTGAGTTCAAATGCTTGCTGAGCACGATTGTTCAGGTAATTATATTTTGGTGTTTCTGAATTATCAATACTGAAAACTAAAAACGGGGCATGATACAGTTTTAAAGCTAAATCTAACGGGTCGGAAAAATGAATAGGAAACTCTATAAAATTATTGGTGAACGATTCATAGATAAGTTGACTGTGTTGCACGTAAAAACCGGTACTCAACTCCTCCATACTGAGCATATCATCTTGAGTAATCATAATTATATTGATTGTATTTCGCCAAACATGGCTGCGAGTTTTTTTACAAAACCGCACTCATGTTTTTCAAATTTTTGTTGCACTAAAGAAAAAGGATAAACCACCTGGCTGCCATCTAAACTCACCAAAACATATTCTTCGCCAAAGTGGTCGTGGTTTATTTTCCATCCATAGCAGAGGTGGGTAGTAAAATGACGTCCCATAGCAAAAGCAGTTGCAGGAACAATCTGACTATTTAGAGGATGGTCTTGTTTACAACATCTAAAAAAAACAATATCTATCGTTTTTGTCTCAAACGGTTTTTCATTCAACTCGGGAGCAAAAGTTTGCAGACAATGTAAATAAATTTCATTTAATTGATGCATTGTCTTCAAATCTTGTTGGGTAAGTTCTTTAATAGTACTTTTCATTTCTTCTTTAAAATGTTGGATTAGCACTGCGTTCCAGCTTTTGCAAGTCGAGTATTCTTATTTTTTTTCCCTCAATGCAAATAATTTTATCGGCATTTAGCTCGGATAAAAATCTTGTGGCTGTCTCACGGACTGTACCTGCAAGGTCTGCCAGTTCATCGCGTTTTAATGTGGCATTAATAGTGTTGCCGTCTTCTTCTAAACCATAAACTTCTTTCAAAATCAGCACAGATTCCGCTACGCGTTCACGAACAGTTTTTTGTGCCATATGCATGGCTCTTTCTTCGGCATTTCGTGTATCATCAGCTAATATTTTAATAAACCGCATTGCAAGTTTGGAGTTATTTTCTATTAGGCGAAAGATTAAATCCTTAGAAAAAAAGCAAACTTCGGTGTCGCTAATAGCAGATGCAGAGCAGGTGAACTTCTCATTACTTAGCAAGGCACGGTAGCCGAGTAAATCATGTTCCTTAGCAAAACGAACGATCTGCTCCCTCTCTTCAAAGCCCGATTTTGAAACCTTAACCTTGCCTTTGGTAATAATATAAAGACCTGTAGGAATTTGCTTTTCTTTAAAAATTAACTCCCCATATCTAAAACTCAAATCGCTGTGTTCCATCTTTAATTGCGCTATCTCATCATCTGTAAGGCAGTTAAAAACGGAGAAGTCGGGGGTTAAACATTTATCGCAGGCATTGCAATTGTTATTTAATTGTTCGAATTTCATCAGGTTCAAAAATAAAGAAATTTTGTGAGTCTTATTAAATTAAATGTTGGGGAATCCTCACTGGTATAGTAACTAAATTGCGCTGGAAAATTGCACTCTTTTGGCTTTGCCTTTGGAGGGCTTGTGTGGGGGAAGGCAATGACAAATGTGTGCAATGTGCAGGGGTGTAAAAACAAAAAATGTGCGAGGGCTAAAAATAAAACTTCTTTGCAGCGGATGAGGTGTCGGGATGTCCATCCGCTTGAGTCAGTATGTAAAAATGTTCGTTTCATGTCCGTCTGTTAGATGTTTGCGCTGTCGCCATAGGGTTTCCGGTAACGTCAGAGTGTGAAAAAACGTATCCACACACTGCAAGGTAAAATTGGTGATAAAAACCGGGAATAGCAAATTCTTGTGGTTGATTTTTTGCTGAGGATGCCCGCATGGATCATATTCAATCTCACAACCG
>JAIBAK010000038.1 GCA_019695215.1 Bacteroidia bacterium | reverse complement strand
ATCTAAGGTTCAGGATTAGCCCTTATCCGGCTTGCCTGTTCCCTACAATTAAAGGATAATAAGCGTGTAGAAAGCATTACCGTTCCATCTCCGGACGAGGGTTCGACTCCCTCCAGCTCCACCAAACGGGAGAACTTAGCATCAATGCTGATTTCTCCCGTTTTTTTATTCGCTGAAAGCCGCGCCAGCCGTGCAACTTGGAGCATCACCGGATTTTTTCTGGGGGTTCGACATTCGCCTGTTTTCTTGTTATAGCTTATTCCTTCGGGAAACAGGGCATTTTGTATCAGTTGTTTTACCGGGTATGGGCTGGAGCCATACAGGGACGGGAGTTTTGAGGCGAGTGCCACCGCATAATCAATGCAGGAAAGGAGGTTAGAACTGGCCATGCTGGCCTCCTCGTATTTTTCCCTGATTTTACCCTTTTCACTGATGAACTCTGACCTGTATTTATCATAGAGTTCCTTATTGATTTCTTCCATGACAAACCGCCTTTCCAACCGCTCAAGTCTGCTATCAATCTCTTTGATATTTTTCTCCAGTAGTTCAATCTCGTCAACTTGGTTTTGGGAAAGTTCACTATAGGTAATCAGCATCTGTTGTTTAATCAGGGTTTGCATATCTTCACCCTCCCCCGGTGAGTAAAACTGCAAAGCCTGACCAAAGCCATCATTCAGGTAACGGGCACTGATATTGGTTTTACATTGAGGAGTGCGGCATTTGTAATAATAGATCGGGTTATTGCGCACCTTGTAGCCCTTGCCATTTTTGCGCAGTTTCTTTTTCACTACATATCCTGTCATCGGAAGCCCGCAACAATCACAACGAAGAAATTTTTTCAAAGGCAGTGCTTCGTTTTCCGGTATTATTTTGTACCCCCTTGTTTTGCTTGCTCCAAGCATGTTGTTAGCCCGCAGAAAAAGTTCTTCAGAAATAAGTTTTTCCTGTTTGCCTTCCACCACCTGACCATCTAAAAATTTATGTACAATCTTGCCACAGTAAAATGGGTTGTGCAGGATTTTAGAAAGTTTCTGTTCATCCATTGGAAAACCAAATGCTGTGAGTTTTTTGCAAATCTCTACACCGGATAGTTGCTTATCGGCTTTCCACTGAAAGGCCATGCGTACAAATTTTCCCTGTGCATTGACCACTATTCTGCGCTCCCCGTTTTGTTTTACACTGTCATACCCAACAGGCGGCTTATTACACCATTCACCCCGCATAATGTGCTCCTTTGTACCCTCTACACATTTCATCCTGCGCAGTTCATTGTCATGCTCTCCAAACAGGAACATTACTTTCTGTTGCAGGCGTCCTGTAGGACTGGAGGTATCAATGGGCTGTGTGGCTGCCGCAATCTCAACTCCTGCTTTGCGAAGTTGTGCGGTCTGCCAGATAGCATCTTCATTACGGCTAAACCTTTCAAGGCTGTACACCACAATCCAACCCACATGATTCTTTCTTACAAAGTCCAGCATTCGTTTGAACTCTTTGCGCTCGTCTGTTTTTGCGCTCTCATGTGTGCCTCCAAAATAACCCATAACCTGCCAACCCATTTTTTCAGCATAGGAACTATTGGCTTTCAGTTGTACTTCGATAGAAAGCCCGTCCATTTGCCGAAGGGTAGATACACGGGTATAAATCACACACAGGTTACTCAGCCCCCTGCGCACCGTAGTACGGGGTGTTTTTGCAAAAGGCTTAAACAGGGATAAATCATACTTACTCATACTATGCTGCTTTTTTATTGTACTGTTCCACTTCAAAAGGTGTTCCACGACTGCTGCGGCTGTCAACCCACAGGAATACCGCCTTGCAGTAGACCACCAGAAACTCCGCCAGCTCCATTGCTTCACCTTCGGTCAGGTGGGCAAAAGAAGGCAGGCTTCGGATAAACTGCGCTGATAATCTCCCCGGCTTTTCGTTCTGCAACCGCTCGACTTCCTTTGTTTTTTGCTCTTCCTGTTTTTCCTTTTCACCACCGGCAGGGGACTTTTCTTTTCCCTTCTCTACTCGCTTTTTCATCTCCTTAATCCTCTCTTTTTACCCCTGAAATCTGGCCGGAAAAAGGAAAAACTTATCCCTAAGATAATCCAATCCGGCCTTAATACAAAATAGCCTGAATGCCAAACAATAAGAAGGGGACAGGCAGGCTGATTTGACTGACTTTATTTCTCCTTGGTGCTTACTTGAGAACCTGCAAAAACCCTTGGTTTTGCAGGCAGAATCATCACAAGACTGCCCACTATTTCGCACTGAAAATAATTCCCTGTTCATTGCTGCCTGCTGCTAAAAAATAATCTGGTCGGGTTCTTTGGGCTGACCACCTGCAAGTGGTGGTTTGGGCAACACCTGAAACTTTCTCCCTGTAGCCTGAAAACGGTTTTTGATACAAACAGCAACACCCCCGCTTACTTCAATGCTTATGTCCACGTCATGTGCAATCACATTGGAGCCGCGCATCTTTCCGTCTTTGGTGGACTGGCTGATGCTGATAATGGCACAATTGGGATAACGCTGCCGGAGTTGTTTGTACACCACTTCGTCAATGCCTAATTGTTGCAGGCTGTCAAGTACCAAAAAATTGCATTCATCAATGGGCAGCAGTTCGAGCTGTTTCCAATGCCGTACATCTCCTACGTCCAGTCTTGGGTGCATGGCAGCGGTCAGGTTCATCTTATCCTGAAAGGTGGCTGAAATACCTTCTTCTGCCGAGACATAAATCACACGACCGAAATTAGTGGAAAGGTAATTGGCCAGTTGTGCCGCCAGTGTGGATTTACCACTACCGGGCGAGCCGAATATGACTGCTTCGAAGTGAATATCGGGAAGGCCGAGAAACTCCCGCCAACGGCCCTGAAAATTAAACCGCCTGAATTTGATTTTGCCTAAATCCATGCTGTTGACAAGCCGGGGGTTGGTAGAATCCCCGTTACCTGTTTGCTGTAAATCTTCGCCCGGTTCCAATATGCGGGGCATATTATCCGGGTGCTTTTCTGTTAGTGGTGTGATACTCTCTCTCCCACTCATGTTTTCATCATTTTCCATTTCTCTTTTTGTTTTTTGATTATTCCACTTTGTAATTGCTTCTGCGTTTTCTTTTTTTGCTTTCCCGCTGCTGATTTCACCGGACAGCCATTGCTGGATTTTTTTATTCAGGTGTTTTTGTGGTACCCATTCAGGCAAGGTGCGGGCATGGTTTTGCAATTGGGATATTCTTTCCATGTTCCATTTTTTTTCTTTTGCCCGTGCCTCGGACTGCCTGATAAGGTCCTCCCGCTCTTTTAGCTTTCGTTCTTCTTCTGTTTTGGGGTCGGGACGGAGTATGGAGGATAAAATGGCCCCAAGCAGGGTAAGCCCGACAACTGTTCCGACATCTTTCCATACCTGATTGGGGTCAGCCTTTTTGTTTGTGGGCTTACGCTGGGAGACAATGTAAGTCCCTGCCACCGCACCTGCTCCCGCGCCTATCCAGGGTAAAGCCTTAGCTATATCTATCCCCTCTGCCTTCAGGATATTTATTATTTTTTCCTGCTCGGCATCAATGCGTTTTTGCCGTTCTTCCAGCATCTTGATTTCTGAGCGGATTTTGATAAGTTCCGGGTTTTCTACTTCTACCGTTTCCCACAGGGGTACCTGCTGCGTGTCAGAATTATTCTCTTTGCCATTGACTACACCATGCAGGGGCGGAGCGGATTTTTTCTCCGGTGGATTTATTCCGCTTAACGGTTTTTCTTTAGCAGGTTCTATCTGCTTTTGCGGGGGTGTTGCTTCTTTGTTCTTTTGGTGGCGGTAATTGCGCATCCTGCATTTATCGCTGCAAAAAAGTGCACCATCTCTGCTGTCTCCATCGAGCGGCTGACCACACTGTTTACATCTACGGGTTTTGTTGCCGGGTTCCATTGTACTTTTTTTTAGGGTTCCTGATGAATTATAAAAAGAGGCATCCCGCCTGCGGGGCGGGACACCTGAAAACCGGCTTTACTCGTCTTCTTCGTCTTCAATCATTTCAGCCAGTTCGTTTACATCGTCCAGTTCATTCCGGTCATAATAAACTTCGAGCTGCACGATTTCTTCATCCAAATCTGCCCCGGTCAGGCAGTGGTCTAACCCCTTGTCGGAAATAAACTCTGCCACTTCTGCCATCATGTGCTGCGGAACTTCCAGTTTCTTGCTCCACTTATGCACTGCATCTTTTGCCATAATCTTTTACTTTTTTTAATCCATTAATCTGTTTTGCTTCTTTAATCAGCAGCTACACTTCCGGCATAACTGCGGCTGTTTTTTTCTCTTACTTCTTACATGCTATTGTTTCTCCTTTCTGACATCTTCACCTGACATCCCTGACGTTGGCACATACCACAAACTCCATGTCGCCTTTCCCGTTTGGGGTACCCGACAGGGGTTCCTAATTTTACCAAAGCACTGGGTAAGTGATATTTTCTTTTGTGACACATTCTGCCTTACTCTTTCCGTTTCCTGCCCCGCTGTCATGTCATAAATTTTTCAGGACTTGGGTTTGTAAAACCTGTTTACAAAGAGACGACAGTTTTGCCGCAAACGTTTTGTTTCGGGGGCATGGATAGGTACCCCAATAAATTTTTGAGAGATTAAAAAACAGGTGGGACTGGCAGCAAAGGGAGAGAAAAAAAATAACCGTAACAACCGTAACCGCGTTACGGTTATTGTTACGGATAAGCTGTAACAAGTGTAACAAAACGGCTTGTTACGGATAGCCCAAAACCCGCGTCCCACAAGGGATGAACGGATAATGTTACAGTTGTTACGGCAAAGAAAAAGGTGTTACAGATAAGGGGGGCTTTGTTACGGTTCTGTTACGGCTGGTTACGGATAATGTTACAGTTGTTACGTTTGTTACGGATAATTTAACCGTAACGGTTACACTTGTTACGGATAGCTGAAAATCCGCGTCCTGCAAGGGGTGAACGGATATTGTTACGGCTCTGTTACATTTGTTACGGATAAAAAAGGTTGTCCCGTCCTGAAAAAAATAGTCTGAAAAAAAAAAGAAAACCGGGAAGCCTTTTGACTCCCCGGTTAACCAAACTAAACCTACTGTCCGATTGCAAAGTACGAATTTGAACGGAAAAACAAAACCCGGAAACTTGCGTTTGCCGGGTTTGTTTTGAAAAGCCCACTGTTCATTTTATCAGCAGTTTTTAATCATTAAGAAAGGACACACCCTTTCGGATGTGCCCTTTCAACTTTACCTTATCAATACAACCTTTTGGGTTTGGGTGTATGAACCAGCGGTGAAGTTAATGAAATAGATTCCTTCAGTCAATCGGGTTGAATTAAACGAGAACTTATGTACTCCAGATTGCTTTAAGGCATTATTTTCAATGGTTGCTACCTTTTTTCCTAACAGGTCAGTAATAACAATAGTTACCTTTTCCTCTTTTGCAAGATTGTAAGTTAGTGTTAGCTGGTCTGTAAACGGATTGGGATAAGCATGGAAACCCGTTACACCGGTTTCCTCTTTCTTATTTGATGGAATCCGGATAGAGTAATGGTCATCTATAGGCGGAGCAAGGTACATCGTATGCCCGTAGATAATTCCCCCGACAGGTTGCTCATCTTCACCCTCAGTGTATTGCTCCATCGTAAATTCATAATAAAGCTCCATTGAGTCCACCACAGAGGTGTCTTCCCTTGTCCTGAACTCTACGCCAAGCCAGCCAACCTGCTCCTCATCAAAATCAATATCAGAAAGTACAGCCGTGCTGCAAGGATAAGAAACCATCAAAGTTGAATCGTCTACTACGCTAAACCCTGAACCATGTCCTGTCCACGCCACCTGCAAGGTTGAATCAAGATGTAGCAGAACATAACCAAAGTTGAAGTAGTCGCAATCATTCACCCGGAAGACCAATCGGTCATTTGAACCACCGCTGCCTGATGTACTTCCTGTACCTCCCCAGTGAATAGGGTAACCCGAAGCAAACCCGGAATCCGCAGGAAGGTTATTGGTCACAATGAAGTTTCTGGTAAAAATGTTGTTGTTCTTAGGCACATTATACGAGAGTGATCTTTGCTCAGGATAATACATCCCATAAGCAGAATCTGCACAGGTAACAATACGGGCAAGGAAACAAATCTTAGCTTCGGTGTTGGTCGGATAACCCGTTACAATTCCCGGATCAGGCGCATACCAGGGTTCGTTAATGGAATGAACATATCCCGGAAGCACTGCCGGAATATCATACACACCAATCAGGCCGCCCATTGCCTGCCGGGTCCCGTTATATAGTTTCCAGTTACCTCTTTTAGCAATCGGGTCTGAAGGGTCAAACTTCCAGTTGTCCGGCCATACTTCTCCGGTGCTGGCAAATGACCAGTACAAATAAAGTTTAGCAGGGAGACTGGTATCGCCTCCGCGATTGCGCACGGTGGCATGAATGTAATTTGGCGAAGTGGTTCTGTACTCCGGATTCTGGTGGGTACTTACATTGTCGTTTTGTCTGCGGTTCCAGATGTCAGGACTGTTCCATACAAATTTGATGGACGAAGGTTCACTTCCGGCATCAACAATGGAATCCTTGCCCCATAAATCATAGCTCACCGGAGTTACGCTGATGTACGCTCCGGTACTGTTAGACTGGCTGCTGTTGCACATATTACTAACAACAACTCTGTACTGTCTGCCATCTATGCAGTTATCTGCTTTTATCTTAAGCGGGTTTAAATTGGCAGAGTAGGGAACGGAATCCCAATAAGTAACCCCTCCGGAAACCCTGCTGCGTTCCCAACGTATAATATCCATATCCTGCAACCCGGCTGTGAATACAGCCGTATCCCCTTCTATAATGGATTGGTTAGATGGATTTGAAGTCAGTTGCGGGTCTCTGAGGCGCATGGTGAAGATGGGGGTGTATTGGTATTCCACCGGACTGACCTGTACTTTTGCCCTTCTCCGGTAGTACACCGTTGCGTTATTAATGGAAGGCTGGAAATTGGTTTCGGTATCTTCACTTCCAATATTCTCCCATCCGTTTACATCAGTGGTATCGGTACTTTTCTGCCATTGCAAAAGCCAGTTGGAAGAAGCACAAGGGTAACTTCCCACCAGTTGAGGTAAGGCATCTCCTGAGCAGAAAGCATGGTAATACGGACTATCGCCACTGGTTGTGGCAATGGTATTGGCAAACTGAATGACCTCAATATTCATGGTATTGGTGTACGCGGTATCGCCTGCCGAAATATCCATTCTGCGGACAAGGGCTGAGGGGAGAGTCCAGTTTGCAACACTCATATCTTCTCCAAACTCATTCAGCTCTGTAAACTCACTCATGGCATCAGTTTTATATTGCCACCTGTGGCTAACAGAATAGTGCTGGCTGCACGGGGTGCTGCCGCCTACATCTGCTGCCGTGCCGTAACAAATGGAGTTGTTGCTCATGGTTACATCTGGGTCTAAGGAATTGGTTACCTCAACTGAATTACTATTCGAGGGGCAGGTTGACGGTAGTACTACGCGCCTGATGTACTGATGACGATAATAAACTGGTGTCAACAGGTTTTGGCTTGTTACTGAGGGTATGTTTGTCCATGTGCTGCCGTCCAAACTTCGCTGCCAACTGTAAACCGGGGAAAGGGTATCTAACAATATTGTCGGGATTGAGCCAAGTATGTCATCACAATCTGTTGTATCAAGGGAGATGATATTATTCTGAATTTTCATCTCAATTTTTACCACATTACTGTTTTTTTCACAAGTACCGGATATAACTTTACGGTAATACCAGGTTGTTTGACTTTGGGGAGATGGCTGATAGCTTGAATCAGTAGCGAGCGAATCACGCGTCCATGTCTTCACCAGCCCGGTATCAGTGCTTTTGTACCATTGAAAAGTAAAAGTTCCCGTGCCATATCCACCGGAAGGAGACTGCCCGGTAATAAGTGGCGGAGTTAAGCCAACACAGGCAGAGACCGTTGGTGTGTCAATGAGATTGACAATAGCTGGCCGTACCGTCAGGCTAATGGAATCCTTTGAGCTGCATCCGGTACTTTCGTCTTGTGCCGTTAAACGAAGTACTCCGTTCTGCTGCCATTTTACATAAGCTGTATTGGTATTTTCATCCACGTAAATAATATTTCCGTTGGTAATATCCCATGTGTAAGAGTAAAAGTCATTGTCATTACCGCAGGTATAAAAATAGATGCGGCTGGTATCGCAACTGGTCAGGGTATCACCGCTGACTATTGGACTTTCAAGTCCGATAACAACCGTTTTATAAAGCGTGGTATCGGTTGTATACAGGATTACATCATAACTTCCATTCGCTGCATAGGTATGCACCGGACTTTTATCACTTGAATAATTTCCGTCTCCCAAATCCCAGAAATAGGTATTGTCGCAACTGATAGTTGTGTAAAAACGCACTTTACTGCAAGCACTATCTATAACAATAATTTCGGGAGTTATTTTATCAATGGTTTTCGCATCTACCATATTGGGTAATCCGTTTTGACATTCTCCACCGATTCCATTCTTGGACAAAGCAGGCCCCATAAGGTTAAACCCACAACGGTTAGGGTTACGGACGCTACACCTTAAGTCAGGATAATTGATAACTGCAATATTGTTTTGCTGATAAAGAGAAATGTATATCTTGTTATCCGGCCCTAACTGATATGAGTATTCTGACTGTGATGGCAGACTCCCGACAAGAATTTTGGTAGCTTCAGGGGAAGCACTTAACATATCATACTGGTATACGTTGGTTCCTTCTGTCTGGTATACGAATTGGGAATTCGGGCTAAAACTCAATCCGAAACCAGCCCCGGAAGTTTTACTTCTTACTCTGCTTACTATTCCATTGCTGCGGTCAAAATCTGCAACGAAACCGGTACCTGCAATAAATAGCCCATTTGGGGAAAATTTAAGAAACCCAACTCCCTTTGACAAACTATCAAAAACATTATCAACATGCGAACTATAATTAACTCCAGTGCTGTCAAATGACAGAATAAGTAAACGGTCATTGTGATAACCAATAGTAACACCCCCACTCACTAAAACCCAATAATCTGTTCCATTGCATTTTGGAATGGCAGTAATCATTTCTCCGGTTATCAAAGCTGTATCCTTTGCGCTGTATTCATGTCCTGAAAGACTTATGCGTACAGGTACATCTTTGTTGGCCGCATCTACATCACTTTGTATGGCATCAATGATGGAGTACCGCATTCCGCGTTTATCATAAATTGGATTTGCACCCAGAATACTTCGACTATCTCCGTATTCTCCACAAGTATTCAAAAGGTAAAACTTGCCCCCATCTGACCAGTGAGGAAGCACAACGCCTCCTTGTGTGGCACTATAATCACCAATGACCGGGCTATTGGGCATTTCTTGATAAAGAGTATCAAAAACTCTAAATATACCTGCCCTGTAAGTTGCATCAGCCTCACCTCCTCCATAAAAGAGCAGTTTACCTTGTGCGTTGCTTTGGCTGATGGTTCCTTCATCTGTATTAATATTGTATGGGAACCGGTTAAAAAATGGGTTAAAATCAATGCTCGGTTGCAGAGTCTTGAAATTTAACCCGCCCCATTTTCCAAAGCACCAATTTCCTTGCGTACTGGCAATGGGCTGTCCACAGTTAGCGTATTGCACAAGGTTACTGTCGGTAAGTATAATGGTATCCGCTCCGCTGATAACGGTAAGGGTTATGGTGTAGCTTGTTTGCTTGCTTACATAATAATTAAAGGTATTGCTGCTGCTAAAGGTTCCGTTGTAGGTGGCACTATCGCTGTACACCTGCCATTTGTACTGCGCCCCGCTTTGGGCATAGGCTGTAAAATGAATGGTGTCCTTATCACACAAAAGTGTTTTATCAGGCAAAAAGAAGGAACTTTTAAATGAACAACTCAGCGATTGGCTGTTAATATTTACCGGATCAATCAGGCTCCTGCGCGGGCCATACAGGGTGGCATACATAATTGCTACCTGATCGGGGGTAAAGTGATTTATACAGGATTCTCTGGTATAGTTCATGTAATTATGTATGGGGTCGGGCTGATTACCACCATAAGTCTCATTACAAGTATTTGGCGTGCCGGAGCAGCCTTCTGAGGCTGGTTGTTCATGCGGTGGGGTATCGCAGCATCTATCGCCCCTTGTTGAGCAGGTGGCTGCATCGCTGCCCCCAAAGCAAGTGCCCTGAAACGTGTGCCACAAACCAAGGTAATGACCTACTTCATGCACGGTAGTTTTACCAAGCGATCCATAGGCAAGGTTGCAACCTGAACAAGTAGTGGAATCACCAAAACGCTGGTAACGCACCACCACCGCATCAATACGGTTCACTCCAGGAAATGAATTGTTATACCCCTGAAGGGTGGATTCGGCATTGTTATTTTCAAGTATGCTGCGCACTACATAAATGTTTAAATAAGATGAGGGAGCACTATAGGTTACATTGGTCAGTGCTTTTACCTGCAACTGGCTATCTACATGCTGGTTTATACCGCTATCGCTGTGGCGCGTAATTCCTGCAAGGCAAAACCGGATGCCAATAGTATCAAAAGCTGCATTTAATACTGCTATCTGGTTGTCTATTTGAGCGGAGCTAATATTGGTTCCTGTACCTGCCGTATTATCAGCCGAAGCATGAAAAACATGTACCATCACGGGGATAACAAAGCGGGGCTTACCACTTCCAAGTGAACTTGTTTGATACCCTCCGTCTATTTGCGAAAAATATTGCGAAAGCGGGGTCGTTCGGAAATTGTTTATCCGGGTTGTGTGACGCAACATTTCCGCATCAAACTGGTTGCTGTCCAAGCTGCGGTAATACTGCATAATGCGGTCGGTGCCGCAGGGTTCATTCTGTGCCTGAGACTGCGTTGTAAAAAGACAAAGCAAGGTCATCAAGACAATTTGTACTGTCTTCCTCATGGGTTTAAATTTTAAGGGTTACTGAATTACTATTTTGTTGTGATAGGTATGTTTATTATTGGTTTGCAATTGGATGAAGTATACTCCTTTTGGGAGTTGTTTACATGGAATAGCTACGCGGGAAGCACCCGGCTGCACAATCCTTTTCACCTGTTGCCCTGTTATATTCCAAAGTTCAATTTGTTCAATAGTTTCATTCAAAATACTGCTTAATTCTATGGTCAGTTCATCTGAGGCCGGATTAGGGTAACATAAAACCATTTCATCGGTTTTTATTGCCGGGATTCCGACAAAACCTACATAAAAAGAATCAGATATGTTACTGCATCCGTTGCTGTCGGTAATACTTACCATATACCAATCATTTTGCATTGGCTTATATCGTTGTGAAGTAGCTCCCGCAATAGCACTGTTACTCATGTACCACTGATAATTTTTTGAAGAGGTTGAAATAATACTATCCTTTAAACGGCTTATCACGGGCTGCAATGGCTGGGGAACAAAAAATATTTTTACACTATCTGTAATCCAACACCCTTGTAGGTTGTATCCGCCAATCCGGTAAACCCCGTTTTCTTTTACAGTAAACGACTGAGCCGATAAGGTATCATTCCATATCAGGCAACGATAATTGTTGTTGGGAATAAGAATAAAGGAGTCAGCACCACAGGTAAAATACTTATCCGTGACAGGGAGAAACTTTCCTTCCACATACACCTGCTTTGAAATGGAATCGTTTCCGGCTTTTAACTTCACCTCATACCATCCGCTATCAGGGAAGGTATAAGAAATATTTTGTGTGCTGAAACTATTCATGGAACCGTCAGCAAGTTTTTTGATTTCCCATTGCCAGTTACTTTGAGGGATTAGAGACTTGCTTAAAAAGGTCGCTTGTTTTGTGCCACAGCTAAAAGAATAACCAAAGTCTAAAGAAAGTATATTAAAATAGTTGCTGATAAAATTTGGAAAACCTGCTTGTGATTTTTTACCTCCTAAAGTAAAAGCATTAAATTCAAATCCGCAGGAAGTGCCCCCACTGTCCGGATTATTTATTACAGACAAAAAAAGTGAATCATAAATAGCCACATATATTTTGCCATCCAACCCTATTTGCAAGCCATTAAATGTATTGTAATTAGGCTTTGTGCTAATTGTATAACGTTTTGTGTTAATTGAATCTTCATTTCCAAGCGACAAGTCATACTGATAAAGATTTTTCCCCTTATCAGTTACATACAAGTAGCGCATATTTGGTGAAAATTCAATTCCATAGGCTAATAAAATATTATTTAGAGTTAGAAAGTTATAGGGTGATACTTTGCCAGTCACATTATCGAAATCAAAAATTTCTAAGATGTAATCAGTATAAACAGTATTATATAGTTTATTTCCGGTTTTAGAAAACTTCATCATTCCTTGAGCGTTTCCAACATAAGTATCAATATTACTTCCTGCGTTTGATACAACAGGACAGTCATTTAACCCGTTTTTAGTAATAAGGTAGGCCCTGAAAATATTATTTCCAAAATCATGAGTCATTACCCATACATCTGTTCCATTTGAATGATAGGTTGCCGTCAATTTTTCGCAGGAAGGTGTTTTAAGCATAATATTTTTCACTGTTACTAATCCATTGCTGTTGTCTGCCGTTAAATTGACAATTGAATAACGTAACCCGTCTCCTCCAGTTACAGCATCAGTAGTAAAAATGTAGAATAATGAATCATTTTGAGGGACAGGAATAATTAATGCAGCCTGCGTGGAGGATGGGTCAGCTTTTAATCCTGTACCGTTCTGCATAACTTGATGGTTTTTGTTCCATACTGTCCTGCCGTCAGTATAAAATTGTAGATTCCCATTAGTATCTGAAATAGAAGAACAGCCTTCCCAAGTGTTTAAAACACCATTTGTCAATACTGTTGGAGGATTGGTAGCAAAACTCAGCCCGGCACTATCACCAAAGTACCAGTTAAAAGTACGTTTGTAATCCTGAGCAAATCCCTGAAAGGTAAGAAGAATCAGAAGAAGTACTATTGATCTTTTCATGTTTATATATTCACTATAAGCAATTTACTTAAATTTATTCAATAAAAAAAGGCGTAGCCCATATACCTAACAACCTACAGAAGGCTCGCGAAAGCCCCGAACAAGCTGGAAAGTACAGGGTACGCCTCTTTCGAGGCGTTTCCCTAACTTTCTCCCTTGTTCTAAAACTTCGCGATTTTCTGTAAGAGAGTTTTTTAGTTAAACGCTATTTAAAAAGTATTCTCTGTTTTGTTTTATTTCTTTCATACAAAGTAATATCATTTCCTATCATCTAAACAAGAGGGAAAACACTCTTTTTGCGTAGGGTTTTCCCTAATTTTTTTGAGCGATAAATCTGACAAGCATATCAATCAATTCTACATTTACATTGATTATTAATTAGTTCCATCATAATAGACCGCTTAACAGATTAAACGTTGCAAAATGTCTATCGGAATAATGATACTGAGTGCAGGCGTGAAACCGTAACTTTCTTTCCCAAACGGTTTACTCCCTTTCCAACCCTTAAGTGAGGTTATTGATACTGTTTTCTGATATAGGGTGGCAGTTCTTCAATTACCCTTTGCCGTTCTTCTTCTATCATTTGTACGGCCTCTTTTAGTTTTAAATCTTCAAAGTAGGGCTTAATAAAATCCAAGTCTTCAATCAGCCTTTCGCCCTTTTTGTAATGGGGCATCTGTACATACTTTTTGTACAGTTCTGAGTTTTGAAGGGTAGTAAATTTGGTTCCCGTCATCAGGTGCAGGAAGCGCACCACGCGAGAAGAGGGCGTTTTTTTATCTTCAACTTTTGTAGCCCGCAGAAAAAAGTACATAGTAAGTAGTTGTCTTGCCCTTGTCATTTCCTTGTCCTCACCCGGCTGCTCTGCTTCAGAATTGCCCGGTTGTCCTTTCATATAAATATAAAGCCGACCTTGCGTAAGTACCTTCATAGCCAGTAATAGAAATCGTTCAATTTCCTTTTTAGTCAGCCCCTGCCCACCTTCAAGAGGTTGATTCCACTTATCGACAGGAACAACGTCCTTAGTAGAAAGTACAAGCCCATAATCAAAATACTGATAGAATTGTTTTCCCTGATAATGCGGGTGTTCAAACTTAAGCTGGTCAGCAAAGGCAATTTCCATCTTGCTATACTCTTCAAAAACCTCTTTAGTATTAATAAAATTCTCTTCCCAATCCCTCATCATCAGTTTAAGACCAGCTAACAGGTGGTCAGCAATGATTATTTGCTTTTCTACCGGAAAATGGCTGCACACTTCTTCATAGTCCTTAATAAACTGGGAGGCCAAAAAATCAGGGAATAATGCCCTTTGGGTTGGATAAGGTCGCCCAAATTCATTCAAGGGCTGTTGGGGTTGATTTTCATCCTTCATGCTACAAAGGTAGCCCAACCCTTATAAAACGAAAAGGGGGGCACAAACGCCCCCCTTTCCTAATCTGTCCCTAATACTAAGAAAGCGGTAACGTGCTTCGTAGGAAAGTTCTGTGTATATTTGAACGGCAGTTCTACGAATGAAAGTTGGTTAGTAAATTCGCCACCTTCGGATAGCTGCCAGCCGTTACAAGCAACCTGTGAAATTCACAACAAACAAGATAATTTATTTTGACATGATGAAAATCGCAGCATTGGTTTTATTTCAATTTTCGTTTGTTGCTGCCAAGTGTCAAATACTTCCAGCTGACATAGTGAAAGCTATGGACAGTTCAAGAATAATCAGTTTTTGCGAATGTGTTCATGGGTCAGACCAGATGGAAAAAGCTCAGTTGTCATTTGTAAGAGAAATACAGAAATATTATACAATCGGCACGGTATTTTTTGAGTCCAATAATTTGTATTTAGAAAAAAGTAAAATTGCATCTGAATTAAAATTACTCGATTCTACGATTAAATTAATTGGCTATAATCCAGGATATCTTTATGGCTCATATCAATTAATAAAAAAGGATCTTGCAAACTCCAACCCCACACTTTTAAGGGAAATTTCGAATATCTTTGATAAATTAGATTCGAATAACGCATACTATTGGTACCTTCTGGAACAAAACGAATATGACAGTTTATTACAGCGATTAAGTTCATTACAAGTCGGAATAAATGATACTATTTGTCAAAATTATATCAATCAGTTGCATTATGATTTATCCTATCTTAAGCAACGGAAAATGTAGATGGGATCAGGGATTCATTAATGTTCCAATTTATTAATAAATACATCCAGACTGAGCATTCAGTAAAATATATAATATTTGGCCATTGCGGCCACTTGGCTAAGAAAAATCCATACCATATAAATAATTTAGGTTTCTATTTGCAAAATACCTTTTCCAGTCAATTCTTAGCTATAGGAAATGACAGCCGAGCTATTCATGTAATTAATGATGGGAAGATCCTACATCAACAAAAGAAGGAACTAAAATTGGGGCAGATACCAATCGATGGTATATTTGTAAATACCACTTTGTTTAAAAAAGTAAACCAACCTGTTTATTTAATTGGTGCTGATTATAACCTAAGCAGGAAGCATAAATTGGTTTATGCTGAGAATTATGACTGGCTTTTTTATTTGGAGGATATTACGATTATTTTATCAAATTGAATGGTACAATATAGGATAGTAAGAAAACCTGCATTAACAACTTACTTACTTTTGGACAAAAAGTTTAAAGAAGAAAACGACTACAACTGGTGTTTTACCACGCAGGTGGGCTACCGTACTTTTTAGACCAGTAGCTGTCGCGTTCCGCTGCATATTAAAGGAGCCTCGATTGAAGGAATGCGGAATACTAAATAGCCAACACCTTTGAGACCTCCAAAATGACCTGAATATCTGTATTTAGGGGGTTAGACATTTCCCCCTCCAGCTCCACCAAACTGGCATAACCGAGGTTTAACCCCGGTATGCCAGTTTTTTTATCCGCCAACTCCTGCTGTTGACGGGCGATCCAGAGGAATACCCAATTTATTTTAGGGGTTCGACACTGGTCATTTTTCTTATCATACGAAATTCCTTCAGGAAACACCATATTTTGAATTTTTTGCTTCTCCTGATAGCTTGCGGAGTCCCATGTTTGCGGGAGGTTCAGGCAATATCCTATAATCCGGTCGATGTAATCTTCAGGGTTCGACACTTTGATTTCGGTTTTTTCAAGTTCATTCAGAATTCCGTCCCTTTCAGCCCTGAATTTTTCACTGAAACGGGCAAACTGATCAGCCGTTATTTCCTCTAACACGAAGCGTTCTTCCAGCCGTTCGATCTTCTGTTCGACCACCTGAAGATTCTGCCTTAAAAGGGCCGTGTTGTCGGTTGTGGCCTCGGTTAGCTGGCTGTAAGTTCGCAGCATAACCTGCTTCACCATGTCTGCGTATTCGGGGTTCAGGCACATGTGGGCCAGAATACCCTGCATGAAGGTATCGTGAACCTGCTTGGCTGCTTTGTTATTACAGCAGCCCTTCCTGCGGCACTTGTAATACCAGATGTTCTTTTTCTTTACTATGTACCCCGGCATGGACTCCCCGCAATGACCACATTTCAGAAAATTCTTCATGGGAACCTCCTCGTTTTCGTGCTTCACTTTATACCCTTGCGCATTTTCCTGTAGCAGTTCATTCACTTTCATAAAAGTGGTTTTAGAAACCAGCTTCTCCTGATTGCCTTCCTGTAACTTTCCCTCCAGCGAGTTGTGGGCGATCAGTCCGCAATAAAACGGGTTGCGAAACATCTGTGATAATTTCTGGTGGTAGATGTTCAGTCCGAGGGCCACCAGCTTTTCCCTGATCTGTTCGATAGTCAGTCCTTCGGCTTTCCATAAAAAAGCCTTGCGCAGCAGTTTGCCCTTTTCGTTAACCACCAGTTTGCGCTTGCCTTCGCTGTGAACCACATCGTATCCCATCGGAGCTTTGTGACACCATTCACCCCGGCTGATGGCTTCCTTTACACCCGCCATGCATTTTTCCCTGCGCAACTGGTTGTCGTAATGGGAAAATATCATTTGGATGTTTTGCTGGAAATCACCGCTGGAAGTTGTAGCATCCACGGGCTGGGTTACCGCCACAATGTAGATGCCTTCTTTTTTCAGTTGCTCCTTGATGTAAATCCCGTTTGCACCGGAGCGGCTGAAGCGGTCGATGGAATACACCACGATGAAAGATATTTTTTCCTTACTCTTTTTGATGAATTGCAGCATGCGGTTAAACTCTTTACGCTCGTCTGTTTTCGCGCTTTCATAAGTCCCACCGAATTGCCCAAGGATTGTGTACTCATTCTTTTTTGCAAATGCTTCACAATCCTTTTTCTGCGTTTCAAGGCTGTAACCAAGTTCCTGCTCCTTGCTGGAAACACGGGTGTAAGTAACACAGTTTCCGGTCAGGACTTTGCCACCCTTTTGTCCCTTGGCAAACATTTCTAAAAGGAGGTCGGGAGAAACGACCCGGTCGTTTCCCGTTTTACAGTCTGCTTTGCTTTGTGCTTTGTCGTTTGTTTTTACTTTCAGTTTTGCTGTGGTTTGCATGTTATCCTTTTTTAAATTGTTATGCGGCTTGCTTTCGTTCCGGGTCAAGAGAAAGCACTTTGCCACCGCTGCCGTTTTTGCGGCTGATAATTCCGAAGACCACCTCGCAGTAAGTTTTCAGGCTGTCCAGCACATGCTGAACCTCCTCGTCACTGGCGTTTTCAAAATCAGCCAGTGCCCTTGCTTCCTCAATGGTTACGTCCTTATCGTTACGCTCGTATTTCATTTTTTTCACTGCCATTTTTTTTGTTTCGTTTTTGCGTTTCTATGGCCCGGAATTCTGCTGTAATGCATCCAATTCCGGTCCATGTGCCATTGTTTAAGTTTCTGATAATTAGCCCGTGTCCAACTTGTTTCAGCAAGGAGTCCGCACGGGGCGGCTTGCTATTGTCAAATACATTGTGCATACAGGCGGATTCAAGCAGAAAGCAAAGGGAGACAGACTGCGCATTTAATAAATGGCATAGCTGGTTATCATATACTGACTGACAGAAGTCCGACTATAGACTTTTATACATAAGTAGTGCAGGTATTTGTTCTGGAATTCTAACTAAGCAATCTCAGCCTGCATATGCGGGCTGAAGTATTAATCATCATTCATCGTCATCATCATCTTCCTGTTCATATTCATCAATGAGTTCAATCAGGTTCATCACAGCATCGCGCTGGGATGGGTCGTAGGTAACTTCCACACACAAGGTTTCGGGATCAGGTATTTCTACCAGTTCAATCTCCAGCTCGTGCTCATCGGTTGCGGTGAAAAATTCTGCCAGCAGTTCTGAGGGGACATCAAACCTGCGGCTACGGGATTTGTTATTTGCCATATTTTTTTATGTAGTTTAAAGTTCAGTAATGACTATAATTTATTGTTATCTGTAACAGGTTGGTTTGTGATGAACACTTCTACCGATTGCAATGCATTGGGTATCGCTTCAGGGTGTTGAAGAAGCAAACCTGACAACCTCATCAGGTCATCGAGTTGCTGCGGGTCGGTACCCCCCTGGAGTAGTTCCAGTAATGCCAGCAGTTGTTGCTGTTGTGGTGTGTGTGCGGGCTGCGCTTGTTTATCTTCTGACTGATTGAAGAGACCAAACAACGATTCTCCTCCGGGTATTTTACTCAAGTGGTGTGCATTTCTTTTGATAAGCCCTTCCAGTGCAATGGAAAGAATGCTTCCCCACCGTTGAGAGGACTGCCCATCGCCTTGCGGTGAATTCAGCAGTTCCCTGATTTGTTCCTGCTGCTCTTTTTCTTTTTTTTGCAACAGTTCAACCTGCGATTTTAACCGCTGGTTTTCCTGCTGGGTCTGCTGGTATTCCCATTCTTTTCGATGCTGCTGTACTTTTTCACGGATTGTCTCTTCTATGTCTGTTCCGGCCAAGGCGGGTGAGGCGTTCTGAAAAGGCTCATCTTTTAGTTGCAGCACATAGCGGGTATTATTGCGTGAAGTACCTGCATAAATGAGTACAGTAATGCTGCGGGTATCTGCCGAAACGAACTCTTCATGCTGATCAAATTCTTCCGGGTTGTTTGTACGGGCCACAACACGCAGGTCATCCACCCGCACTTCGTAAAAAGGAGTTTTGCCTGAAGACCCGCCCGTGAAAAGCATCTGCCGCAGCAAATTGATACGCGCTACGGAATACGGACTTTTGATAATGCTCATATCTTTCTGCCCTTTCTGGTAGCTGACTGTTTGATTTTCTTTTGAAGGGAGCGATAAGAACTTCCAAGCAGTTGTTCTAAGGTGGTGCAGTAATAGTGGGCCTCCACTATTCCATAACCCGTGCAGGTGGTAGTTTGATGAACAGATACCTGTTCAGCCCCGCAAAAACGGATTTGCAGGTGAACTTCAACAGACGGTGCATGTTGTAATGCGCCTTTGTGCTGATGACTCGGTGATGCCGGGCTGACGTCAGGTGGCTTGCGCTTGAATTGAGTGCGGTTCATTTTGCTTCCTTTAAATTGATTATTCATTGTATTGCATTTGTGGTTAACGAAACAAAACTCTGCCATTGGTTTGAGGCAGGTAACAAAAAGGGACACGTAGGGACAAAAAAGGACACCAATGGACGCCAAACGCACCGAAAGGACTCCAAAGGACAAACGTGGACAATTGCAAAGGGTAAATAATTGCATGAGGGCTAATGATGACACCCAAGTACCGGAATCTGTTAGCTGATGCAGCTCAGTGACCAACGTAGTGTGGTTATCTTTCATGTATCAGCCAAAGACGGATTCAGTGCAGGGGTTCTGAAAACAAAGGTCAGGAGCGGGTTTGAGATGCTTTCCCCAAACAGGGGTGTGATTACCAAAGATGCATTTCGTTTGTACTCATTTGTATGAAGATTGCCGACTTTGGCTACAGATGGCGGTCTTTTGTATGCAGCTTCTACTTTACGATACAAAACGGACAGAGGCCGACTGAGAAACCGGAAATTATCATTGCCATCATGGTTTTAATCCCGACCAGATCATGCGCAGATGCCTCTTGCATGCTTTTTCAATCATATACGCATGGATTCGCATGGTTTCATAACTGTAACCTAACTGTCAGTATAACTGTAAGGCCATGAAAATCGCATAGACTTTGCATGGATAAAAGAGGTGTTCCAGATTCTAAACGATTAAAAATCGTTTGGAAAGAAAATGTTGGATTTCGGAAAATAAGTAATGAGAAGCCGTCTGGTATATTTAAAATTATTGCGCTGGTAAATATGCAACGTTTAACGGATTTAATAGTCTATTCATATAGAATAAACTCAGAATCAATGTGCAGCGGACTAAATGAGCAAAACTGGCAAACAAAAAATAGTGATTTCACTCATGAAAAAAAGAGTGTTTTCACTCTTGTCTGGGATGTGAAAATTAATATTACTTTGTATGATTAAACAAAATAACAATTTAGAAAAAAGAACCGTCCGGAGCTATGCACCCAGACAAGGGTATTATTTACTTGGAAACAACTTTTGATTTCTGCTTTAGTCCCGTGAAATCAAAAAGTTCTTTTGTTTCAATGTCTAAAACTTGAGAAATGACAAATATGTTGCTCACACTTGTATTAATTACCCCTCTTTCAATACGGCTAATTTGCATTAAAGGAATGCCCGCTTCAAATGCGAGTTGGCTCTGCGAAATCCTTTGTGCTTTTCGCAGCCGGGAAATATTCTTACCCAGTTTTTTTATAAAAACTTCGTCTTTGAAGTATTTCTTCACAAACGAAATTTTGAGGATTTATTTTTTGTTGATTATACAAATTTGTATATTTTTGCTATGTGTTATAAATTAAACTGTGTTGGACATGAGCTATTAAGCCTCAATTTGATGAAAAAATACTTATTTCTCTTTTTTCTATATTTGATATTTGGATCGTCAACGAATGCTCAGGACATCAAGCGTACCAATATCTGGTACTTTGGTGCAAACGCAGGAATTAACTTTAACACTGCTTCTCCATCAATACTAACAAATGGTGCATTGATTTCAGACGAGGGTTGTGCTACCATCAGCGATACGAATGGGAACTTATTATTTTATACCAATGGTGAAACTGTATGGAATAAAAATCACCAAGTAATGCAAAATGGAACGGGGCTTTTGGGAGGTACATCATCCATACAATCTTCTGTTATTGTTCCCTTCCCTGAAAATGATTCGTTGTATTACATTTTTACAGTTTACGCTGACGGGTATTGGCCGGGCTTATGTGCCCAACTCGTCAATATAAATACCCAGAATGGGCTTGGTTCAGTTATTTTAAAGAATATTCAACTTCAGAATTCCGTTTGTGAAGCACTTATTGCAACTCATCATGAAAATGGACGCGATGTTTGGGTTCTTTCAAAGGGATATAAAAATAATCTGTATTATGCCTATCTTGTTACTAATAAAGGCTTAGTCCCTTGTCCAGTAATAACATCTATTGGCTTTGTAAACGGAGTTGGATTAGCCCTTGCTGAATCTTCAATGAAATTTTCAATAGACGGTAGGAAAGTAGCGAGTGGATTATATGATGAAACGAGAACCGAAATAGAAGTAATGGACTTTAATAAGTCTACCGGGACACTTTCCAATGCGGTTAATATATCAGCGTATACCAATGGAGCTACGGTTAACCAACCTTATGCAATGGAGTTTTCTCCAAACAAAAGGTACCTCTATTTTACAGGATGGCTTAATTATCTATGCAGGTATAATTTATCATCAGGAATAGGGGATAGTATTGCAAAGACCCGTGATACACTTTATAGTCCTTCTGGGGGAAATTGGCTCTTGGGAAGGCCACGCGGTATGCAAGTTACTCCTCAAAATAAAATTTTGATCGCAGTCGCTGATTCATTCTATCTGTCCAGTATTGAATATCCCGACTCAGCAAATTCCGGATATGTAATGCAAGGAATTAACTTAGGAAGCAAAAAATCCAAAAATGGTCTTCCCAACTTTATCTCCTCTTACTTTTATCGGCCAAGAATAGATTTTCATTATAAACACATTTGCGGGAGCAACAATTATCAATTCTTTGGAAAAGATACTCTTGCAATTACTTCATGGCAGTGGCGTATACTTAAATTAAACGGAGGCGCAAATAATTATTATACAACTCAGAATATAAACCATACTTTCATCGATACCGGAGCGTATGAGGTGCGACTTATTGCAGGAAATGACACAATAATTAAATCCATTCATATTTACCCGATAATGCAGCTAAATCTCGGAAGTGATGTGACTTTATGTAATGCCGATTCATTAATGCTTTTTGCCGGGGAGGGATATTACTGTTACAAGTGGCAGGATTCAAGTGGGGGGGCCACCTATAACGTAAAGCAAAACGGAAGTTATTATGTAACGGTGGTTACCCCTGATTTGTCATGTAGTTTTAGTGATACTATACAGATACAGTTTGGTAGTGGATCAATTACTAAACCTGTTATAATCCGTAAAGCGGATAGCTTGATTGCAAGTGCAGGTTATTCATTCTACCAATGGTATTTAAACGACCAACCCATAAACGGTGCGGATCAATATTTTATCATCCGCAGCACTGATGGAAACTATAAGATAAAAGTAACCGATGCTTCGAATTGCAGCATTTTTTCTGATACTTATAACACAACAGGATTTCCAGTGATAATCCCCGAAGAAATCCTTGTCTATCCAAATCCAGTGGATGGGTTACTCCATATCGAACTCACTTTGGGTTCTGAACTCTTTGAACAGGCAGAACTTTTGAATGTTACAGGGCAAACTGTACACCTCAAAACACTTCCTGAAAACAGCCGAGCTGTCGAAATGAATTGTGAAGGACTTGCGAGTGGGCTGTACCTGCTTAAACTTACTACCAATACAAAAACCTTTACCCAGAAAATAATTATCCAATAACCTTTTAATTATACTACTAATATGAAAAAACGATTACCAATCGTAGTGACTTTGCTTTGCCTGTTGCAAAGCATGGCCATCCTTGCTCAAAGTGATACACTTTGTGGATTTGACCACCTGTTACAGAACGAACCTGATTATTTGGCCATCCGACAAAGTCATCTACAACGGGTAACACAATTCAGGGCGAATAACACAGTCCAGTTCTTGCCAAACGGCAGTCCGATGGGTGCCATGCAAACCACATCTTTGTATTCCTGCCGGAAAGCAAAATACTTGATTCCCGTTGTAGTGCATATTGTTTACAATAGTGGCGAGCCCGCCAGTAACATTAGTGATGCACAGGTGGAAAGCGCTATCCGTGCATTGAATAGTCATTTTTCAAACGATGTTAATGCCGCTTATCCGGCAGTAAACACAGGTATTCAGTTTTGTCTTGCTAAAAAAATGCCAAACGGTACAAGTTTCAGTGGCATTACAAGACAGCAAAATAATACTCTTAGCAACCATCATTTCCCAGCAGACGCCCAAAACTTAATGGCACTGGATTATTTCCCAGCAGAACAATACCTGAACGTTTGGGTGGTACAAACCATTTTAAATAATAATGGAGGTGATAATGGTGTAGGTGGATATGCTTCAACTCCTGGTGTATTGGGAAGGCAAGGTATTGTGGTAAGGTATAAGAGAATGGGAAATGTGAGTGATTGTATTAGTTGCTCTTTACATAGCGACACTTATGGTGCAACCCTTGCACACGAAGCAGGACATTATTTCGGGTTGAACCATCCTTTTGATGGTGGGTGTACAGGAATGACTTCTTCCACCTGCGAAACAGAGGGCGACCTTTGTTGCGATGTGCCCCCTGTAAACGGACAAAATTTCGGATGCAGTACACGGAACACCTGTAACGAAACGCCCGATTCAAATGATCAGATACAAAATTTGATGGATTATTCGAATGAAAGCTGTCGCAACATTTTCACTGCTGATCAGACTGAAATTATGTATTCAGTTCTTAGTACAATCAGGCGGAATCTGGTCTCTCCTTTTAACATCAACAATGTAGGATTAAGCTGCTGCCATACAGCAGCTGTCTTTGATATTTCAAGTGACCTCGCGTGCCTTCCATCAGATTCGGTGATTCTTACGGCAATTAAATATTCAGGAGCAACCTATCGATGGTACATTAGCAAAGGTGGAACATTAGTACAGTACACAAGTGATACAAACTACTTCTTGAAATACACGCCTTCTATAGCGGGTTTTTATGCAGTAAAGCTCACCGTGGTGCAAAGTGGAGATTCAGTGAGTGATACAAGAGTGGATTATTTTGAAGCACTGAATTGTAATAATCCCATTTCAAACCCACAAGCTGCTTGGGCTTTTGGCGAATATTGTGGGCTGCGCTTTACGTCAGGTGGGGCGGTAAGAGACGCGGGCCCACAAATAAACAAGCCCCAAAACATAAATACCCTTGAAAGTAACATAAGTCAAGGAAATGCTGCTGGACAAATGCTATTTTATGGTGGGGGTATTGATATAAATCTAACCGGAATTCCACTACTGGAAATCTATAACAAAGAATACAAAAAAATGAACGGTAGTGATAGTATGTATGGTCATTACTCTTCCACTCAGGTAGGTTTAAGTATTCCTTTCCCCGGTAACGGCTCAAGGTACTATATCGTTCACGGAGTGTTTTTAGATACATTGAACACTCCATCCTTCTCTGGGCTACGTTATTCGGTTATTGACACAACATTGGATTCCGGTAAAGGTGGTGTGGTAAGCACACTAAAAAACAAACCTATCATCGCACCGTCTTTCATTTCCTACATTAGTGACTTTGATAGTGCCATTATACCCGGAGAAGCTATGACAACCATTCCTAAATGCAATGGCAATGATTACTGGTTAATTGTGCAGGAAGGTGTAGAAAAAGATAGCCTCGTATTCGATTCAACCCATCAACGTCTTTTGGTATATAGTGTTACCTCGACCGGCATAAGCTACCATAGTGCTTATGTTCCAGAAAGAGTTATTTCTCGTTTTGGTGCTTTAAAAGCTTCACCAGATGGAAAATACTTAGCTGGTTGGGGAAGGCTCTTTAGTTTTGACAGAGAAACGGGAACAATCACAGGTACTATCTTTGATATTGGGCAGGCCATGACGTATGGTGTATGCTTTAGTCCGGATTCCCGTCTGCTTTATTTTGTACAGGATTATATTGTCACCTCATGTAATCTAATGCAGTATGATATCTTTAGTGCGAATCCGATTCCAAACAGAAAACTGGTGGCTGCTCATACCGGATTATATTATCAACTACAAATTGGCCCAGATGGAAAACTATATGGCTCATCTGATGCATCGAATAAGCTAAGAATAATCAACTCTCCTAATTTAAGAGATACGATACAAAACGCTTGTGATTACAATAACAATGGGCCTTTACTTTCAGCAAATGGTTTTAGCCGCAGTAGGTTTTCTTTACCCAATTTGGTTAATGCAAAAGCTGTTGATGAACTCTCGATTGGATTTGATGTAATTCCGGTTAGTTGCCTGAAAAAACAGTTCAGATCGGGTATCCTTTGCGCAGGCTCATATAAATGGTACTTTGGAGATGGGGATTCGTCAAGCCTGAAAGATCCCGACCATCTTTATTCCATTCCCGGTAGTTACACTGTACAGCTTATTACCCCGGATACCAGCATTAGTCAAACGATTAGCGTAGGTGTTTTTGCTGTAGAAATTGGTGGTGATTCATTATTCTGTGATACAGGAATGGCAGTCAATTATTCAACTACCCACAGCTCAGATTTTACTTATCAATGGGATATTATAACGGGCAGCGGAACTTTTTCCTCATCTCCTAACGAATACAATCCTTTTGTAGCTTGGAGCAGTGATAGTGGTAGTATCCGCGTTATTGTTACTGACCTAAGATCGGGTTGTACCGATACCGCTTACCATTCCGTTGCATTGCAGCCCAAAATGATTGGGAACTACATAGGAAGTTCTCAAACAATATGCGATACGCTGGACATCATACCCTTTATTGGAAACCATGTAACAGGTGGAATCGGAACCATTACTTACCAGTGGCGTAAAAAACTTCCGACAAGCCCGTCATGGACAAATATTCCCAGCAGTAACGACACAACTTATCTGCCAACCACGTTTGTGGATTCAACTATGTATGTACGAGTTGCTATTTCAGGTAAATGTGAAAATATCAGCGACACTGTTTTACTCCGTACCAAAGCGGATAGCAACACTATTACACTAATTTCACGTGCCTGCATTGCAAGTGATAATTATACAGTGAACGGCAGTACGCCACATGCTTATCAAGATACCATATTAAACTATCAGTGGGAATACAGTATAGACAGTTCCAGTTGGTCAAATATTACAGATGCTGATTCAATTCATCTTCATTGGAGTTTCAACGGGGATTCTGTTTATGTAAGACGAAAAATAGACATGACCTCCGGCTGCTCTTACCAAAGTAACGTTTTAAAGCTACGTCCTTTTATTTATTTTGTGAGGCATCCACGCCCAAGACCAACCTGCCGATTTCATACCTCATCTTCCTCTATGTTTTTTGATGATCTGGAAATGCACACTGATACCAATGTGAGTTTGCATTATTTCTGGGAGTTAAAGCAGGATGGTAGTAGTAGCCCGTGGAACGACACAAGCACTTGGAATCCTACTTACGATACTTCTGCAAGAAACTTTATTTCTTATGGGTCTACGTGGCCACGGGTTGATTCTTTACGTTGTATTGTATTTACTCCTTGTGGCAAGGTCTATTCTAAAATAGTACCTATTTATACAAACTATCCGGAACAGGGGCTTTCTTATTCATTAAGTTCTAACCCAGGTCTTATAACGGTCGATGAGGGAGACACTGCCATTTTTACTATTACCGAACCAGTTCCCGGAAGCGAATATTATTGGGACATCAGTAAGGATGGTGGTGAAAACTGGGATACTATACTTAATGAACACAATGATACTTTACTTCAATTTAATGTAAACAGGTGTGACAATAAATCAAAGTATAGAGCGAGGGTGTTTAATGGTTGTGAGCTAATGGAAAGCCAGCCCGGCATGATTACCGTTAATTATTCATTTAAGGATTCCCTGATGATGCGGGATGCAACAAACGATACCGGAGTTGAACCCTATCCTAACAACAATATCTGGGCAAGTCCTGACATCTGGTTCAGCCGAAGTTCTTCAGCAACCTATGACTACAATAACGATAATATTGAATACAAAAAATTAACTCCGATAGGTTATGCTAAAGTGCAGGTAAAAAACACCGGCTCTACCACAAGCCCTGCACAAAAGGTAGTAGTTCATTGGACAATAGCATCAACACTTGAACTTTGGCCCAAACACTGGCTCTCTACCCCGGACAATATCTTTGTTAACGGGCCTGATACATTTTTTAGGGGTGGTGTAATTGATACGGTAGTCATTGGCCCAATGACGGCAGGAAGCACTCAGGTAATTGTTCTGCCTTGGGAAGTACCCAACCCGGCATGGTATGGGGTAAGCGGGATAGACAGCAGTTTAATGGTTTGTTTACTTGCCCGTATTATTACCTGTGATGAAAAACCTTATGGAATGACTTTCCCTGAAGGATTGGTAACTGCCACCAACGTGAGAAACAACCGGAAAATCATTACACGGAACTTTCACGTAGTAGATACGGCCTCTGGTGATATGCAGGGAAAACCCTGGGTTGGAAATTACCTGAACCAGAACAGTCATGTTGCCTTTAACCTGAAAGCTAAATCATGCAATTATTTTGACTATGGGGTTGTCGAGGTTGTCTTGGACACTCCGCTTAGTCAGGCTTGGTATGTCAATGGTGCGCACGGAAGCGGATTTACGGTAGTGGATGACTATACCATCCGCATCACCGACAGTTGCGATGTGTGGATGACTGACGTAGCCTTTGCACCCAATGAAGAAGACCATATCAAAATTCATTTTGTGACGGATGAATCTTATGAGCGGACAAGCCCTATGAGCTTTGATTTTGAATTTTATCAGTATCATCAGGACAGCACAGTCATTGATACCCCGTTAGCTGAAGGGGCTATGATGCTAAGATGTGATTTACCGGATAACACCGCCCTGCATTATTTGGATAACCAAATCACTTCGGATGCAGGGACACCATACCGGGATGCTGTGTGCAGCGGGGGAACTGCACCCTACCTTACCGGAAGCAGTCCTGTTACTCCTGCTTTCTGGACTTACCAGTGGCAGCAGTGTGTTGATACTACCAACAACAGTTGGACCGATATAGCCGGAGCAACCGATAAAGATTACCAGCCAACGGAAAATACTGTGACCAAGTATTACCGGAGGGGGGCACTTAAGCAACATGCCTTAGACCTGAACTATACCCCGGCATTTATGGTTCGCCTGCGTAATCCTATGGTTACCTTAAACCCGGCCAATACTTCCGTAACCGAAGGAGATATAGCCCAGTTTACCGTAGCTTATCAGGATTTACAAATAATTGGCTGGCAAAGAAACAATGCCACCGGAAATGTATTGATTCCTGATTCATCCGATACGCTTAATTACGCCACCTTTGGCTGTAATAACGGAAATACCTTTCAGGCTAAACTGAGAAATGTTTGTGACAACTCAGAAGTATTAAGTACCGCAGCCAGCTTAACTGTAACGGCTGTTTATGGAAACCTTCAGGCAAGGGACAATACTTCCGGCAGCTTTATCTGGAACAGCCCAGACCTGTGGAACAGGAGAAGCAATGATGCAGGTTCTTCACACGAAACCCCGTTATTCGGAGCTGCCAACTACCTCCGCACCTTTGTGCGCAACAACGGGACTTCCACCAGCGCACCTGCCAAACTATACCTGTATTGGTCGGTGGCAACTACCGGGGCGCAGTGGGAACGTAACCTGAAATACGATACCACTCAAAGTGAAACAGCCGGAAACTGGAAAACTTATGATGGGACTAAAAGGGGATTGGGTAACCTGATTGGAGTTTATGATATACCTGCGCTCGCAGTAGATTCCGCGTACACAGTAAATACCACATGGTACCCGGTTGACCCGGCCATTGTCACCGGAGACCCGGATAATGATGATGCCGAAATTAACCTGCTGGCACGGATTGTTACCTGCAACGATGCTCCTTTTGGTATGGACAATACTGAAACACTGGACTTGGGAGATAATGTCCGTGACAACAACAGGATCATTGCCAAAAATTATGTTGTGGCTAAAGTAATCCCCGGAAACGATGTGGTGCATATAGCCGGAAACGGAAACGTAGCTGACGGGTTTGCCTCTGACGGCAAATTGGTTTTCCATGCCAATAACTGTGACTACTTCCGGTACGGGTTTGTAAAAATCCACTTGGATGCCACCCTGCAAAGTATCTGGACAAATACGGATGGCTCAGGTTTTACGGTTTTGAACGATTCAACCCTTCAGGTAGATTCCTGTCAGGATGTTGTACTGAGTAATATAAACTACGATGCTGACCAGAGAGCTTGGGCCGGAATTGAGTTTGTAGCGTGGGACACTTTGACCAATAGTAGTACCCTTAACCTGTATTATGAATTTGACCTGGAGCAGTTCATGGCGGGTGACGATTACAACTCTGTGGGAGGCATTCGTTACGGTGTACCTATGCACCTTGAACCACCACCTCCCGGTCATTTGATAGCCAGAAACAAACCAGTCCTAAGTACAACGAACTTCTATGCTTACCCAAATCCGTTTACCAATGAATTAAAACTGGTATATGGCTTACCTGAAGATGGCGAGGTAAGTATTGCTATTACCAATTTAGTAGGGCAAAAGGTGGCAACAATTGAAAACAACACATTCAAGCAATCTGGAGTTCATAAGTTCTCCTTTAATGCAGAAGCGCTCAAAGAAGGGATTTATTTTATTAACTTCACAGCCGGTTCATACACCCAAACACAAAAGGTTGTATTAATTAGATAAGGGGCTTTCAAACAGAGGTACCGGGTGTCCTGACTTTTACAGTTGGGATGCCCGGTTTTCGACATTTGATGGGATATACAGTAAGCGACCCAAACTGAAGGTATGGGTCGCCAAAGCAATAATCAAGTACAAATCGGTCTTTTCAGCGGGGCGTCTTTACGACTTCCTATCAGTTCTTAAAACCAGTGAATAGGCTTTAATCTGGTAATCAATAATAGGCAAGTTTTAACTCCGCTAAAAAGTTCGACACTGTACCAGTTAGCTCCACTTAATGATGAAAGCCGCAAGTGGGCTTTTGAATGAGAAAGAACACCCACGCAACGCGTGGCGGCTTTCACTCCCTTCACGGGTTCGGAGAGGGCACATAGATCTAACTGTCCCCCTTGCAGCGATGGGCCGCGCTGCTGTGAAGGGGGTTGGGGGATGTGTTTCCCATCGCAAACTTTTACTCATTTTTATCAAATGAATAAAAATCCAATCCAACTGTCCCCCTTGCAGCGATGGGCCGCGCTGCTGCGAAGGGGGTTGGGGGATGTGTTTCCCCTCACAAACTTTTATTCATTTTTATTAAATGCAAAAAATCCGACCCAACTGTCCCCCTTGCAGCGATGGGCCGCGCTGCTGCGAAAGGGGTTGGGGGATGTGTTTCCCTTCTCAAACTTTTATTCATCTTTATCAAATTGACAAAAATATCCGTTAGCGTATAGTCAAACCACTATTTCCTTTCAGCAAGTTATCACCTGTTGCGTTTTAGCATTTTGTTTGCCATGCACACTGACATTACAGACCAAACTTCGGGACAATGTTTAATTTAAATTTAAAAAAATGAAGAACAAAAAATCATGGAGAGGTTTGATGCTGCCGGTGGCAGCCGGACTTTTGACCTTTGGGGGCTTTTTTTCAAGTTGTGAAAAAGAAACTGACCAGTTTCAACAAGGCTCAACGGGTAGCCTTGCGGTAAGACTTACCGATTTACCGGGCAATTACCTTCAGGTGAATGTTGATATCAAAGAGGTGTATGCGCATCTGGCCGATACGCTTTCGCCTGCAGGATGGTACCTGCTTAGTACCCATGATACCATTTACAATCTCCTCGATTTGCAAAATGATATCTCGGCAGCACTTGCCAACGGAAGTATATTGCCTGCGGGTAAAATAACCCAACTAAGGCTGGTACTTGGAAACAATAATACCGTAATGCTTTCTGACAGTACCATTCATGCACTTGATGGCCCCGCCAGTTTACAGAAAGCAGGTTTAAAAATAAACCTCAATACTACCATTGAGCCGGGCGACACTACTGTGGTTACTCTGGATTTTGATG
This sequence comes from Bacteroidia bacterium, assembly GCA_019695215.1. Taxonomy (GTDB): domain Bacteria; phylum Bacteroidota; class Bacteroidia; order UKL13-3; family UKL13-3; genus JAGPCK01. The sequence continues at coordinate 4,347 of JAIBAK010000038.1, read as the reverse complement.
CCGGTGAATCAGTAGTAGCCACAGACAACGGCCGATACCTGCTTAAGCCCGTGATTAAGGTAAAGAGCATTGCCGTTAAATAAACGGCATCTCACAGGCTGATTTTTGTTTTCATAGTTCCTGAAATAATTTTATTACGCAAAATGCGCAGCGCATTTTGCGTAATAAAATTATTTGCGCTGCAACCACCGCATCAAAAATTTATCATTCATCATGTAATAGGGTTCCGGCACGTTTACTGCCTTATGAATAAGTTCCTTTTCCAGTAATGACTCTATACTTCGGTTTATACTTGATATAGCCCCCAGTTTATGCTTGTGAATAAAATCTTTTCCGTTTGGCCTGTGAATGCGCTCATCAATGGCAACGGCCTTTAACAAATTCCACTGAGACTGTGTTAACATATTCCGGTACTGGTAATAAATACCCTCTTCCTGGTTGTGTATCTGCTCACACACTGCCAGCACATCGCCAAGCGTGCAGTTTTTACCCGCACTTTCATACAACCGGTTGCATAAAAACTGAGTGTAATAGGTGTGGCAATAGGTCCATTCCAGTATAAACTCAATGGCCTCGGGTGTAATTTTACGCCTGTGCGCAGCAAACTGTTTCGATATAAAGCCGGCATAGTCGCTGGTTTTTATATAATCCAGATTCATATTGGCACAACTGGCGTAAAACGGCCGTTTGGCATTATTAAACATTTCGTACATCAGTTTGTGATTGCTTCCGCAAAAAATAAATACGGTATTTTTGAGCGATTGTATATGCGTGCGTAAAAAAGCCTCTGTGTTTTTTTCGGGGTAGTGGGTAATTTGCTGAAACTCGTCAATGGCAATAACAATCTTGGTATTTTGACTGTTTAAGAACTCAAAGAGTTGCTGTATGGTTTTTTCATACCCCGAATTTTTACTGAAATCCACACTTACCTCCGGACTCCCCGTAAGCGGATCATAGCTGATTACCGGCCTGAGCCGTTTTATAAACTCTGTAATTTTTTTTCCCAAACCCCTGTTTTCGGGCAGTTTATTATAAATGGCCGTGGCCAGTGTATTGGTAAACTCCCTCAGGTTTTTGGTGGCGAAAATATCGGTATAAATGCATAAAGCTTTTTTTTGTCTTTCCAGCTTATGAAAAACATGCTTTACTAAACCGGTTTTTCCCACACGCCTTATAGCAAACAACGTGGTATTAAGGTTGCCGTTTACGTTTTTTAACAGGGCATCGGTTTCCTTTTTACGGTTACAAAAATAATTTTCGCCCGCATAGCCCGAAACCAAAAAAGGATTCTTAATTTCTGTATTCATTTTTCAAAGATACAAAATTACGCAAAATGCGCTGCGCATTTTGCGTAATTTTTATCCGGCAGGCGGTTGTGCTGCCACGCCAGTTAAATACCGTTTGCAAAAATTACAGCTCGAAAAAGGAGATTTTATTCCGGAATTTGATGGCAATTATTGTCTGATTAAATGCAATGGCACGGTTTTAGAAAAACAAACAACTCCTAAACCTCACCGCCATGATTAAACGCACCCTGTATTTTGGCAATCCTGCCTACCTGAGACTTAAAAATGAGCAGCTGGAAGTAAATATTCCCGGTGCCGATGGAATGGATAAGTTGATTGGTAATACCATTCCCATTGAAGACATAGGAGTGATGATTATAGATCACTCACAAATTACCATCACACACGGGCTAATACATAAACTGCTCGACAATAATGTGGCTTTGGTAACCTGCGACCCAACCCATCACCCTGCCGGCCTCCTTTTGCCTTTAAGCGTAAATACCCTGCAGCAGGATAGATTTACTGACCAGATAAATGCAAGCGAGCCGCTAAAAAAACAGTTGTGGCAACAAACCATTAAAGCCAAAATTAAAAACCAGGCGGCCTTACTTGAAATAAGCGGAACCAATGCTCAAACCATGCGTATATGGAGCAATGAGGTTACCTCGGGCGATACACTCAATCACGAAGCCAGAGCTGCCGCTTTTTACTGGAAAAGTATTTTTGCCCCGCTTATCCCCGATTTTATACGTGGCCGCAAAGAAGGTTACCCCAACAACCTGCTCAATTACGGATACGCCATTTTAAGAGCCACCGTTGCCCGTGGATTGGTGGGAAGCGGACTGCTCCCCACGCTGGGCATCCACCACAGCAACAAGTACAATGCCTATTGCCTGGCCGATGATATAATGGAACCTTACCGACCCTATGTTGATCAAAAGGTGCTAGAATTAGTAAAACAACAACAGGGAAAAGAAACTGAACTGACCAAGGAAACTAAACAACTCCTGCTTAGCATTCCGGCACTCGAAATTACTATTGAAGGCCAGCGAAGCCCGCTGATGGTGGGATTGCAACGCACTACAGCCAGCCTGCAAAAATGTTATGCCGGAGAAAACAGAAAGTTAATTTATCCCGATTTATAAACCGATGCGATTAAATGAATACCGAATTATGTGGGTATTAGTTTTTTTCGATTTGCCAACCGAGACGGCAGCCGAACGTAAAATTTATGCCAAATTCAGAAAAGAATTAATGGCTGATGGGTTTACAATGTTTCAATTCTCCATTTACATGCGCCATTGCGCCAGCCGCGAAAATGCCGATGTGCATATAAAACGAACGAAAACCAAACTCCCCGAGAAAGGACATATCGGTATCCTGTGCATTACCGATAAACAATTTGGGATGATGGAAATTTATTTTGGCAAAAAACAAGCTGAACTTCCGGTTCCGATTCAACAACTCGAACTTTTTTAGCCTGCCACTCCCTCCCCGTTATGTTTGTTTCAACATCCACCCCTCAATATGTCATGCTGACTTGTTTCAGCATCTGTCCATTCAGCATCCACCCAACCTCACCGTCATGCTGAACTTGTTTCAGCATCTGTTCGTTTCCGCATCCACCCTCCTCTCCGTCATGCTGAACTTGTTTCAGCATCTGTTCGTTGTAAGCACCTTTTCCTTTATTTTCAACAAAAATCAGTTAACTTACCCAAATCAACATACCCCACTCCAATGAAAAAAGGATACGTTTACATCATGATGAATAAAAACCGGACAGTCATTTACATTGGTGTGACCTCCGATTTAAAACAACGGGTAGCACAACACAGGGAAGGAAAAGGTTCTGCCTTTACGGCAAAATACAACTGCCATTATTTAGTATACTATGAAATAATACCTGATATGATGCAGGCCATTGAACGGGAGAAAAAACTTAAAAGATGGCATCGCGAATGGAAATTAAACTTAATAAAATCTCTTAATGAGGGTCTGAAAGACCTGAGTGAGGATATTTGATCTGGAAGATACGAGGGAAATTAAATAGTTGAGTGCCGCAGGCGCGGGAAGGGATGCTGAAACAAGTTCAGCATGACGCCTTGAAGGAGCTAAGAATGAAATGGCTTATGTAATAAATCGAAATAAATACAACAGTTATGTAATTAGCGTATATCACACCCGTCATCTTTACCTACTCGTCATCCCACCATACCCCGTCATGGAACTTGTTTCAGCATCCGCCTGTTTGGTACCCTCTCAACTCAAAGTTTCTGCATTCGTTCGTTTCAGAATCCACCCCACCTCACCGTCATGCTGAACTTGTTTCAGCATCTGCCTGTCTAATCACCAACTCCCTTCAAAAAAAATACTCCTGTGACTGAATACGCAATCACAGGAGCACTTTTCATTTTTTTAATCCTATTTTCGATTGTAAACCCAGTGTTTTCAATGGTTTGAAGCCCGGTGTACTGTTTACAATCTTAATAAGAACTCAATTTGAAAGCAAATCACAACAAAAATTGTATCACTTCCTTTGCTGCCGATACTGTTTACAATCTTAATAAGAACTCAATTTGAAAGCAAATCACAACTGTGCTGAAAAAGAAATATGACGGTGTGGGACTGTTTACAATCTTAATAAGAACTCAATTTGAAAGCAAATCACAACCGCAACAATTACTAATGTATCTACAATTTTACTGTTTACAATCTTAATAAGAACTCAATTTGAAAGCAAATCACAACTACAAAAAACGATACATTTTACCTCGATAAACTGTTTACAATCTTAATAAGAACTCAATTTGAAAGCAAATCACAACTATAGCGGATAATCTGCTCAGGGGTTAGATACTGTTTACAATCTTAATAAGAACTCAATTTGAAAGCAAATCACAACTAATATTAGGTTTATTCTCTAATGAATCCACTGTTTACAATCTTAATAAGAACTCAATTTGAAAGCAAATCACAACGAATTGCCTTTACTGTCTGTATTTGCCTCTACTGTTTACAATCTTAATAAGAACTCAATTTGAAAGCAAATCACAACTTA
>JAIBAK010000073.1 GCA_019695215.1 Bacteroidia bacterium | reverse complement strand
CGTTTTAGTGGATGATACCGATGACTCAATTGCACGCATTACCGTAGTTCCTACAGCTACAATTCTTTTTTTCTCATCCAGCGCACGATTTACAATTTTTGCGGCTTTCTCATTTATTTCATAAAACTCTGAATCCATTTTATGTTTAGTGAGATCCTCCACCTCCACCGGGCGAAACGAACCTAATCCGGCATGCAGGGTTAATTCGGCAAACTTCATCCCCTTTATTTCCATACGCATCATTAACTCGCGCGTAAAGTGCAAACCAGCTGATGGAGGTGCAACGGCACCTGTGTGTTTTGCAAAAATGGTTTGATAACGCTCACGGTCATCGGGCTCCACATTGCGATTAATGTAACGGGGCAGCGGGGTTTCCCCCAATTTATTGATTAAGCCGTTAAATTCATCATCACTTCCTTCAAACAAAAAACGAATGGTACGTCCGCGTGAAGTTGTATTATCAACTACCTCGGCTACCAGGTCATCATTCCCAAAATATAATTTATTCCCTACACGTATTTTTCGGGCCGGATCAACCAATACATCCCAAAGGCGTTGTTCATGGTTTAACTCACGTAATAAGAAAACTTCTATTTTAGCACCCGTCTTTTCTTTACTCCCAAACAAACGGGCCGGAAAAACCTTCGTGTTATTGATAATAAAAACGTCACGGTCATTAAAGAATCCTAAAATATCTTTGAAATGGTGATGTTCGATACGTTTCTTATCTCGGTACAACACCATCAAACGAGACTCATCCCGCTCGGGTGAAGGGTATTTAGCAATAAGATTTTCAGGTAAATTGTACTTAAACTGGGATAATTTCATTTATGCGTAATTTTGGGAGGTGCAAAGGTATAATTATATGTCGTTTTAACAAATGCGAATTTCTCTATCTATCATTTATCAGAATATACTTGTCGTTTATCGGAATGCCAGCCTGTTAAGGTAACTTTCACCTTACAAAATACTACTTTTGACCGGTGAAGTTATTCATGCTCATCCGCTTGCTTAGAGAGAGTATCATCATTGCCTTTCAGGCTTTGATAATGAATAAATTGCGTACCCTCCTGTCGGTTATAGGCATTACCATAGGTATTTTTTCAATCATCACCGTTCTGGCCATTGTTGATTCGATGGAACGTTACCTCCGAACAAATATCAGTGCTTTGGGCAATGATGTTATTTTCATACAAAAGTGGCCCTGGTACGAAGAAAATTACCAGTGGTGGAAATACATGAACCGGCCTATTCCAACTGAAAATGATTTTAAAACGGTAGCAAAAAGCGTTCGGTACGGAAACACCCCGGCACTCATGATTAATCTGAACGGGGTCGTTTTAAAATTCGGGTCGAATAATGTTTCCAACACAACTGCTTTGGGGGTAACACACAACTGGCAAAATGTAAAAAACTTCGAAATTGTTAATGGCAGGTACTTTACCGAATTTGAATCGGGAAACGGAAGCGCTGCGGTTATAATCGGAAATGATATTGCAGAAAATCTTTTTAACGGACTCGACCCTGTTGGACACGTAATAAAAGTTTCGGGGCGATCGCTAACCGTAATTGGTGTATTTAAAAAAGAGGGGCAAAGTTTAATTGACAACTCACTCGACAATATGATTGTCATGCCCTACGGGTTTGCTTTGGGTATGTCAAAAAAAGATTCGGAGCGGACCAATCCAACTATTATGGTAAAGGCTAAAGAAAATGTACCGCTTAGTTTTTTAGAAGATGAATTAAAAGGCATCATGCGGTCCGCGCGAAGAATAAAACCCGGTAATGAAGATAATTTTGCGCTGAATAAAACCACCCTTCTCTCTGATGGAATAGGACAATTATTCACCATTATTCGTTTTGCAGGAGGAATTATCGGATTGTTCTCCATTCTTGTTGGCGGATTTGGTATTGCCAATATCATGTTTGTATCAGTTAAAGAACGAACCAACGAAATTGGGGTGCAAAAAGCGCTTGGGGCTAAAAATTATTTTATTCTGCTTGAATTTCTCACCGAATCAGTAACGCTTTGCGTGGTGGGCGGAGTTGTTGGATTGCTTATGGTTTATTTTACTACCATGTATTTCAGTAAAGCCATCGACTTTGATATGGCACTAAGTGCCGTAAATGTAATTACAGGATTATTTATTTCCATTTTTGTCGGAATTTTATTTGGATTTATTCCTGCTTACATGGCCTCCAGACTCAATCCCGTAGATGCCATGCGCGCCAAATAAGATAAATTATAACGGCAGCAATTCAGCCCGATGTTCCGGATATTTTTTTACTAAGTAATGCCCGAGCAACAATATTCCCGGCTTGCCGGCCAGCATTAATAAAGATAAAGTAACTCCCCCTACCGAGCAAGGATTCAGGAGAAGTCCCTCGTAAAAACCCGATGTGGTAAATGCGCTTAACGAATTAAATAAAGAAGGGAGAAAGTCATGAGAAACATGAAATGAAAGCAGAAGAAATGCACCTGCCAGCACCCATATAATTAAATACCCAATTACCCATCTGGTTTTATTCCACAAATCGCCATAAATAGCCGTTACTGACAAATTCCGGAAGGAAGAAACCAATGCATACACACCCGAAGTTTTTAATCCTCCTCCTGACGAAGAGGTGGAAGTCCCCGTCAACATCAGAACAAAAAGCAGTACCCAGGTAATTGGATGCAGGGCGGCCGAAGATTGAATATGAAACATCCCTGCATCGGCCGAAAGAGCAAAAAATAAGGCACGAATCACTTTCTCCACCAGTCTGGCTCCTTCAGGTTCCGATTCCAAAAAATAATAAGTTGCAGCCGCAATACCGGTAAGAAACATTGTTACAGATAAAGCCACTCTGGTATTTAATTCCCAATCCTCATCAGGAGCATTGAGCCGTTTGCGCAAGCGGGAAACAGAAAACATATCAATGAGTGCAAGCACCCCAATACTTCCGGCAAACAATACGGGAATCATAGAAAGTTGTACCATTACCTGACCGGATACCACAGCATCATACTTACCGGATATGCTGATTCCTGAATGACAAAAAGCAGAAACCGCCAGAAAAAAAGAGTGAAACCACTTTTGTGCCGAAGATTCAAAAACAATATCAGTGCTGCACAATACATAGATGCAGCAGGCTCCGGCAATTTCTATCAACAAAGAAATGAAAACAACCTGCCTAATTACCGACTGAATGGAAAACTGCTTTCCTTTATTGAGCAAAAACAGGTAAACAACAGCTACAATAAACAACCATGCACCCGATTGAATAAGTCCTAATAATACTACCTGCGAGGGAAAAATAAGACCGGATGGATCGACCGGCAAAAGGCTATTACCCGTTAAAGCACTTATAGAAGTAAAAACGGATTCGGTAAGAGTTAGGGAGAATACGTTATTGCTTTGAAAATAATAAAGAGTTAAAGTTCCCGAAACAATTAAACCCGCATAACCCCCGATTACTAAAAATATAAAATTTCTGAAAAATTTACCGGGCGCTGACGGCATACCTAAATGGCTAATCGGGCTGCCTCTTCGGCAAATTGTTTTATATTCACCGGAACTACTCCAACTTCCTCACAAACCAACCCTCCTGCCAGATTTGATAAAGCAGCCACCTGTTGTGGTGTGCATCCGGTGGCAAGCGTAAGGGCAGCCACACTCACCACGGTATCTCCTGCACCCGAAACATCAGCAATGTTACGAACATGTGCCGGCTCGCGAATGAGTTTATTTCCTTCTGTTATCACTACCCCTTTTTCGGAGAGAGTAACCATCACCATTTTTGCGTTTAGTAATTTCTGCAGTTTTAACACAGCATCCGACAAATTTTTATCGTTTGAAAGGTCGGTATCGAGTTTTAATCCCTCTTTCAATTCTTTGAGATTAGGTTTAAACAAAGTTACTCCGGTATAATTTAAAAAATTTACCTTCTTCGGATCTACCACTACAGGTATTTTTCTTTTGGCAGCTGCCTTTACTGTAGCTTTAATTACTTCCTCATCAATTACACCTTTATCGTAATCTTCAAAAATCACTACATCTGCTTTAACAATAAGTGTTTTTATTTTAGCAATCAGAGCCGCTCTGTCTTGTTTATTTAAACCGGCTGTTTCCTCCGTATCCACCCTTAATAACTGATGATTGTTTCCAATCATCCGTGTTTTTACGGTGCAAATGCGTTTATCAGATATCACCATTCCGTCCCTGCTCATATTTTGCTTTTTCAATAAGCCAATCAGGGTATTTGTGTGTGCATCTTTACCTATAACCGAGCACAAAACCGGTTTGGCTCCCAATGCCTGAACATTCAACGCCACGTTTGCGGCACCTCCCAAACGGGTGTCTTCTCCCCTCACATGCAATACCGGAACCGGAGCCTCGGGAGATATACGATCTACTTTGCCAAATACATAGGCATCCAACATAACGTCACCTATAATAAGTACGTTTTGTTTTTTAAATGACTTAAGAAGTTGTGGAATATTCACTAACTGAGTTTGCTTAATGCTTCCCTTATTCTGGTAAAAGCTTTGGTGAGATTTTCGTCACTTGCAGCATACGAGATACGAATATAATTGCCGTTGCCAAATGCATCTCCGGTAACTACAGATACCCAGGCATGATGAAGCAAGTACATACATAAATCTTCGGCTGTGCGAATGTGGGTGCCATCGTAAGTTTTTCCGAAATAGTAACTCACGTCAGGAAACACATAAAAAGCGCCTTCGGGTTTGCTTACCTTAAAACCCGGTATATCTTTTATCAGATTTAAAACCAATTCCCTCCTTTTCCTGAATGCTTCGCGCATGTCATAAGTTGGTTTTAAATCGGAAGTTAAAGCGGCCAAAGCTGCCCGCTGCGCAATAGAACATGTGCCTGATGTAAACTGTCCCTGAATTTTTTCACAGGCTTCGGCAATCCATTTAGCAGCTCCGATATATCCTATTCTCCAGCCCGTCATAGCAAAACCTTTCGAAACCCCATTCACTGTAATTACCCTATCAACTATTTCAGGGAACTGCGCAATACTTTCATGTTTCCCCGTAAAGGTGATATGCTCATAGATTTCGTCAGATATAATATAAATATCAGGGTACTGTGCAAATAAAACAGCCAGCTGCTTTAATTCATCTTTTGAAAATACAGAGCCGGTAGGATTACACGGGGACGAAAAAATGAACAGTTTTGTTTTGGGAGTGATAGCTGCTTTTATTTGCTCTATGGAAGGTTTAAAATCGTGGTCAACGGTAGCATGAACAAATACAGGCACGCCTTCAGCCAATTTCACCATTTCCGAATAACTCACCCAATAGGGAGTTGGAATAATTACCTCATCGCCCGGATTTACCAAAGCAAGCATGGTGTTCATAATGGCATGCTTGGCTCCTGTTGATACCACAATCTGATCAAACGGGTAATTGAGGTTATTGTCCTTTTTAAATTTTTCTGAAATTGCCTTACGCAACTCAGGATACCCCGGAACAGGTGTATAAAACGTAAAACCATCATCAATAGCTTTTTTGGCAGCGTCTTTTATATGTTGCGGGGTTTGGAAGTCGGGCTCGCCAAAGCTCAGATTAATTACATCTTTACCTTCTGCGGCAAGGGCTCGGGCTAATTTAGCCATGCCTATCGTTTGCGACTCCTGTATGCTGTTTAACCTTTCGGCCGGATGTTGCATAATTAATATCGAAAGTGCGAAGATAAAGGCTCTAAGTAAGAATTTTTCTCATTTAACGGGATTCTTCCTGATTTTTTCGCACAAAAGTTTTGGAATTGTCTAAATTTTTGTAATTTTAAAGCATAAATGACTTTTGCATGAAGCGTTTATTCGTTCTTTTCTGTTGTTGGATAACTACACTTCCGCTCTATGCAGGCTCCTTCGGGAGAGCAAATGATGAAGTGTTGTTTGTGCTGTTGGTGTTATCGGTATTTGCGCTCCTCATCGGGCTTCATACATTAAGAAATTACCTGATGGCACTTTTTGAGAAGTATTTTTCGTTTTTAGATGATTATATGGATACATAGGCTTTAAAAAACAAAACAACTATTATGAACGGAATCACATCAATCAGATCAGACGACTCGCTGCTATTTGTAGTGATTGTTCTTTCATCACTGGCACTTATTGTTTCAGTGCATTATGCAGTAACCCATTTCAGGCAAATCCGGGAGATGTTTATCAATTACATAGAGCAATACTACTCTATGCTCTCGGGCTCTCGCGATGAAGATTAATTTACTGCAATTTTTTCAGTTGGTTCTATCCCTTAATCTGTAAGGGTTTAGTTGTTTACGCCTGCCTGTTTGTCGTTATAGTTTTAAAACACCCAAGTAATTCAAGCCAAAATTTCCGTAAATCTTAACTGGCAATTGTTTTGACCAACTGCCTGCAGAATAAACTATTTATGAATTTTAATAATTACACCATTAAAGCGCAGGAAGCTGTTCAAAAAGCAATGGAAATTGCGGCACATAACGAACAGCAGGCTATAGAAACAGGTCACCTGCTAAAAGGCATATTGAGCAGCGATGATGCCATTGCTGAAATGCTGCTGAAAAAACAAAACGTAAATGTAGCCAGAGTAAAAGATGCTTTGGAACGCATGATACAAGCCTACCCCAAAGTGAGCGGAGGAAATCCGTATCTCAGCAACGAAACCAATCAGGTATTAATTCGTGCAACGGGAAGTCTAAAGGAATTTAAAGATGAATTTGTAACCTTAGAGCATGTGTTGCTTGGGTTGATAAGCGGAAAAGATCAGGTAGCTACCCTGCTCAAAGATGCAGGTGCCAGCGAAAAAGATTTGAAAAAAGCTATCAAAGAAATTCGTGGCGATAATAAGGTTACCAGCCAAACAGCCGAAAACACATTCAACTCTCTAGAGAAATATGCTAAAAACTTAAATGACCTCGCATCAAACGGCAAACTCGACCCCGTAATAGGGCGTGATGAAGAAATAAGGCGTGTATTGCAAATCCTTTCGCGCAGAACAAAAAATAATCCGGTACTGATTGGTGAGCCCGGTGTGGGAAAAACGGCCATTGCCGAAGGACTGGCGCATCGCATTGTGAGCGGAGATGTACCCGAAAATTTAAAATCGAAAGTGATATTCTCGCTTGATATGGGCGCCTTGATTGCCGGTGCAAAATATAAAGGTGAGTTTGAAGAACGCCTCAAAGCCGTGGTAAAGGAAGTGATAGGCAGCGATGGCGAAATCATTTTGTTTATTGATGAAATTCACACGCTGGTGGGTGCCGGTGGTGGCGGAGACAGCGCCATGGATGCCGCCAATATTTTAAAACCTGCCCTTGCCCGTGGCGAACTGCGTGCCATTGGAGCCACCACATTAGGTGAGTACCAAAAGTATATTGAAAAAGACAAAGCGCTGGAAAGGCGTTTTCAAAAAGTATATGTTGACGAACCCGGAAGTG
>JAIBAK010000072.1 GCA_019695215.1 Bacteroidia bacterium | reverse complement strand
TCAATATCCAGCCCCAGTTTTATTCTTAGTTCATTCAACGCGGGGTTTTCGCCTGCCATGGCTTCAAACTTTTCTTTATCGGTAAAGTAGTTTTTCTCCTGCTTTTCCTGTTTGGCTAATTGTATTTCAATAAAAATACTTCGGTTGTCAAGCGAATCTTTCAAAAAGGAAAGCAGGTTCAGGCGGTCTTCTTCGGCCTGGGTAAGCTCGCTGTTGTTGCTTACCTCTAATCGTACTTTGTTCAGTTCAATTACCGGGGTAATAGTTTTGTATACCGAGTGCAGGCTGCGTTTACCCTGTTCTGTCAATTTCAGCAGGTAATTTTTCCATTGCGTATCAAAAGCAAAAGCATCAATGGCCTTTGCTTCGTGTTTTTCTTCTTCCTGTTCGGTTTGTGCTTTTTGAATGGCCTGCTGTTCGGCCACTTTATTTTTAATGGCACTCAGGTTTCCGAGTTTGGGCGTGGTGGTGGCCGTAGGTACTTTGGCAGCCGGAGCAGGTGATGAAATAGCAGCAGGCGGAGTTGGTTTCGCCACCGTTTCGCTGGCTATATCAGTTTTTTTTTTATCCGGGCCGTTGTCGGCCGCCAGGTTTTTTGTATCAATAAGCGATTGCAGGTAACAGAGTTTCATGAGGCACAACTCTACGTGCAGGCGCTGGTTTTTGCTGCTTTTGTAATTAATGTCAAACTGGTTTACAATATTAATGGCGTTCAGTATAAAGGAAGCCGGGATGGTTTTGGCCTGCTCCAAATACCGTTGCGCCACATTATCGCTCACCTCCATCAGTTTCACCGTTTGCGGGTCCTTGCACATAAGCAGGTTGCGCAGGTGCTCGCTGATGCCAATGAGAAACTGGTGGGCATCAAATCCTTTTCCTAAAATTTCGTCAAACAGCAGCATGGTTTTAGCCAGATCCTGCCGGTAAAACAAATCAATGATGCGGAAGTAATAATCGTAATCCAGAATATTGAGGTTGGCAATCACATCGTGGTAGGTAATATGGTTGCCCGAGAAACTTACAATACGGTCAAAAATAGAGAGGGCATCGCGCAGGGCGCCTTCGGCTTTTTGTGCCACCACGTGCATGGCATCGTCTTCGGCATTAATGCCTTCTTTGGCGCAAATGGATTTAAGGTGGTCTACCGAATCCTGAACCCGAATGCGTTTAAAGTCGAAAATCTGGCAGCGGGAGAGGATGGTTGGTAAAATTTTATGTTTTTCGGTTGTGGCCAGAATAAAAATAGCGTAGGGAGGCGGTTCTTCCAGCGTTTTCAAAAAGGCATTAAACGCAGCCGTAGAGAGCATGTGCACCTCATCAATGATATAGATTTTGTATTTGGCTCCCTGAGGAGCATATCGCACCTGATCCACCAGGCCGCGTATATCCTCTACCGAGTTGTTGGAAGCCGCATCCAGTTCATATATATTAAAAGAACTGGAGTTATTAAATGCCAAACAGGAGTCGCACTGGTTGCAGGGCTCCACATCGGCAGTCATATTCTGGCAGTTAATGGTTTTTGCCAAAATACGGGCACAGGTAGTTTTTCCTACCCCGCGCGGACCGCAAAACAAAAAGGCATGTGCCAGGTGATTGCTTCGAATGGCATTCTTAAGCGTTTGGGTTACATGGCTTTGACCAACTACCGTATCAAAGGTAGCGGGGCGGTACTTGCGGGCTGAAACTACAAAATGATCCATATGGGGAGAGCAAAAATACTGATTAATCTTTCATTCGGGGATTTGAAAAAGAAAATATTATCCATACATTTGCAACCCAAAATTTTAAATAATGATATCTAAAGATTACGAATCAGTTATCATCATGACCCCGGTCTTATCTGACGAGCAGATGAAAGATACTGTAGCGAAATTTCGCCAGTTGATCATCGATAATGGCGGTCAGATGGTCCACGAAGCAAACTGGGGTTTATGCAAGTTAGCTTACCCAATCCAGAAGAAAAACACCGGTTTTTACCATGTGTTTGAATTCAAAGCTCCCGGTCAAACTATTGACAAGCTGGAGATCTCTTACAAGCGCGATGAGCGTATTATGCGTTTTTTAACTGTTGCCCTTGACAAGCATGCTGTGATTTACAACACCCGCAAGCGTAACGGAGAGTTTAACAAAAAAGAAACCCCTGTAACCGCTTAATCGTATGGCAGCACCAAAAAAAGACGCAAGAGGAAATTCATTTGTGTTTAACACCACTCCAGATGCCCCGCAGAAAAAGAAATACTGCCGCTTCAGGAAAAACGGAATCAAGTACATTGATTACAAAGACGCAAACTTCCTGTTAAAATTTATTAATGATCAGGGAAAAGTACTACCCCGCAGAATTACCGGTACATCATTGAAGTATCAGCGTAAAGTGGCTCAGGCCGTAAAACGTGCCCGTCACCTGTCGTTACTTCCGTATGTAGCTGATTCACTCAAATAAACCATAGGAGGAAGCAGAACATGAAAGTAATTTTAAAACAAGACGTAATTAAATTAGGGTATAAAGATGATGTGGTAACCGTAAAAAACGGATATGCCAACAATTACCTTATTCCGCGCGGATATGCCATTCTTGCCAGTGATTCTAACCTTAAAATGTTGGAAGAAAACCTGAAGCAGGGTGTAATGAAACGCGAAAAAATGAAAAAAGATGCCGAAGCTACTGCCGCATCATTGAATGGTCTTTCCATAACCATTCCTACCAAAGCAGGAGCCAACGGTAAAATTTTCGGTTCAGTAACATCTTTGCTCGTTTCGCAGGCATTAAAAGCTAAAGGCTTTGATATTGACCGCAGACGAATTGATTTCCCTGAAGAAATTAAAAACCTCGGAAGTTATAAAGCTAAATTAAACCTGCACAAAGAGGTGAAAGCTGAAGTATCGGTAGAGGTTGTTGCAGAGTAAACGCATTCAGTTGATTTAATAATAAAAATGCCCGACATTGCGTTGGGCATTTTTATTTTATAAAAACACGAAAACAATACAACGAATCTGCTTTTGAAGTTGTCTTTTAACCGGTGGTTCTTAAAGAAAACAAAAAGTAGTTTCAACAACGGGTATTCAATGAGATTTAAACGGGAGTATATTCTTTTCATCTTTTGTATGTTATTTGGCAGCGTAGCATTTGCCCAGATAAACGAAGAGGATGAAGAAGTAACTGATTCAACACAAACAGAAGAGTGGGGCGACTCAACCGAATACGAAGAATATTACGAACCATTTTACCCCATGCTTCGTCTTGGTGTTTTTTACAATCCGTTATTCTCTACAGCTAAAGTACGTAAAACAGATTTTGACGGAGCACGCGACAGCCGTACCGGATATACCAATCCCATCTGGGGTTTGTCGGTACGAATGGATTTGCGAACCATTGCCATTGAAAGCGGGGCCGGATACACCGAACGTAAAATTGATTTATCGAGTCGTACCAATAAAGCGGTGGATAAACAACAGGTAGCGGTAAGTTACCGCGTAAATACCATTGATGTGCCGCTGCTCATTCATTTTTTACCCGTGTGGCCCGATTCATATTCCATGTTCACTCCCTTTATAGGCACTTCCTTTAATTTTAAAAACAGCAGCACTCTATTTGATGCTTCATCGGCAACCACCACTGCCGATTCGGGATTTTTGTCATGGTCGTCAAAGGTAAATGTGAAAGAACCCAAGGTAGGTTTATCACTGATAGCCGGAATGAGTTTGCTAAAATATGTAAATCGGGTGGGTACCTTTGAATTTGGATTAAGCTATCAGGTAGATATGTTTACGGTTCCTAAAATTACCACGGCCTATACCTATCATTACGATAATACCATTCAGCCCGACCGCACCTATACCTATACTTTTAAAACCATTAATCAGGGAATTCGTTTCAGAGTGGCATATGTGTTTTTGAACCGCGAATTAGGTCCGAGGTATGAGGATTACGAATATGAAACCGATTCGCTAAGCACAGTTCCAACTGACAGCAGCGGAATTTTTAAGAATGATTCGCTTGCAATACCTGCGGTAACTCCCGCACCTGCCGATTCCTCACTCAAACCGGAGCGCTTCAATAGGATCAAGCTTTGAGGCTTTAATGGCAGGATAAATTCCGGAAACCAGTCCCACTACAAAACAAAGTAACAAGCCGCACACAATCCAGAACCACGGTATAATAAAGGCACCGCCAACTATTACTGAAACTCCGTTTCCAATTAAAATACCCAGAATCACTCCGCCCACTCCGCCTATCTGACAAATTACAAGTGATTCCACTAAAAACTGCCTTCTTATATTAAGAGCAGTTGCACCTAAGGCTTTCCGTACACCAATTTCGCGTGTGCGCTCGGTAACCGAAACAAGCATGATATTCATTAATCCGATGGCGGCCCCTAATAAAGTAATAAAACCAATAAAGGTAGAAGCCAGAGTAACATAGCTGATATTTTCAATGACCATATTGGCTAAGCTGTCACTTTTCATAATTTCAAAATTTTCTTCATCATGAAAATGAATTTTACGAATGGTTCGGAAAAGGCCGGTAGCTTCGCCAATGGCAGCTTCCATTTCCTGTACGTTATTTACCACCACAGTAATTACAAAACTCATATTAGGATTCGGGAAAATCTGACGTGCAGTTTGCAACGGAATAATCGCAATGCGGTCGCCCCCGAATCCCATCGATGCGCCTTTTTCTCCCAGTGTTCCTATTACTTTAAATTTTACTCCGCCAATAGAAACAATTTCTCCTTCGGCATTTCTGTTTTTAAACAAACGGCTTTTTACTTCGGCACCAAGCAGCACCACCCGGTTTCCGTACTGAACATCGGCAGCGGTAAAGTTTCTTCCTTTGGTAAGCGAGTACCCGGCAGCCTGCAGGTATTTTTCATCGCCTCCCATAATCATATTGTTGGGGTTGGTTTTTTCGGAACCGGCTCTTATTTGAGAGGCAAATGAAGCATTTACCGATATAGACGTGATGGCCGGATAAGAAAATTTACGTTTAAACTCCCTGGCTTCGGCAAAGCTGATGTTGCGGTAACTTTTATTTTTTTTTCTTCTTCCGCCAAAATGAATATTGCTTGCGCGGTTTTTAATATTGAATGAGTTGGAACCCATATTAGAGAAATTCTCATTAATGGAGCCTTTAATGCCATCAATAGCAGTGAGAATCCCAACCAAAGCCATAATGCCAATGGAAATAATAAGCGAGGTAATGGTGGTGCGCAGTGCATTTCCTCTGATGGAGTTGAGGGCAACTTTTATGTTTTCGCCTACCGTCATTTGAATTCGAAAGTACAAATACCCCTGATGAAGGTCAAAATAATCCGATAAACCAACGCTTATTACCTATAAACCTGAGGTATCAATAAACACAAAACCGTTTTGCGCGGGTATAAAATCAATGGTGAGCCCGATAAGCTGCATACTGCCTGCCCTGGGGATAAACAGGCTAAAGTGCCCGTACCGGTAACTCAGGTCATTTTTCCCGGCTTCATCAAAACCTATTCGAAACGGAGGCTCACCGCCTGCAGCAACAATAGT
Organism: Bacteroidia bacterium; assembly: GCA_019695215.1. GTDB lineage: Bacteria > Bacteroidota > Bacteroidia > UKL13-3 > UKL13-3 > JAGPCK01. The sequence goes on along the minus strand of JAIBAK010000072.1, from coordinate 2,018 downwards.
TTCTATTTTTACCCCAAACGTATCAGGGATTTTTAAAACCTGCTTCAGGCGTAAAAGTTCCTTTTCGGCAGCCTCCGTAAAAAAAATGGGCTTTGACATACAGGAGCAAAGATAAAGCAGTATTTTTATCCTTTATTTTTCCATTGTTCACATCATAAAAATTGTGGAATTCGTTATAGTTTTACACAGTTAAATTTTAATTTTACCGCATATGGATGTTTGGGTCTTTTTACTTGAAGTTGTGAAAATTCTGGTGCCGTGCGCCATTATTTTTGCTGTTACCTATACTATGTTAAATTTATTTTTTAACAAAGAGTATGAAAAAAGGTTACTTGAACTGCGTTCAAAAAATGTAGAGATACTTACTCCCATCAGGTTACAGGCCTACGAACGGCTGGTATTGTTTCTTGAACGCATTTCACCCAGCAATCTCATTATGCGCGTAAACAAACCCGGTATGACGGCCACCCAACTCAAAACCGAGCTTATTGCCACCATCAACGATGAATATACACATAATCTTTCACAGCAAATTTATGTTTCCATGCAATCATGGACTTTGCTTAAAGCCGTGAAGGAAGAACTGATAAATGTAATCAACACCACCTATGCTCAATTAGATCATCAGCATGCAACGGGTCTCGATTTGGCGAAAGGGATTTTCGAAGTAATTATCCGCAAAGACGATGTGCCCACGCAAAAGGCGATTGATTTTTTAAAACGTGAACTGAAACTTGTTTTTGAGCAATGAGCACCATCGGAATGGAAGAAAAAAAGTTTAGCACTGATTCGGGAATTGAAATAAATGAAGTTTATACCTCGTGTAATACAAGTCCGGAGATGCCCGGTAAATTTCCTTTTACCAGAGGTATTCAAAAGGATATGTACCGCGGCCGTTTGTGGACCATGCGTCAGTATGCCGGATTTTCTACAGCCGAAGAATCAAATAAAAGGTATCATTACTTACTAAAACAGGGAACCATGGGGTTGTCTGTTGCATTTGATTTGCCTACACAAATCGGATATGATTCGGACCACGCGTTTTCCGAAGGAGAAGTGGGAAAAGTGGGAGTAGCCATTGATTCGCTGAAGGACATGGAAGTTTTGTTCAACGGAATTGAACTCGAAAAAATAACTACTTCCATGACCATTAATGCAACGGCATCTACGTTGCTTGCCATGTATATTGCGCTGGCAAAAAAGCAGGGTGCCGATGTTAAAAAAATATCGGGCACCATTCAAAATGATATTTTAAAAGAGTATGCGGCAAGGGGCACTTATATTTATCCGCCTAAGCCCTCCATGCGTCTCATTACGGATATTTTTGCGTATTGCAGCAAGGAAGTTCCCAAGTGGAATACCATTTCTATTTCGGGGTATCATATTCGTGAAGCCGGTTCGTCAGCTGCACAGGAACTGGCCTTTACCTTAGCCAACGGGAAAGCGTATTTAAAAGCAGCCATTGCCGCAGGATTGGATATTAATACCTTCGGACAACGGTTGTCGTTTTTCTTTAACGCCCATAATCATTTTTTCGAAGAGATAGCGAAATTCAGAGCAGCACGCAGGATGTGGGCAAAAATTGCAAGTGAAATGGGTGCTACAGAACCAAAGGCTCAAATGTTGCGTTTTCATACACAAACCGGTGGTTCTACCTTAGCAGCGCAGCAACCCGATAATAATATTGTGCGGGTTACCATTCAGGCATTAGCTGCTGTGCTGGGCGGAACACAATCTCTTCACACCAACGGATATGACGAAGCTTTATCACTGCCTACGGAAGAAGCAGCACGTATAGCTTTGCGAACACAGCAAATTATTGCCCACGAAAGCGGAGCTGTCGACACGGTAGATCCCATGGGAGGTTCTTATTTTGTTGAAACCCTTACCGGCCAATTAGAGGCCGAAGCGTGGAAATACATTGACCGCATTGAAGCGTTAGGTGGTTCGGTAGCTGCTATTGAGGAAGGATATATTCAGCGCGAAATTGCCGACTCGGCTTACAGGTATCAAACGGC
>JAIBAK010000037.1 GCA_019695215.1 Bacteroidia bacterium | reverse complement strand
CAGGGAAGTTTAAAAAGCGTGAAACAGGTGGAGATGATAGACCAGAATCCTATTGGAAAAAGCAGCCGCAGCAACCCCGTTACCTATATAAAAGCCTACGATGCCATTCGCGATTTATACAGCCAGCAGCCTTTATCAAAAAACCGCGGATACAAACCCCAGCATTTTAGTTTTAATGTGGAAGGCGGCCGCTGCGAAACCTGCCAGGGCGAAGGCGAAGTAACCATTGAAATGCAGTTTATGGCCGACATACACCTTACCTGCGAAGACTGCAAGGGACAGCGGTTTAAAGACGAAGTGCTCGAAGTAAAATACCACGATAAAAACATAAGCGAAGTATTGCGCCTGAGTGTGGATGAGGCACTGGAATTTTTTGCCACCGAAAAAGCCATTCTGCATAAAATACAACCGCTGGCCGATGTAGGTTTGGGTTATGTGCAATTAGGCCAAAGCAGCAGCACGCTGAGCGGTGGCGAGGCACAGCGCATTAAACTGGCTTCTTTTTTGGGCAAAGGACACAACAGCAAAGAGCATATTCTGTTTATTTTTGATGAGCCTACCACCGGCCTGCATTTTCACGATATACAAAAACTGCTTACCTCGTTTAATGCTTTAACAGAACAGGGCAATAGTATTTTAATTATTGAGCACAATATGGAAATTATAAAATGTGCCGACTGGATTATTGACCTGGGCCCCGATGGAGGCGATGCGGGCGGGCAACTCACCTTTGCCGGACTACCCGAAGACTTGGTGAAACAAAAGAATAACTTTACAGGAATGTATTTGAGGGAGAAGTTGTGAGTTTGGAAGAAGAGACGCGCAGAATGCGCGCACCATATGGTCAATGGTCGCCACTCCCTCATAATACCCCCCATTTAATCCCCATGCAGGTTATACTTTTAACGGACGTATTGTACCCGACTGTTAAACATCCTAAAATTATTTATTTGTTTGCAACCACAAACTTATGAATGGCTGTACCGGAAGAATCAGTATAACGGATGAAATATATTCCGCAGGGCCATGATGCTGTAATTATCTTTTGTTTTTGTGCAATTGTGCCATGCCAGTAACTTTTGCCATAATAATCGGTAATTTCTGCTACTCCGGTATTGACTGAAGAAGTAACCTCAATGGCGAATGCACCTGACGATGGATTTGGGTAACTGCTTAATTGTACCGGAATATTTTTTATCATTTCGTCTTCCGGACAGGGTAAAATATATTCCCCTTCAGCATCTTCAACCACCAGTCGAAAAGGACCCGGTTGATGTAAGGCTTCTGGGCTTAGCTCAATAGAGTACGTTCTTGCTGACAGAGCCATGAAAGGAGAAGTGGAAAGAGAAGTCCAGCCACAAGCGGTAGTATTTTGCTGTAAAACCAATTGTTGACCTGACTTTAAAGGCTCATTTAGCTGAACCGTGTACACTATGTTTCCTTCAGTTGAGGTTGTGCTGCTAACGCTTAATGGTGCAACAGATATATTTGGTGAGGAGACGGCATATTTGGCAATAAAAATATCCGGATCGGTGTCCATTGGATAAGCTCCGTTGGGATATTCGCCATACCTGATAACTGTTTTAAGCGGATCAGGATCAAAATCCACAAATCCGTGAATATATCCTGTTACAAAAATATTTCCTTCATTATCTGGCAACAAATCAAGCACAGCATCCTCATAAGTTTCGCCAATAGAAAAGGCCATAAGGTATTGACCGTTGTTAGTATATTTTGCCACAAATCCATCAGTTAACCTAAAAGAATTTCGTGTTGGCACCTGCTTGCCTGCGATGAGGTTTGCTACCCCGGGTCCCGGATCAAAATCCACCGAGTCGTGGGGCCATCCTTTAAAATAACCGGCCACATACAAATCTCCGCGGAAATCTGTACGAATGGCATAAATTTTTTTCCATCCATTTTTTGAAGCGGCAAAGGGTTTAGCCCATTGAAGTACCCCATTGGGTGAATACTTGGCAAAGTACATTCCTCCTTGCAGGTCGGGAAAAGAGATAGTCACCGGGGGAGACTGGGCAGGTCCTGTGGTAAAAAATACATCTGAACTGTAATTCCACCCGGAAACAAACACATTACCTTTCGGATCAAAACAAACGGAGAAAGCATAACTATCCTCTTTTTTACTCATGCTGTACACCCATTGTAAAGTACAGTTATTGTCAAACTTTGCCACATAAGCATCATACGTATCCGGATTCCTTGAGCTAATTTTTTTCACTCCAGGACCCGGATCAAAATCAACCTCGGTCTCAAACCAACCGGTAATCGCAATGTCTCCGTTGCAATGAATCGCCATTTCATAACAGATATCACTCCCAACACCACCTATACTTTTAGCCCAAATATATTTCCCTGTTCCCGAATACTTTGCCATAAAAATGTCAGTACTGCCTTTACCAGTTAATGAAACAACTCCCGGACCCGGATCAAAATCCATACTCTGTATACTAAAAGACCCCACCAGGTAAATGTTATCCTTTCCATCACAGGCCACATCATAGGGTAGTTGATGATTTTCTGCCGCTCCTGATGCTTTCTTTATATGACTCGCCCACATAAGTGTGCCCTGAGGACTATATTTAGCCATAAATATGCTGGACTCTTTATCCGAACCTACCAGGTATTCTCCTGTCCCGGGATCCAAATCAACACTCGCACCACCAACGCAACCAGTAAGAATAACATTCCCTTTTGAGTCACATGTTATAGCCTGGCCTACTACTGCATACTCTCGCCCAATTGAAAATGCCCACTCGTAGCCGCCTACCTTATTGTACTTGGCAAGAAAAATATTGTATGAGTTAGCGTATGGTCCCTTCCCGTTAAGAATGGCCTTTCCTGGCCCGGGATCGAAATCAAGTGACCCTATATACTTGCCAGTTACAAAAACATTTCCTTTGAAGTCATAAGCCAGGTCTGTTCCGGCCTGCTCATAGCTGTCACCAATCGCATTTGCCCATTGCAATTTCTGAGCATGTAGCTGAAATGCTGAAAAAATAAAGGAGAATACAAGGAAATAGCGAAGACACATGATGGAAAGATTAATTGGGTTTAGGCAAAGTTTAACATTTTTTCCTGATAAAAAAGAATATTAAATATCATCCGTAACAATTTATACATTCATTTTGTCATTCCCGCTTATCCTCTTTACCTACTAGAATGCTTCCTTAAGTGACAACTCAGGATACTTTACCTTTAACTGACCACTTATTCGTTGAAGAGTCCTACCCCCCTGACCAAAATCACCTTTTCTGCCAATCCTTGTCATAGCTCAGGGCGAAAGTAACCGGTAACTTTGTATCAGTTAATTCATCAGGTTATGAAATTTTATATAGCAGCCTTCGCAACTTTATTATTGTTGCCGGCATTGAACGGATGTAAAAAAAGTGACCCAAAGAATGGGGATGACCCAATACTTCCTACTCCCAAAGTATGGGAAACCGTGGGTAATGTTAGCATCAATCAGATTGTAACCACCCTGTGTTCGGACCCGCAAGGAAATATTTATGCGGCAGGTTTTACTGATAACAACGATAAATTTTATGTACTTAAATGGGATGGTAAAAAATGGACAACCCTTGAAGGCTTGCGAACCAACTACTGTATTTACCATTTGAGCAGCGACAAAGCCGGAAATATTTACGCTTCGGGTTCGGTGGGTGATGCGGCTGATACCTACTACTACATTGCCAAATGGGACGGCAATTCATGGAGTGACATGGGTATTCACAGCCCTTTTGCCTCTCAAATTTATTCAACCACTGATAAAAACGGTAACTTATATGCGGCCGTGCCCAACAACACAGGGCAAACTTTTGTGTATGCCCATGGCGGGGGAACCACATGGAATAACCTGGGAAGTCTGGTTCCTGACGAAGCAATCGGAACCATTTGTGCTGACGGAAACGGAAAAGTATATGAAGTACTGAACCGCGGCTCCCTTAACTACCCGATTGTTGCCAGATACAGTGGCGGGGTATGGAGTGAACTTACTCCCATTACCAATGATGTAAACAACCAAATGTTTACCTCGTGCACCGATTTGCAGGGTAATTTATACGTAGCCGGAGACCTGTACGATAAGATAGCCAAAAAGTTTTATGTAGGAAAATGGAACGGCAGCCAATGGATTAAAATGGGTGGTTTAGACGGAAACGTGCAATGTGTATGTACCGATCCGTTTGGTAATATCTATGCAGCCGGCAGCCTGATTTTTAATGGGGGTGGAAATGGATTTGATGTGGTGAAGTGGGACGGAAGCAAATGGGTGGCACTTGGTGCCATTGGTTCCAAAATCAATATTCACGCTATTTGCTCCGACCCCTCAGGAAATATTTATGCCGAGGGAACTTTTACCAGTAGCTATATCAACCAAATTAAGGTGTACAAAAAATAGTTCTGCTGGTTAAAATTTCACCCGGCCACTATACTCACTATATAAAGACGTACTAAAAAACAGAGGCAGGTTAAGGTCTTTACCCCTCCATTTTTTCATTTTGATAAAAAGAATAAAATCCTGATAAAAATAAAGGAGGCAATAAATCCTATACCCTTGTAAAACAGAATAGTTTTTAGAGGCATTGTTCATGCAATATGGCGACCCATAAAGTTATAACTATGTCATATATTCTGGTTATTGATGATAATAAATTAGTAAGTACTTGTGTTGCGCTGGAACTGAAGGGAGAAAATTTCAGGGTAAAAACGGCTGAAAACGGAAAGGTTGCTCTTTCGATGATTCAGATATGCACCCCCGATTTAATTATTTGCGATGTAAGAATGCCGGTGATGGACGGAATATCGTTTGTACGCACCGTTAAGTCTTCCGATAACTTAAGGGACATACCTATAATTATTTACACCTCCCTTCCCGATGACAGAGAGAAAAAGTTATTTGAAAATCTGGGAGTAAGCAACTACCAGTTTAAGGGCTGCGAATCGCAACTATTAATCCGGTCTATCAAACAAACATTAAACAACAAGTATTCGGGTAATGAATAAAAATCACAAGCTTATGTCAATATTATTAACCTGTTCCAATTGCCGCCAAACTATTGAAAGTAACCGCTTGTATATTACTACCGACCTGATGCAATGCACCAGATGCAAACTGATGTACCTCATTTCGGTAATCCCAACCAATTTAATGGGGGCACTTCCCGAAGAAGCTTCTTTACAGGTGAATAATGAAAATGATGACCGTATTATTTTATCACTTCCCAGAATGAAAATTTCAACGTCCCATTTCTTTCAACTGCTTTTTGTGTCCACCTGGTTTAGCTCCGCATTATTTCTTACCTGGCTCCTTTACCAGATATGGCCATTGGGAATCATCCTCACGCTACCGTTGTGGCTGGTAGAAATTTCGACTATAGCCGGACTTTTAAACGCAAGCTACGAAACCCAGACACTTACCATACACCCTACATTTATGTTGCTTGAAAAAAAACGTCCCCTGTTCAGCGAAAAGCTGATGGTTACTTTTCCCAGCATTCGTGAAATAAGTATGTCGCCCCTGCCCTCCCGTTTCACCGATGTGTTTATTAAACCGCAGTTTATGTGGAAACTTCGCTGGTCGGGTAATGCTCCCATTATTATTCCGGCCATTCATACCGATTTAGGAGTGCTTCATTTTTTTGAATCGGCCAGTGAAAAAGAACAAAAATGGGTGATTTCATTTCTAAACCGAAAAATAGAATTGTTGCAGCAAACCAATTAATGAAAGGAGTAACTTATGACACATATTTTACTGGTAGACGATAACCAATTTGTGAGAACCTGCATTGACCGCATGTTGAAAAACGAAAATTTCATGATTGAAACTGCCGAAAACGGAGCCGAAGCATTGAATAAACTCAGAGGTTCGACCCCCGATGTAATCATATGTGATGTGAAAATGCCCCAAATGGACGGATACCGTTTTGTAAAAGCACTAAAAAAAATGGAAACCTTACGTCATATTCCGGTTATCATGTACACTTCAATGCAGGAGGCGCGCGAACGGAAAAAATTTATGGCACTTGGTGTGGCTTGTTACCTCGATAAATGCTGTCCGCCCGAAACACTTATTAACACCATCAGCGGACTTTTTGTGTAGTAAACAAAGCTGTTTACATCGCTTCGGCAAAAGTAATTTTGTAGTTTGCAGGCATGAAATCAGCTTCCTTAAATGAATTAAAAACAGAACTGAGTTCGCTTTCTCCGGCAGAGGTGGCAGAACTATGCCTGAGGCTGGCAAAGTTTAAAAAAGAAAATAAGGAACTGCTCACTTATTTATTATTCGAGTCGTCAGACCCGAATGCATTTATCGAAGGAATAAAACGCGAAACCGATGATGGTTTTGCCAATATCAATCAAACCAGCCTGTATTATGTAAAAAAGAGTGTGCGAAAAATTTTACGGACACTCAATAAGTACAGCAGATACAGTGGCTCTGCACAGGTTACCATTGAGGTATTGCTTTATTTTTGCGCTAAATTAAAACACTCGGGCATTCCGTTTGAAAACAGTGCCCAGCTTTTGAATTTGTACAATGCGCAACTGAAGAAAATACAATTACTCATTCAATCTCTTCACGAAGATTTACAATACGACTACGGCAAAGAATTAGAAAAATTATAGCTTATTACCCTTCGCTGTAAAACTCCTGCAGCGACCCAAAGTATTCATGAATCCAGCCTTCTTTTATATCTTCAAAATCTGAATCGGGAATATTGGTGTGGAGCAATTCAACCGAGGTGCCCCCCTCGGCAGGATGCAGTTTAAGAGTAACAATTGATGGTACTTCCTGATCTCCGAAATACCATTGCTGCACCATTTTTTTATTTTCTTCAAACTCCAGATTTTTCCCTGTAATACTTCCATCCCAAAGGGAAAACTCCGAACCGGGCTCGGTAGACATTTCGGCTATGTCGCCCGACCACAGGTGAATGGTATTTGGATTAGTGAGGGCTAAATAAATATCTTCGGGCAGAGCCGGTATAAAAAAGTACTTTTTAAAATCTTTCATTGGTCAAGCAATTGTTTAAGTAAAAGAATATCGTCCGTTAAAATATAGTCAGGAGATTTGGCAATGGCATTTTTAGCCTCCTGTTTGTCGTTTACGGCAAATAAAGAAACGCGCACCCCATGATTGTGTGCCAGTGAAATCCCTTCTGCCGAAACATCTGCATTTCCCAGCATCATTCCGTAAATCCCCATCGAATCAACTATAGGAAGATGGTCGGGAATTAATCCGTTAAGGTTAAAAAGATACCGGTTGCTCTTACGTTGTAAAAAATATATTAAAGCCGAAGTGCCTGCTTCTACATAGGCATGGGGATAAATTCCATACTTATCAATCATTTTATGCAGGTTATCGGCATACCACGACAATGCATCTAAAGAGGCAAGTGAATTAATATGACAGATAAACTCGGGTTTAGTATCCAGAAAAAGCTTAGGCATTATTCGTAAGGTAAGGCAGTATTGAATACATTCTTCCAGTGTAATCAGTTTTTCATCCGAATTAGAATAAGCACAATTTTTTAATTCGCTGGCCGTGTAGTCAGAGATACAGCCGCTAAAATTTGTATGCGACTCAAGTAAAGGATCGTGGTATAAAAAAGGAACCCCGTCACTGCTCATCTGCACATCCATTTCAATGCCATCGGCTCCATATAATTCGAGGGCATTTTTAAAACTTTGCAGGGAGTTGTCGGGAACCGGATTGGCAGCAGTTTGAGGCCCGCTTCCCCTGTGTCCTATAATATCAATTTTCCCGTTATTCAGGTTATGGATATTCCAATGATCATTGCGACACCCGCCATATATGATACATGGTAACAGCAAAAGAAGAATAGGTTTAAAACGCATATCCTATTGCCACTTTAGTAAAGTACCCTACATGTTTTTGTTCCACTGCACTTGAGCCATAAAAATTGGGATGCCTTTCCTGATATCCGCCAAAACCAATGGAATGTGCCAGGTGCAGCCGATTGGTTAAATGCCATGATGCCCCGTAAGCCAAATAGATTTCGTGTGCCTGATACAATCCTTTTGCCGCCCCCGATGGCGAGGAAATTTTAAAAAACTGATTGGCATAAAATACCTCGGCAAACGGGACAAATTTTTTGCGGTGCGATAACGCAAGCCTGTAGCCTGTATATCCGCCATAAGGCATATCAGAGTAACGGGTAAAATACGTGAATGAAGTTCGCATACCTGCAGCAAATGTATGCACAGATTTGGTAAGAGTAACACCTGCACAACCGGCCAGTCCAAGATATGAATAGGTAACGGGCACCTCAATGCCAAATGACAAGCGGGATGAATCGGCCGGGTTCAGGAACTCAGCCTTTAACTGTGGTAAAAATACCCCAATAAACAACCCGGTTAAAAGAATACCTTTAAAATTCACCTGCACAAGATACGTATTCGGGTTAAAGGTTTAATCAACATTTTTAAAAGCCGTATAGAAAAAATGACAACTTCCCTATACCACTTTTGTGGTATGGCAAAATTGAAAATAATCAACTATGTTCGAATAAAAAAACATAGCATGAAACAAGCATTACTCACCACTTTTCTATTTGCAGCCAGTGCCACGGCATTTGGTCAGGTTACTCTTGGAGCCGGGCAGGCACCGGTAAACAACAGTATGTTTACTTATTATGATGCCAATGAACCTAACCCACCGTTTGTGTTTAATAAAACAGGAACAACTAATGTGTGGGATTTTACAACCCTTACCCCTGTGCCCGGTGCCGATGATACCAGTTATTCCCGGTTGCCCTCACAGGTAAGCGGCAGCAGCAATTTTCCACTGGCTACACATGCCTTATGGGAAGTGGGTGACAAAACCACCACCTTTGCCCGAATAGATGCAACGGGCGGATATATTCTGGGAATTTACGGAGATGTGTTTGGAACAGGAAATAATATGGCCTTACATTACCCCGGAACGCCTAAGGTTTGGTCGTTTCCGCTTCAATACGGAAGCAGTAAAAGTATTAATGCAACCATTGAGTACAAGGTTTCGGGTGCTGAAGTGGGACAACCATCCATTGACTCGGCCTGGTACAAAAGCCTTCAGCTGAATGACCGTGCCATTATTGCCGAAGGAAATATGATTTTACCAGCAGGAACAAAACCTGCCTTACTGGAAATAAACCGTGAGCATTCCATTGATAGTTTATTTATTAAAGGAACTGCTACCGGAGGTCAGTGGATACTTGCCCCGAATTTCCCGAAAGAAAAATTTGACTCTACCTATTACTGGTACAGCAGCGAATCACTGCAACAATATGCCCACGTTATTTATAAAAGCGGATTGGTAACGGATGTAAATTATTTTAAATCGGTAACCGTTTCTCCGGTATCAACCGGAATTGAAGGCGCAAAAAATAAAGCATTTTCAGTATATCCGAATCCTTGCAAAAATGAATTGATTCTTCAGGGATGCAACCTGACTAAACCCAACGCAACAATCACTGATTTGGCCGGGGCAGTTATCCTCCATTTTTCACTTACAAAATCAACGGTTGATATCAGCTCACTTCAACCCGGAATTTATTTTGTTACTTTAACCGATGAAAGCGGGAACAGCAGTGTCGCAAAATTTATCAAACAGTAATTATACCCCAAACAAATAAAAATGCCCTGCCTATGCGGGGCATTTTTTATTTCAGTGATTTTCCTTTTCCTTTCGTTGAGCAAAACAGGTAGCCACCCAGGCAAGGAGCATTAAAGCAAGCGGAGTAGACGAGAATCGGAAGCGATGATTTTCTCCCCTTTCCAGAAAATTTCCGGTACACATAATATAGGCAATCACCAATACAAACATCCATATCACAACTACACTCTTTTTGTTAATGAACCATTTCTCTTTTCCGGAATATGCTTTTAAAGTGAGGTAACACAGGGAGCAAAAAACCATTACGTAACCAAGGGATAACATAAGCGCATGTTTTCTGTCTTTTAGCAAACTGCATGCATAAACTAAATCCGGGATTTTTATAAAATTAGGGCCAAGAAATTCATAAACAGAAGAAGGATAAAAATAAATTTCAAAGGCGTTTCTCACCTCATGAAAATAACGGGAAGGCTCGTGTGTGATTACATGAATACACTCCTCTTGAAACTTTTTTGACACCTGTAAGTAACCTAAGTGATTAAAACTTACATAGCCGTTCTTTTTATAATTTTCATGTAAAACCGGCACATCCGGATAGCGGTTATCAGGAGTTATCAACGTGCCGTAATTTTTAACCGGCTGAAAGATGCCCGCATCACCTATAGCAGTTCCAAACGGATAAGCTACCCGAGCCATATTCATTCCTAAAAATGCGGAAGCAGAAAAACTACCAAAAAGCAGGAAATTTTTCAAATACCATAAGAAGCAAAAAATAAAAGGAAAAACAGCAGCCCGTAAGATGATTTTACGATTCGTTTTAAAAAGCACAATTGGAATAAAAATTAATACCAATAAAAACACCAAATGAAACAGGCTCATGGTTAACACCAGTGCCGACACCATACTATAAAAAACCATAAGTCCGGGAGTTTTTCCCTTATGGGTGAATTGAATGAGTCCCCAAAAAGCGGCCGTAAGAAAAAATACCGTAAAGTAAGTATAGAACAGCATGTGTTCATACAGGACTGCAGTAGGGGCAAAAATAAAATAGCACAAAATTCCCCATTTCCACTTTGGGGTTACACCAAGCATTTTCATGCTATCACTCATGAGCCATACAATGAGGAATCCGCATGAAGTAAAAATGAGATGAAGTACAAAGGCCACATGACCCGGAAAAAATTTTAGCACCAATCCTATCAATAAATTGTAGAGTGGAGGCTGCATATGCATGTACCATATACTCCGAAGCAAATCCGTTCTCAGATAATACGGGTCGAGCAGCTGATATCCCCACTCGATACTTTCCGCATCAAAGCGAATTCCGAGTAAATAATATACAACACGCGAAAGAATAAATAGTGCAGGCAGTACCGCCATATTTACCCTATACCCGTCACCTTTTAAAAACATGGACCAATCACTTTATTAAATTATCATTTCAAATATAATCCAACACACCCAACCGTTTTCAATAATTTAAACAGACACCTGTTTGTGCCTTACAGGATGAAACAAAAACGCAATACCCTTAAAAATAGAACTTTAATAGTTTTGCTCATATGTTGAAAACGCATTAAAGGTTTTATGGGGCTATTTAGGCAATTTCGATTAGCGGATAATTGTATCCTCAACCTATAAAACGATAAAATGGCTTTAAAGAAAAAAGAGAAAAAGATTTTTGTTCTCGACACCTCTGTTATCCTTTATGATCACAATGCAGTTCAAAATTTTATGGAACACGATGTGGCCATACCTATCACCGTTTTGGAAGAATTGGATAATTTTAAGAAGGGAAACGATATTATTAATTTTGAGGCACGCGAGTTTATTCGCTTTCTCGACAAACTTTCGGGAGAATATACCCTTGACCACTGGATACCGCTGAACGGCCCTACCAAAGGCAAATTCAGAGTATTGATGAATGAAAAAAGTGATCAGGATGCCGAGCGCATTTTTGGCGAACGTAAAGCCGACCACCGGATTTTAAATGCAGCACTTGCCCTTCGCAAAGAGATGAAGGACCGCAAGGTAATTATGGTTACCAAAGATGTAAACCTGCGTTTAAAAGCCAAATCACTTAGCCTTACTTCCGAAGATTATGAAACGGGGAAAATTAAAGATTTAGAGGGTTTGTACACCGGGCGCACCATTGTGGAATCCGTAAAACCCGATGTAATTGAGTCGCTTTATCAGGATGGATTTGTAGAGTGGAAGCGAGTGTTTAAACATGTTCCGTATGCCAATCATTATTACATTCTTAAAAACAGTAAAACATCGGTACTCTCCTACTACAACCCCATTGAAGAACGGATTGAAAAGGTAGATAAAAGAAGTTGCTATGGCATTAAACCACGCAATGCCGAACAGGCTTTTGCTTTGCACGCTATCCTTAATCCGAATATTCCGTTAGTAACCATACAGGGAGTAGCCGGAACAGGTAAAACGCTTCTGGCACTTGCTGCAGCTATGGAACAGCGTTCAAACTTCAGACAGATTTATTTAGCCCGACCCATAGTTCCTTTGAGCAATAAAGATATTGGATACTTACCGGGAGATGTAAAGTCGAAGATTAACCCCTATATGGAGCCATTGTGGGATAACCTGAAACTTATTCAAAATCAATTTGACGAAAAAGATAAAGAGCACCACAAAATAACCGAGATGATTAATACGGAAAAAATTGTGGTGACTCCGTTAGCTTATATCAGAGGCCGAAGTTTATCCAATATCATTTTTATCATTGATGAAGCGCAAAACCTTACTCCTCACGAAATAAAAACAATTATAACACGAGCCGGTGAAAAAGCTAAAATCATATTCACCGGTGATATTTACCAGATTGATACGCCTTACCTCGATTCTCAGTCGAACGGATTATCGTATATGATTGATAAGGTAAAAAACAACCCGCTGTATGCGCATATCACGCTTGAGAAGGGAGAACGCTCAGAACTTGCAAATCTGGCAAATGAACTGTTGTAGCTAATTTAGATTCAACCGCACTTGTTAAACTTCCGCTTAGGTTTACCTTTGTAACGGTTAAATCATGGAGCAAATTCAATCCGATACGGGCACCCATTCAACAAAGCATATCACGTTGCTTAAACGTGTGGTGCTGGCCGGAGTACTGATAATGGCGGCCAAATTTTTGGCGTATTACCTTACCCATTCCAATGCCATATTCAGTGATGCCCTTGAATCTATCATCAATGTGATTGCCGGAGCATTTGCCATTTTCAGTTTGTATTATGCCAACCAGCCCAAAGACGAGAATCACCCATACGGTCACGGAAAAATTGAGTTTTTCTCAGCCGGTTTTGAAGGTGCCATGATTTTTGTTGCCGGCATTTCCATTTTAATAAAAGCATTTGTATCTCTGGTACAGCACACACAGGTACACAATATGGATTATGGAATTATTCTGACAGCTGCCACGGGAGTAATTAATTTTGTGATGGGGAAGATGCTTATCAATGCCGGTGAGAAAATACGGAGCATGACGCTGGTAGCTGACGGAAAACACTTGCTGAGCGATACCTATTCAAGTATAGGGCTTCTTGGCGGACTTGTATTAATTTACCTTACGGGAATAAACTGGCTTGATAGTGTACTGGCCATTGTGTTTGCTCTGGTTATTATGTTTACCGGGTATAAATTGTTACGGAAAAGCATGGCCGGACTGATGGATGAAACAGATACTGAAACTTTGAAAGAAATTGAAGGCATTATCAATCAGAAAAGACAAAACGAATGGATTGATATTCATAATTTGAGAATTCTGAAATACGGAAGTGCTTACCATATTGACTGCCACATAACCCTGCCCTGGTTTTGGGATCTTGACCGCGCTCATCAGGAAGTGCGCCATTTTGAAGACATTTTCAGAGATGAATTCCCAAATAAAGTAGAATTATTTGTTCATGCCGACCCATGCCTTCCTCACTCCTGCAAAATTTGTTTATTGAGCAGCTGTGACAAAAGAAAACATGATTTTGCAGGCCGCGTTGACTGGACATTAGAACGTATTCTGAAAAACGAAAAACATATGGCCGACTGATTACCTCATTTCCTAATAAACCCGTTAATTTGCATGCTGTAATACTGTTTCAACTTAACTATTCTATAACACCATGTCGCAACATCCATACTCTATTCAGACATTGAAAGAACTCTCTGACAACAATGAAGTTTTTATCAGAGAAATGATTGAACTTTTTATTTCCGAAACCCGCCCCCTGCTCACCGATATAGAAGCCGGTATTGCCGCCAAAGAGGAAGTACTGGTGAATAAACTGGTACACTCAATTAAATCCAATATGAATACTTATGGGATTACAGGAGCTGCCGAAAAGCTTCTTTTTATTGAGAAAGAAACCATAAAACAGGCGCGCTGGGAACTTGTACATCAAACCTTTGAAGAAGTAAAGACCCAAATTTTAGCGGCAATCTTTCAAATGGAAAAAGATTTTAATATTTCCTAAAATCGTACTTTTTCCTAAATTTGAAACATGTTAAAGCGGCTCCTTTTGTTTGCAGTCCTTATCGTACTTATTGCAGCCTCGTGCAAAAAATACCCCGTTGACGAGCCGATAATCCCTAAAAAACCGGATCCTGTTGACTCTGCGTACCTGCACCATTTTATCGGTACCGTTGGCACTGTAAACTTCACCCTGTATGAAGGGTTGAACAGTTATGTGAATACAACCTCCAATGCAAAAACAACCGCCACCCCGCCCGATTCGCCTACGGTTATCTTCAGCAGCACCATTGGCAGACCCGGCAATAATCCAAACTCATTAGTAATAACAAAAGGAATTTTGAAGCATGGTCCTCCTTCGCCCACCGATAACGAGTTTGAAACCTTTTTTAAAACCGGAGATTATTTTTATACCAGCGCCTTCAACCCTGAAGGAATTACCATAGAATGGACGGATGAAAGCGGGAAGAAATGGAGCACATTAAACGGAGATCAGTCGGGTAGCGTTTTCACCATTACCGAAGTCAAAAAAAAGTATGTATCGGGTGTAACTGTGCTTGATGTGCGCATGGGCTTTACCTGTGCCGTATATGATATAAACGGAACTTCCATTTCCATCACTTCGTCCGAATATTACGGAGCTTTTAAAAACAACTAACCCTACAAATGGATAAAAACAACCAGACCCTCCGGATTTTTATGGTGGAAGATGATGCGGTTTATAGCCGGATGCTGAAATACATTCTGGAACTGAATCCTGATCATGAAATTTTTGAATTTAAAACCGGAAAAGACTGCATAAATAACCTGCACCAGAAACCCGATGTAATTACCCTCGATTACTCACTCACCGATATGACAGGAGCCGAGGTATTAAAAAAAGTGAAAAATTTTGACCCCGATATTAATGTGATTATTCTCTCGGGACAAACGGATATTTCGACCGCGGTAAACCTGCTGAAAGAGGGTGCCTATGACTATATCACCAAGGACAACGATACCAAAACGCGGTTGATTAATACGCTCCATAATATTCGTGCAAAAAATGAATTAAAAATTGAGATTGACAGTTTGAAAGCCGAGCTGGTAAAAAGCTATGATTTTCAAACAGGCATTATTGGCAACAGCGACCCCATGAAAGCTGTTTTTCGCCTGATGGAGAAGTCTGTAAAAACGGATATAACCGTTTCCATTTATGGAGAAACAGGAACCGGAAAAGAAGTGGTGGCAAAAGCCATTCACTACAATTCAATGCGAAAAAAAGAACCGTTTGTTGCCATCAACGTTACCGCTATTCCGCGCGAACTGATAGAAAGTGAGTTGTTCGGACATGAGAAAGGTTCGTTTACCGGTGCGGTAGCGCGCAAAATCGGGCGTTTTGAAGCAGCCGGAAAGGGAACTATTTTTCTGGATGAAATTGGCGAAATGACCCTTGATATGCAGGCCAAATTGCTGCGTGTATTACAGGAAAAAGAAATGACCCGGGTTGGAGGCAACGAACTGGTTCCGCTCAAAGCCCGCATTATTGTTGCCACCCACCGCAACCTGCTTGAAGAGGTGGAAAAAGGAAATTTCAGACAGGATTTGTATTACCGTTTGCTGGGATTACCGATTCATTTACCTCCGTTACGAAGCCGTAACAACGATATTGTTTTATTGGCTAAACATTTTCTCGATGACTTTTCGAGACAAAATAAGCTCCCTAAATTTCATCTGGAAAAAGATGCCATTGATACCCTGCTGCGCTACCACTACCCCGGAAATGTGAGGGAATTAAAGGCCGTGATGGATTTGGCTGCGGTGATGTGCTCGGGACAAAACATTTCATCGCACGATATTCAGTTTACGCGAAGCTCAAAAGCCAGCGAAATAATGATGGAGGAACTTACCATGCGCGAATATGAAATAAAAATTCTGAAACATTTTCTCGACAAATACAACCACAATATTTTGCAGGTAGCCCGTAAGCTGGATATAGGAAAATCAACCATCTACCGGCTGATGAAAGAATATCATATCGAGTAGTTTTTACTCAAACAAAATACGTTTGCCTTTTACAAACCTTAGGCGGTAGTAATACGAGCTCAGGTAGTCAATCCGAATTCCTTCGGATGTGGAAGAATGAATAAACCGCACCGGTTCTCCTTTTTCTGAAATCACAATTCCCACATGCCCTATGGTTCGCCTGCGCATATTAGCTCCCTTAAAAAAGATTAAATCCCCTTTCATCAGTTTGGCTGCCGGCACATCAATGCCATAAAGCGACTGTCCTGAAGAAGTATGCGGCAACTTAACCCCGAAATGAGCAAAAATATAGGACGTAAAGCCCGAACAATCAAAGCCTTTATTGCTACCTCCTCCTCTTCTGTAACGCAGTCCCATAAACTCTTTTGCATATTTCACCACTGCCTCGCGGGTAGCTTTAGCCGGGGTAGTTACAAGTGTTTTTTCGGCCTCGGCCAGCGAGTCGGCCGCTATCATGGAATCGATGCGGTGTTTGTACACATCAGTCACCGGCTGCTGAGCCTTAGGAAGATAACAAACTCCTACCAATAGAAAACTAAAAAATATCCGGCTGAACATGTCCGCCCAATTTACAAAGATTGTTCCTTTGCGTCATCATCAAATTTTGTAAATGAAAAAAGCTTGTAAAAGGGGCAATATTTCCCTTACTTTTGCAGTTTCGTAAAAAGTGCGTTTACAAGTAACCATATTTCTTTTCCTTCTTTTGCTGGCAAGTTCGTGCAGCAGGTTTAACCGTTTGGTAAAAAGCGGTGACTACCCCAAAAAACTGGCCGCAGCAGAAAAGTATTATGCCAAAAAAGACTATTTCCGGGCCCTTACCCTGTATGAGCAGCTTCAGGATTATTACAACAACAGCGATAAAGCAGAGGAAATGCTTTACTACAATGCGTATTGTAATTTTGAGTTGAGAAATTATACCATCAGCGGCTACCTTTTTAAAACTTACGTAGAGAATTTTCCAAGCGGAAAACGGGTGGAAGAATGTTATTACATGTACGCCACCTGCCTGATGAAAGATACCTATGCGGCAGAACTTGACCCGAGCAATATTTACAAAGCCATTGAAGAATTTAAGCTGTTCACCAATATTTTTCCCGACAGCAAATACATTTCGGAGTGCAATACCCATATTGATGCCCTGCGGGGAACCCTTTCATTTAAAGCCTACCGCAATGCCAAAATGTACTACCGCATTGAAGATTATAAGGCAGCCATTATTACGCTCAACAACGTGTTGCGTGATTTTCCTGAAATTCCACAGCGGGAAGAACTTGAATTTTTAGTTTTAAAGTCAACTTACCTGCTGGCAAAAAACAGTGTGGAGGAAAAGAAAAAAGAACGACTGCAGCAAACCATTACTGCCCACGCTGCATTTATAGAGAATTACCCAAACAGTAAATACCGGAAAGAGGCCGATGAAATTTCGAAACTCACGGTATTGCTGCTCGCTAAATTTGATAAATAATTTAAATTAATAAATCATATGGCCAACATTTCACAGTATCAAAACGTACCTACCAGCACCATCCCGCGCGACATGACCAAGCTGGAAGACAAAACCGGAAACGTGTATGAGTCAATCGCAATTATTTCAAAACGTGCCAACCAGATTTCTTCCCAGTTAAAAGAAGAACTTACCAGCAAGCTTCATGAATTTGCCTCCGACAGCGATACACTTGAAGAAGTTTTTGAAAACCGCGAGCAGATAGAAATTTCTACCTTTTATGAGCGCCTTCCAAAGCCCGTAATGATTGCTACCGAGGAGTTCATGAACGACAAAGTATATTTCCGTAATCCGGCTAAAGAGGCAAAGTAATAAATGCTGCTGGCAGGTAAAAAAATTCTGCTTGGTGTTACCGGAAGTATTGCTGCTTACAAATCGGCCATACTTATTCGACTGCTGGTAAAAAACGGTGCCGAAGTTAAAGTGGTAATGACTGCCGATGCCAAAGAGTTTATTACTCCCCTCACATTAGGTACGCTTTCAAAAAGTCCGGTTCTTACTTCCTTTTCTTCGTCAGAAGACGGTACCTGGAATAACCATGTGGAATTAGGATTGTGGGCCGACCTGTTGCTTATTGCCCCTGCCACCGCCAACACCATTGGAAAAATGGCCAACGGTATTTGTGATAATTTGTTGCTGGCTGTTTACCTCTCGGCACGTTGCAAAACCTATATTGCACCGGCTATGGATTTAGATATGCACGCCCATCCTTCTGTTACGGCCAATCTGAAAAAACTGCAATCCTTCGGCAATGTGATAATTGAAGCCGAAGACGGAGAATTAGCCAGCGGACTGAATGGCAAAGGACGAATGACAGAACCCGAGCATATTCTGGAAAAAATAACCAATGCACTCACCGATGACACCTTGCTTAAGGGAAAAAGAGTGCTGGTTACCGCAGGACCAACTCATGAAAATATCGATCCTGTTCGGTTTATCGGAAACCACTCGAGCGGTAAAATGGGATTTGCACTGGCCGAAGATTTTGCCGCCCACGGAGCAGAGGTGATTTTAGTTACCGGCCCTACCGATGAAAAACATCATCACCCCAATATTAAACGTATTGATGTGGTATCGGCTGCCGATATGTTTAACACTACCGTAAAAGAATTTCGCAAATCGCAGGTAGCGGTTATGTCGGCTGCGGTGGCTGATTTTACTCCGCAAAAGGTAGAAATCAAAAAAATTAAAAAGAGCAGCACCGGACTAACCCTGAAATTAAAAAAGACCAAAGATATTTTGGCTGAACTTGGTAAAAACAAAACCAGAAATCAGGTGTTAGTGGGATTTGCACTGGAAACCGATAATGAAGTAGAAAATGCGAAGAAAAAACTTCGTAACAAAAATCTGGATTTTATAGTTCTTAATTCTCTAAAAGCCAAAGGTGCGGGCTTTAAACACGAAACCAATCAGGTTACTATTATTGATAAAAATCTGGAAACTTCAGCCTTCCCTTTAAAAAGCAAACAAGAAGTTGCACGCGACATCGTTAATAAGGTGATTCAACTCTTAGCATGATTAAACAGAGCATTCTTTGGATTTTACTTCTATTTGGTACAGCAGCCAAAGCGCAGGATTTTAAATGTACCGTTACAGTAAATGCCGATCAGGTACAACTTACTGATAAGAGTATTTTTAAAAAATTAGAAAACTCCATCAGGGAGTTTATGAACAACCGCAAATGGGCAACCGATAAAATTCAGGATAACGAGCGGATAGATTGCACTATTACCATTATGGTAAATGAATTTACCCTGCCCGGAAGTTTCAGAGCCACGGCACAAATCCAGTCGCGAAGGCCGGTGTACGGAAGTAATTACAATTCGCAAATATTTAATTTCAATGACGAAAACTGGGTGTTCAATTACACCGAGTTTCAGCCAATGGACTATTTTGACGGACAGAACCTGAGTAACCTCACCAGCTTACTGGCCTACTACGCCTATATGATTCTGGGAGTGGATTACGACACCTATGCAGCAGAAGGCGGAAAACCCTATTTTACCAAAGCTCAAAATATTGTAAACCTGTGCCAGACTTCCCCTGAGCCGGGATGGAAATCGAACGAAAATAAAAGCACGCGCAACCGTTATTCTCTCATTGATAATATTTTTAATCCGCGGTTTCAACCCCTGCGCAAGGTGTATTATCAATACCACCGCTTAGGTTTGGATTTAATGGGTAAAAACATGGAGGAAGGACGTGATAATATTCAAAAATGCCTGGCCGAAGTGCAGAAGGTTTTTAAAATTGCACCCAATTCCATTTACCTCAAAACTTTTTTCGATGCTAAATCAGATGAGCTCGTGAATATTTTCAAAGGGCTTACTTCTAATGCCGATAAGCAAAAAATCATTGACCTGCTGTCGCAAATTGATATTGCCAATATCAACAAATACCAGAAAATTTTGTGAGCAATACCTGCCCTGCTGTGATTAAGTTTGCACAGGGTAATGAGGTTTCTTAAGCAAACTTCCCTTAATTTAGCATCCTGTGATAGCACATTTACGCATACGTAACTACGCGCTTATACGCGAACTGGAAATTGACCTGTTCAATAACCTGAGCACAATTACCGGAGAAACCGGTGCCGGAAAATCCATTTTAATGGGAGCCCTGGGATTGATACTTGGCGAACGTGCCGACAGCAATGTGCTATGGAATAAAAAAGAAAAATGCATAGTGGAAGGAACATTTCATATAGGTTCCTATAAACTTAAATCTTTTTTCAAACAGCACGATTTGGACTACGATGATGAAACCATTATTCGAAGGGAAATAAGTGAAGCCGGAAAATCGAGGGCTTTTATTAATGATACGCCCGTTACCCTGTCGCTGGTAAAAGAATTGGGTGAAAAATTAGTAGATATTCACTCGCAACACGAAACACTGGAACTGAACAACCGCGAGTTTCAACTGGAAATGGTTGACATTTTCAGCAAGGCTGCCAATGAAGTGGAAACTTACCGCGCAGCTTATTTTGCCTATCTCGAAACGCAAAAAAAACTGCTCGATTTAACCGCTAAAGAAGATGCGGCAAAACGCGATCAGGATTACAAACAGTTTTTGCTGAACGAACTTACTGAAGCTAACCTTCAATCCGGTGAACAGGAAACAGTGGAACAGGAGCTGAATACCCTGAATAATGCCGAAGATATTCAGGCCGCCCTGCATGGCTGCGGACAGTTGCTTTTGGAACAGGAAGGTGCTGTTACCGCTTTACTGCAGGAGGCACGTACTCAATTGCAGCGGGTAGCCAAATTTAACAGCCGCATTGAAGAGTTGTATAAGCGGACCGACAGTGCCCTGATTGAAGTAAAAGATATTGCACAGGAAGCCGGGGATATTGCACAGGAAATAAATGCCGATAAACAAAGACAGGAATATTTAACTACCCGTCTCGATTTGATCTATTCGCTGCAAAAAAAACACCGTTGCAACAGTATAGATGAACTGCTCGCTATTGAGCAGCAATTACAAACCGATATCGGAGCAATTGATTCGCTGCAGGAACAAATTGTTCTGTTGCACAATGAAATTTCGGCTCAGCAAAAAGAACTTATCCAAACGGCCAAAAGTATTTCGGCCAAGAGAAAAAAGCATATCCCCGACCTTGAAAAAAGTATCAACCAACTGCTTAAACAGGTGGGCATGCCCAATGCTGCCATTCAAATGCAGCAACAGGTATATGCTGACGAACAGTTTGGCCCCAACGGATTGGATCAGGTTGCCCTCTTATTTGCATCCAATAAAGGCGCTTCCTACCAGCCGCTGAATAAAATTGCCTCGGGGGGCGAACTGTCGCGACTGATGTTATGCATCAAAACGGTGATTGCCGATCTGGTGGCTTTGCCCACCCTCATTTTTGATGAGATTGATACGGGCATTTCGGGCGAAACAGCCCGACAGGTGGGCGATGTAATGAAACAATTAGCACAGCGCCATCAGGTTATCAGCATTACCCATCTGCCGCAAATTGCAGCCAAAGCCCATCACCACTTTTTTGTGTACAAAGAGAGCGACAGCAAAAGTACCAGCAGCAATATCCGCTTGCTTAAGGAAGACGAGCGAATTGAAGAAATTGCCAAAATGCTGAGCGGAGCTAAACCCACCGACAGTGCGCGGGCCAATGCCAAAGAACTGGTTGGCCTCTAAGCCGGGCTGTGTTCAAACCCATACCTGATGGCCGCTTCCAGTATGTTAAGGTGAATATCTCTTACGGCTTTAAACTTAATACAGTAACCTGTAACGCTTGCTTTGCCTATTGTTTTACCGAACGTTTGAGCTAAATAGTTCTTATCCGAAATGCCCATTATATAAATCGAGATGCCGGCCGTATTGGCACTCATCCCTATCTGATAAAACGGCTTGGTTGAGCCATCTGCGTAGCGCATGGTTTGATGCCCGTACCCGATATTGGGGTTAGAAACTATTTTGTTTTCACTGTTTTTGCCATCCAGAAACCATAACTCACATGCAGGCTTAATTTGACAGATAAGGCGATGCAACTGCTCCATGTCCCTTCGTTTAGACTCCGGCTGACCCGCTAAATATGTTTGAATCCGGCTTTGTATATTCATTTCGCTTAATAATTGTTGATGCTTACCAAACGCCTGTTATAAGGCGTTTTTCTTCTATTCCTCATTTGTCAATAATACGTTACAGTCAACTCTCTCACCATATCGATAACAATAGTTTTTGTCTTTACCGTCTTGCGTTCCGTCAATATGTTTAAATGTCGCAGCGTCTGCCCCTTCGATAATTTGATCGTCATAATAAACATAAAATTTATCAACCGCATAATGATAATCCAAATAACGAAATGTTTTGCTATCTATGATAGAAATGGGTTTGCCATTAAAGTAAACAGAGTTTTTGTCCTTAGCCCAATGGAAGTTGATAATTTCAAAGGAAGATACGTCTGCATTTCCTATAATAGTGTCATTATAAAAGATGCTTGTTGAGTCAGTTGTAAAACCACAGCAAAATTGATTTTGGTCTGGGACGATATCTTGCGTTGAATTTATTTGTGTCCAAAGTGCTTTGATGTTTTCAAGTCCGCCTAAGAATTGAATTGCAGACACCATGAAAGTCAAACTAAATGCAATTGGTAAAATAGTCGCTAATAATTTATTCCGTCTGAATAATCTAGCATTGAGTAATAAAATGCCAATCAAGTACAGTGGATAGGCATTAACGGCAATAAATAGCAAGAATGTAAGAAAAAAACTCTTGGGATTGTCAAAAAAGAAAACTGTTGTAAAAAAGACAAGTGGCCATACAATACAAGGCAACAAAAAAGTCAAGTTCAGAAGTCTGAACCAGGCAGGATTATTTTGTTTTATATCTTGACCGTTGTCTGTCATTTTGTGTTGTCTATAAAATACCCTATGGTGGCAGCGTGTGCATCCCGATGGTTATCGGAATTAATCTACACAATGCAAGGTAAAATTGGCAATAAAAACCGGGAATAGCAAATTCTTGTGGTTGATTTTTTGTGCTCTTACGCACGCGATACACCCCGATAGTATCGGGGGCGCACAAGTTGGGGGGGGGACTTCAGATTTGTCGCAAGATATTTTAATTTATTCTAGTTTAGTTATTGTTTTATAATATCGATATATAACAACCGAAGGTTTAACTCCTAACCTTGTATAAACAACCTCTTTAACAATATTAAAGGGTATGATATCAACAACGTACTCGGTTCTGAAAACTTGATTTTCATTATTAAAATAATCTCTTCGCCAAGAATAATTTTCTAATCTAAATGCCCGCCAGTAATGCCGTTTCCTATAAACACTGTTGATATCAATCGGATAAATTCGACAATCACAAAGCTGAATAGAATCTAAAATTTCAGTTTCAAGATATCCTTCCCGAAAACACATTACCCTATAGAAGTTGTAATGTTCAGGAATATCAAAAGTGTCTATATAAAAATCAGGAAGGTAATATAATGCAGTATCAGGACTATTGAATAATTTTTCCTCAAACGAAATTAATCTATTTCGCTCATCAAGATAACTGTTAACTTTTCGTATAAATATATCAAGATTTTTAAGATAATAGTTATTTAAAGTAATCTTCTTTTTTACTCCATTAATGTCAAATTCAAAGGTTCTATGAACACCATCAAATACTTGTCTATAATATCTTTCGACTAAGGTATCTAATCTAATTAATTTAATTACGGAATCTATTTGGCTAATTTCAGTTTGATTCAGCTTTCGGCTTTCTTTTCTTTTATTTCCTTCTAATACTACCAAACTAAACCCGTCAAACTTGTAGTTACTAAAATGACCATTTGGCAAACCAACTTGTTCGACTGAAAAAGTAAAATTCGTTTGCGCAATGCACAAACTGGGCAATAGAAAAAACGTTAAAACTATTGAGATGCTTTTCACTTTTTTTGAATTACTTAAACCCCACTATACAAAAATAATATTTGCTCTTTGAAAATACTAATTATGGTTATTAGTGCTCGTTACAAACGAGCGGAAAAATTCGGATTCAATCAGACAATCTCATGCATCCGCGTTGCAAACACGGACGAGTGGGGGGGGATTTTCACGAATCCATTTTTGGTCAACTTGCTTTGTCAAGCTGTCAATGAGCTCTTGATTAGATATTGAATTCTTCTGTTGTTTCTGTCCGCAAGCGAACGAAACGGTCAGAATGAAAATGGTCAATATTGATAATTCCTGTTTCAAATTGTGTCGTATTTTAAAATGCCCTCTAACGGCAGAGTGTGAAAAAACGTATCCACACACTGCAAGTGTAAAATTGGTGATAAAAACCGGGAATAGCAAGTATAAAGATTGCTGTTGCTCGTTACACTTGTCTACCTTTGGTAGAAACGAGCGGAAAAATTCGGATTCAATCAGAAAATCTCATGCATCCGCGTTGCAAACACGGACGAGTGAGGGGTGTTAATGGGCGTTAATCATCGTCAATTAGTAACCCATTAGGAATATTATTTTTATTTAATTTAAAATTCAGTCGTGTATATTTTAACCAGTCAATTGCCCCATTATTTATTTTTAAAGTTAGAACATTTTTGTCGTGATGAAATATGAAACAACCATTTTTTCTTAAAAATTTATTACCGAGTTTTGACTTAATTGATAAGGTGTCAAGACCAATAAATGCTAATTCTGGTAAATCTTTGTCATTATAATGAGCGATTACCTCAATTAAGGTTTCTGTTGGGTCGTAATAATCGTACTGATATTTACCAAACGGTTTGAAAGTAATTATTTCAAGTCCGTTTTTAAGCCCACTTTCTATTGTCAGCTTCCCTCCAGCTATATACCTATTACCGGTCATTGGTCGGAACATAAAAAACCTGTAATACATTCCATTCGTATCAGGCTTTAAGTAATATGTCCTTTTTATAGCATTTCCGCTATTTGATTGTCCCTTAACTTTTTTGAAATTTTGGAGGTCAAATGGAGTGGTCAATAGGTTGTCAACTGTCATGTCCGTTTGATACGAAAAAGAAGTTGTCATTACTGCTGTCAGTATTAATACGAGTCGTCTCATTTAATGCCTGCTAACTTGTTTATTCCCGCAACTAAGATACAAAAGTTACGCTTATCCTACCCCATCCTGGGGTATTAATCCCGATCAGCAGGGGAACATTTTTTCAAGAGATATTTAAGAGTTCTGTCACTTTTTCGGTTAAAATCATACGTTAGTGTAATCCTATGCTTACCAATTTCCTTTCTAAAATCCGGATTAAAATACATTCCTAAACCATAAGACAAAGACCCATTAATTAAAGGAATTCCAAGTTTAGGGAAAATAGCAATAGAGGATTGCACGCTTTTTTGGTAATACGCGACTTCAAGTCCGAAAGCGCTGGTCACATGCCCGATCGATATGAATTCTCCACCCGCTTTGTACCCCATGATAAATGGTTTATTGTATGGAGCCATCGTTTCGAAACTAACATAAAACACGCTAATTGCTGTATTAAACCCAAGGTCTTTATCATTGTAAAATTTACTTTTTACAAAACTCAACCCTACCTCCGAGATAAAATTCCGGCTATACCCAATTCCAAGTCTTGGAACTACATTTCGAACTAAAGTATCTGTTAAATGAGAGGTTTGCGCATTGGTATTTGTACTAATAAAAATAAGCAGTTGAATGAGGTAGATTTTATAGTATTTCATTTCAAATCTCTATTGGCCTAAAAATTACTTAAGTCAAGAAGCTGACATTATAAAAAATTTCTTCATTTACTTTACTCCGGCCGGTAAAAACTCAGGGTTCCCTGTTTCACATCGTTCAGGTTATAGCTATTGAGCATCACCCTGCGTATATTATTAAAATTTTGCTCGGCCAGGGTAATATCGGTTTCACTTTTCACTTCATACACCACCGCGGTATGTTTGGGCATTTTCCAGCGCGAGAGTGAATTTCCCTCTTTATGTTCCATAGTTACCCCCGTAAATTGTACAATATCTCCCGGCAGCAGTTTATCTTTTCCGTACGTTAATTTTTTTCCAAAGCCATAGGCTCCGTCCCATTTGGCACCTGCGTAGTTAAGCGCCTCTTTGGCCAAATCCCAGCACTCGCCATGGCCCACCTGTTTGCCGGTTACACTTTTTACGTAAACTATCACCTTCTTATTCAATAAAGGTAAATCGGTTTGCGAAAATGCCGTGTAAAAAAACATCATCCCTACAAAAACTATCATCCGTTTCATTGAGGCAAACTACTAAGAATCTTGTTTAAAACCCATTATTTAACCAAATATCTATACTTAAAGTATGAAAAACGTATTTTCGCGCCATATATTTTTCTCATGCAACACGATATTATAATTATTGGAGGCGGAATTGTAGGGCTGGGTACGGCACTTAAACTTCAGGAACAAAAACCGGCATTAAAAATTGCGCTCATAGAAAAGGAAAACGGGGTGGCGAGGCACCAAACCGGGCACAACAGCGGGGTAATTCATTCGGGAATTTATTACAAGCCGGGTAGTCTTAAAGCACAAAATTGTATTCGCGGTTATCACTATATGATTGATTTCTGCAACAAACACGGGATTAAATATGACTTGTGCGGAAAAATTATAGTAGCCGCACAGGAACACGAACTGCAGCCAATGGAAAACGTGTACCAGCGCGGAGTGGAAAACGGACTGAAAGGAATGAAAAAGCTGCGTGCCGGTGAGCTGAAGGAATATGAGCCTCACGTAGCCGGAATAGCCGGAATTTTTGTACCGCAAACAGGTATTATTGATTACAAAGAAGTATCGGCAAAAATGGCTGACCTGTTTGTAAAAGCCGGTGGCGAAATTTTTACTTCGCAAAAAGTAACACATATAAAATACAACGGAAAGCTAAGTGAGGTTATCACACAAGATAAAACCTATACTGCCAAACTGGTGATTAACTGTGCCGGATTATACTCTGATAAAGTGGCAAAGTTAACCCGTGATCGCGTAGATGTGCGCATTATTCCCTTCAGAGGAGAATATTACCTGCTGAAAAAAGAGAAACAGGGTTTGGTGAAAAATCTTATTTACCCCGTGCCCGATCCCAACTTTCCTTTTCTGGGGGTACACTTTACCCGCATGATTCATGGCGAGGTGGAAGCCGGCCCCAACGCAGTGTTTGCTTTTAAACGCGAAGGATACAAAAAAACGGATATCAGTATAAGTGAAACCATCGAATCGCTTACCTGGCCCGGATTTCAGAAGGTGATGATGAAATACTGGAAAACCGGAATGGGCGAATTTTACCGTTCGTTTTCAAAAGCCGCCTTTACCAAAGCATTGCAGCGCTTAGTGCCCGATGTGCAGGAAAACGATTTAGAACCTGCAGGCTCGGGAGTGCGCGCACAGGCCTGCGACCGCACCGGAGGGTTGATTGACGACTTTATGATACTGGAAGATGACCATGTGGTAAATGTGTGCAATGCCCCTTCTCCGGCTGCTACCTCCTCCCTTTCCATAGGGCAAAGCGTGGCCGAAATGGCCCTGAAAAGGTTTTAGGGCTGCTTTTTTAGCTTTTAAGATGTATTTTTGAAAGCATGGCACAGCACGAAACTCCTGAAACACCATTACCAAGACGAAGTTTTATAGCCCGCGTTTCAATGGGTATTACTTCCTTTTTTGCCCTGCCTGCGCTAAGTGCAGCCGAGCGTGTGAAACAAAGTTTTAATTCACCCGATAATAAACTAATGGACCCGATTAAAAAAATACGCCCTATGGGTTTTCAGTGGGAAACTGCCGACCCGTTTTTATTTTGTGTGCATCACGAAGATTTTTTCCCGAAAGGGAATGCCGAAATGGGACCGGTGACTCCGCTAAACGGAAGGCATTTGGGAGATGATTTTATTATCAAAGACGGATTCCGTATGTACCACGGTAAAAAAGTTCCCGGTTTTCCGGGGCACCCTCACCGCGGTTTTGAAACCATCACCGTAGTAAGGCGGGGATTAGTTGATCATGCCGACTCGATGGGAGCAGCCGGAAGATATGGCAACGGAGATGTACAATGGATGACGGCCGGAAAAGGTGTGCAGCATTCCGAAATGTTTCCGTTGATTTATGAGGACAAAGAAAACCCGATGGAACTGTTTCAGATTTGGCTGAACTTACCTAAGAAAAATAAAATGGTAGAACCACACTTTAAAATGCTGTGGAGCGAAACCATACCGCACTATACGCATAAAGACGGGCAGCACCTGAGTACCACTGTTGAAGTAATAGCCGGACATCTGGGAGATAAAAAAGCTCCTTTACCTCCGCCCGATTCATGGGCAGCCGACCCTGCCAATGAGGTAGCCGTGTGGAATATAAAAATGGAACCCAATGCCCAATGGACCCTGCCAAAAGCCGGTGCCGGAGTAAACCGAACCATCTATTTTTATCAGGGAGAAAATCTGAAAGCAGGAAATCAAGCATTAACCTCATATCAATGTGCCGATATGCATCCCGAAGCCGATGTGCTGCTGCAAAACGGTTCATCGGAAGCGCGCATTTTGCTGCTGCAGGGCAAACCCATTAATGAGCCGGTGATGCAATACGGGCCATTTGTGATGAATACCAAAGAAGAAATTCACCAGGCATTTGACGATTATCATAAAACACAGTTTGGCGGCTGGCCATGGCCCCGTTACGACCAGGTGCATGCACGCAACAAGGGTCGTTTTGCCCGCCATGCTGACGGAACAGAAGAAACAAAGAAGGGATAAAAACTGAAATTGTGTATTTTCGCAACGAATGAAGTTTTTATATCCTGAGTTTTTGTGGGCACTGAGTGCCATCAGCATTCCCGTCATCATTCATTTATTTAACTTCAGGCGATATAAGCTTGTTTATTTCAGCAACCTCCGGTTTTTAAAAAACCTGCAGGAACAAACCCAATCACAGCAAAAACTAAAACACCTGCTCATACTTGCAGCGCGGATATTAGCCATTAGTTTTTTGGTATTGGCATTTGCTCAGCCATATCTACCGGCAGCCAATCAAAGCAAGCAGGCAGGGCAAAACGGGGTGAGCATTTTTATTGATAACTCCTTTTCCATGACAAACCAGAGTGCCGATGGAGAGTTGATAGAACTGGCAAAAAACAAAGCGAGGGAAATAGCCGGTGCATACAAAGAAAGCGACCTTTTTCAATTACTCACCAACGATTTTGAAGGCCGTCATCAGCGATTGGTAAACCGAACCGATTTTCTGAAATTAATTGACGAGGTGAAGGTGAGTCCGGTTTCAAAAAAACTAAGCGAGGTGGTGGCGCGCCAAAAACAGGCTCTGAGTAAAACACCCGAACATAACCGTCAATTGTTTTTGCTGAGCGATTTTCAGCAATCGCAAGCCGATTTAATTAATATCCCTGCCGATACCGCGTATCCTGTTAACCTTATCCCGCTTACCCCGGCAGTAACCTCCAATCTTTACCTCGACTCATGCTGGTTTAAAACACCCTTTGTGCAACCCAAAGCTGCCACCGAGCTGATGGTGCGCATTCGAAACAGCGGAGAAGAAGATATTACCGGCAATACAGTCACCTTAAAAATAAACGGTATTCAAAAAGCGCTCTCGGGTTTTGAAGTAAAAGCAGGAAGTTTTACCGATGTGCCCCTTACATTTACCCCCGAAGCAGCCGGAGACAACAAGGCCGAATTATCCATTCAGGATAATCCCGTGATATTTGACGATCATTTATTTTTTCATTTTGAAGTGTTTGATCATATTTCGGTATGGCAGATTTATGAAAACAGCCCGGGAATGTACCTGCCTGCCGTTTATGCAGCCGACCCATTTTTTAAAGTAAACAGCAGCAGCGCCACCCGGCTGAATTATGGCGAACTGAGCAAGGCCGGATTAGTGATTTCAGACGGACTCACAACCTACTCCAGCGGTTTGCAATTAGAACTGGATAAGTTTATTCAAAACGGGGGAAGTGTGTTGATTTTTCCTTCACCTTCAGCCGCCACGCAACCGCAATCTTTTGCTTCGTTTGTGCAATCATTTTCTATTCCGGCTGCCGCACAAATCACCAGAACCAACGAAAAAATTCACCAGATAAATACCCGCTCTGATTTATTGAAACCGGTATTTGAAAAAGTACCCGAGAACATGGACCTGCCATCGGTATCCATGTATATTTCATTAGGAGCAACCCGTATAAAAAATAGTACCCCGCTGCTCACCATGCGCAACGGAGACATTGTGCTAAGCGACTTAAAACGGGGAAAAGGACATCTGTATGTAAGCGGTATTGCGCTTGATAAATCGTGGAGCAACTTGCCCGAAAGCTGGATAATGCCTGCCATTTGCCTTAGAACCGCCCTTAGCAGTTGCACGCAGCAAAATCTGTATGCCCGTATCGGAGTTGACCGCATGGCGGAATATGCACCGAAAGGAGAAGAGAAAGAAAATGTATATAAACTGAAAAACGGAACCGTTGAAGTAATACCCGAGGCGGTAGTTTCGAATAACCGCATTCGCATTTATTTCAATGAATTGATTCAGGAAGCGGGAAATTATACACTAACAGGCGAGTCGGGTACAACTGCCGGATTACTCTCTTTAAACTTTAACCGCAATGAGTCGGTAATGCAATTTTTGCAAGGCAACAACCTGAATACCTATGGTAATAGCACTATCAAAGTTTTAAATCAGGGAGGCAGGAATATGGCAACGGCACTTGGCGAGCAACAGCGCGGCACCCCGTTTTGGAAACTTTGTATCGTGCTGGTTTTGGTTTTTCTGCTAATAGAAATACTTTTGTTAAAATTCTATAAGAAATGAAGCTCCTGGTTACAGAAGCGAATATCATAGCCCCCGGCTCGCCATATCATGGCAAAACATGCGACCTCCTCGTAGACAACGGAACTATTACTACCATTAGCAGCAAAAGGTTAGCCGCCCCCAAAGGCTTTAAAACCTATAATGCCAAAGGAAAGTTTCTTTCGCCCGGGTGGGTAGATATGCTTACCCATGTGCCCGACCCCGGTTTTGAATTCAAAGAATCGGTTCACAGCGCCTGTGCAGCTGCCGCAGCCGGAGGATTTACCGCCATAGCAGTAACCCCCGAAACACATCCGCCCGTACACAGTAAAAGCGAAGTAAAATACCTGCTGAAGCAGGCCAATAGCCTGGCCGTTGATGTATTGCCAATGGGAGCTGTAAGTCATCAACTGGCCGGAAAAGAACTTGCCGAAATGTTTGACATGCAACAGGCCGGAGCAGTAGCATTTACCGATGGCGACAAACCCATTGCACACGCAGGAGTGATGTTGAGGGCATTGCTTTATGCAAAAGGGATAAATGCCCTTGTTTTAGCCCGGCCCGAGCAAAAGGAAATAGCCGGAAATGCCATGGTGCACGAAAGTAAAAACACTACCCTGCTCGGACTAAAAGGTATTCCTTCCATTGCCGAAGATGTGATGGTAGCGAGAGACATTGAGTTGATCCGCTATACCGGAGGGAAATTGCACTTCAGTAAAATATCCTCTGCATCATCGGTAGAATTGATTCGAAGAGCAAAAAAAGAAAAACTGAATATTACCTGCGATGTATCGGTAAATAATCTGGTGTTTACCGATGCCCATTTGGCCGATTACGACACAAACCTGAAATTAACTCCTCCCCTGCGGTCCGAAAGCGACAGAAAAGCTTTGCTGAAGGGTTTAAAAGACGGAGTGATTGATGCTATTGTGAGCGATCACAATCCGCAGGATACTGAAAGCAAAGCCGTAGAATTTGATTACTCGGCCTACGGTGCTATCGGATTGCAAACCGTATATGCGGCACTCAATACTTATTTAGGAAACGAACTGCCGGCTGAACTGCTGGTTGAAAAATTAGCCGTTAACCCAAGAAATATACTTGGACTGCAGCAGGTAGAAATAAAAGAAAATACACCCGCCAACTTTACCCTTTTTGATGCAAAACAAAAATGGATATACAATGAAAAAAACAACCTGTCAAAATCGGCCAACAGCTGCCTGCTGCAAAAAGAGCTTACAGGTAAAGTAACGGCCATTTACAACAACAATCAATGGATTGTAACTAACTGATATCATCATATGAACGCACCAGCTATAAACCTGCATATTCCGGTAAAAAATGCCATCAGGACTTTATTAAACGGTTTTGTGGAAGCCGGAAAATTTCACCAGCTAAAGGCCACACAGGAACAGGCCGATGCTTATACCGCCCGCCTCGATGAACTGCTTTTGAGCCACGAGCCCTTTCTGACAAAAGTAAAAACACTGGATACGCTTGCCGAAGAATTCAGCACATTTGCGCCACTCAAAGAATATCTGTTTGATTTATTGCTCACCAATTTTCTGGCTGCCGAAGTGCATTTGCTGGGAGAAGAATACCTTGAATCGGCCGAGTGGCAAAAAGTAGAAGATGAAACATTACATCGCGGAACGGAATTGTTCAATTTACTTCTATACATTAACGAAGCCATTGATGAAGATGTGGAAATAAGCCTTGATGATTTTTTAAGGGAGTTTTTGCTTACCGAAGAAGATGAATTTCAGGATGAGCATACCCTGTATGAAGATCTTATAAGCAATCAGGAATTATTAGATGCTGAAACCGGTGAGATAATAAAAGTATGGAAGGCAGAGGTGCGAAATAAATCGGAGATTGAAGATTTATTTATCCCTACCCTGCTCTTTTTTGCCGCCCCCGAAGCATTAATGGCCGAGCAGGAATCGGTGGCATTATTACAGCATGACAAGGAAATTTCACCGGAACAACCAGCCCTGTTGCAGGCTATTTTTTCGTTTAAAAACGGATTTCACGATAATATAAGTATCCACGCCAATTAACCCCTATGGAAAAAGAAAAAATCCCAATGGCAATTGTGATGAACCACGCGCTGCGCGCGGGTCTCATTTTCGGTCTTATAGAAATTATTTTAACACTGGTCATTTATTTTATCGACCGCTCATATTTTGCCTCGTTTTTATTCGGGCTCACCATCATTCTGCTTTTAATCATGTATCCGATTTTTACCGTAATAAATCTGCGTAAGCAAAACGAAGGATTTATTGACTTTAAATCGGCTTTCACCAGTTCGTTCTTTACCTGCTTCAATGCAGCCATTCTCTCGGCCATTTTCACTTACATACTATACAATTTCATGGATCCCGAACTGGGAGCGTTCCTGAAAGAAAAAGCAGTGGAAAAAGCCACCTCCATGATGGAGCGTTTTAATGTGCCGCAGGAGGATATTGATAAACAAATTGAGCAATTAGAAAATCAGCCTTTGGATTATGGAATTGCCGCCAACCTGAAAGCGCTTTTTTTCAAAGGTTTTTTTATTGGTATTTATAGTTTGATACTGGCAGCCATTTTAAAGAAAAAACAACCAGAACCTGGATTTTAGTATGAATATATCCGTTGTTATCCCCTTGTTAAATGAAGATGAGTCGCTGGGCGAACTTTGTGCATGGATAGAAAAAGTGATGCACGAAAACCGGTTTAGCTACGAAGTGATATTTGTTGATGACGGAAGTACTGACAAATCATGGGACATTATTGAAGAACTGGGAAATAAAAACCCACATATAAAGGGAATAAAGTTCAGACGGAATTATGGTAAGTCCCCGGCACTGAACGTGGCTTTTGATGCCGCTCAGGGCGATGTGGTGATTACCATGGATGCCGATTTACAAGACAGCCCAGATGAAATTCCGGCACTGTACAAAATGATCACCGAAGAGGGTTATGATTTAGTTTCAGGATGGAAAAAGAAACGGTACGACCCCATTACCAAAACCATTCCCACCAAACTTTTTAACTGGGCCACACGCAGCATGTCAGGTTTGCACCTGCATGACTTTAACTGCGGATTGAAAGCGTATAAAAAAGATGTGGTAAAAGGCATTGAGGTGTACGGTGAAATGCATCGCTACATCCCGGTTATAGCCAAATGGGCTGGATTCAGAAAAATTGGTGAAAAAGCAGTAGAGCACCGGGCCCGGAAATACGGTCATACCAAATTCGGGTTAAACCGTTTTATAAATGGTTTCCTCGACCTGATGACGATCTTCTTTGTATCTAAATTCGGCAAAAAACCAATGCACTTTTTTGGTGTGCTTGGTTCATTATGTTTTCTCACCGGTTTTGGATTTACCCTTTACCTTGTTGCTGCAAAAATTAATAACCTGGCCCATAATCTTCCGGGACGTGATATAGTGGATAAGCCGTCATTCTACATTGCGCTGGCTTTATTAATTATAGGAGTGCAGTTGTTTTTAGCCGGATTTCTTGGTGAAATGATTGCGCGCACCGCACACGACCGGAATCAATTTGCCATCATTAAAAGAAAGGGTTTTAACGAGTGAGCAAAATCCTGCTTGTAGGACCTGCTCACCCGTTCAGAGGCGGTATTGCCGACCTGAATGAGCGACTTGCCATTGAATTAAAGAAGCAACAAAATGAGGTGGATATTTTAAGCTTTTCGCTGCAGTATCCTTCCTTTCTTTTTCCGGGTAAATCACAAACCTCAGAAGGAAATCCTCCAGCAGGAATAACAATTTACTCCGAAATAAATTCCATCAATCCGTTTAACTGGATTTTCACCGGACTTAAAACAAGAAAAAGAAATTACGATTTGATTATTTTTCGCTATTGGCTCCCCTTCTTCGGGCCTGCATTTGGCACCATTGCCCGCTTAGCGAAAAAAAAATCAACCACCATCATGGCCATCACAGATAATGGTATTCCGCATGAGAAACGTTTTGGAGATACTGCCATGGGAAAATATTTTCTCAAAGCCTGTCAGGGATTTTTAAGCATGTCGAAAGCCGTATGCGATGATTTAAGAACTTTGGGAATGAAGCAACCCATGACACTTACTCCGCATCCCATGTATGATATATACGGAGACGCAATTCCACGCGAAGAAGCATTAAAACAACTTGGGCTTTCTGACCAATATGCTTATTTATTGTTTTTCGGGTTTGTAAGAAAATACAAGGGACTTGACCTGCTGCTTCAGGCTTTTGCCAAAGTTTCAAATCCAACACTCAAACTGATAATAGCCGGAGAATATTACGAAGATGCTTCCTATTACGAAGAACTTATCCAAAAACACCATCTCACTGACAGAATAATACACTACGGACGATTTATTGAGGATAAGGAAGTGCCTTTGTTTTTTGGTGCAGCCAATTTGCTGGTACAGCCATACCGCAGTGCCACACAAAGCGGAGTAGCCCAGATAGCGTATTTTTATAACCTTCCGATGATAGTGACCAATGTTGGCGGTCTGGCCGAAATTGTACCCAACGGAAAAACCGGGTATTGTGTAAATCCGGAAATTGAAGATATTGCAAAGGCAATTGAACAGTATTTCGAAAAAAAACAGGAACCAATTTTCAGACAGGCAATAACCACAGAGAAAAAAAGATTTACATGGGAAACCTTTACTGCCAGAATTAATGAATTAAAACTGCAAATTGAACAACACTAAGCCCATACGAATATGCCACCTCTCAAGCGTACACAAAGCCAATGACACAAGGCTTTTTTACCGCGAGTGTGTAACATTGGCTCAGCACTACGACACTTATCTGGTGGCGGTGGGCGATTCAGACGGAGAGTGGTACGGTGTGAAGGTAAAAGCCATTCCGCTCCACAACAGCCGGCTTATGCGCTTTTTATTTAATATTCCGCATGTACTTATCAGAGGACTTAAAGTAAATGCAAGCGTATATCATTTTCATGATCCGGAACTCATTCTTGTTGGATTATTTTTCAGATTACTTGGTAAAAAAGTAATTTACGATATTCATGAAGATGCGGCCAAACTCATTGCTTTAAAAAAGTGGGTTATGTTTCCGCGTTTGGTTGCTTCGGTATATAAACTGCTTGAAGCAATATGCCTGCCTTTCTTTTACCTGGTAGTATCTGAAGATGCCTATCAGCATTTATATAAACGGCATACCACCTACGTAATTCATAATTTTGCCTTCATAGAAAAATTAGACATTTACAGACGAAACCTGCGAAATACATCCGATTTAAATCTCTTTTATATTGGCAGCATAGATGAACTTTATTGCATTTTTGAGTCATTAGAATCTGTTTATCTCTTAAAATTGAGAGGCTATAACCCAAGGGTTTCTATTGTGGGTTCGGTCTCCCCGCGCATTGAAAGACAAATTGAAAATCTGCCGTTCTATAACCTGATTAAAAATAATATTACCTTCTACGGTTACCTGAGTGCCGAAGAAGGTTTTCAATACTCG
>JAIBAK010000071.1 GCA_019695215.1 Bacteroidia bacterium | reverse complement strand
AGATAAAGTTACTCAAAAGCCATTGGAAGGAGTGGTTGTGAGTTATCCTAACACCGATAATTCGGGTAATATCACCACTACCACCAATGCCAAAGGCATTGCTACGTTTACCAATATTGATACTTCCGCTGCTATTTCCTTTTTTCTGTTCGGGTATAAAACGGCAGTTGTTAAATACGCTGTTATACTAAAAAACGGAGGAGTGGTGAATTTAGACGAGAGTGCCTACCATTTGAATGAACTCGTGTTCTCGGCCAATAAAACGGCTGAAAAAAAATCAGATATCCCGCAGCAAATCCAAATCATCAGTTCAGGAAATGTACAGCAGGGAAATCCGCAAACATCGGCTGATATGCTGGTGCAAACGGGAAAGGTATTTATGCAAATGAGTCAGCAGGGTGGAGGAAGTCCTTTAATGCGCGGGTTTGAGTCGAATCGCGTATTGATGGTGGTTGACGGAGTGCGTATGAACAATGCCATTTACCGTGGCGGACATTTGCAAAATGTCATTACGTTAGACCCCAATATGCTCGACAGGGTTGAGGTAATGTTTGGCCCCGGGTCGGTGATGTACGGCAGTGATGCGCTGGGAGGAGTGATGCATTTTTATACTAAAAAACCACAATTGGCTACGGGCGATAAAATGCTGGTAAACGGTTCGGCTTTTACAAGGTATTCAAGCGCAAACCAGGAAAAATCAGGAAATGTAACGCTCAACCTTGGCTGGAAAAAATTTGCATCGCTTACAGCTTTTACCATGAAAGACCTTGGCGATTTGCGCTCGGGGATGAATAAAAATCCGGCTTACCTTACTTTCGGATCACGCAAATATTATGCGGTGCGCATCAATGGCAAGGATAGTATGATGCTTAATCCCGATTCAAGCGTGCAGAAAGGTTCAGGGTATTCACAATACGATATCATGCAAAAGTTTTTGTACAAGGCGAATAACAAGCTCGATTTTATGGTGAATATTCAATACTCCAATTCATCGAATGTGCCCCGGTACGACCGCCTTACGGAGATGAGCGGAGGGAAACTGAAATTTGCCGAATGGTATTACGGACCACAAACCCGTTTTTTTACCTCATTGACGGCTGAGTACAAAAAGGAAAACCTGCTTTTTAAATCGGCACGTATTACACTGGCAACACAAAACATTAAAGAGTCACGTATCGACCGCAGTTTTAATAAAACCAATAAGCGCTTTCAGGAAGAGGAAGTAAAGGTAACTACCATCAATGCCGATTTCATCAAAGAGATACAGGAAAAACATGAATTGCGCTATGGGGTTGAAGTGATGACGAATGACGTAAACTCAAAAGGATATTACAAGGATATTGTTACCGATTCGGTTTGGAACACCAAAAGCCGTTACCCTGACGGAGGAAATAAGCAAAATTCATTTGCAGCCTACTTCACCCACCGCTGGGAAATAAACAAAAAACTCATTCTTTCTGATGGTATTCGTTTCAGCAGCATCAGCCTTAAATCTACCTTTAAAGATACTACCACATTCTCGTACCCTTTTACCAATGTAAATAATAATTTTTCAGCACTCAACGGTAATATCGGGCTGGTGTATTTACCCGGGCACGACTGGAGATTTGCCGCCCTGGCAGCTACCGGTTTCAGAGCTGGAAACTTAGATGATGTAAGCAAGTTTTTTGATTCAAAACCGGGCTCGGTACTGGTGGTTCCCAATGGAGGATTAAAACCGGAATACGTAACAAGCGGTGAAATCACCATTGCCAAAGAATTTAATCATGCTACTTTAGTTGAATTGAATGCATATTATTCTTCATTCAGTAATATTATCATTACGGCACCTTACCAGCTAAACGGGCAGGATTCTATTATGTACAATGGAAAATTAACGGCTGTACAAGCCAATCAAAACAAACGAAGTGCTTATATCACCGGATTTACTCTGAATATAGAATCGGAACTTACTCCTTCGTTCTCTATGTCACACTCGCTTACCTATACCTATGGCAGGTTAAATGATAAAACATCAAAAGGGAAAGACACACTTACTCCGCTTGATCATATTCCTCCCGTTTACGGACAAAGTTCGTTTGTACTGAAAAAGAAAAAATTCAGAGGAGAGTTTTTTGTACGCTATTCCGGATGGAAGTTTATCAAAGATTATCGTTTGGGAGCTGAAGACAATGAAAGTTATGCCACTCCTCAGGGAATGCCGGGTTGGGTTACCTTTAATTTGCGCACCGAATACAGCATTAATAAATTTATTCGTGCTCAGGTTGCCTTAGAAAATATGCTCGATACCCACTACCGTTATTTTGCTTCAGGATTCAGTGCACCCGGACGAAATGTGGTGGTTTCCCTGCGAGCCAACTTTTAGTGAAGTTTAAATTACTCCTTTTAGTAACAGGTTACCTGCTTTTAATGTGGCGGTTAATTTTGTGTTTCACTTTTTATTTAACCGATAAGGATGGGAATATTACCCAGAAAGCCATCACGCTTACAGTTCAATAAGAAAGTTTTTAGAAGGGTTGATATTACTAATAAGATGCTTATATTTGCAGCCTTAATTTTTTGATAACCATGGCAACCACCAGATTAAAAAGAAAAAACAGGCTGAATAAAACCGTTTCAAGGCAAAAAAAGACCTTGTTAAAGAAGAACAGCACTATTGTTAGCATGAAATCTCCCTATAAAGACAAAACAGGAGTTATAGAAGAATAAGATTTTAATCTTTTGATAGAGAGGACTGCAACCCTTTGGGTGCAGTCCTTTTTTAGTTATTTTAAACCGCTGTTTTCTTCCAACTGTATTAAATAAAAAAAGGCTCCTGATAACCAGAAGCCTTTTTTGTGCCCAGGAGGAGACTCGAACTCCTACACCTGTAAAGGCACCA
Source organism: Bacteroidia bacterium (assembly GCA_019695215.1). Classification (GTDB taxonomy): domain Bacteria; phylum Bacteroidota; class Bacteroidia; order UKL13-3; family UKL13-3; genus JAGPCK01. The sequence continues at coordinate 4,906 of JAIBAK010000071.1, read as the reverse complement.
CCCCCTCAAGATGGCGTGTCTACCAATTTCACCACCTGGGCTTTGAGGTATCGAGCAGATTCGAACTGCTGTAGGAGCTTTTGCAGAGCTCTGCCTAGCCACTCGGCCACGATACCTTTACAATGCGGCAAAGATAAAAATTTTTACCCGATTACCAACTGCTCTGATTAAAACCAAACGGTGAGATTAACTACTGACCAATTAAAGAGTTTCGATAATTTTCCATCATAATAAAAGAGGTTTTGCTTTGCAGCGAGTACGCGGTTTTCCAATCGGAACAAGGCATTTTCATTTAAACGGATATTCCAGCAAAGCCCGCCACCGCCCATTTTCGATTCTTTGGTCAGCCCTGTTTGGGCCGGAATGATTACCTGTCTCGGGTCATTAAAATACTCCACTCTTCCGGCCAGGGAATGTTTTTTATTAAAATGATAGCGGAATATAAAATTGGCCTGCCACCACGGGTAATCAACCTGCCTCCGAGTTTGTTTTTCCTGCTGAATTCCATAATAGGCGCAAGAGGTAATATCCCATTTCGGGGATGGCGACCATACCAGGTAGATATCGGAAAAATACCGTTGCCGGTATTGCGGTTTAAGAAAAGAACGCTCGTCTCCGGTAAATGTATTCCAGTTAATCAGCACCTTTTTATTAGGTCTGAATTCTAATTGAGTTCCCAACGCTTTTTGGGTATTGTTTTCCTGAATCACCTGCCATCCGTTAAGCAAATAAATAAATGAAGTCAGTTTTTTGCTGAGGGGGAATGAGAATCTGGCTCCGCTTAAATAATAAGGAGCATATTCGGCAGCCAGCGAACGGGTGTACATTAAATGGTCTTTAGAAACAGCCGATTCATTGGTGTAAGGAGAGCCAAGTACACCCACATCAACCCAAATATTTCGTTTTCCCGACAGGCAAATTCCCACATTTGCCTCTACCAGGTTTTTTAAACTTCCGGGTTCGCTGGCATAGTTGGCATTCATAAACGTACCAAAACCGGGAATAAACTTAGCCCGTATATTCTTATAATTATATTTGAGGGCTACGTAAGCCAGATTGATGGTTGCTTCATTGTGGCGGGCCGAGGATACAAAATAATGCAGATTGGCATTTTTGGGGTTATTAATTGAATTTCCGTAATAGGTATCAATATATCCTTCAATGGTAAACTTTCCTTTTGCATCAATGTCGGCAGTATCCATCAGTCCGGGGTTTACCACCTGAGCTTGTGCAACCAAACAGCCCGCTAATCCGAAAAAAATAAATAACAGTTTTAGCTTCATTGAATGAGTAGTTTTAACTGATGGAGGGGAATATGATCGGTTGTGCTTAAGGAGATATAATAAACACCTGTATTCATTCCTGCTACTGAAAAATGAAGGTAATATTCATTGTAATCGGTGGTTAATGCTACCACTCCGGTTTTAATTTCTCTTCCGTATAAATCGCGGATGGTAACAATGGCCTCTTTAAGCAGGTATCGGTTTTCAAATACAATACGCACCATATTATGAGCCGGATTCGGATATACTCCCGCACCGTTATGATTTAATTCTGACGAATCAACAGGCTCGGGTAAATAATATCCATGCAGCAGGTAAAAGGCTTTACGCGCATCGGGAATACCATATCCCAAAAGGGTGTCCGGGTTGCCATATTGGTGGGCCGATTGAATTAATGCTTCCCTGATTTGCCAGGCGGTAGCTTCGGGTTTACTGCTCCACAACGAGGTTGCCAACGCACTCATTAACGGACACGCAAATGAGGTTCCGTTGCCCTGATATATTTTGCCGTCAGTGCCTACAATATAATTTCTCCCGCCACGGGTTACCAGTTCCGGTTTTAATCTGCCATCGGCACTTGGCCCTACGCTGCTGAAATTTGTTTTTGCTCCCGTGCTGTCTACTGCACCCACTGCCAGCACACTGTCACCGTCACTGGGAGCGGTGATGTATTTCCAGTTGCCTGCGCCTTCATTTCCGGCTGCATTTATTACCAATATACCTTTCGAGGCCGCTATATCAGCCGCACGGGTTATCAGCGTGGTGTTTCCGTCCATATCGGCATACACGTAATTCTCCAATGAATCGGTCATGCCTTTGGAGTAACCCAATGAAGTACTGAACACATCGGCTCCTATACTGTCGGCATATTCAGCTGCCATCAGCCAGTTTTCTTCTTCCTGCCTCGATTCAACGGTATCATTTTCGGTCCGGCACAAAATAAAGGAGGCATTGTAAGCTCCTCCGTACAATTTATTATCGGCAATGGCGGCAATATTGGATAAAACCATTGTGCCATGAGATCCGTCAGTATATACTTCGTTATCGTTGCTCACAAAGTCATGTACTGCCACAATTTTATTTTCGGTAAACAGGTGTTTGAATGCGGCAATTTTATCAATATTCATAAAACCGTCATCCATCACCGCAATAATTTTTCCCTGCCCACGGTATTGGTTGGCGTTTAAAACATCGGTATGGGTAATGCGCAACTGATGCCTGTACCAGGGCACCCCATAATAATCGGGGATGAAAGAGTCAATTTGATTCCGCAGCATGATACAGGTTCCTCCACCTGCTCTAACGGCCTCGGTTTTCAATACAAAAGGCAAACGAAGGATGGCAGTATATTGCACTGGAGTTAATACCGCAGTAACCATATTAAACCATTTGGAAACAGTGGTTGGTTGTATACCCAGCATTTTGAGTTGCTGCAGGTATTCTCCGCAAACCGGATAATCGGAATAGGTAACCTGAATATGCTGACATTGCCTGCGTTGTAAGGAACGGGGCGATAAAAAATCTTCGGGTTTTACCAGACAGGTATCGCCTTTATCTTTAAAATAAATATGGTAATTGGTTTGGGCAAAGGCACTGAATCCTGAACTGAAAAAAAGTAAAAAAATAATTCCTCTCACTATTGCCGCAAGTTAATTGGAATCCGGTTGAGGTTGAGTAAAAGGGATAAAAAAAAGTTTTTTTTAAATTTCTTCTTAGTAGATTTATGCCGACAATTACCTCACCTTATGAAGAAAATTTTAAAGTGGATAGGTATTATCCTGGGGATAGTACTTATTCTGGCGGCTGGCGGAGCTGCATTTATTTCAATTAGCGGTATTCCTAAATACGAAGCTAAAAACATTGAACTGAAAGTAGATGTAACTCCGGAAAGGGTAGCTAACGGACAACGTATTGCTTCTATGTTATGCATTCAATGTCATGCAGCCGAAGACGGAGCACTTACCGGTAAATTATTGAAAGATGTGCCTAAAGAGTTCGGGGCTATCTATTCTAAAAATATTACTTCGCACAAAGAAAAGGGCATTGGCAACTGGACTGACGGGCAACTCTATTATTTATTGCGTACCGGTTTAAGACCCAACGGGCAATATTTGCCGCCTTATATGCCTAAATTCCCATTGGTGGCCGATGAGGATTTAAAAGATATTATTGCGTGGCTGCGTTCGGATTCTCCGGCATTAGCCCCGTCTGAACAGGAAGCTCCCGAAAGCGAACCTTCTTTTTTAACCAAGTTTTTATGCAGGGTAGCATTTAAACCGCTGCCATTCCCCGATAAACCTATTATGCGGCCGGATACCAATGATGCGGTAGCTTTGGGAAAATATATTGTTGACGGACAGATTGCCTGCTTTGCCTGCCATTCAAAAGATTTTAAAACCATGAATGTACTGGACCCAACCAAATCTGAAGGGTATTGCGGTGGAGGAAATCCGTTATTGAATATGGAAGGTGCCGTGGTGCCATCATCCAATATTACTTTTGACGAAACAGGCATAGCCGCCTACACCGAAGAGCAATTTATTGATGCGGTAAAATATTGTAAAAAACGTGACGGAACAATACTGCGCTACCCTATGGTGCCGCATACCGGACTAACCGATACAGAGGTAAAAGGAATTTATGCCTACCTCAAAACGCTTCCGCATATAAAAAACAAAGTACAGTAAAAACAGACCGGAAAGTTTCCTGTTTTTGATGACTGAAAAGTTTGATAAAGCAGGAAACTTTTTTAATTATACCCCTTACAAATCACCGAATCGGTGCGGCAGGTGTAAAAGGATAACCCATCAGTTAAATCATATTCTTTGTACTCATTTACCAGTTCCCTATTCAGTTCTTTTACTGGTTTTCCTGAAATATAGAAAATATTGCCCAGACTTGCATACGTACACGGTGATGCTTCCTCGTCAAACAGTACTTTTTGTGATGGTGGGAGGTAAGGCAGTAATCGCAAAAATCCTCTCCGGTCGCGTGAGGTGAGTACAATCAAATCGGCTTTTTTAGCGTCATTAACCAATGGGCCAAGTTGTTTTTGTTTTATTTGATAGGCCAGTAAATGCAAGGCCCAACCTCCAATTAATATCCCTGTAAGCAGGTTCATCATTGGTTTTGATTTTTCCAATAGCGGAATAAGCACTAACAGAAAAAAAGGATACACGAGCATGAGGTATTGCGATGCCATGGAGTGAAAGGTGGTTTTAAACAGCAGGTAAGGTCCGCAAATAATGCCCAGACTGAATACCAGCATCCAATGCTCAAAAGCCGGTTGCCGGCCTTTTTGTACCATATTTTGAATAGCCTGTTTCCACTTCACTTTTTTCAGTAACCAAATACCCGGAATGGCAGTGCCAAGCAGCAAAATAACTGGTACCCATTGCGGCAGTTTCATCAGCCACATTTTAAAACTGAAAACCGGGAACCATACCTGTACAAAACACACCACTATTTTACCAATACGTGCTGGTAATTCGGTTATATGAAATCCGTTTACCCGCGTGCTTTGTTCATGAAACTGATCCCATATGCCCGGATGAATGCGTGTAACACACAAAAAAGCCACGGCACACGCTCCGGTTATCACCAGAGATTGTCGGATGTTTTTA
>JAIBAK010000036.1 GCA_019695215.1 Bacteroidia bacterium | reverse complement strand
GTTTTTTCACACTCTGACGTTATGCGTAAGTATAGATAACCAACAAACACACAATATGACACCATTACAAACAGATACAGCCCAAAGCATTATTCGGAAAATGAATATTGGGTAAAGAAAAACTCGACACTGTATGTTGAATATTCAAACTGGTACATAGGCATAACAAACAAGCCGCATATCAAAAAAAGCAAACAATAAACTAATTATCTTGCGCCAAATTTTTAATAAATCTAAAAAACACAATAAAATCAATGAAAAACACAATTGTAATATTAATTTTTGCTCTTACATCAGTGGTTGCATATTCTCAATCAAACGCATTTAACGGGAAAATAAAATATGAAATTTCGCGTTATAAAGGAAACGCTGTTGTAGATAAATACACGGCAACCCTATACTTTAAAAACAGTAGTTTTAGAGTTGAAACGGATAAAAATAAAGATGTTGATGTTTTTAATTGTGAAAAAGGGGTTCATTTGACGTATGCTGAAAAAACTGGCAAAATCACTTATACTAATGTAAATTCTCAAAAACAGGTAGAGTCAACTTACTACCAAGATTTCAAAACTATTGGCGGATATAAATGCCAGCGGGTAAAATTTTCGGTTGATGAATTGAACAATGGTGTTGTTGTAGTTTATGAAGCTTTTGTAACAAAGGAGTTAACATCTACTATGAGGTGCTTTCCATTTGATTTTGTTATTTTAGAATACAAAAAAACAATACCACACAAAAGCAGTATTCCTGATTCTGCAACAGTTTTGGAAGCAAAATTTAATGCCATTAATTCAGAAAATTTATCAGACGACTTGTTTGATATGAAAACGCCAGAAGGAAATTCTGTTATTAATCAAATTCTTTCTTTGGGCAATAAGCAAATTTTAACCACACGACCTTATCAAAAATTTTATTTGTATGCAGGTGATGTGTTAAAGTTTGAAGTGAACGGAGAGAATAAAAAATTTGACATACACTTTGGTGCAGGATATTCGTGGACAGATGTTACCAAAGTAAACGATATTACCACTCATTCCATAAAGATTAGCAAAGATGGCGTTTATACAATTGGCTGGATGGCGGGTGCTTTTAAAAAATACAGCGAAGTTTCACTTATTCGTATTCCGGCAAAGGGTAAAGAAAACTCATCTACAGTAGCACCCGAAAATAACGAGCAAATTTCAGTAAATGGTAATAATATATATAAAGGCAGCAAATTAATTGGAGCATATACGGTTCAAAATATGAACGGTAGCGATTTGTATAAAATAACCAATGCATCGGGCAATACTGTTGCAAAATTTGTGGCAAGCATACAGCCTGTTACTTCGGGACCTTCGGTTACAAAAATTGAAATATACAAAGTGGATGACGTAGTGGGCACTTCAACACCTCTGAAACTAATTGAAAATACAAACTTTGATCGCGCTGACCAAATGAGAAATAAAGCCATTAAATGGTTAGTTGAAAACGGATATCTATAATCTTATTGTTTTAAAGGTGCGATAAATAAAAAGTAAATTAAAAAGTTTAGCAGCATTTCTTTTTTTGTGTATATGGCAATAAGTTTTACATTTGCTCCCCTCCCCAACTCGTCCTTTGCAACAAGGATGCATGGGATTGTTTGTTTAGAATCAAATTTTGCCGCTCGTTTCTACCAAAGGTAGACAAGTGCAACGAGCAACAGCAAACTTTATACTTGCTTTTGCCGGTTTTTATCACCAGTTTTACCATGCAAAGTGTGGATGAGTTTTTTCACATCTTATCCCGCCTTTGCGGAACTCAAACGTTATGCCTCATTGCTGACAACACATTTTTGATCAACAACTTTACAATGACACCAAAAGAGCAACAAATAATTGACACTTTAATGACCGCAATTAAGGGAGATAATTTAATTGAGTTTAAGTATTCCGGTGAGTATCGAATTGTTGAACCTTATCTTATTGGAGAACTTTACAGTATACATCAAAACCATTTGGAAGAAGGAATATATGCTTTACGAGCGTGGTTTGTTAAAGGGTACACAAGCCACCCGACTGACAGAAAAGTTGGAGACAGATGGAGAAAGTATGAACTAAAAAAAATAATGGAGCTCAATATATTAACTGCCACCAATAACAAAGTAAGACCGCTGTACAATCCTAATGACAAAGATTTTAAAAGGATACTGTTTCGTGTTGAAATCAAAAAATAATTATAATGACAATATGTGTTATTGAACACATAAAAGGATAAGAGAATGAAAATAATCACCACCGTTTTACTTTGCCTTATCACATTTTTTTCGCAGGCGCAGAATTTAACATCGTATAACGATTCGGAGAAAGGGTACGGGTATAAAAACGAAAAGGGGCAAATCGTTATACCACCAAAATATGAAGAGGTCCATGGTTTTTCTTATGGTTTTGCAGCAGTGAAACTAAACGAAAAGTGGGGCTTTGTTGATACAACAGGAAAAGAAGTGATTCCACTGCAATACGATGAAGTAAACGAGGATTTTTCTAAATACGGCTATGCAAGAGTAAGGTTAACTGATTATGGGTTTTTGTATATCGATACCAAGGGGAAGCAATGTAACTTTACACGGGTGTATGACATGTTTGAAAATGTAGCCTGGGTTGATTTTACCAGCGGGGGAATGGGTATTATAGATGTAAAAACAGGCAAAGAAATATATAAATGTAATAACTGTGATGGTTCATTATCTTTTTCCAATAAAGGTCTTTTAAAGTTGGATTATCCGGAACCGATGTATATTGACAAAAACGGGAAAGAATATTATACTATTACGATGCCGGGCTTCCTGGTGGTATATAAAAGCGAAAACGGGAAATACGGGTTCTATAAATACAATTTGTCAGATAAATCAAAACTGCATGGATTTGATTTATATAGCCGGGTAATTTTTCCTGCAAAATACGATACCGTTTATCAGGCTGTGTATGATGATGTGGGTAATGAAATAAGTTATGCAAACAGGTATTTGGTAGAAATTGCGGGTAAAAAAGGACTAGTTGATTCTTTGGGTAATGAAATTGTACCCGTTAAATACGACTGGATTGATTATGGTTTTTCCGGAGGCTCATATGTAAAGGTAAAATTAAACGGCAAATGTGGTGTGGTAGATAAAAGTGGCAAAGAAGTGATTTCCCCTGCCTATTTTGATATCGGAAAATTTTCAGAAGGACTTGTATGGGTGAGGCCGGCACCGGGCGGTAATTTTGGCTATGCAGATGTAAGCGGAAGGTTGGTTATCGATACCCTGTTAAACTATGCCGGTGCAGGAGAATTTTCGGAGGGTTTGGCAATTGCTGAAGGAGGCAGCGTGATGGATGCAAACGGAAACGAATATGTGTTGTACGGGTATATTGACAAAACGGGGAAGGCGGTAATTCCTTTAAAATATACTTCAGCGCAGCAATTTAAAAACGGGAAAGCCAAAGTAAGGCTATACGACCGGGAATTTTACATAGACAAAAACGGAAACGAAATAAAGTGAGGAAAATTTCATTTATTTAAAATAACAAACCCATACCACAATACATAAAATAAAGCCTTATGAGAAAAATAATTTCCTTTATGCACCTGTCGCTTGACGGTTTTGTAGCAGGGCCAAACGGAGAAATGGACTGGATTAAAATTAATGACGAAATTTTTGATCATGTAGAGAAACGGATAGGTAAAGGCGATACCGCTTTGTACGGCAGGATAACTTATGAGATGATGGAAAATTACTGGCCTACTGCCGCTGACAAGCCCAACGCAACCAAACACGACAGAGTGCATTCAGAGTGGTACAGCAAAGTGCATAAGGTGGTATTGTCAAAAACAATGAATTCCGCTAATCAGGCTTTGGTTAATACCACAATTATCAGCGGAAATCTTACCGACAGCATCAATCAGCTAAAACAAATGGCTAACGGGGGAAGTGAAGAGATACTGCTTTTCGGTAGCCCTTCGGCAACCCATGCACTGATGCAACTCAACCTGATTGACGGTTATTGGCTCTTTGTGAATCCGGTTATTCTGGGGAAAGGAATTCCATTGTTTGCAGGCATAACCGAAAAAACACAACTCCATCTGGTATCAACTCATCCATTTGCCTGCGGGGTAACTGAGCTGAGTTATATAGTAGAAAGATAGTAACAAGAAATAGTTGAATTGGCAGGTATTTTATACGCCACCAAAGGGGGAGAGGATTTAATTTAAACTAAAGGTCTTTCTCCTTTTTATCCAATTCTTTTTTGATGCGCTCAAATCCTTCGGGGGTATCAATGCTTTGAATAGCCTCTTTTTTTAGAGGTAATAAAAAAGTGGTGGCTGTTTGCTGCAAAAAAAAGCGCAGGGAGTAATTACCGGCCATCACCCCAGCCGTTCGGGATTTGTAATCCCGAACTTATCTGTGAAGCAGGATTTGCAATCCGATTCCGAATTGGTAACTTGCGACTCATATGGGTTGGAAAAGCATAACCGGAAAGAGCGATATTTTATTGCGATTAGGCTTGTTGATTGGGTAATTGTATTTACCAAACCCGTTAATGAAACATAAGTAGTGAATGGTAAGCCGGATTACAAATCCTTTTAGTAAGTTCATTCGGGATTGCAAATCCCGAACAGCTATGGGGATTATATTGGTAAAACGGGCTACTTAAAATTGAATTGTTGTATTAAATTTGAATAATGAGCTTGAACAAGCATTCGTATCAAGATGCAATCTTGATTTATTTTGTCTCACAGGTTACAAACCTGCGAGAGCGTGGAGAATAGCGGGCTTATGGGCCCTTTCAATTTTTAGCCCTGCCGTTCGGGATTTGTAATCCCGAACTTATCTGTGAAGCAGGATTTGCAATCCGATTCCGAATTGGTAACTTGCGACTCATATGGGTTCAAAAAGCATAACCGGAAAGAGCGATATTTTATTGCGATTAGGCTTGTTGATTGGGTAATTGTATTTACCAAACCTGTTAATGAAACATTAGTAGTGAATGGTAAGCCGGATTACAAATCCTTTAAGTAAGTTCATTCGGGATTGCAAATCCCGAACAGCTATGGAGGCATTTTAAAGACAACAATATTGACTAAGACGACTATCATATTACTCTTAACACTTTTGACAAGTTGCAAGTTTAGTTTTACTGACAGCGACTTGTTAACTTACAACATTTACAATGTCAATGACACTTTGTTTTTTAGAAATAAAGTTAACGACCTTGACACCTTTGTGATTTCTTCAAAGACAATAGTAAATAAAGGATGGGATGAAAATACTGGTTGGTATAATCCTCCAGTTGCAAATGTTACATTTAAAGACTTACCGAAAAACAATTACGGACTTACTGTTATTCGTTGGGCGACATCAGACACAATTGTTCAGGACTGTTCCATAATCGGTATTTCTAAAAGAAGCCCCGGTAGTGAAATTAAGGAGACAATTGGTTTCAAAGGCTTTATTGGTGACATTGATCGTAAAAAGCAAAAGACAAATGAATTTGACACGAACATTTTTGGGGTAATTTATAAAGTTCCATCCTTTGACATGACTACGGTTAGCGACTTGACAGAAATCACCCATATTTACTGGTCAGACAAATTTGGTATTATTGCTTATGACTTAAAAAATGGAGACAGATGGAATTTGATACTGAAATAAAAACGTCCTATAACAGCAGCTACCCAAAAGGCGGGGTTTCGTGCTGCGCAGACAGTTTTGTTGTAGCCGAAAGCTTTGTGCTCCGCATAAACATTTGTGCTGAATATCCCGCACTTCGCAAACACACTGAACCATTAGCGGTAATTTAGACAAACCCAAGAATGAAATATATTAGCACAACAATGGCGACAGATTGGACTGAAAAAGAACCTTGGCAAGTCAAGACATGGAGAATGATCCTATTTTTTATACCAAAAGCAAATCCAGGGTATGATTCAAAAATGCACTTAGTCAAGAAATGGCTTATTGAGTTTACTGAAGAAGAAGGAGGGTTGACGCCATGTAGAGAGATTGCTCTGGACACCAACGGAAAAGTTGTGTTTGCAGGTCCTGATAAAACTAATTATGGCTTTTGGCTAGACACGAATATGAAGTATGAAGATTTTGAAGGAGGGCCAATTGACAAAGACGAATTCGAAAGATATTGGTCGCTTTCAGGTGTTAAGGAATTACAGTGATACATTAATGGACAAACAACCCAGCCGTTCGGGATTTGTAATCCCGAACTTATCTGTGAAGCAGGATTTGCAATCCGATTCCGAATTGGTAACTTGCGACTCATATGGGTTGGAAAAGCATAACCGGAAAGAGCGATATTTTATTGCGATTAGGCTTGTTGATTGGGTAATTGTATTTACCAAACCCGTTAATGAAACATAAGTAGTGAATGGTAAGCCGGATTACAAATCCTTTTAGTAAGTTCATTCGGGATTGCAAATCCCGAACAGCTATGGGGAAAGTCCCATTCTTCGTTTCTGTTTTAGCGAAGTCTTTTTTGGCTCTACCTGAATGTGGCCATTCAGTCGCAAAAAAAGTCCTTCGCAAATCCGCGGCTTCGTTAGCACTCATTTTAAGATGACCAGAAAGATTAAACATATAGGACTGACTTTAGGATTATTTTCAACGATAATCAGTTTTTTGTTTTTTGGCCGACAACAAGGAACATATCAAATCCTACTGCTTTCTGGACTTCTTGCTTCCTTGATTTTTTATCTGACAATTCTATTTGGAAAAGAAACCAAGAAATCAAAAATAATTTGGACATTGGTTGTTGTGCTTGCAGTGACAATTCAATGGCTGACAGAACCAATCTTAATAAAAAGCTCATACTTGATTTACCTTAATAGTAATGACGAGGAGTTAAAGGCTGTAAATAATATACTCAAAGACAAACATGGTGACATCACAATTCTTAATAATGACATTACCGATAAAGAAAATTTATTAACCCAAACTGAAAAAGCCGAACTAATTAAATTACGACAAGACCTGGACGTTTATATGATTACAAAATCAGCCGATGGGCAATTTTTAAACTTAAAAAGATGAAAAAAGTCCTTTACCTCTGTTTGCCATTTTGTATCATAGGGTGTAACCTAAAAGGTTCAAAAGAAAATACTCCAACAAAAGAAGCCCTATTGATGAATGATATAAAATGGGCGATGTATTATTTAAATTATCAGCAAGAAGCGTATCAAATGTTAAATTACAAAATTAAGTTAAATAGCTCTATACAATGTAGTTTAGTTTGTAAGAATATAGATACTCTAAACAGGGATTCAATAAATTTTTATTTTCTTTATACTGATTCAGGGAATATAAATTTCCGTTATCAATTGTTATATCCTAACTCGGGTCATTATAAACACGATATGAATACAGTTTATGGAATAGGTGTTGTTAACAACAAAGTTGTATATCCAATTTTGGGAGAGGTGCAATATGATTTTGCCAAATACCCTGATACGCTACAAATATTTATGAGGCGACATGAACAAGGATTTATCAAATATTTACAGGCTTATCCTAACAAGGCAGAAATAGATAAGTGGCTATTGAATGAGGCCAGACGAAGAAAAATATTGTAACCCTGACAGGGCTTGTGATTATTTTCATTTCGTTTAACTTTGTCAATTGATTCACCTGCTATATCCATGCCCACCACCCAACTCAACAACCCCTTGCACGGAATTACCTTAGAAGCCATTCTTAAGTATCTGGTCAATTTTTACGGTTGGGAAAAACTGAGCGAAGAAGTACGTATTAACTGTTTTACCCACGACCCCAGCATAAATCCAGTTTAACCTTTTTGCGTAAAACACCCTGGGCCCGCAAAAAAGTAGAAGAGCTTTATATTTTTACCCGCATGCGGGAAGACAAAGAATAAAAACGCCTGTGCGTAATTAACCGTTATCTTTGCACCGCTCTGTAACTAAAAACCATTTATGGATATCATAAAAGATTTACGATTGGCAGTACTGATTGATGCCGACAATGTACCCTACTCCAACGTGAAAGACATGCTGGAAGAAATAGCCAAATACGGCACTCCCACGTTCAAACGCATTTATGGCGACTGGACCAAGCCGCATGTATCGGGATGGAAAGGGGTATTGCTGGAAAATGCCATTACCCCCATACAACAGTATAGCTACACCTCGGGGAAAAATGCCACCGACTCGGCCATGATTATTGATGCCATGGATATTTTATATACAGGCCGGGTGGATGGATTTTGCATTGTATCGAGCGACAGTGATTTTACACGGCTTGCCATACGCCTGCGCGAAGCCGGAATGAAGGTATTTGGGCTGGGAGAGAAAAAAACACCCGGCTCTTTTATTTCGGCCTGCGATAAATTTATTTACATTGAAATACTGAAGGCAAATGAAGATGCGGTAAAAAATACGGCATCGGTCAATAAAACTGCTCTTAAGAAAAGTGAACCTCAGGACACCATTCTTAAAATTGACAAGGGGCTTATTAAATTAATTACCGCCAGCATAAATGACCTGGCCGATGAAGAAGGCTGGGCTTTTCTGGGCGATTTGGGTAACCTGATTCTTAAAAAGCAGCCCAACTTTGACCCGCGTAATTACGGATTCAAAAAACTTGTGCCGCTTATTAAAACAATTAACCGTTTTGAAACCGATGAGCGCGACTCGGGCAAAGGAAATATCAAACTTGTTTACGTAAAAAATAAATAACCTGTTTACTGCAAATTTGTTTGGCCTATGCATTTCATCCCCCCTTTTCTCGATTCGGAATTCAGTGTAAAAACCAGCCGCAGCAGCGGCAAAGGCGGTCAGCATGTAAATAAAACTTCTACCAAAGTGCTGCTGGGGTTTTCTGTTCATGATTCGTTGTTACTTACTGCTGATGAGAAAACTATTTTACTGGAGAAACTCGCACATAAACTAACCAATAACGGATTGCTTCAGGTAGTGGCACAGGCCGAGCGCAGCCAGCTTGGCAACAGGGAAATTGCTGTAAAAAAAATGTATGCCCTGCTCAATAAGTGTTTTGTGGTTAGAAAAAAAAGAAAAGCAACCAAACCCACTAAAACCGCTACGGAAAAGAGGCTGACAGCGAAAAAAAGACGAGGGCTGCATAAAAAGGAGCGCACGCTGTTTTTGAAAAATGAATAATACCATCAAACAAGGTTTTTTTATTTAGCAGTCCTGCATTAAATTCGTTTCCCCATTCTTAACCTTTATGATGAAAATTTTTTCGTACCTGATGCTATGTTTGGTGTTTGCAACTCTGGTATCGTGCTCGCATAAGCACCGTAATCGTCACCTCACAAGCCGCACGGTGTATCCTGTTTTTGATACCCTTAACCGCACTGACTATTACATTACCAACGATACCACTTTTGAAGTACAGGTTAAATCGTATGCGGGGTGTTTATATCCTATTCAAAAGCCTGCCACCGGACAAACCGAATGGAACAGTTCTTTAAAAAATCCGTTTATGATTAAGGTCGGGCATTTTAAGCTAAACACATTTGGTTTAGTTACCGGCCTTGCATTAAGCGCTGTTTCGGCCTCGGCCATTCAGCAGGCTGGCGGATATAAAACAAAACAAGTTACCACTACCTTATTGGGCATTATTCCCACAGGTACCAAAACCGTGAATGACGGATATAAAATACCGTCAGCTATTGCTTTTGTACCGGGAATCATAGTAGGCTTTACGCTGAACAATTACCTTTACTCGCCCCGTTTAAAAGCCAAGCGCTTAGCCAAAAATCAATTGCTGCATACCTATCAGGTAGATTATTTATTAAACACCCGCTACCGTTATGCCACACAGGGAAATCTATTATACAGAAGTGCCGTGGTTCAAATTAAATCTAAAGGGATTAAAATAATTACCGGAGTCCCTTCCTTCGTGCCCCTGCCATAGGGCGCTGAAAATATTTCCTGCCAAAAATCAGTTCAAAACGTGACCTAAATCATAGTGGGGTTTTGTTGCGGGCTTTAGTTTTACCATCAGAAAATTAGCCCATTATTAACCTTAATTGATTCACTATGCCATTATACCGTCAGGCAGGGATTATTCCGGCCAAACGCCATGTTGTTTTTCGCCAGCCCAATGGTGCTTTGTACCATGAAGAATTATTTGGAACCGAGGGATTTTCCGGACCATCATCATTGGTTTATCATTTAAACCCGCCCACTCTGGTAAAAGAACACAGCGCCCCCTACTCCATTCGCCCCGAAATTGCGATTGAAGATAACCTGCAGGCCCGAAGTTATATGAGTTTTGATGTGGCTCCCTCTGATGATTATATAACAAGCCGCAGTGTGCTTTTTGTAAACAACGATATGAGCATTGGGGTAGCGGCTCCGGGCAAAAGCATGACCGATTACTTTTTTAAAAATGCCGATGCCGATGAAATGCTGTTTGTACATAAAGGTTCAGGGATTTTAAAAACCATGTATGGAAGCATTCCGTTTGAATACGGAGATTACCTGATTATTCCCAGAGGAACGGTTTACCAGTTACATTTTGACAGCAGCGACAATCATTTGCTGGTGGTAGAATCGCACGGCCCTATTGAAACACCTGCCCGGTACCGCAACCATTACGGTCAGTTCTTAGAACATTCTCCTTTTTGCGAACGGGATTTTAAAATGCCGCAAAACTTAGAAACGCATGATGAAAAAGGTGACTTTTTAATTAAGATAAAAAAACGCGGATTAATTTACCCTTACGTTTACGGTACACATCCGTTTGATGTGGCAGGTTGGGATGGCTGCAGTTATCCCTACGGTTTTTCGATTTTCAATTTTGAACCCATCACAGGGCGCATTCATATGCCACCGCCCATTCATCAAACTTTCCACGGACGCAATTTTGTGATTTGTTCATTTGTACCTCGTTTGTACGATTACCACCCCCAAGCTATTCCTGCACCATATCACCACAGTAATGTAGACAGTGACGAACTGCTCTACTACGTTGATGGTGATTTTATGAGCCGGAATAATATACAAAAAGGGCAGATTACCCTGCATCCGGCAGGTATTCCGCATGGCCCGCATCCGGGAGCAATTGAACGAAGCATTGGTAAAAAAGAAACCAAAGAACTGGCGGTAATGATTGATCCGTTTAATCCGGTAAAAATTACAACCAATGCATTAAATCTGGAGCAATCGGATTATTATAAATCATGGCTGTCGGTACCAAGTAACAAAGAAGCTATAGTATAAAAAAACTCTTAATACCAGTATGAGCGATTTAACCAAAGTTGAAAACTTTACTTATTCCGGGCAAAAAATATTTGATAAGGCTCAGGATTTTCTTCCGATTAACGGAACCGATTATGTAGAACTGTATGTGGGCAATGCCAAACAGGCGGCTCATTACTATAAAACGGCATTGGGATTTCAGGATTTGGCTTATGCCGGACTTGAAACCGGTGTACGTGATCGTACCTCGTATGTGTTGCAGCAGGGAAAAATTCGTTTAGTGCTCACCACTCCTTTTGACCCCGACAGCGAAATGGCACATCACCTTCGCACACATGGTGACGGAGTAAAAGTAATTGCCCTGTGGGTGGATGATGCCTACGATGCTTTTGAACAAACCACCAGCCGAGGTGCAGCACCTTATATGCAGCCCCGAACTGTAGAAGATAAAGATGGTAAAGTTCGTTACAGCGGAATACATACCTATGGCGATACGGTTCACATTTTTGTAGAACGTAAAAATTATAAGGGTTTGTTTTTGCCCGGATACGAGAAATTAGATACAGGGTACAATCCCGGCTGGACAGGTTTAAAATACATTGACCATATGGTGGGAAATGTTGAACTGGGCTCAATGAATAAATGGGCCGATTTTTACGGCAACGTTATGGGATTTGCCAATCTGGTAACGTTTGATGATAAAGACATAAGTACCGAGTACACCGCATTGATGAGTAAAGTAATGACCAATGGCAACGGGTATATAAAATTCCCTATTAACGAACCTGCTATTGGCAAAAAGAAATCGCAGGTGGAAGAATACCTCGATTTTTATAAAGGTCCGGGGTGCCAGCATATAGCAGTGGCTACTGATGATATTGTATTTACCGTATCGGAAATGAAAAAACGCGGACTCGAATTTTTACACGTTCCGGGAACGTATTATGATACGGTTGAAGCACGGGTAGGTCATATTTCAGAAGACCTTGCCACGCTTAAAAAATGGGGCATTATGGTTGACCGCGATGAGGAAGGTTATTTACTGCAAATATTTACCAAACCGGTAGAAGACCGCCCTACCCTATTCTTTGAAATCATTCAGCGAAAGGGAGCTAAATCGTTTGGTAAAGGAAATTTTCAGGCACTGTTCGAATCAATAGAGGCCGAACAGGAACGCAGAGGAACACTTTAGACTAAGTACTATTGATATAAACAGGTAACTTTTAACTAACCCCGGCTAAGAAGCAACAAACTTTATAAAGTATGGCTTCAGAAAAACAAGATAGTGAATGCAACCATTGCAGAGCCAGATTAAAGTCTGCGTTCTGTGTGCTGAGTCAGGAAGAATTTGAAAACTTAAGTCTGGTAAAACAATGCACCCTTTACAAAAAGGGAAGAACCATTTTTAGTGAAGGAGCCTTGCCCGAAGGTTTGTATTGCGTGCACAACGGTAAGGTAAAAATAACTCAAACCGGAGCCGATGGAAAAGAGCAGATTTTGCATCTGGCAAAAAACGGAGATGTAATTGGTTACAGAGCTATTTTGGGAGGAGACCGGTTTTCATGTTCTGCGGTTACGCTGGAAGATTCGGAAGTCTGTTTTATTCCCAAAAATGTGTTTCTATCGCTCATAGAATCCAATTCAAAACTGGCTATGCAGTTCATTAATATGTTTGCCACCCTGCTTCGGGATATGGAACGCAATCTGGTTAATCTTTCTCAAAGCCCGGTGAAGGAGCGCATTGCCCAGTGCCTTATATTACTTAAAAGAAACTACGGTTTTGTAGAAGGAACAAACCTGCTTAATATAACCATTACACGGGAAGAAATGGCCAATATAGCCAGCACCACCCGTGAAACGCTTATTCGAACCTTGGTTGAATTTCAGGACGAACATATGATAGAACTGACAGGAAAAAGAATTGCCATTCTCGATCACAAAAAATTAGAAAAGTTTGCCAATATTCCCGATTAGAAATAAGCGGAAGTGTTACTTCGTTTCTGACGAATCTTTCAGCAAATCTTTAAATTCGAGTGATAACGAATTTACACAATAACGCAGGCCTGTGGGTGCCGGGCCGTCATCAAATACATGCCCTAAATGTCCGCCACAGCGGGCGCACATTATTTCAGTCCTGCTCATTCCGTGCGATTCATCAGTTACATACTTTATCCGGGTCGAATCGAGCGAAGCGAAAAAAGATGGCCAGCCGCAACCCGAATTAAACTTGGTTGAAGAGCTGAAAAGTTCGTTTCCGCAGGCAGCACAGGTATACATTCCTTCCTTTTCATGCAACTCAAATTTTCCGCTGAAAGGTCGTTCAGTTCCTTTTTGCCGCAAAACATAATACTGCTCGGGAGTTAACTGCTTTTTCCACTCCTCTTCGGTTTTAACCACTTCAAACTCTTTTTTGGTGCTGTCTTTTCCACCACTAAGTTCATTAATCTTATTGCTTGTCATGTCGCGCATAGTGCAACTTAATAAAATAAAGGTTACTAAAATAATCCATAAAGCTTTCATATCGGTACCAAAATTAATGTGTTTTGGGAGTAAAGACGTAAAAAGATATACAACCTTACACTTCGGGCAAAAAAGTTCAATCAATACAGAAACACTCCGCTGGCCCGTTTGTTTGGTTAATCGTATTTTTTTCTTAACTTTTGCAGGTGGTTAATTGAATATGAAAAAAACACTTAAAGAAATCTTACTATTTTCGGGTTTGCTGATGGCCTGTGCCGGTGCAAAAAAAACAACTCCGGTTGCGGCATCAACTTCCAAAACTCCTGTAACCATACGGCTTGAACTAAGCACCACCGCTTTTACTCCGGATAAAAACCCCGATGACGGTCTGGTTTGTTATATAACCAACAACACCCCGGATATGCTTGAAATAGGTATGGATACCCTGTTCCGTTTTTTTACGCTCTACGGACAGGGAAACAGCCAAAAATATCCCATGTTTTTAAACTACAACCTGCCGGCTGAATTTTCGTCAAAAGACAAATTGTATATTGACCCGGGAAAAACGGAAGCAATTTTCAGAAGTCCGTTAAACCAGTTGTTTTTTAATCAGCTTCGGTTTGGGAAGGGCGAAAATGGCTGGATGTGGCAAAGTACCATTAAACAAAAAGTTGACTTTTCGCCAGTGCATGATTATGATAAACTGCAAAAGGAAGCTGTATTCTGGTTCGACCTTAAATGGGGAGGCAAAAATTATTCGTCAAATAAGGTGCTGCTGCATGTTACCCCCAAATCCTGATCAGAGTCTGAAAGTATCTCTGCTGTGTTCAGCAATGGAATTACATTCCAAAAAAGAAATATCAGTAACCGCTTCTACCTCGTGCCACACCTGTTTGGGGAATAAAATGCGACACGGGCCCGAAGCTTTTATACTTCCCTTTTCCTTTGTTTCCATCTGCATGTAGCGTATAATCACCTCTCCGGAGAGTAAATAAAAAATTTCAGGATCCTTAACTTTTTCTGTCCCCGTGTGGTAATGATTTCCGTTTACACTTCCTTTTACCCGGGTACCGTAAATAAATTCCCCGGTGCGGTTTAGTTCAAATGTAAATGTTGCCCCGCGTTCGTTTTCACCAACCAAATGTAAAGGAGTTACCTCAATCATTATACTTCATCAAGCATGGCCTCGGGCGAAACACTGATAGTTTCAACCACATCTTTTTCAATGCGGAGGTTTTCTATGATAAAATTCTGCCTGTCGGGGGTATTTTTACCCATATAATATTCCAGCAGTTTAGGAATGGTGGTATCCTGTTTAAGTATAATGGGATCTAACCGGATATCTTCCCCGATAAAGTTTTCAAACTCTTCCGGAGAAATTTCACCCAATCCTTTAAAACGGGTTATTTCCGGTTTGGCTCCTAATTTTGCTATCGCCTTTTGCCTTTCCTCTTCACTGTAGCAATAAAAAGTTTCCTTTTTATTTCTAACCCTGAACAAGGGAGTTTCCAAAATATAAAGATGTCCGTTCTTTACCAGATCAGGAAAAAACTGGAGGAAAAAAGTCATCATCAAAAGCCTGATATGCATTCCGTCAACATCGGCATCGGTTGCAATAACCACTCTATTGTAACGCAAATCATCAATGCCTTCCTCTATATTAAGTGCATGTTGCAGCAGGTTAAATTCTTCGTTTTCATAAACCACCTTTTTGGTGAGTCCGTAACAATTGAGTGGCTTACCGCGCAAACTGAATACCGCCTGTGTTTCAACATCGCGTGATTTGGTAATAGAGCCGCTGGCCGAATCTCCTTCGGTAATAAATAAGGTTGTCTCTAATCTCTTCTCGTTATTCCCTTCGTTAAAATGCAGACGGCAATCGCGCAATTTTTTATTATGCAGTGATGCTTTTTTTGCCCGTTCATTGGCCAGTTTTTTTATACCGGCCATCTCTTTCCGTTCCCGCTCACTTTGCATAATGCGTTTAAGCAGCGCTTCGGCTGTTTGCGGATTTTTATGCAGGTAATCGTCTAACTCTTTCTTCAGAAAATCCCCGATAAAGCTTCGCACACTTGGTCCGTCAGGTCCCACATTTTGAGAGCCCAGTTTTGTTTTGGTTTGCGATTCAAATACCGGTTCCTGAACACGTATGCTTATGGCTGCAATAACCGAAGCGCGAATGTCGGAGGCATCGAGGTCCTTTTTATAAAACTCGCGAATGGTTTTTACAATAGCCTCTCTGAAAGCTGCGAGGTGTGTACCACCCTGGGTAGTGTGCTGCCCGTTTACAAACGAATAGTACTCTTCTCCGTATTGATTCTCGTGGGTAAAAGAAACTTCTATATCGTGGCCCTTGAGGTGAATAATGGGGTAACGCATATCCTCCTCATTGGTTTTGCGTTTTAATAAATCCAGCAACCCGTCTTTAGAGAAAAACTTCTGTTCGTTGAGTGTAATAGTTAAACCGGAATTCAGGTACACATAATTCCAGATCATGTTTTCGAGATACTCCGGAATAAAGTGGTAGTTTTTAAAAATAGAATCATCGGGAGCAAAAGTGATAATAGTTCCGTTGGGTAAATCGCAGGCTCCTTCCCGGTGCTCCTTGGTGAGTTCACCTTTCGAAAACTCGGCAACCTTAGTGCGTCCATCGCGTACCGACTGAACTTTAAAATAATTAGACAGGGCATTTACTGCTTTTGTACCTACCCCGTTTAGTCCGACAGATTTTTGAAATGCCGATGAATCGTATTTACCTCCCGTATTTATTTTCGATACACAATCAATTACTTTTCCAAGCGGAATACCACGCCCGAAATCGCGCACCACTACCCTTCCATCGGCAATTTTAATATCAATCACCCGACCGTTGCCCATCACATACTCGTCAATAGAATTATCAATAATCTCCTTGAGCAAAATATAAATTCCGTCATCCATTGATGAACCGTCACCCAGTTTACCAATATACATTCCCGGACGAAGGCGAATATGCTCCTTCCAATCAAGCGACCTGATGCTGTCTTCTGAATAGTTATTTTTCGCTGCCATACTTCACACGTTATTTATCAAATTCAATCAGTAAAACTAAGTGCAACAAACGTGGCTTTCAACCCTTAGTTTTGCAGGGTTGTGGAAAATAAACTCATTCTTACCCAAGATGGCTCTCACACACTGCTTTCCGAAAAATTCGGAGTGCATTATCATTCCATTTTTGGTGCTGTAAACGAGTCGGAACACGTGTTTATGAAGGAAGGATTGTTCCAATTAAGGGATAAGACAATCATTTCCATTCTTGAAACCGGATTTGGCACAGGATTAAACGCCTGGCTTACCCTTCAAAAAACTGCCAATCAAGTCGTTTCTTACACGGCTTTTGAAACAAACCCAATCGGTGCCGGGTTGGCCGCTAAATTAAACTATACCGAAACAGGTGGTGCTGATAACTTCCTTAAACTGCATACCTGCGAATGGAATGAACCGGTGAAGATAGCTCCCCATTTCACCCTGTTAAAACTGAATCATCCTGTTCAGGAATACCCTTTGCCGCGCGGAATTGACTTAATTTACCACGATGCTTTTGCTCCGGATATTCAACCTGAATTGTGGGATATCACCCTGTTTAAAAAGTATTTTGATTGCTTAAACGAAGGCGGAATATTGGTAACCTATTGCGCCAAAGGAAATGTGAAAAGGGCATTGAGAGAAGCCGGATTTAATGTTGAAAGGCTTCAGGGCCCACCGCGAAAAAGGCATATGTTGCGAGCCACTAAACCAATAACATGACAGTTGACTATCTACTAGTAGGACAAGGAATAGCAGGTTCAATTTTGAGTTGCGAGTTGCTGAAACAAAAAAAGAAAATATTCCTTATAGATAATTATTATCCAAACTCGTCTTCGCGTGTTGCCGCTGGTTTGTTTAATCCGGTTACCGGCCGAAGAATGGTGCATACCTGGATGGCCAATGAACTTTTTACACTGGCTCATTCTTACTACCCAACATTAGAAGCGGAGCTTGGTGCAAATTTTTTTCATCCGCAGCCGCTACACTACCTCTTTTCTTCAGTCAAAGAGTCGAACGATTTACATGCGAAGTTTGGCGATGTGGAATTTGCCGACTGGATTAACCCAAACCCCGCTGAAAATTACCTAAGTGAAATACACGCCCCACTTGGATTTTTAGAATTAAAACAAGCCGGATGGTGCCACGTGGCAAATATGCTCGAAGCGTTTAGAAATTACTTTGAAAAGAAGCAATGCTACCTGCAGGAAGAATTTAATTATGACAAGCTGAAGCAAACTTCTGCCGGTTGGGAATATGGCCCTGTAAAAGCCGATGCCGTTATTTTTTGTGAAGGCGCAAGGGCGACAGCAAATCCGTGGTTTGGCCACCTCCCGTTTAAACCGGTAAAAGGTGAAATTATAACTTTCAAAAGTGATAAGCTAAGCCTTGCATCCATTGTGAAGCAGCATTACTGGATTATCCCTCAGGGAAACGGGATATTTAAGTGCGGAGCTACTTTTGATTTTAATCGTATTGACGAAATGCCCACCAAAGAGGCGCTTAACGAACTGGAAACCTGGCTTACCAAAACAGTAAAAGTGCCGTTTGAAATTATTCATCATCAGGCAGCCATAAGACCGGCTGTGCTCGACCGCAGGCCGCTTTTGGGCGAACATGCTACCTGCAAAAATTTATTTATATTTAACGGGTTCGGGTCAAAAGGAGTATCATTAACTCCGTTTTTAGCCGGTCATTTTATTGGTTATTTAACTCATAAAAACGACCTGATGCCTGAGGTGAATCACCAGCGTTTCATGCCCCGCGGGTAATATTTGTCCACGCTTAAAAAATATCGTTCAGGGTGATTATATTTGAGACTTGTGAAACGCCAGGCAGCATTTCTTTTTTTTGTATTCATTTTATCAGCCACCACGCAGGTTAAGGCCATTGACAAAAATGCGGTAGAAAACCTGTTGGTTAAAATTTCGTCAAACGAACCCGATACACAGAAATCACTTGATTACGGAAACCTGGCCCGGATTTATAAGTTTCAATATCCTGATTCGGCCCTTTATTTTGCCAATATTGCCTATAAAATTGCGCTGGAAAATAAGTTTATTTCGGGCGAAGCATATGCCTTGAAATATATGGGAGAGATTTATCTGGAAATGAATCATCCGGATACTGTTCCATCATTTTATTACAAGGCCATTCAATTGTTTGAAAGTACGAATAATCTTTTTGGAATAGCCGAAACCTATTTTGTATTAGGCTCCTTCCATTACCAGCAAGGCAACTATATTGAATGCGTAGATTTATACAACAAATCGGTAGCACTTTATTCAAAACTTACCCCTACCCGAAGAATTCACTATATTCTGAATGAACTTGGATCGATAGCCTATCATCAACACCGCTACCACGATGCTGAAAAATATTATACAAGAGCCTTAGCCTATGATTTAAAGCAAAAGGATACAGCTATGGTAGCAACCACGCTCAATAATATTGCTCTTAATTTTGAAAAGCAGGGACACAGCGAAAAGGCATATCATTGTTACAAACTTGCCTACCGAATAGGAAAAATCACTCATTTTAATGATTTGATTACTTCAGTGCTGGCTAATATTGGCAAACTCCATTTGCATAAACAAAATTACCCGATGGCCGAAGCCGCTTTGACTACTTCCTTACTGTATTTCGACTCGTCCAATACCTCCTATGAGCGAACAGAAATTTATGAGGTACTCGCACATATTTATTTAAAGAATAAAGATTTAATCAAAGCATCGTCTTACCTCGATTCTGCCGCAGCTTTGCTGCAACTCCATCCTATCCCCGACCTGAAGAAAAAGCTCATGTCCTTATGTGCCGATTATTTTGAGCAAAAAGGAGATATGAAACATGCCCTTTTATGCGAAAAAGAAATTGTAGCCATCACCGATTCGATAGACGAAATTAACCGAAGTAAGATGGCTAAGGCCACTGAACTTCGCAGTATTCTTAAGCATCGGGAAACTGAAATTAAAAAATTATCCATAACCAATAGAGAACAAAGAGAACTATTGCAGCAGGGAAAAACCGGATTTGTCTTTCTTGTGGTGATAGCCCTTTTCATTACGGTAATTACCATTGTACTTTATGTAAGCTACCGTTCAAAAAGTCAGATTAACCGCGAACTGGAAGAACTTAACAAAGAGCGAAACACCCTTATGGGAATGGTTTCACATGATTTGAAAGCTCCCCTCGCCTCTATTCACAGCTTTAGTGAATTAATTGAATCAGACCAAAACAATAAACTGAGTGAAGACCAATTGGTTTACAACCAGTACATCCGTCAGATTGTGGATGGCAGTTTTGAGATGATAAATAATGTAATGGATTTGAGCCGTGTATATGATAAAAACATACAGGTTCATAAAAGTAAGGTAAATCTGGCCGGCATTATTCAATCTCTGATTCAAAGTCACCGGTTTCAGGCAGCAAAAAAAGGAATCACCATTATTGGGGAAAATCTGGATCAAAACTACCACCCGGTATTAGCTGATCAAATGCACCTGAAACGAATTGCCGAAAATTTAATCTCAAATGCGATCAAGTTCTCTCCGCCAAACAGCAAAGTCACCATTTCATTGCATTGCCTTGGTAATTCACTTGAGCTGCATGTAAAAGACGAAGGTCCGGGAATAAATAAAGCCGACCAGTTGAACCTATTCAAAAAATACCAGCGTTTAAGCGCAGCGCCCACGGGCAATGAAAGTTCAAACGGGTTGGGACTTTTTATTGTGAAAGAATTGACTGAATTAAACGGAGGAAAAGTGTGGTGCGAAAGCGAACCTTCATCGGGTGCTACTTTTAAAGTCAGTTTTCCGGCAAAATAAAAATATTGTGGTTATTATTTTACCCTTTGTTCTTTGAAGCGTCCTCGCTTCTGCTAATCCCTATCACTTAATTATCAATTTCTCTTTCTGCACTAAAATTCCATCTTTAAATATCATTAGCATGTAAACACCGGGAGTTAATTGCGATATATCGCAGGATAAGGCATTCAACCCTCCTTGATTTATTGTGTGCAACTCAATCATTCTTCCTGTTATATCTACCACTTTAATATCAAATGCTCCCTTACTTTCTTTTGTTATAAAATCACTCGAAATGGTAACTGTTTGCCTTGCCGGATTCGGATAAATACAATATCCTTTATTTGCAATTACCTGCTGGGTGGAATTAGGTTCTTCTCTTGTACCATAAAACACTTCGTTATTCACATCCGTTTCGGCAATTGCACCGCAAGAGTAGGAAATAGAGCTACTCCGTTCAGCCCCCGCAGTACCAACGGCTGTAGAGCCATTATATAAACTATACATACCTGACGGGATAGAATATGTGGGGCTATACCCGTAAAAATACCAATAATTTGATGGCAGATGAAGTAGGTGGTAACTACTATTGGTAACATTACCTCCAATACTGTGTGATGCCGGACTTGAAGAATAATTAGGATAATAGAACGTATTGTTTCCGTCTAAGGTTAATAAATCAAAAGCATCACTTAGCCCAATATCATAATCGGCTCCGTTTGTGAACCGATTGTTTCCACCTGCTACATTTGCAGTACCCGCTGCATTTGAACCGTTAGTGCCTGTACTCAAATTCAAGGTTACCCCATCGCTTGCAGATACTGAGGTGTTGTTGTCTTCGAATTCGCTACATGAAATGGTTGTTTGCAGTGTACCAAAAACTTCTATTGCCGACCCATTCTCAGAAAATAATGACTGCTCTATGAGCAGGTGTGCATTGGTACCTCCATTGTAATAAATGCCTTTTTGTGACGAGCCTAAAACGCGGCCTTTAAACTGGCTCAACCCTTCCATTTCAGTAGCATACCATGCATAATCGCAATTGGTAAACTGGTTATTGTTTAAATAAGCGCGGTAACCTTCCGTAACAATGGCTTTTTCGCAATCGGTAAATTTACACCCGCGTAT
Organism: Bacteroidia bacterium; assembly: GCA_019695215.1. GTDB lineage: Bacteria > Bacteroidota > Bacteroidia > UKL13-3 > UKL13-3 > JAGPCK01. Next base: position 16,108 of record JAIBAK010000036.1, on the reverse strand, counting down.
TTCAAACAAGGTTACATCTGTTGAGGATGGTTTGTTTAATGCTATTTTGCCATTCACAAATTCGCAAAATTTCACGGTGAGGCTGCTTCCATTCTGCCCGTCAAAAGTTATTCCTTTAAACTTGGCTGAAGTAGCCCAGGGCAATGGAGTAAATTTCACGCTTTCTAAATGTGTGCTTCCTGAGGTTTTTATCTCTGCATCCGAGCCCATTTCTATCAACCCGCTTTTTAGTTCCACCTCATCAAAACCCGTTGCGTCAATTCCTCCCCCTATTAAACGCAGTACCAAATCGGTTTTGTTGCTTCCTTCTACTTGTATAGAGCAATTGCCTGTTTTGCTAATGGAAGAATACCCGCTGCCTTGCGAAATTAGGGTGATAAAACCACTGCCTGAAAAAGTGAGGTTGTAGTTATCCAACTCCAAATAACCTCCCATTTCAAGGTTGGAGCCATCATCCTGCAATAAAATGGTTCCTCCGTTTAGCTCAAGGGTAGCACCGGGTTTAATGGTAAGTTTTGAGTTCTTGTAAATCTTTAAACTTGAGCCCGGATTTAATATTAAACGCGAACCCGAATTGATGGTAAGCCCTGCATGGCGGTCGGTACCTGCATCGCCAAGCTGCAACTCGCCATTAACGGTAATGGTTACCGGGTTGGCTGCACAGGCATAGTCGTGGGTAAATGTTTCTACATAGTAGGTAGAACCCACAGGTGGCTCGCTGTTGTTGAAATTATCATCGGTGTATCCGGCTTTCACATTTTTGTTAATTGCTAAAGTGCCGTTTACAGTAACATCTCCCACCCAATCGCTCACAGGTGCCCCATAGTTGTAAGTTTTACCGCTGGCTATGGTAGCCGGGGCGGTATTGAGCATTTCGTTTTCGAAAATTTTAACGGTGTAAGGAGTGAAGAAGGCATGAGCCCCATTTCTTTCTGAAGGGAACGGGGGTTCGTAATCATAAGTAATGAACCGTTTCGCCCGAACTTCATTTTTACCCGGAGTTGTGTTCACCACCAAATTATAATCAATTACGTTGCTATTTACTGCGCATGAACTAATGGTAGGGATAAAACAGATAGTAGGAAAATGAGTTTGAATACCGCCCTTTTTAACTACCGCTGGTAAAGAATTTCTTAATGCGCCTACAATATTTCCACCTGCTATTGCCGCAGGAGGGCCTGCACTACCCGGTTTGCAATCTAAGCCATTCCACATAGTTGCCGGGGCTATAGATAGGCTATAGTAAGGATAAATAATTGTCCCGGCCAATTTATTTACAATAGCTCCTTCAAATACTTTTTTATGAGGTGAAGTATCCACCGGCTGAGCCCAGATATTAAAAACCAATCCTGGAATTACCTTTCCATCTGTGCTAACATAAGCGGCATCGTATGACAAAATCAAATCAGAAGGTTTCATGTAGGTCATTCCTGATATGCCTGTTTTCCCCTGTTGTACCCCGCTACCCGAACCATCGCAAATGGCAACAAACTTACATCCCAAATTATCCACGCCTGCCATTATATCCAACGAATCGTACAGTTCCTGATGCAATGATGAAGGTTTGATGTAATTAATAACCATTTGTTCAACCGATTTGGCAATTAATGTTTGATAATCCCAATATACATCAGAGTTTTCAACCACCGGCACATTTTGGTTATACACAAAATAGTATTGGTGCATGGCCTTGATAAATGCCTGAATTCCCAATGAAGCATTGGCTCCGCGGTGGGGCGAATCGTGGGTGATGAGCAGGCGGGTATCGTGGTCGGCCGAATCATGATCAATATGGGCTTTGTGGATTACGCCTAAAGCATAACGGGCAATAATACCTCCCATACTATTGCCCAGCACCACGTTTTCGCTGTTAGAGCCATTGATATGTTTTACCTGATTCACCAGTTTAATTACTTTCTCCACCACCAAGGCATTCCGCTGAATATAATCTCCGGTATTTACAAAATCAATATAAACCAAATCATACTCCTGAATAAGCATTTGATTAAATACTGATTGTGAATTAGATAAGATATCCTTGGCCCAAAAGGTATTTCCATGGATCGGTCCTGTAAACTCAGGCGAACCATAGAGGGTTTGTGGGGTGTGATAGCCACCAACAAAAATAAATGGCCTGCGCAGTTTGTGGTCGGTATTGCAGGCTGCATAGTGTACCGATACATAGGCGGCTGCTTTTGCACCGCGGTAGCTACGGTCGGCCTCCACCACCCAATACTCATCATAATCCGGGGTATTGGCTCCAAAAAGATGAACACCGGGCGCAATTGTAATAGGGAAATGAGACAATTTGACCACTCCCCCATTTTGATAAATGGCTATTTGCACTTCTGCGGTTTGCATGGTATCGTAATCCACTTCTACTACTTCACCAAAACCCACCGTGTGCCAACCCTCACCGTCCCCAAAGTTTATTTGCATGGAGTCAACCTCGGTGCTATCATTGGTAAGGTACAAACTTTCCGGCACAACAAATTTTACTATTGGGGTATCAACCGTAAGCACCTGTGCTGATGCTGCAAAACATATCTTTTGCTCATAGGGGCTTTCGCTGCGCCCCACTTCATCAAATAATTCAATTCCCACCATCCTAAGCAACGTATCTGTAAAAGCATTGGCCTTAATTTTATTGTATCGGTAATTTAGCACCGTAATGGGCAAAAGCCCCTGAGTGGTGTAAGATGCTACGGTATCCAGAATTGGGTATAACCTATTTGTATCATTTGCTATATCGGTATTTATATGTGCTCTTTGTAAGGTTCCATATGCCCTTCGCCATAAATGAAGGTTCATCACATTACTGTCATTATTTTCGCCATTAAAAAGTTCTACATTTACCGTAGGCAATCCCTTCTCCAGCAATATGCCGGTGGGCACCTGATTAAGATCAACATGCTTAAAGCATGAATCATACATTTGAACAAAGTTGTACTCAATAGTGGAATCTGAGAACAATGAATCATTTTGTGCTTTGGCAAAAAATGATAGGCATACACACAGGCACACCAAACAGAAACGAATTGAATTTATCATAATCTAGTTAAGTTAAAAATAAATGAGTTTAAAAATAGTTCACATCAAAGCGACCCTTGTCAATTTTTATTTGATGGGTTCCCGTTAAATCGTACAGTGAAAAACTAAATGTACCAGATATAATATAATTCACCGTATCAAAACGGCTGATATTCATATAAGCATAGTTGTTTAAATTTAGAGGGAGGCCAGATGCATAGGTATATGCCCCATGGTTAACAGTGAAGTCGTTAATTGAAATGTCTTTAAAACTTAGAAAATAAATTCCAGGCTTAGTTATTTCCCGAGTTTGCATGGTACACGTTTCAATATTTAAGAGCGAGTTAGGATCTCTTATGACATAGGTTACCCAGAATTTGCCTTGATAATAAAAAGCATCGAGAATATGCTCTCCCTGCACTCCATTGGGCCAAGCCTTCCCATTAATTAAGCACCCAAAGGTGCCCAAACCACTGGCAGTGGTTGGGGGGAGCTTGTCTATTTCATCCTCCTTTTTGCATCCGGCATACAAAAGAGAAATACAACAAAACAGAACAATAATTTTATGCGGTTTATTCATTTCAGTTTTATTTCTTTTATTTATTACAAAACTAAAGCTATTTTTAATGCAAAAACAAGAAGCATTTTTTAAAAGCTATACATTCAAAAACTAAACACATTGGTAGTGGCCTGTGCTTTTTCAATTAAAATACCTGTGGGAACTTGCCCCAAATCCACATGCTTAAAACAGGAATCCATCATTTTCTCAAACGAGTATGATAAGGTTGAATCGGTAAACAGGGAATCGGATTGAGCTTGGGTTTGCAGGATACTTGCTATGAAGCAACCTAAAAACAGAAAAAATTTATTCATAACGGTTATGTTAAAATAGTTTAAATTTTAATACAAGCGAACATCAAAACGACCGGATTCTACTTTTACCGTAGTAAACCCCTTGTCATCTAACAAAGTAAACCCGAAGGTTCCGGAAGCATAGCCAAATTGTGAGGTATCGAGTCTGGTAATATTGACCCAAGCAAACCCACTCGCATTAATGGGGTGATGGGAAAAGTAGTCAATCCCTTTGTAACTGACGGTAAAAGCCCCATTGTTAATATTATTAAAATTAATCAGATAGTTTCCTATGGTGCGAATTTTTTTAATCCCTATGCCCACATATGCAGTTGTATATTGACTTAGTTCATCGGGTTTAATTGCATAATCTACTCCTAAAGTTCCATTCTCATAAAATGCCTGTATATAGTGATACCCTTTCTCATAAATGGGCCAAGCCCTTCCATTAATTAAGCACCCAAAGGTACTACGGCCACTGGCGGTGGCGGGGGGGAGTTTGTCTATTTCTTCTTCCTTTTTGCATCCGGCATACAGCAGGGAAATACAACAAAACAGAACAATAATTTTATGCGGTTTATTCATTTCAGTTTTATTTCTTTTACTTATTACAAAACTAAAGCTATTTCAGTTATAAAAACAAGAAGTATTATTTAAAAGCTATACATTCAAAAACTAAACACATTGGTAGTGGCCTGTGCTTTTTCAATTAAAATACCTGTAGGTACCTGCCCTAAGTCAACATGCTTAAAACAGGAATCCATCATTTTCTCAAACGAGTATGATAAGGTTGAATCGGTAAATAACGAATCGGATTGAGCTTGGGTTTGCAGGATACTTGCTATGAAGCAACCTAAAAACAGAAAAAATTTATTCATAACGGTTATGTTAAAATAGTTTAAATTTTAATACAAGCGAACATCAAAACGACCGGATTCTATTTTTACCGTAGTTAATCCTTGGTCATCTAACAAAGTAAACCCGAAGGTTCCGGAAGCATAGCCAAATTGTGAGGTATCGAGTCTGGTAATATTGACCCAAGCAAACCCACCAGCATTGATGGGATCTGCACATGAGTAACGAATTCCATTTGTACTAACACTTACTGCTCCGGAATTTAGATCATCAAAGTGAATGATGTAATTTCCAATAGTTTGAATTTTTTTAATCCCTATTCCTATCCGAGAATCAACATATGGACTTAACTCATCAGGCTTTACTAAATATTCCAGTACTAAGGATTTATTCTCGTAATAAGCACTTGCATAATGATACCCTTTCTCATAAATGGGCCATGCCCTTCCATTAATTAAGCACCCAAAGGTGCCCAAACCACTAGCAGTGGCGGGGGGTAATTTGTCTACTTCATCCTCCTTTTTGCATCCGGCATACAGCAGGGAAATACAACAAAACAGAACAATAATTTTATGCGGTTTATTCATTTGAGTTTTATTTCTTTTACTTATTACAAAACTAAAGCTATTTCAGTTATAAAAACAAGAAGTATTTTAGTTGAAGACACTTAAAGGAACATGAAATAAAGTGTGGTGCGAAAGCGAACCTTTGTCAGGAGCTACTTTTAAAGTCAGTTTTCCGGGGAAATAAAAAGCCTCCCGTTGTAAGGAAGGCTTTTAAAAAATATTGCGGTTATTGGAACCTATCTCAAAATATTCCACGTCATTGCGAATCCGGTACTCCGGATGTGGCAATCTGCTAAATGATGGGAGATTGCTTCACTTTGCTCGCAAAGACGTTTCATTGTATAACTATTTTTGAGATGGGTTCTAGTAAGTAAAATGTACCGGTTCATTGTATCCGGCTATTTTAATGGAGCCATACTTATTGCCCGTGCCCGATTGTTTTAAAAGCTTAGAGATATCAAATGAATACGTTTTGGTAAAATAAGCTTCGCATACTTCATTCGGCCCCCTGTCAATTAAGCTTACGTTATAAAAATCGGTCGCATTTCCGGGGTTCACTTTTCCGTCCCAAACAAGAGCAAATTTTCTGTTTTTATCAGAGCAGCCGCTAAAACCAACGGTAATATACAGGCAATTTCCGCTTAGCTCCGTTTTTTGTATAGTGAAAAAGTTGCCGTAGTCTTTGGGGTCATCTCCTGTTTCAACCGGAGTGCATGATGCAGGTGGCGGTGTACCACACATTCTTACCCGCTGTATGCACAGAATACGGGCCGGTTTACCTACCATACAAATGGAAGCTACTTTGATATGATCGTCATAGGCAATGCTCACCCGCATTCCATCTTCCAGCACAAACGTTTCGGGAATTCCGTAAGGTTCTAATTTGGTTCCATTATCAAGTACTAAAATCCATTTGCAACCGTCTAACGCCACTTGTTTCACTGTAGCCAACGTATTACAAATGGTATTTTGCCCAATCGGTTTAATACAGGTAATAACTTTAAGCATGTCATATTGCGGTGCCCTTACGCAGGTATGCTCGTTATCCGGAATTTCTAAACAGGTTGCATTTGCAGCAGGGTCGGCAGCCGAAAACATCACTTTCATTCCATCGGACGGGGTAAATCCCTGTGCCAGCACCTTACATGGTTTCAGCAATTTTCCGTTAGCTGTGCGTATCCATAAATTTCCCCAGGCTCCATCGGCACAGGGAACCAATTCAATAGTTCCCGATTGTTCACAGTTACCACCCGATGGTGGTGGCGGATCCTGACGGCATGAATGAAGGAAGAAAACAAAGGCTACTACGCCATAAGCAAACAGTACCTTTTTAACAGAACCTGTAATCAATTTAATTTCTTTTAACCGTTCCATAATTTTATTTAGTTAGTTGCTTCCTGTTAGTCGAATTCCCGGCTAATAAGGTTGCTTTATTTAGAAAAAAAATCTCACCCCAACCTCAGAACCAAATGTGGTAAATTTTTGCGTAGCCGAATAATTCTTTTTATACAATGAAGAAACAGACTTTCTGATATTAGGTCCGGCAAATACTTCCAGTCGTTTATTGGCCAGATAGCTCACATATGCGCTCAGGTTAAGATTAATCATAGTATGTGCAAAAGGAGTTGAACCCGATACACCTGTGGCTTTACCATAATAAACTTTGAACGGATCATTAAATTTATCAATCAAATAATAAGAAGAAGTTCCGAAAAGATATCCGAAACCTGCCCCGGCTGTCACCCTGCAGGCAATCTGTTTGTATAAGGTATTGGAGTAAGAAACGGTGAGTGGAATTTCAATGTACTGATAGGAATTTGTGACCACCTTTTCATATCCCGGATTAGTATAAAATTCATCCACCCAAATGCTTTTGGTAGTGTCATAAATACTTTCAAAATTGCGTTCCACACTTATTTTATCTGTGACTTTACTAAAGTTGATACCGGAACCGATACTTAGGTGATTTAACAGGGAATAATCTACTTTAACACCTGCACGATATCCATAAGAAGTTTGGTTTGTACGGTTTCTAAAACCCTGATAGGTATCAAATGCCGGCATTAACAATGCCTTATTGTAGGTATAGGTATTTGCAATTTGGTCGTAAGAATAAAAAGCGGCCACCGACCAGGCACCTGTTTTGAAGTTTTTAGCTGTTTTAGCCAAAGTATCCCGTAGAGTCACCCCAACCGAATCTGGGAAACTGAAAGTAAACACCTTTTCTTCGTTCACTTCAGCTGCGGTATTTTCCATTACCGGTGAAAGCGGATTTTGTGTGGCATCCGTCTTTTTTTCATTTACCGTCTCAATAACTTCTTTTTGCTCTGTACGTGTTGCTGAATTTATAGCTGCCAGCGGAGGTGCAACCGCTGTGTTTTTTTGTTTACCCTTTGAATTGCGCCTTTGGTTAACCGGTGCCTTCGCCTTTGCATTTCCCGGCAGAACTGAATTATTGCGTGCGGTGACAGGTGTTGCATCTGCTCTGAGTTCATCCGACAGATTCTGTTCAGGAGTTTCGATTTTTTCCTGACCGTTTATTGAAGTTACGTCCTTGTTCATTTCTTCTGCCACTACAGGTTCAGAAAAAACAGCTGATGAATCTTGTTTGTGTTCGGCAGGTAATGGTGTGCTATAGGCTACTTTATTTTTATGGTATTGCTTAAGATTTTCTTCTTCCGAAATTTTATTGGATTGTGGTAAAAACACCGTACTCACCGTGAGGGCAGCGGCAGCAGCAGCATATCCTACAAAGGTAAGCCCTTTGGAAAAAACGGTTTTAATTACCTTTCCGCTTTTTGATGCAGACAAGGAACTCCCTGCTGAGAGTTCATAACGAATATTCTCAAAAACTATGGAACGTGGTTTTATCTCAAAACCATCCGCCAGTTTTTGAATATCGTTTTCAAAATCATCCAATGGCAAGCGCTTGTTCATCATTTCTAAATTTAATCGACAGTTTGTTTTGCAGTATCGTTTTAGCTCTGCTGTATTGCGAACGGGAAGATGCTTCGGCTACACCAAGCATCTCTCCTATTTCTTTGTGAGAATATCCTTCAATGGCATAAAGATTAAATACAGTTCTGTATCCTTCGGGAAGGGATTTAATAGCGTGAATCACTTCTTCGGTATCAAATTGCATGTGAATGGAGTCAGTGTAACCTTCATCTTCCAGATTTTCGGTATCCAGTTCATTTCTGAATTTCTTATTCGCTTTAATATGATTCAGTGCCGTATTCACCACAATTCTTCTGATCCAGTGCTCAAGTGAACTGTTGTACTGGAACGTATGAAGGTGTTTAAACACTTTGATAAATGCCTCCTGAAGCACATCTTCTGCCTCATAAATGGTTTGCATATACCTATAGCATATTCCCATCATTTTTGGAGCAAAACGATTGAACAGCCTGTTTTGGGCAGGCACCTCATTATTGATACATCCGTCTATTATTTCCTTTTCATCAAACTTCATAAAGAAGACTCAACGTTGGTAAAGACAAAAGAAATTACTTAATTGCTGCCTGCAAAGGTACTTTAATTTAATAAAACTGATTAACAGAAACTTAAAATGAATTTTCGAATTCGAAGGGCAAATACCAACGACCTTGACACCTTGGTACAGTTTAACCTGAACTTAGCATTGGAAAGCGAGGGAAAAATTCTCAATAAGGATATTTTATCTTCAGGAGTATTACTCATGTTCAGTGACCCTTCAAAGGGGTTTTACCTTGTAGCCGAGCATGACGGACATATAGCAGGCCAGTTAATGATAACGTATGAAACCAGTGATTGGAGAAACGGGGTTTTCTGGTGGATTCAGAGCGTATTTGTGGAAACCGGTTTCCGAAGAAAAGGCGTGTTTACTGCCTTGTATACTGAAATAGAAAAATTAGCAAAAAACTCAGGCACCTGCTGCGGAATACGGCTTTATGTAGAAGAGAATAACGAATCGGCTTTGAAAACGTATGAAGCGTTGGGGTTAATAAAAACACACTATTATTTACTCGAAAAAGATTTCAGAAACGAAGCCCCATAAAAAAAGCCCCCGCACGTGCGGGGGCTTTTTTTATAGATAAATATTACGTTTTACTGAGCAGTGATGGTTTTAGTAACCACTTTCTCATTTACGAAATAAATGTTTTCAGTTCCTGCAGCATTTTGCTCCCAGTTATAAGCTGCTACCTGAATAATGCCGCTTCCTGACATACCGGCCATTTCAGCCGATGTGATTACAAAATTATTGGCATTTGAACCATAGTAAGTTTTGCTAACTGTTTTTGAACCTGCTGAAAGAATAACCAACACCGAATCGGCATTGAAAATATTGCTCATGAGGGTTACAGTATAATCGTTAGCAGTAGCTACGGTGGCCGAACTGTTAATTTCAGCAACTACAGGAAAACCTTTGGTGGTGGTATAAGTAAGAGCTGGAACTACTGTTCCATTTCCGGCAATTACCCAATCAGCCTGTGTATTATTGGTACCCCAGATATTGTTGCTAACGTTTGACCATAAATAGCTGTTGTTCGATTGTTTGGTTAATACGTTGTCATCCAATTTTACCGAACCGGCATCACGGAATGTACTGGTAGAAGTTCCTACAAAATAACCTCCTGTTCCCATTGACATTTCTTTTACTCCAATAATTGGAATAGTAGTAGTAGTGATTACTGCTGCCCATACACCGGTAGCACCTTCAAAGTTTGGAGTTGGAGTTCCGGGAGTTGTTGGAGTTGGGGTTGGAGTTGGGTCATCGCCACCATCCTTTTTCTTACAACTGGTAAAAGCAACACTCATTGCCATGCAGGCAATAAGAAATTTTCCTGCGATTGTCTTTTTGTTCATAATTCTTTTATATGGTTAAAATGTATTTATAGCAAAAATAAGGTTTTTGGCTGATTGCACAACTGCTTTCGCAGAAATAGCGAAATTGTTTATGCTTGTTTTTCAGCAACAAAGTAATTCTATTGTCTGATTTTAAAGGTTAGGGTAATTGAGTTAATACCTCAACTCCTGTATCGGTAAGCAAAACTGTATGCTCGAATTGCGCACTTAATTTCCCGTCTATTGTTCTTGCCGTCCATCCGTCTTTGCGGTCAATTTTTGCTCTCGCTTTGCCGGCATTAATCATTGGTTCAATGGTAAAAGTCATTCCCTTTTTTAAAACAGGACCTGAGTTTTTAGCTGCAATATGACTTACCTCAGGCTCTTCATGAAATTTCACACCAACTCCGTGACCACAAAACTCATATACCACCGAATATCCATTAGCCACTGCATGACGGTTAATTTCAAATCCTATATTCCCCAATTGATTTCCGGGAAAACACTGGGCTATGCCAATATCAAGGCATTCTTTGGTAACATGAATCAGTTTTTTGGCATATTCACTTACAGCTCCCACAGTAAACATGGCACTGGTGTCGCCATAGTATCCATTTAAGATGGTGGTTACGTCAATATTCAGAATATCGCCCTCCTTTAATTCGTATGGGCCGGGGATACCATGGCAAATCACATCATTTATTGAAATACAACTCGATTTTGGATAACCTTTATACCCCAAAGTGGCCGGGATGGCACCGTGATCGCGCATAAATTTTTCTATGCTTCGGTCTATGTCTTCGGTTTTTACCCCGGGCTTTACCAATCCGCCTGCGTACTGAAGTGTTGCCGCAGCCAGTTTTGAGCTTTTACGGATTCCGTCTATCTGTTCCTGATTTTTAATTAAAATAGCCAACGTTTCTTTCTCTTCTAATCTTACCGCAATAATAGCGATTATTCTTATTTCTCTTCCAGGTCTTCGGTCGCATTCAAAAAATCATTAAACCGGGGTATAGGCCTTTTCAGCTTTTTCTCCAGCCCCTTATCAATACTCGAATTTAGCTCAAACCCTATAAGTAAAATCATGCAGTTAAAGTAAATAAGCAGCATCACCACAATGAGAGTACCTATAGAACCATAGAGCTTATTATACGAATTGAAGTTATTTACATAAAAGGCAAATCCTAATGTGGTAACAATGGATAAAATAGTTGCCAGCGTGGAACCCGGTGAAAAAAAACGCCATTTTTTTGTTTTGGAAGGCCCCCAGTAATACAAACTTGAAATCATGGTGAAAAACAAAAAAAGTACCACCAGCCATTTTATCACTGTAAGTACCGCAATAGAAGTTTTATTTCCGAAAACACCCCAAACCAGCATTTTTTGTAATAACCATTCGCCCGAGGTAATTAAACCTACTGCCACCACTACCGTAGCCGAGATAAGCATAGCCAAACCCGTTGAAACGAGGCGTTGTTTTAAAAATGAGCGTTCTTCTTCGTCCTTCGTATATTTATTAAACGCATTCATCATGGAGTGAATTCCGTTGGTACCAAAATACAATGCCATCAACATACTAAACGACAACAAACTTCCTCTCTGGTGTTTTAGAATATCTTCTAATGTAGACTCAATGGAAACATAGGCACTTTTGGGTAAAATATCACTGAAAAACTGAAGTATGGCCTCGTGCGAATTATCGATAGGTAAATACGCCACAAACGTAAAGAAAAAGATAGCTGAAGGAAACAAGGCCATAAAAAAATTAAAAGCCAGTGAAGTGCCGCGCACGTTCAGTTCTTCTTTAACCACCTCTTTTATAAAAAAACTAACCACACTGTAAACAGGCACACGCTCAAAGCCCGGAAGTGTAATTACCTTAAGAAAACCAGCCAACCTGCGGTAAAGTGAAAATTTGCTTAAGAACCTGTGTATGCTTATCATCTCACTAGTTAAAAAAGGGCTTTAATAATCCGGCTAATTTTGCTGGGCATCGGGTGGGCCGGTTAGTGGCGGTATTTATAAAGGCCAGCGAAACCATTCCGCGGTTAATTAATTGCGCCTGCTCACTTAAAACTTCAAAATCAAATGTGATACGCGCAGCAGGCATTTCTCTTATTATAGTACGGATGGTTAAGTACTCGTCATAAAGTGCCGGAGCCAGGTAGCGGCAATGCATTTCCAGTACGGGCATTTGCACTCCGCTTTCTTCCATTTCACGGTAAGTCATACCAAGCGAACGCAGGGCTTCTACCCTTCCGGTTTCGTAATACAATGCATAATTTCCGTAATACACCACACCCATCTGATCTGTTTCTCCATACCGAACGCGCACTTTTGTTTCGTGAATGAACATGGTTATTTAAAAATTTTGCGCTTGTTTAATTCATGCTGATACTTGCGGGCATTTACCAAATGTTGCTCTATGTTTTCGGCAAAATTATGATACCCCGAAAAATCTTCTTTAGCGCAAAAATAAATGTATTGATGCGCATTTCGGTGTAATACGGCCTCAATGGCCATTTGCGAAGGAATACAAATGGGGCCGGGGGGAAGACCTTTGTATTTATATGTATTGTAAGGGGATTCGGTTTGCAGCATGGCCGAGGTTACCCGTCTCACGTTTGGATCGTGCATGGCAAAAATTACTGTGGGATCGGCCTGCAGCAGCATTCCCTTTTTTAAACGATTCAAATATACCCCTGCTACTACCGGCATCTCATCTCTTTTTTGGGTTTCTTTCTCCACAATGGAAGCTACAATACTTACCTGCACCGGGTTTAATCCAAGTGAATCGGCCAGCCTCCTGCGCTCTTCATTCCAGTACACCAGGTACTCTTCCTTTAACCTGTTAAATACTTTTTCACTTGATGTATTCCAGTAAAAGTTATAGGTGTTTGGAATAAACATGGCCATTATGGTTTCGCTATTCAATGATATGGACTGCAACACCGAATCATTGGTAATAAGTGCATAAAACCCGCTGCTGTCGGCTTCCAGTTTGCGGCCAACCAGCGAAGCTAAATCCTGCAGGCTGTTCATTGACCGAATAACTAAACTGACCTGCTCCTGATTGCCCGAACGAAGGAGGTTAATTAACTCCCGGTTACTCATTCCGTTTAAAATACGGTATTTACCCGGCTTCACCGATTTTGGGTAATTCATAAGAGCAGCAACCCAGTCAAAAGTGAGGGTATTGGATATTATTTTTTCATTTGCCAGCTGCTGCAAAACCTGATCGTAACCTGAGCCGGTGTGTATGTAGAAGAAGGTGTATTTTTTATCAGTGAATTTGACGTTGGGCGAAAAAACCATTTGCCATCCTTTATACCCTGCCACAGCCCCTATCAACACTAAAAAAAGAAAGACATAAAACAGTATTTTGGTAACGGATTTTTTCTTTGCCATTATTTTACACGCGCTTCTAAAACGGCTGAAATTTAATTAATTTCCAGCGTATAGAAAAAGTAAAATACTAAATCCTTAGTTAATAATAACTAATTTACCCGAAGGCATCGAATTTACCTTAAGAAAATATACTCCGTTTGCAAGCATGGTAACGGGTATGGATAATGTTGATTGATTTTCTCCGCTTACTGAAAGCACCGTTCTTCCCGACTGGTCGAATACCTCAACCGTTTCAATTCCGGCAATGGTTTCAACGGTTATATTTCCTTTAGCCGGATTGGGATAAACATTTACCGGAGGCATAGAAAATACTTCTTTAACAGTAGTAAAATATGCATTAAAAGCATTGATGGTAGGCGGTAAATTGGTAACAAAAGGCCCTGTTCCGTTTGGATAACGCCCCGTTGACAGATTAGCTGCCTGCGATGTAAACGTGAGGCTGTCAATCACCGTTCCGTTTCCGTAAGAAAGCATCAGCACCTCTCCATTGGCCGAGAGTTTAAAATTGCTGTGCACCGCACCGTTTCCTGTTTGTTCGTCAGCCCACACTATTAAATAACCATTTGCCGGAACAACAGTTCCGGAAGGGAATCTCCACTTTGTTTCCATCTGATAATTATCAGTGAGGTAAAGTCCGTCTAACAACACAGGTTGGTTACCGGTATTATGTAATTCTATCCAGTCTTCATAATTACCTTCGGGACTTTGAGAATAAAAAGTATTGGCAGCCATTAGTTCATTAATCACAATAGCTCCTTTTGCAATAACCGGAACATTTACCTGTACAGTATGAAATTCATGCTGAGCACGCTCGGGCGAAAAAACACCCGCATACTGATTCTGCGAATAAATATAATATTGAATTACCGAAGAACCTGCAGTAAGTGAAGCTCCGTAAACCGAATCATTGGCTGCACCATCATTATGTAATCCGTCATCATACATCCGGATATGGGTAAAGGTATCGGTTGAAGCGTATCGGTATCCTAATTGAACATAGTTTGCCGACTGTATGGTGGCGGTTATAGTGAATGTTGAATTAAAAGCCGGATTCAATGGCAAATGATTAATGGTTTGAATAGTTGGCGGTATTGCCAGAAACTCGGGAGTAGATTCGAGGTAAGTGGCTCTGTTGCTCATTAAATCCTGTATTCCCGGTATGGTCATTCCGCTGTTTACCGTTGTGGTGAGCGAGTTTTGAAACTGCGTGTAAGTAAAAAGTTTATTCAAATCGGCATTTACTGATGAGTCAATTAAACTGCGGTAGTACTGTGCCCATTGCAAATATTTTCCGTTTGAAATATTTTCATGCAGCATGGTACGCATATGCGCAATATACATATGCTTAAATGTGGAGTCGGAAAGCAGTCTTTTAATCAACGGACGATTGGCATTAGCCGCATGTAAATTTACCGAAAGTTGTTTCATTTGTGCAGCAGATAAAGGAGTCCCCGATCCGGTCATATTAAAAGCCCCGAAATTCATATTCAGATCCCAGATAAGCGGATGAAAAATTCCCTGATCTTTGTATAAATAATAATTCTGCGAAAATGAACCTGAATAGCTGTCGAGGTTCACAAAAAGGTTATTAAATGCCAGCATCCATGCGGCTTCATCCACACTTATTTTACTCCCTATTACCGAACCTGTAGCCCCTAAAGCCGAACACAAATCAATCAAATCACTCCACCCGTAATCCGACTTAAGTTCATAATATTTTGTGTAGGCCGAACTATCCGTTCCTTTTGAAACTAAA
This sequence comes from Bacteroidia bacterium, assembly GCA_019695215.1. Taxonomy (GTDB): domain Bacteria; phylum Bacteroidota; class Bacteroidia; order UKL13-3; family UKL13-3; genus JAGPCK01. The sequence goes on along the minus strand of JAIBAK010000036.1, from coordinate 817 downwards.
TTGGAAGTATTGGTATTACTCGGATTATCCGGATTACATTTTATCAGGGTTTCGCTGCTTGAACCGAATCTTTCACCAATAAACTTTTTATTTACCGCCTCGGTATTGGCGTAAAGTCCAATAAAGTTTCCGTTTATAAATACATGGGCAAAATTTGTTTTTGGGGCATGCATGTACTGCTCCAGAATATCAAAACTCATTACTTCCCTTATCATAGACGGATCGTACATCCCGTTGCTGAGTTTTATATCAGCATAACCCTGGTAGTTTTGTTTTGGTTTATACGTATCCAGTTCAATATGCAAGGGATTTTTAACGCGGCTTTTGTTGTAGGAACTGTTTCCTTTATACTTTACTCCTGCCGAATCGAACTGAATACCATTAATTTTTACATAGGCAGCCATCACGTAGCCTTCCTCTCCTGCCTTGGCCGTATCAAGCATATAATCCCAGTTGGATTGAGCGAATTGAATTTCTATGCGCTGTATAACGGTGCTGTCGTATAAAGCCTGTGCATGGCCCGAATGTATGGCACAAAACAGAAGCAGGAAAAGGGAAAAACGGGTATGTATTTTAGTTGGCATAAGGTATTATTTGTTCTATGACAGTAAAAAAAGGGCTTCTGTTGCGTGAGCCTTATTTTATTATCAAATTTTAGCCAATATACTCAAAATTCGGGGATCTCCCGGCTTTTTTAAGAGGAGCTTTTGCAAAATTGCCCTCGCCTTCTGTTTTTCGCCAAGCAAATTGTACAGGCCCGCTTTGTTTAAAAGAACAGGCTCATAATCGGGGTCGAGCAACAGTGCTGTTTCATAAT
>JAIBAK010000035.1 GCA_019695215.1 Bacteroidia bacterium | reverse complement strand
TAGGAGCTTTGCAGCCCGTATATTTTGTTCTTGTTTATGGTAAACGTAGCTGAACCGCTTGTGCCCGCTGTACCAAAACCAACCAGTGTATTAGCCACACCCGTTAAATTATAAATTGTGTTGCCTGTTATTGAAACTGTAGTCCCATAATTTACCCTCATTCCTTCAAGCACATTAGCTGTTCCGGTTGAGCTTGGAATGCTTAAGCTATGAATAGTATTGTAAGTGAATTGTTTTATTCCTGCTGCTGTAAGTTGATAAATCCCTCTGATGGTAACAGTACTGGTTGAAGTAGCCGAATTACTTAAATTAGAAACCGTATTGTAATTTATATACTCGTTTACCGAACTTGAACCGCTGTAAATACCATACATGACCCCTGCTGTATTCCGTGATATATTATTCACGGTATTTCCGCGTGCGTATAAATTAGTTGCCGAAGTCCATATGATGCCGTAAATTGCTCCTGTAGAGGTTGTAACAGTTATATTAGCTACTGTATTGGTATCTATATAAATATCATTTGAGGAGGCGCTCGAACCGTTATTAATCCCGTAAAGAACCCCTGAACTGGAGGTAATTGAAATGTCAGAAATGGTATTGCGGTTAATATAAGCGTAAGATGAAGTTGACATAATGGCTACATAAATTCCCTGAAACGCTCCTGCAAAGCCTGATCCTGTGAGCGTAAGTGTACCTGTACCACTGCTCGAAGCGTAACCTATGGTATTATCGCTTATATTAATATTATTTCCATAGGTGGTGTTAGAGAAATATACTCCGTACATTGTACCGGTGGCAGTATAAGTTCTGGATGATGTTTGGTAAAATTTGTTGTACCTAACCGTTACATCACTGTTCCCCGTTGAAGCATACACACCGGCACTCCCCGAGGTAAGAAAATAATCATAAATATTATTGTAAAGGAAAGAGTTTCCGCTGTTGGCAATAGCGGCCGTAGTGGTGGAACCATTCATATAAATACATTTGGAAGGAAGGTTTGAACCCGCTGCGGTAATATCGCAATACGAAATGGTGTTGTTATCATTTCCATTTGAAGTACTTCCGTCCGTGCTGAAAAAAATGTTTCCTCCGTTTGTAGCCAGCGTACCACTGAATGATCCAAGCACCGTACACTTGGTAATGGTATTGCCGGTTGCACCGTTTATGAACCTAAAGGTACATGTGCCCGTAGTTGCTGAAGCAGTAGTATTGGAAATGGTAAGGGAATTTCCTCCGCTGTTCACTCCGTCAAAGGTTACGTTATCAGCTCCGCTCAAATCAATTAACGGGCTGCCTGCGGTAATGGCTCCGCTAATGGTGCGTCCGGCTCCTCCCGTGGGCGATATGGTAATAGCGCTGTAGCTGGCCGACCCCGTACCGCTGGCGCTGAGCGTTGCGGTTGCGCTCTCGGAAGTATTTGCCGAAATACCAATAGTAATGGTACCTGTGTGGGTACCGTTATTAATTTCGGTAAAAGCTGCACCCAAAGTACTGTAAGTGGCCGATGATGTTCCCCCTGTTGAGGTTACATCCACCTGAGCCATGGCCCGCTTTTCAAAAGCAAAAACAGCCAGAGTAAGTAGTAATAGAAATTTAAAGTTCATATAGTGTTAATTTTGTTTACGAAATAATTTTGCTTAGAAAAGAATGCCCGATACACAGATATAACGCAGAGAAAAGTCCTCCAAATAAATAACCTGATCTGTATCTTACATCCCCCCAACCGGATTTTAATCCAACCCCAATATTAACAAGTAAATATTAAATTTTAGTATCGTCTGTCGTTTTTCGCATCCTCTTCACTTTCATTTGGCACTATATTTTGATAATCAAACTATTAGTTTTGTCAATAGATTAGCCCTTCCCTTCATCCAGTTATTTGCCCTTTTTATTTAAATTTGCGGCTCTGAACAAAAAAAACCTCTCGAACGTTTAATATCGAATGGAAATAAAACCCGGCCCGTTTTTAAAAAATATCCAATACCCCTCCGACCTTAAAAAAGTAAGTGAACAGGATTTGGTGAAAGTTTGTGACGATCTTCGCAATTATATCATTGATACGGTATCGGTATATGGCGGACATTTTAGTGCAAGCCTTGGCGTAGTAGAACTTACCGTTGCCCTCCATTATGTACTTAACACTCCTTACGACCAATTGGTATGGGACGTGGGCCATCAGGCATACGGACACAAAATGCTTACCGGCCGAAGAGATTTATTTCATACCAACAGGGTGTACAAAGGCATTTCCGGTTTCCCCAAACGTTCCGAAAGTGAATATGATGCTTTTGGAGTAGGGCATTCTTCCACGTCTATCTCTGCCGCTTTGGGAATGGCTGTAGCCTCGCGACTTAAAGGAGAAAATAACCGCCAGCACGTGGCCGTAATTGGTGACGGAGCCATGACCGCAGGGCTGGCTTTTGAGGGACTCAATCATGCCGGAGTAGAGAACAGTAACCTGCTGGTGGTGCTCAATGATAATTGCATGAGCATTGACCCGAATGTGGGTGCACTCAAAGAGTATTTAACCGATATTACCACCTCTCCCACTTACAACCGCTTTAAAGATGACGTGTGGAAAGCACTTGAACGGCTGAATAAAGTCGGTCATGTATCGCAGGAAATTATTTCAAAAATACAGGGAACACTCAAATCGGGATTGCTGCGTCAAAGCAATCTGTTCGAGTCGCTCAAGTTTCGCTATTTCGGTCCGGTTGACGGGCACGATGTAACCCATTTAGTAAAATTATTAAAAGACCTCCAAAATATACCAGGCCCCAAATTATTGCATTGTGTAACCGTAAAGGGAAAGGGCTTTACCCCGGCCGAAAAAGAACAAACCAAATGGCACGCACCGGGATTGTTTGATAAAGTTACGGGAGAAATTGTTAAAAAAGTAAACGATAAACCACAGCCTCCTAAATACCAGGATGTGTTTGGTCATACGCTGGTGGAACTGGCCGAAAAAAATAAAAAAATTGTCGGCATTACTCCTGCCATGCCATCGGGTTCATCAATGAACATTATGATGAAGGTGATGCCCGACCGTGCTTTTGATGTAGGCATTGCCGAACAACATGCAGTCACTTTCTCGGCAGGATTAGCTGCACAGGGGATGGTGCCGTTTTGTAATATTTACTCTTCATTTATGCAGCGGGCCTATGATCAGGTGGTGCACGATGTGGCCATTCAAAACATTAAAGTAATTTTATGTATGGATCGTGCCGGATTGGCCGGAGCCGATGGGCCCACTCATCACGGAGCGCTTGATATTCCGTTTATGCGTTGTGTGCCTAATATGATTGTATCGGCTCCAATGAATGAAGAAGAACTGCGCAACCTGATGTACACCGCCCAGCTCGACAAAGTAACCGGCCCTTTCAGTATTCGTTACCCCAGAGGAAACGGAGTAAAGACCGACTGGAAAACGCCTTTCAAAGAAATAGAAATAGGAAAAGGCCGAAAAGTGAAACCCGGAGATGATGTGGCCATTTTAAGCATTGGTCATATTGGGAATCTTGCCTTGGAAGCGGCAAACAAACTCGATCTTGAAGGCATCTCTGCCGCTTTGTACGATTTACGCTTTGTAAAACCCCTTGACGAAAGCCTGCTTCATGAAGTATTTACCCGCTTTAGTAAAGTGGTAACTATTGAAGACGGAACCATTGTGGGCGGAATGGGAAGTGCCGTACTCGAATTTATGGCTGCTCACAGTTATAAAGCTGAAGTAAAAATGCTGGGAATGCCCGATGTGGTGGTAGAACATGGTGAACAACCCGAACTTTATACCGAATGTGGTTACGATGTGCCTTCTATAATAAAAACTGTACAGCAATTAGCCGGAGCAAAAGTAAAGCTCTGATTATTTTAGTCCGGGTGTTGAAATCTACTTCGTAACTTGTAAAACAGGCTATGCATTTTTGCAAGGGCATAGTTTCCCCCTGAACCCTTGACTCATCACCTGGCACAAACGTTAAAAAAATACATCCCCGAACAATCGGTTGACCAATGCGTGAACTGGATTGTGGAGCATAAGGTGCTTTTGCGCATTACCCGAGAACGAAGCAGCAAACTGGGCGATTACCAAAGCCCCTGGGGAGGCAAAGGCCACCGCATAAGTGTAAATCATAACCTGAATCCATTTGCCTTTCTTATCACCTTCGTACACGAAATGGCCCATCTGGTGGCGTTCGAAAAACACAAAAATCGCATTCAACCACATGGAAAAGAGTGGAAACAGGAATTCAGGGCTTTGATGAATCCTTTTTTTCAGGCTAATATTTTCCCGGATGATATTAACAGGGCACTCCAAAAATATTTACACAATCCTGCTGCCGGAACCTGCAGCGACCAGCACCTGTTACGGGTTTTGCACAAATACGACACACAGCAGCACATCAAACTGAGACTTGAACAATTACCCCCCGGCAGTGTGTTCCTGCTCAGAACCAAGCAGCAATTGGTATTGAAAAAAGGCCCCTTACTACGTACCCGCTTTGAATGCAAAGAAGTTTATGGCAAACGCACTTATCTTGTTAATGCCCTGGCTGAAGTAGAATTATTGAGCGAAGCACAAATACAGGTTTTTTAGCTTGATGCTATTTACTATGTTTGTAAGATTGGAAGATAAAGAACAGATAGCATTCTCAAAAAGATGGGTGGCCCGCGAGGCAGCAGATAAAGTTGCATCGGAGAGGCTGTCAAAAGAACTTAATATCAATACCGTATTTACCAATCTGCTGCTGCAACGCAATATTGATACGTTTGATAAAGCCCGGGCTTTTTTCCGCCCTTCGCTCCTTCATTTGCACGACCCGTTCCTGATGAAGGATATGGAAAAGGCCATTGAACGTATTGAAAAGGCAATGGATGCAGGAGAAAAAATTTTAATTTACGGAGATTACGATGTAGACGGCACCACTGCGGTAACAACTGTTTTTGCTTTTTTTAACAGCATCTATGAGCATATGGATTTTTATATCCCCGACCGTTATGCCGAAGGATATGGAATTTCGTACAAAGGCATTGACTGGGCGAAAGAAAACGGATACTCCCTCATAATTGCGCTCGACTGCGGCATTAAATCAATTGCCCATATTAAATACGCCAGAGAAAAGGGAGTAGAGTTTATTATTTGCGACCACCACCTGCCCGGTGAAGAGGTACCCGAAGCCACCGCTATACTCAATCCCAAACAAGTTGACTGCAATTATCCTTTCAAGGAACTTTCAGGTTGCGGAATCGGATATAAACTCATCCAGGGATATTCGGCTAAAAAAAATATACCTGAAGAAAAAGCACAGGAATGCCTTGATTTGGTAGCTGTAAGTATTTCGGCCGATATTGTTCCGATTATTGACGAGAACAGAGTACTCACTTATTTCGGGCTGAAAAAGCTGAGCGAAACTCCTAATAACGGGTTAAAAGCTTTGCTCGAGTATTCAAGCAAAAAACTTGACCTTACCGTGAGTGATGTGGTATTCAGTATTGGGCCACGCATTAATGCAGCAGGCCGTATTGCCGATGCAAAAGACTCGGTGAGGCTCATGCTTACCAAATGCCCGGTTGAAGCTAAAAATTTTGCCGAACTCATAAACGTACACAATGACGAACGCAGAAATTTTGACACCAATATTACCGAGCAGGCTTTAGCCATTATAAGCAACAGCGAAGAAATGCTGCAGCGCAAAAGCACCGTAGTGTTTAACCCTGCCTGGCATAAAGGGGTAATTGGAATTGTAGCTTCGAGGCTCATTGAAAAATATCACCGGCCAACAGTAGTACTTACCGAATCAAACGGAATGGCTACCGGGAGTGCCCGCTCGGTACCCGGATTTGATTTGTATCATGCCGTTGAGCTATGCAGTGATTTACTCGAACAGTTTGGAGGACATACACACGCAGCGGGCCTCACCATGAAACTGGAAAATGTACCGGCATTTATTGAACGTTTTGAAAAAATAGTAGCCGGTAGCATTGAAGAAAAATCAATGGCCCCCGAAGTGGAATATGATATTGAATTGCCAATGCGTTGCATCAATTCAAAATTTATGAGCATTCTTAAACAATTTGCTCCTTTCGGCCCCGGAAATATGAACCCCGTTTTTATGACCCGCAATGTGTGGGATAACGGGTACGGAAGTATTGTGGGCGAAAACCACCTGAGGCTTTCTCTGATGCAGGAAGCGCTGCACAAGCCAATGAAAGGAATTGCCTTCGGACAGGCACATCATTACGACCGCATTGCTACCGGAGTTTCATTCGACATTTGTTATACGCTGGAAGAAAATCATTTCAACGATTCGGTTTCCCTGCAGCTAAATGTAAAAGATATCAAATTTGCCGACCAGAGATAAATGATACTAAGAGCCGCCAATATAGTTAAACGTTATAAAAAACGTACCGTTGTAAATGATGTTACGTTTAATGTAAAACAGGGCGAAATAGTAGGGTTACTGGGGCCAAACGGTGCCGGAAAAACCACTTCATTTTATATGGTGGTAGGTTTAATTAAACCCGATGCCGGAAATATATTTCTGGATGATGAAGATATTACCAGCCTGCCCATGTATAAGCGGGCACAAAAAGGAGTTGGTTATTTACCCCAGGAAGCATCGGTGTTCCGAACACTTACGGTTGAAGAAAATATTTTGTCGGTGATGGAAATGACTAAAATGACCAAAGCCGAGCAAAAAGATAAATTAGAGGCCCTGCTTGATGAGTTTAGTTTGCACAAAGTACGCAAGAGTAACGGTAAGGTACTTTCGGGCGGTGAACGCAGGCGAACAGAAATTGCACGTGCGCTGGCCGTAGACCCGAAATTTATTTTACTCGATGAGCCCTTTGCCGGTGTTGACCCCATTGCCGTTGAAGATATTCAAAGCATTATCTATAAGCTAAAAGCTAAAAACATTGGTATCCTTATTACTGACCATAATGTTGACGAAACCCTCTCTATTACCGACCGCACTTACCTGCTTTTTGAAGGAGCCATTCTGCGCGAAGGAAGTGCCGAGCAATTAGCCGAAGACGAACTGGTAAGAAAAGTTTACCTCGGTAAAAATTTCGTTTTACGCAAACACTGATTCCCTTGCCCCAAAGCAGGCTGTATATTGTCCCTACGCCCATTGGTAATTTAGAAGATATTACCTTAAGGGCATTAAGAATGCTGAAAGAGGCCGACCTTATTTTAGCCGAAGACACCCGCACCACCGGTATATTGCTAAAACATTTTCAAATTGAAAATAAACTGATGAGTTATCATTTGCATAACGAACATCAGGTGCTGCAAAAAATAATCTCGCTGCTTCACGAAGAAAAAAGTATTGCGCTGGTAACCGATGCAGGTACACCCGGCATTTCCGATCCGGGTTTTTTACTCATTCGCGAATGTGTGCGCAATCAAATTCCGGTTGAAGCATTGCCTGGTGCCACGGCCTTTGTTCCTGCCTTACTCAAATCGGGGTTTCCCTGCGATGAATTTGTGTACATAGGTTTTTTACCTCAGAAAAAAGGCCGTCAAACAGCCATAAAGCAGGTGGCCGGAGACCCACGCACAACGGTAATGTATGAATCACCGCACCGGTTAATAAAATTATTGGAACAACTGCTCGAGTTTTGCGGAGCTGAAAGGCAAATTTCTGTTTCACGCGAACTCACTAAAAAATTTGAAGAAACCCTTAACGGAACCGCAAGTGAATTGCTCACTCATTTTAAAACGCACGAACCGAGGGGAGAATTTGTGGTTGTGGTGAGCGGGAAAGCCAAACAAATAACCGGTGATGAAACTGCCTAAACCTTTTCTATACCTGTTGCTTTCACTTTTATCAGGCGTCCTGCTATGGCTTGCCTGGCCCCCGCATCAATTGGGCTGGATTAGTTTTTTTGCATTTGTTCCGCTCCTGTTTCTTGTAAAAATAATCGAAATCCAAAATCCCGGACGAAGCAGGCTACAACTGTTTCTTTACGCATATACAGGTATAGTTGTATGGAATGTACTATGCACTTTTTGGATACGGCACGCTGCGCAGGGTGGCGATGCCGGGGCCTATCTGGGTGCCATATCGGCCAGCTTTGTTGTAAACGGATTGCTAATGCCGCTCCCGCTGCTTGCCTACCAATGGCTGCGAAAAAAACTTCCTGCTTCTTTTGAACCGGTTGCTTTTATTGCCCCCTGGATTTGTTTTGAATTTTTTCACTACAACTGGGAATTAGCCTGGCCCTGGCTTACCCTCGGAAATGCTTTTGCCAATAACCCCGACTGGATTCAATGGTATGAATATACCGGAGCTCTTGGAGGCAGCGTGTGGATTTTATGGATAAATTACTTAGTGTACCAACTGGCCGATGTGTCAACTACGCACAGCACTAAACGAAAACTGTCCTTTATTGGTGGCATTATTGCTTCGGTTTTATTTCCTTATATTATCTCGTTAAATATAGCAGGCAATTACACCGCCAAAGGCCATGGGGTGGAAGTGGTCATTGTTCAGCCTTCTGTTGACCCATACAACGAAAAGTTCACTATCGACCCCTCCATTCAGCTCAACAACATGCTGCAGCATGCCACCCTTTACCTCGATAGCCAAACTAAATACCTGGTGCTGCCCGAAACCGCCATTACCGAATACATTCCGGTGAACGATGCCGAACATTGCCCAATGGTGTATCGCCTGCGGGAGTTTTTACAAAGATATCCAACACTCACTATTGTAAGCGGTGCCGAAACTTTTAAAGCCTACCCCGATTCAACCAAAAAAACCATCACGGCACGCTACTCTAAATCGCAGGGCGTTTGGTATGATTCGTTCAATTCGGCTGTGCTGGTAAATCTCAAAGATTCGGTGCAATTCTACCATAAAATAAAATTGGTTCCGGGAGTTGAACATATGCCCTACCCCAAACTGCTGGGGTTATTGGGAAATATAGCCCTTGATTTGGGAGGAACTTCAGGCTCGCTGGGAACGCAAAGCGAATCATCGGTATTTATCAATAGCAGTGAAATTATTGCTCCGGTTATTTGTTACGAATCGGTGTTTGGAGATTATGTAAGCAGCTATGCACGCAAAGGAGCTAATCTTATTTTTCTTGTTACGAATGACGGATGGTGGAAAGACAGTGACGGATATAAACAACATTGTGCGTATGCCTCGCTGCGTGCCATTGAACTGCGCAGAAGCATTGCCCGCAGTGCCAACACCGGAACCTCCTGTTTTATTGACCCCCTTGGTAACCGAACCCAATCTACTGCCTGGTGGCAGCCTGCCGTAATTAAATCAACTGTATTCACCAATGATGCAATGACCTTTTACTCCCTGCATGGCGACTGGATAGGCTGGTTAATGACCACCATAGTGGTACTGCTCTTTAGTTCAGCTATCGTGCTTAAAAAGCTGAATGGTTAAATAAGTTGTTGAGATAACTTTAGGTAAACTTTTATTTAACGAATTCCTTTTGTTGCTTTGCGGCAGAAAAATACGTGCTGCATTCGCATGGAAATGATCTTAATTTATCCCGTATTTATAGGGATTGCTTTAGTAACTGCACAACTGGCTCACGACAAGGGATACTCCGGCCGTTGGTGGTTTTTAATTGGAATTTTAGTGCCTATTTTATCACTGCTCATCCTGCTGGCATTTAAAAAGAAAATCAAAAAGAAAAAAAGTACCTGGCACGATACGGTAGAGCATGTGCAAAATGATAAAGTACTTTTCAGAAAAGAGTCCTGATTTACATTTTACCATAAACTTGTTACCTTCGGCAAACAAGATCCCCGTTTATGGATACACCCCACACCCATATTGAGCAGTTGAAACAGTTGAGCACCCACTTTGGCGAACCGTTTACCCGGCAAAAGCAACAATTGCTTACCCGATTAGCCGGAATGAATATAGTTGATGTGAAAGCGATAAACGCCTACCACGAAGTACTGCTTTTTTTGAAGGCGCATCCTGAAAACCGAAACCTGCTTCAACTGACTTTACTCGAACTGAAAAAACTGGCTGAGGCGGTATCGGGGTTAAGTGAAAGCAAAAAAGAAAAACTGGCACGAAGCGGTATAGCTTTTTCAGAAACACGCGCCAATTTCAGTTTCACCTTATGCAAATGGCTGGTAAAAACTTATCCGGGAAAAATTAAACTCTTTTCGCTGGAAGGAGATGCTGAATGGGGAAAAGAATTATTGAAACTGACCTTACCCAAAACCGATAGTGAAGGCCTGCCGGCAGCAGGCATTGAAGACTGGCTTACGGAACATGTTCAGGAAGAAAAAAGAGTGGAAATTCTGCTTCAGCTCATTGATAATCTCGAAGCTTCTCCGCGTATTAAAGAACATATATGGGAAGCGTTGCGTGTATTTATTTCGGTTACGCTTACCTCTGATTTTCCTTCACGCACATTTAATTCTTTACCCTGCAGCACTGTCTTTTTTCACAAGAAAGAATTTGTGAAACGCGTGGATGCCATAAAGGAAATACGTACTCCTTTGCCCCGGGCAAAAAAATTATCGGTCTCCGAAAAAGATCTGATTCTTCGTTCAGCACGCGCCTCCCTCTTTTTATTAAACCGCGAAACAGACACCATTACCTATACCAACGAAAACGAGATACTCTTTTTCGAATTGGAACGGGGAATTCAAATTGCATTGTTTGGGTTAATTCCTGAACACAGATTACCTTTTGAAACCTATATAGGGTATATGGCGTTTAAAAACGGAGTGCCCGTGGCCTATGGCGGTGCGTGGCCGTTTCAGCGCATTGCCCGTATCGGGTTAAACATTTACGAACCATTCAGAGGGGGAGAATCGGCCTGTCTTTTTACGCAGCTTATGCGGGTGTATCATCAGGTTTATAAAGTGAGCCAATTTACCGTGGAGCCATACCAGATTGGATATGGAAACAAGGAAGGTTTACAATCGGGAGCATTTTGGTTTTATTACCGTTTGGGATTTCGCTCAACGGATGAAAAAACAGCCCTTCTTGCCGGGGAAGAAAATCAGAAAATAAAAAGCATACCCGGATACCGTTCCTCAGTTAATGTGTTAAAAAAATTAACCGCTTCACACATGCTGCTTCAGGTGATTCCGCTTAAAAGTAAAGAGGCGCAATCACCTTTTATGGCCGAAGAATTAACTACATTGGTATCAGAGTATATTGATGCAACCTTTGAAGGCAACAGGGTAAATGCACTAAATCAATCGGCAAAAAAAATGCGGCAACGATTAGGAGTTTCAGCGGCATCTTATAGCAGGTGGAGTGCCGATGAGCAATTTTGGTTCAGCGAACTAAGTTTACTTTTTATTCAATTGGATATGATAAAAAGAGAAAAACCTGAGGTAAAAAAACAACTCATCCGGCTACTGAAAGCCAAGGCAGCAAAACAGGAGCAGGAGTTTTTATTTCTCTGGCAAAAATCCGCATGGCTGCATCCGTATCTCAACCGGTTGCTGAATCAATAACCAAACTCTTTTTTAATTAACGAGGCCAGCGGTGCATGAATAGCTTTTGAAGCAGCAACGATGCTACGACCATGAATAAAATTTTCGCCTCCCTTAAAATCGGTAACTATTCCGCCTGCTTCGGTAACAAGCAAAACTCCGGCAGCCACATCCCACGGACTTAAACTCAATTCAAAAAAACCGTCAAATCGGCCGCACGACACATAAGCCAAGTCAACGGCAGCCGAACCCATTCTCCGCAAACCACGCGTATTGCGCATTAAATAGGTAAGTACCGAAACATACTGCGGCAGCTCGTCAAAATCGTAATACGGAAAACCGGTTGCCATCAATGTATCGTTCAAATCAGGTGTTTGTTTTACCGAAATGCGTTCTCCGTTTAAAAAGGCACCCCCGTTTTTAACCGCATAGAACAATTCGTCCTGATTGATTTCATATACTGCTGCACAAAGCACCTCGGTTCCGTTGGCTAAGGCCACACTTACGCTATAAACCGGAAGTCCGTGTATAAAATTGGTAGTTCCGTCAAGCGGGTCTATTATCCATATTAATCCCTCGGTTTGGTCGGCTCTTGTTTTTTCTTCGGTTAAAAAACCGGCTTCGGGCACTAATTGGTGTAATTCCTCTACCAGCATTTGCTCGGCTTCTTTGTCAACATACGACACTAACTGGTTAAAACTTTTGGAGGAAACAGCGTCCTCTTTAAATCCTTTTCGCTGTGAAAGGATAAAAGCCCCGGCCTTTTTTACGGCTTCATTTAATCCGGAACTGATGTATTGTAAATCCATCTCGCAAAATAAGGCAACCGGCTTCCCATTCAAAAGCCAATTGCCTTATTTAAATTTATAGTTTGTTCCCTTTAATTTTTTACAATGCGGGAAGTGTACAGTTCTCCGTCTTGCTCCAGTTTCAGAATATAAACTCCCTTTTGAGCAGTTGCAAGATTAATGGCAAAAGAGTTATCTCCTGTTTTAGCGCCAATATTGTGTTGCTGATGCACCAATTGCCCGTTGAGCGTATACACCCAGATGGAAACAGGAGAGGCTGCTTTAAGAGAAACCTTAACCCCAATTTCATTGATGAACGGATTAGGGAAAGCACTTAAATATGCAGAGTTTTCATCCGAATTAATGCCGGCAGTTATTCCTTCATTTGCTGTGTAGGTGGTGGTCCAGGTGTTGTTGCGGGTTACGGCACAGGCACAATAAAAAGTTACTGCTCCTGTACCGGCAGCCGGAGCAACCCATTTAAAACTCCAGGTTGCGGTAGCCGTGGTTTGTGTTCCTGTATGAGTAATATATTTGCTTCCAACAATTTGATTTCCCGTACCTGCTATCAGCGAACCAAGTAATATTCCGGATGATGACTGAGGTGATATTTGAAATCCTTTTTTTCCTGTACCCGAAAACGAAACGGTAATATTATAAGTGGCTCCCGGCACATACCCCGAAGCTGGTATATCAGAACTCACAATTCCGGTTTTAGCTACAGGAGCTCCATAGTGGCAACCCGACCGGTAGCACGTAGCCCCATCGGCCGGGGAACCGGTAGAACCAGCCGGAGCACCCGTTGGTTTTGAATTAAGTTCGAAGCAAATACCAACCCCGGCTACTGCTGCGAAAAGGAAAACGATTTTTTTTATTTTCATCTGTGATTTATTTATTTTTCATTTGATTTTGTAAAGAAGCTATTGATTTACCGATACAGAAAGACCCGAAAACCTGCTTTGTGGTTGCACCTCTTAACACGTGCAAGATGAAGAAAACTAAGAAAAACCCAATAGAGAAAGAAATATACAGGCATTTTCCTTCTTTACCCGCTCCCCGGCTACTTTACCACATGTGCCAATTTAGTTGAATTTGTTAATAAATTATATTTCCGGTTTATGTAATTTCACACCCTGAAAATTAACCCTTAAACACTTTAATAAACGCCTGATAATTATGTCAATTCTACGTTTTAAAGCCATCGAAGCCATTGGCAAGCGTAAACCGCTGCCGGTTCAGGTTCCATCTGAAAAAACTTCCGACTTTTACGGGATCAATGTATTCAGCACGCAAATTATGCGGAATTACCTGACCAAGGATGCCTACGAAGCAGTGGTAAAAGCCATCCAGTCGGGCGACACCATTGACCGTAAACTGGCAGATCAGGTAGCCAACGGAATGAAACACTGGGCACTTAGCAAAGGAGCCAGCCATTACACCCATTGGTTTCAACCGCTTACCGGAACCACTGCCGAAAAGCATGACTCCTTTTTTGAGCCGGCAGAAAACGGACAACCGATAGAAAAATTTTCGGGCGGGGCACTTGTTCAGCAGGAACCCGATGCTTCGAGTTTTCCAAGCGGGGGTATTCGTAATACTTTTGAGGCCCGCGGATATACCGCATGGGACCCTTCTTCCCCTGCTTTCATTATGGAAAATACCTCGGGAAAAACATTGTGTATCCCTACAATTTTTGTTTCATACACAGGCGAAGCACTCGATTACAAGGCCCCGTTGCTGAAAGCGCTTCATTCGCTCGAGACGGCAGTAGTGGATGTGTGCTCTTCTTACTTCGATAAAAAAGTGACCAAAGCTCATGCTTCCTTAGGAATAGAGCAGGAATATTTTCTTATTGATTCAGCCTTTTACTGGGCGCGCCCCGATTTAATTCTTACCGGCCGCACCCTGATGGGACACCAAACTGCCAAAGGCCAACAACTTGAAGATCATTATTTCGGTTCAATTCCCGAGCGAGTGTATCAGTACATGCTTGAGTCGGAAATTGAAGCGCTCAAACTCGGAATTCCATTAAAGACACGTCACAACGAAGTAGCCCCTTCTCAGTTTGAGTGTGCGCCCATGTTTGAGGAAGCCAACCTTGCGGTTGATCACAACCAGCTGCTGATGGATGTGATGGAAAAAGTGGCGAAAAAACACAACTTCGAAATTCTTTTCCATGAAAAACCATTTGCCGGGATTAACGGCTCGGGGAAACACAATAACTGGTCAATGATTACCAATACCGGAGTGAACTTATTGTCGCCCGGAAGCACCCCGATGAACAACCTGCAGTTCCTTACCTTTTTTATTAATGTGATTAAAGCGGTTTACGAACATGCCGATTTAATGCGTGCCAGTATTGCAAGTGCAGCCAATGATCACCGCCTTGGTGCCAACGAAGCTCCTCCGGCAATCATGTCCATCTTTATCGGCTCACAACTCTCGGATGTGTTGCGCGACTTTGAAAACAATTCATCAAAACCGGGTAAAGACAGCCACAGCGTAGGGAGCATCAACATTAAAAAGATACCTGAAATTTTATTGGACAATACCGACCGTAACCGGACTTCTCCTTTTGCATTTACCGGAAATAAATTTGAATTCCGTGCGGTAGGATCATCGGCCAACTCATCTTCGGCTCTTATTGTACTAAACACCATTGTAGCCGACCAGTTAAAAAAATTCAAAGCAGAAACCGATGCCTTAATTAAAAAAGGTAAAAAAACAGAAGTAGCTATTGCCGAAGTATTGCGCGGATACCTGAAAACGTCAAAAAAGATTTGCTTTGAAGGAAACGGGTATAGCGATGAATGGGTAAAAGAAGCGGCCAAAAGAGGTTTGAATAATATCAAAACCACCCCACAGGCACTTGATGCTTATGTAAGTAAAAAAACACAGGATTTGTTTACCAAAAACGGCATTTTCTCTGACAAAGAACTGGAAGCACGTCACGAAATTATGCTGGAACAATACGTGAAAAAAATTCAGATTGAATCGCGTGTGCTTGGCGAACTGGCCCACTCACATGTGGTACCTGCTGCTTTAAATTACCAGAAAAAATTAAGCGATAATGTAGTTAACCTCAAAACATTGGGAGTGAGCAAAAAAACATATCAGGCACAACTTGATCTGATAAATGAAATCGGGGAGCACGTGGCTGTTATAATGGAAAAAGTGGAAGCAATGATTGGCGAACGTAAAAAAGCCAACAACTTGGGTGATACCCACAAAGCTGCTCTGGCTTACTGCAATAAGGTAAAACCTAATTTTGACACCATTCGCTACCATTGCGACAAGCTTGAGTTGATTGTTGAAGATGAGTTGTGGCAATTACCAAAATATCGTGAAATGTTATTTGTGAAGTAACATACTGAATCATAGAGATAGAGAGGCGCGTTGTAAAAAGATGCGCCTCTTTTTTTTTAGGAATAACATAACAATCCTCATTGAACATTGTTTTTTTTAATATTTTCATCATCTTTGAAAATATTTAATCGTTAAACCCAGTTATTTATACATGAAATTGAGGAATACGTTTTTGCAACTCGCCATTGTGGCAATGCTATCTGTGTTTTATGGTTGTCCCAGTAAAGGAGACATGAAGTCGGCAAATGAAAACTTCAACAAAAAAGAATTTGCGGCTGCACTCGATGCGTACAAAAATGTGTATGGAGGTAAAGAAGTTAGCAAAGAAGACAAAAAAGAAGCTGCCTTTAAAATTGCCGAATGCTACCGCATGAAAAGTGATTTTAAAAATGCTGAAACCTGGTACAAAAAAGCTTTAAAAGCAGGTTTCAAAGATCCTGCTTGCCAGTACCGCTATGCCGAAGCTCTGAAAAATAATCAGAACTATGCTCAGGCCATTATTGAAATGAAGGAGTACAAAAAACTCGTTTCAAACGACCCTCGTGCCGACCGTATGATAACCGGCTGCGAAGATGCCCTTAAGTGGAAAAATCAAAAAACCCGGTATCTGGTAGAAAACGTAAAAGAACTTAATACCAAATTTTCGGATTTTGCCCCCGCTTATTATAAAAACAATGCCCTTTACATTACCACTGACCGCGAAGCCGGCAAAAGTAAAGACGATTACATGTGGACCGGAAACAAACACGTGGACATCTGGTATTCCGAATTGAAGAAGAAGAAATTAAGTGCCCCTATATTTTTAGAGGGATTAGTAAACACCCCTTACAATGACGGTGTATGTTGCTTTGATAAAAAAGGAACAACCATGTATTACACACAATGTAATGGCCGCAAAGGCGATGGCAGAGGATGTAAAATCTGGTTCACTACACTTAAAGGAAAAGAATGGGAAGAACCACAGTTAATGCCATTCTGTGCCAATCCTAATGATACATTTACTTACGGGCACCCATCCCTTTCGGAAGATGGAAATATTCTCTATTTCACCAGTGATAAGCCGGGAGGTTTTGGTGGTAAAGACCTTTATTTTTCAAACTTTGTGAAGAAAAGTAAAACATGGGGCGACCCGATTAATATGGGCGACTCTATTAACACCGAAGCTGACGAGATGTTCCCTTTTATTCATCCTGACGGCACTTTATACTTTGCCTCAAACGGACATGTAGGTTTGGGAGGTTTAGATATTTTTATGACCAAAGGCCAGGGGACAAGCTGGAGCACTCCGAAAAATATGCGCTCTCCTATAAACTCCGGAGCTGACGATTTTGCCTTTATTTGCGATAATACCAAAGAATACGGGTTTTTCTCATCCAATCGTGAGGGTGGCCGCGGACAGGACGATATCTGGAGGTTCTCCATGACTCCGCTGGTATTTACCATCAGCGGTGTGGTACGTGACGACTCGACCAAAGAAATTTTACCGGGCTCTAAAGTAGTAATGACCAACAGCTATGATACCACCCGAATGGTGGCTATTACCGATGCCAATGGTTATTACAAATTTACACTGAGAGCCAATACCGATTATGAATTAATTGCCAGCAAAGAAGATTACTACGATTCGCGTTTGGAATCACAAACTACCAAAGGACTGGAAGTATCTACCGATTTGATTCAGGACTTTACTCTGAAACAATTCACTTACGAATTTGTGAAGGTTGAAGGTATTTACTACGATTTGGATAAAGCGAATATCCGTCCGGATGCAGCACTTATTCTCGACTCATTAGTAATGACACTTAACAAATATCCGCGTATTGTAATTGAGTTAGGTTCGCACACCGACTGTCGTGCCGACTCGGCTTACAATATCCGCCTTTCACAGGCACGTTCCGATTCGGCTGTAGCCTATCTGGTGGCTAAAGGCATAGACCCTGAACGTTTGGTGGCTAAAGGTTATGGTGAAAACATGCTTGCCGTTGAAAAATGTAAGTGCGATAAATCAGACCCGGGCAATAAAATATGCTCTGAAGAAGAACACCAGCTAAACAGGCGTACCACTGTGCGTATTCTCAGTACCAAGTTCAAGAGTCGCAATGCACCACCGGAGCCTGCACCGGCTCCTGCTCCTAAAAACAAAAATAACACTACCCGTCCACCGGGCGGACGATAAAAAGAAACCAATAAAAAACCCTCATGCAACTCATGGGGGTTTTTTATTGTTATTATTTCCTGAGGTATATTTCAATTATCTTTGAATTTTGAAATCATCGAAGGCAATTTTTTGTACCTGATTGATGTTTGTAACAAGTGAGGTTCATGAAAAAAGTACTGTTTTTAATTTTAATCAGCAGCGGTTGTTTCATCCAAACAACTTTCGCGCAAACTGCTCCCGTAACTCCGCTTGATTACGAGATTCAGCGGGCTCAGGAAACGTTTAACGCCAAACGTTACAATACGGCTGCCATGCTGTACAAAAAACTTTTCGAAAAAATTAAAGACCCCGAGAAGCAAAACGATATGGCCTATATGGCGGGATTAAGTTATATCAAATCCAATAACCTGAAACAAGCCATTAAATGGTTTGAACAGCTCGTAAATACTCAATACCCCAACCCCGATATTTTATATTTGTATGGCGAGTGTTTAAAATATTTTGAACAGTATGACGATGCTGCGCGCAGGTTTTATGATTACACTTTTGAAAAGCCTAAAGACCCGAAAGGAAAACTGGCACAGCAATCATGTGCCGAAGCAAAAAAATGGAAAGCCAGTCCCACCCGCTATGCCGTAACCAATGTGGCATCGGTTAATTCCACCAATTCCGATTACAGTCCGTATGTTTCAGGCGTCAAAATTTATTTCAGTTCATCAAGACCCGAGGCAACCGGAAACCAGATTTTTGAATGGACAGGACAAAAGTGCTCCGATTTATTTGAAGCCACCATGGCTAATGCGGGTTTTCAAAAACCTGTTATATTAAAAGGAACCGTTAATACCCCCGAAAATGAAGGAACCATATGGGTAGATTCAACCGGAACACAGATGCTGTACACACAATGCAATGGTGTAACCGGCAAAGAAGTTACCTGTAAAATTTATTCCAGTTCGCTGGTAAACGGAACCTGGTCAAACCCGCAGCCGCTTCCATTTTGCAGTGATTCATTTTCATGCGGTCATCCTGCATTTTCGCCCGATGGGAAAACACTTTATTTTTCATCGGATATGAAAGGTGGGTTTGGCGAAAAAGATATTTATTCGGTGAGTTACAATAAAAGCACCGACCAATGGGGGAAACCGCAAAACCTGGGGCCAACTATTAATACATTTGATGATGATATGTTTCCGGCAATAGGTGCTGACGGGGTTTTGTACTTTTCATCAAAAGGACATTTAGGAATGGGCGGACTGGATATTTTTACCTCGGTAGAAATGAACGGAAAATGGAGTAAGGCCGAGAACATGAAATCTCCGGTGAACTCGGGAGGTGACGATTTTGGAATTACCTTTATTCCCGGATATAAAAGTATAACTCCCGGTGGAGTAATTGCTTATTTCTGCTCGAACCGGCAAAACGGAATGGGCGATGATGATATTTATTCTATCAGTATAAAGCCTTATATTTTTATGGTGAAAGGTAAAGTACTCGATAAGGAAATGAAAACGCCTTTGCCTATGGCTAAAGTTTCAATTACCTCAGGTAACAACAAGCTGCTGGCAACATTAAAAACGAATGATAAAGGAGAATTTATTCAGGAGTTGCCTTATAACAATCTGTTCAGTCTGGTATCGTCATTCGAAAATTATTTCAGCAGTGCCGAGTACCGGATTAATACAAGCAATATGAAAAACGACAGTACCCTTGAACTGAATATTTTGCTTGAACCCCTGCCCGCTCCCGAACAGGAAATTACACTGAAGGGGATTTACTATGATGTAGACAAATACGATTTGAGGCCCGAATCAAAAACAGTGCTCGACTCCTTAGTTAAAATCATGCAGCTTAATCCGGCCATCACCATCGAAATTGCCTCGCACACCGATAGCCGTGCCGATGCCAAATACAACCTTTCCCTTTCACAAAAACGGGCACAGGCATGCGTAGATTACCTGGTACAAAAAGGTATTGATAAAAAACGAATGACTGCTGTGGGCTATGGCGAAACAAGACTTGTGAACGATTGTGTTGACGGAGCCGATTGTACCGAAGAACAGCACCAGCAAAACAGACGCACCACTTTTAGAGTATTAACAACCGACTTTAATAAATAATACCCGTGGTAGTGGAACCTGCCGGAGAACATAAACGCAAATGGAATGCAGTGATATTGGTTATCCTGATATTATTAGCCGGAACAGGACTTTTCTATTTCCTTTTTGATTTACCGGTGAAGCCCGCTAAAACGTTCATAGTTACAGATTCCATTCCGCTTACTTCCGATTCAAATAACGCTGTAACGGAGCACCCCGACACCATACCGCCTGATACATTCATTTCCCCACCCGTTGTCACCGAAACTAAAAATGATAGCGGAAACACCGCAGGCACCCCACAAAAAAAAGTAACAGAAAAAGGCACCCTCAGGCTGCAATCGGTTCAGGGGTTTTGGTTTACTTACGAAGGGGAAATTGAAAACGGGAAAGCAAATGGAAAAGGGATGGCCCTTTACGAAAACGGTAACCGCTATGAAGGCCACTTTACCGATAACCAACGCACCGGATATGGTATTGCAATAACCAAAGCGGGTGAAAAATATGAAGGGCAGTGGCAAAATGACCGGTTTAACGGGAAAGGAAAATACACGTGGAAAAACGGAGACTACTACATTGGTATATTTGAAGAAGCTAAACGCCACGGCAAGGGAAAACTGTACAACGCACAGGGTAAACTGCTGCAGGACGGCCTTTGGGAAAACGACAAATTTGTACGATAGTTTTTAATAGTTTACTTCGGTTATTTTTTTAGATTTGCTCTAAACCAAACCAACCTTTTTATGGGAAATAAAGTAGTAAACCCGATTACAAACAAAATTATCAGTGTAATCATTTTTTTGGGAGCAGCTTATGTATGTTTTCTGGCTACCCGTGAGTATGTAGAGATTACTCAGCTTCACAAACCACCCCGTCATCCGTTTGGCAATGTAGAAAAATGGATGGCCAAAGCCGATGCACAGATTGAAGGCGGAATTAGTGCAGTACTCAAAGACTACAACAATTTTCTGCTTTATACTGCCGCTGGCTCCTTTTTAGTGGGCGGTATGTTTGTGCTGGCCTGGTTTGTAGATAAAATTTTTAAGTTTGCTTACATTGTACTCATTGCAGTGGCGGCTTACTTTATTTACACCCGTTACTTTATGTAAAAGGCACTAAATAGTAAACACTCCGGGTTTTTAACCCTTAACACTTTTTCTTACCTTTGACCCCACACATGGACCGTTATGCCAAGCGAGGGGTTTCCTCACAGAAAGAAGACGTTCACAACGCCATCAAACATATTGACAAAGGGCTTTTCCCTAAGGCCTTTTGCAAAATAGTTCCCGACACCCTGAGCGGTGACGAAAACCATTGCGTGGTGATGCATGCCGATGGAGCCGGAACTAAATCATCACTGGCTTATTTATACTGGAAAGAAACGGGCGACCTGAGTGTGTGGAAGGGAATAGCTCAGGATGCCATTGTAATGAATACCGATGACTTGTTGTGTGTGGGCTGCACCGGCCCTATGCTGCTTTCATCAACCATTGGCCGAAACAAAAACCTGATACCCGGTGAAGTAATTGCCGAAATAATAAACGGCACTGAAGAGTTTCTGGAGAAAATGAGAAGCTATGGTATCGACATTTACTCAACAGGAGGAGAAACTGCCGATGTGGGTGATTTAGTCAGAACCATTATTGTTGACAGCACCGTTACCGCCCGTATGAAGCGCAGTGATGTTATCAGCAACCATCATATTCAACCCGGTGATGTGATTGTGGGACTGGCATCATTTGGCAAGGCTCAATATGAAGAACGTTACAACGGAGGCATGGGCAGCAACGGACTCACCAGTGCACGGCACGATGTGCTTGCCAAATTATATGCTCAAAAATACCCCGAAAGTTATGATGCGATGGTGCCTGATGAACTGGTATATTCAGGGAAGCTAAAACTTACCGATACCTGGAAAGATGCACCTGTTAATGCGGGTCAGCTGATACTGGCCCCTACACGCACTTACGCTCCCATCATTCAACGCATGCTGGAGCATTATCGCTCTCAAATACATGGCATGGTGCACTGCAGCGGTGGCGGACAAACCAAAGTGCTGCATTTTACCGATAACGTGCATGTGATAAAAGATAACCTGTTCCCCATCCCTCCTTTGTTTGATATGATACAGACCCAATCGGGAACCGGATGGAAAGAAATGTATCAAACATTTAATATGGGACATCGCATGGAATTATATGTGCCCGAAGAAATAGCTGATGAACTGATATGCGTAAGTACCGGATTTGGAGTGGATGCTCAAATAGTAGGACGCGTGGAAGCCAGTGATAAAAAACAACTCACCATCCGTTCTCCTTTTGGCGAGTTTATTTATACCTGATATCAGCTACCATACCCCAACTCGATTAAGTAGTTTACTTCATGAATCATCAACGCACCGACATACGATCACTTTCACTGGAAGAGTTAAAAAATGCCTTTGTGCAACAGGGCGAAAAAGCCTTTCGCGGAGCTCAGGTGTATGAATGGCTCTGGAAAAAATCGTGCGTTTCGTTTGATGAAATGAGTAACCTTTCAAAAACCACCCGCGACTGGCTCAAGGAACATTATGTAATAAATGCACTTACCGTTGATGAAAAACAGGTGAGTGCCGACCGAACCATTAAAAGTACATTTAAGCTATTTGACGGAGAATTAGTGGAAGGGGTTTTAATCCCCACCGATAAGCGAATGACCGCCTGCGTATCCTCACAGGTAGGTTGCAGCTTAACATGTACCTTTTGTGCCACCGGAAAACTGGACCGTAAACGCAACCTTCATCCCGATGAAATTTATGATGAAGTAGTTCAGATACGAAATCAGGCAGCGTTACATTACCAAAAACCACTTACCAATATTGTGTTTATGGGAATGGGCGAACCTTTGCTCAATTACGCTAACGTACTTCTATCGATTGAAAAAATTTGCGGGGAAGAAGGATTGCATATGTCGCCCGACCGCATTACGGTTTCAACTGCAGGTATTGCCAAAATGATAAAAAAACTGGGCGATGATGAAGTTAAATTTAACCTTGCCCTTTCGCTGCATGCGGCCAACGATGTAAAACGAAACCGGATTATGACCATTAACGAAAGCAATAACCTGGAAGCATTAGCCGAAGCATTGCAATACTACTATAATAAAACACGCAACCGGGTAACCTTTGAATACATTGCCTTCCGCGATTTTAACGACAGTATGGAAGATGCAAAAGAGTTGCTGGCTTTTTGCAAAAAAATACCCAGTAAAGTAAACGTAATAGAGTATAATCCCATTGATGCCGGAGAATTTCAAAAAGCTGATGCCGATAAAATCAATCGCTTTTGTGCTTTTCTGGAACGAAACGGAATAATAACCAAAGTGCGCAGAAGCCGGGGAAAAGATATTGATGCCGCCTGCGGGCAATTAGCCAATAAAAAACACCCCGAGGCGCGGATGAATTAGATTAAACACTACGTTTTCAACGTGTTTTACCATCACCGGGTGTGACAATAGTCATTGATTTTTGGGAAATAAAGCGGGATATTGCAACCGATTTTTTTTATACTAATTTTTTTGTTTCATGGCCGCACAACGCATCACGTTCAACAACAAATACAGCCCCTTTTTCGATTCGCTTAAGGCGAAAGTTGAAAACTATTTTGCCACTAATAAAATAGAACCCACCGGTAATTTTACCCTGTACAGCAAAACCATTACCCTTGCCTTGCTGGCCATTACCCTTTATGTTACTCTGGTGTTTTTTACTCCGCAGGCCTGGCTGGCAGCCGTACTTTGTGTGATACTTGGCTTTACTATGGCAGCCATGGGATTTAATATTATGCATGATGGCGCTCACGGAAGTTATTCAAAAAACAAAGTGGTGAACGAACTCATGGCCATCAGTTTAAATTTTATGGGTGGAAGCAGCTATATGTGGAAGATAAAACACAACCTCATTCACCACTCGTACACGAATATTGAGGGCATGGATGACGATATTGATATTAAACCTTTTTTCAGAGTGAATGAGCAACAGCCCAAATACTGGTTTCATAAATTTCAGCATGTGTACTGGGTTATCCTCTATGGCACTACCTATTTCTTTTGGGTATTCTGGATGGATTTTCAAAAATATTTCAGCCGTAAAATCGGAACTATTGCCGTACGCAAAATGGAAGTAAAGGAGCATATCGGATTTTGGGCCACCAAACTGTTTTATATTTTTATTGCGCTTGTTGTACCGATGATGGTAGCAGGGGTGGGTGCAACACTTACAGGATATGCCATTATTATTTTTGTATGCGGTCTTACCATCAGTGTGGTGTTTCAATTAGCTCACGTGGTTGAATCGGCTGCCTTCCCCGAGCCAAATCCGGCCAACAACAAGATAGAAGAAGAGTGGGCCGTGCACCAGATAAAAACAACGGTCAATTTCTCTACCCGCAGTGCGTTTTTACGCTGGTTTACCGGAGGGCTCAATTTTCAGGTAGAGCATCACCTGTTCCCTAAAATAAGTCACGTACACTATCCTGCCATCAGCCAATTTGTACGTGAAACATGTAAGGAGTTTGGAATAACATACAACGAGTACCCAACTTTTATGGCTGCCGTGCGCTCGCATGTGCACCACCTGAAGGCTGCGGCCAGGGCGTAGTGCACAGCATGGTAACACCCGGGGTGTAAGTCCTTAAACATTTACAAATTTGCTCCTTGCTATTTTTGAGAATTTAGGGCATCTTCGAATACCTAAATTAATGCTCTATGTACCCACATCTTAAGCGCCTGTTTTTATTTTTCCTTTTTTGCACCTTTGTTACCTCAGTTCGTGCATCGCATATGATGGGAGGGGATATCGAATACAAATGCATTGGGGTTGACACCTTTAAAATCGTTCTTAAGTTATATAGGGATTGTATGGGAATTCCACTCAACGCCACCCCTCAAATTACCCTGACTCCAATTTCAGGCTGTTCAACCAACTCGGTTAATGTAACCATGACTCGTACCAGCATTAAGCCCGTAATGTTCACTTGCTCCACCCAGAAAACCATTTGCGAAGGAGGAAGTTTTCCATTTGGTACAGAGGAGCATCGCTTCGAGGCAACAGTAGCTTTACAACAGGTTTTCAGTGGTGGCTTAAGTGCTTCCTGTTGTTGGATTAGGATTTCGTTTTTAGAGTGCTGCAGAAATGGGAATGTTACTAATTTACAAGGAGGAGCTTTCGTTACAGAAGCTGAGATGAATCGTTGCCTGAATCCCTGTAATTCATCTCCTGTATTCTTTAATCAGCCTATTTCGGTTGCCTGTGCTGGGCAACCTTATACTTTTAATAATGTAATTGTAGATAGTACCAATAGTACAGATTCTATTTCTTTTGAGCTTACCGACCCCTTAGGTAGTCCCGGAACTAGTGGATTTTTTCTAAATGGGTTTTCTAAAAATCGGCCTTTCAACTTCCTCGGATTCCCATATGATACCTTACCCTTTCCGGCCGGGTTTCACCTTGATCCGGTAACCGGGGAATTGGGATTTACCCCGATTGGTCAACAACAACCGGTACTGGCTATAAAAGTAGAAGAGTGGCGAAAAATCAGTAATACCTATCAAAAAATCGGGTCACAGATACGGGATGTTCAGTTTTATACTTATCAATGTCCGCCAAATGCCACCCCATCCATTACTCCATCCTCTGCGGTGTTTAATGTAAATGCCGGCTCAACGCTTTGCTACTCGTTTAAAGCTATGGATACTCTTGCCACCGATACAACCCGGATAGCTCAATTGTATAGCCCTTCCGGTACTTCATTTTATAACGTAAACAGCGGCTATAACTATTTCAAAAACGACAGTGCTTACATTTGCTGGACTCCCCCCTTAAATGCTGCCGGCACGCTCCCGTTTTTAAGTTATTATAAAGCATCTGACTTGAATTGTCCCGTTGTTGCGTTTGTGTTAAGAACGAATAAGATATTTGTGGGTCCTCCAGTATCACTGCCAAGAAACTACATTAACAACGGAAACAGAAATTACTCGTTACGGCTTGAAGTACCCTCAGGAACTACAGGGTTAACTTGCCAATGGAAAGTTACCAATGCGGGCAATGCCGTTTTTGATTCAACCAATGCCACAACTTATACCACACCAATCGTCAATAGCTACACTTTTTCTGCTAACGGCCGGTATGTGGTAAGGATTCAATACAGTTATGCCTCGGTAAGCTATTCTTATTTTGATACCATAAAAGTTTGCGGATTTAATGTGGTTTTGCCTAACGACACATTAGTATGTCCGGATATTAACATCACCATCGGGCACACACGTATTGGCGGTGTTGCTCCTTTCAGGTATCAATGGAATACGGGAGCCAACGATACGCTGGGAAGCATTACCAAATTGGTATCACAGAATACCTGGTACAAATTAACCCTGAGCGATTCATCCACCTGCAGTTTATCTGACTCTATGCTGGTAAGAACAAGGCCTCGTCTTCCGGTAAATCTGGGTGTCGACCGCTTGATTTGTTTTAACGACTCGGTTTTGCTGAAAGCAACAGTTTACAATTCTACCTATTTGTGGAACGACAGTTCCACTGTTTCTTCCCGTTATATAAAGAACAGCGGCACTTATTGGGTTAGGGTGATTGATACCCTTGGCTGCATTGCCCGCGACACAGTAGTACTGACCAAAACAACACAAACACATACTTTCAATGCGGGACCGGATACGAGCATTTGTATTCGCGATACGGTTCAAATAGGTAATTTTGCTGTGAGCAATAACACCATTAATTACATATGGTCACCGGCAAGCGGCCTGAGTTCAACCGTCAGTGCCAAACCTAAGGCATCTCCTGCAGCTACTACTTCCTATTACGTTTGGGCCATTGACAGCAACAATTGTCAGATAAAAGACACGGTGGTGGTAACGGTGAAGCCCTTTATCAATATCAATTTTGGGTTAGACCGGAAGTTTTGCTTTTACGATTCTGTTGTGCTGGATGGGGGGAATGGTGCAGCATCTTACCTGTGGCAAAACAATTCAACAAGCAGGTATTTCACGGTATACAACTCCGGCACCTATTATGTGAGAAATACCCATCCGGCAAGTGGTTGTACATTTACAGATACTGTAGTGCTAAACAAAACTGTTTCATTTACGTTCAATGCCGGACCCGATACCTCCTTTTGTGCGGGCGACACCATCAGTATCGGTGCTGTAGCCGTAGGTATTGCTCCGTTCAGTTACGTGTGGGCACCAACTACCGGAGTAAAAAATCCTACTTTTGCCGTAACTAAAATTTCCCCGCCTTCAACCATTACTTATGGAGTAACAGCCAAAGACTCGAACAACTGCAGCATTACCGATAGTATAAAAGTTACCGTAAAATCCGCCACCGGATTATATTTGGGATTAGACAGAAAATTCTGTTTTAATGATTCAGTAAGACTGGATGGGGGAGCATCGGCCACCTCCTATTTATGGCAAAACAACAGCACCGCAAGGTATTTTACGGTTTACAATACCGGAACCTATTTCTGCCGATCGTCCAATGCGAATTGCACGAGTCTGGATACGGTAGTTCTGACAAAAACACAATCGTTCACTTATAATGCAGGAGCTAATCAGGGAATATGTACCGGAGACAGTGTTCAGATAGGTGCCAATGCTTCGGGGTTAGGGCCGTTTAATTACCGGTGGTCTCCTAAAGCAGGACTAAATGATTCTACTTTGGCCATACCCAAAGCGTCTCCTTCTTCTAATACAAACTATATATGTACGGTAACGGATAGCAACAACTGCTCATTAAAGGATACGGTTAGCATAAGCACCTCACTTGGTAATGGCCTTAATCTCGGACCTGACCGTACTTTTTGCTTTTATGATTCGGTGCGATTGGATGGCGGAGCAACCGCTACCTCCTATTTATGGCAAAACAACAGTACCGGCCGGTATTTTACAGTATACAATACGGGGACCTACTCCTGCAGATCATCCAATGGAATCTGCACGCAATACGACACAGTGTTACTCACCAGATCACAACCATTTTCAGTAAATGCCGGGGTTGATAAAACCATTTGCAAAGGAGACTCGGTAACCATTGGAAATACGGCTACCGGAAGCGGAACTTATACTTATCGCTGGTCTCCGAAAGCCGGCCTGAACGATTCAACGCTTGCAACACCCAAGGCATCTCCTTCTGCTTCCACCACATACTATCTGACAGTCACGGATGCGAATGGCTGTATTCAACGTGACACAATACTTGTCAGCGTGTTTAAACCATTTGCCTCAGCCGGACCCGACAAAACAATTTGTGCAGGAACACCTGTTCAAATTGGAGATACCGCCTACGGCAGAAACCCCCTCACCTTACGTTGGCGACCTGCTACAGCATTATCGGATTCAACCGTATTAAAACCCGTTGCCTCACCAATAAATACCACCTCATACATTTTCGCAGTAAAAGATTCGGGAGGATGCTACACTTACGATACCGTATTGGTTACTTGCTACCAAATACCTGTTGTGAATGCCGGCTCGGATACCACCATATGCTCGGGTGACACCACGCAGTTTTTTGCAACCGTTAACTCTTCGTTCTCCTTTAGTTTTAGTTGGTCTCCAACAACCGGATTAAACAATACTACGAGCCTTTCGCCCAAAGCCGCACCCACCACTACTACTAATTATATTCTCTCTGCTACAAACAGTTTCAGCTGTACTTCAAAAGACACCATCAAAATTACCGTTAAACAACCCCCGGTTTTAAATTTCACTCAGGTTTATTTTAGCTGTTTGGGAGATTCGGTTGTCATTGGTGATACGGCTTCAGGAAATAACCCCATTTCATACCTGTGGACACCCGGTACTTATATGTCTGATTCTACCTCTGCCAGAACAAAAGTTTCTCCTGCGGGTACCATAACTTATAACCTCAGAGCAAAAGATATTTTTGGTTGTACCACCAATCGAACCGTAACCGTAAACACCGGTACCTTTTTTTCAAGTGCAGGACCTGATACTGCTATCTGCTACGGACAATCAGTGAGCATTGGTATTACCCCAACCGGCTCCGGATCATCCAATACCAGTTACAGCTGGCAGCCAAATTATAAAATTACATCTACCACCAACTATACCCCTGTTGTTAATCCGGATACAACAACTTATTACATCTTAAAAGCCACCAACACGCTGGTGCCTAATTGCACGAAATATGATACCGTAAGAGTAACTGTTCATCAAAAACCCATAGCAAGTGCAGGGCCCGATCAATCCATGTGCTATGATGACACCATTACTGTAAGCGGCAGCATTAATCCCAATGGGGCGCAACCTCCTTTCTCAGTAAACTGGAGCCCTACTATTTACCTGAGCAACACCAATACCGTTACCCCAAAAGCGGTACTACAAACAACCCGAACGTATTACCTTACCGTTACTGATTCCTTCGGCTGTACATCGAAAGACACAGTCGTTCTATATTGGCGCAATAAGCCCATTCCCAATGCGGGTCCCGATAAATATAAATGTTCCATCGGCCAGCAGGTAAATCTCAACGCATCCGGTGGGAGTGAGTTTAAATGGTCTTTAGTCACCCGGCCTGATTCTGTCTTCTATCAGGGAAATGCTCTAACAGTTTCTCCTTCTCAATTCACCAGGTACCTGGTCAGAGTATCCAATCCATCTGATGGTAAAACCTGTTTTAATTATGACACGGTTGATGTGTACGTAACCATCATGCCCCAGATAACGGTTCAAACTGACACCCTGAACTCCTGTATAAATCAAACCACATTGGATTTGAATTTGGCTAATCCCAGTCCGGGCGGAGGGTATTGGTCAACCCATATCAGCTCTCAAAAAAATTGCTTCGACACAACCACCGGAACAGCAAATCCCTCATGCCTGGGCTATGGTACTTCTTCTGCCATTTACACCTATAAGCAAGGCGGATGTTCGGTTACTGATAGCATCATGATAATTGTTAATAATATCTCCCCGATAAATGCCGGTCCCGACCTTACTCTCTGCAACAATACTCCTTCATTCAGACTTAATACTACTCCCGCCTACACCAAAGGCATAAGTTGGGCAATTATCCCTTCTTGCTTTAGTTGTTTTTCGGGAAGTACCAACAATCCGTTTTTTACGGCAGGACAAACTTCCGGTATTAACCATAAGCTAATTGCTACTTACCTTAATGTGGAGGGATGTGCCAGCAGGGATACTATTTCAGTGAAAATAGCGCCTCCGTTTATTGCAGATTTCACTGCTTCCGTTACTTCGGGACCTGCTCCGCTTCTGGTAAATTTCGCAAACAACTCTTCCCTTACCAATGGATTTTGGTATTGGGATTTTGGTGACACCACACAGGGGTCCGCTAATTTTTCTAATTTAAAAAATCCAAGCAGATGGTACACTAAAGCGGGGAGCTATACCATTAAACTTATTTCAAACGATACCACCTTTGGCATCAACTGTTATGATACCCTTACCAAATTCAACTTTGTAACGGTCAACCCCGGCATGTATGCTGCCTCCCCTGCATTTAATCCAATCCGGATTTTCCCTAATCCTACACAAAATCTCGTAACTGTGCAATGTGCATATCATAATAAATACCTGGTTGAATTATTTGATTATACAGGAAAAATGGCCCTGCAGGAAACATTTACCGGAAAATCATCTACCCTGCATATTGAAGGACTGGCTAAGGGAATTTACCTTGTAGTGATTACTGCTGAGAACAACCAGCGAACGACTATAAAACTGGTGAAAGAATAATTTGCAGAAAAAGGGAGCGATGATAAACGGTAAATTAAGTGTCCTTTTTCTTGCGATTTAATCGAATTTAACACATCTTCGAATATAATATAAAGCCAATGACCTCTTCTTATATAAAGCGTCTGTTTATCGTCCTGTTTTTTGTGGTTTTTTTTTCCAAAGCATTTGCTTCGCATATGGCAGGCGGAACCATAGAATATCAGATTAAATCAAATGATTCGATTCGGATCACACTAAAATTATATCGAGACTGCAATGGAAGTCCACTTTCGAATCTAGCTCAGGTTACCATCAAATCCATGTCCTGTCCGTCCATATCACCAAAAAGCATTTATATAACAAAAAAATCATATAGCCCGATCAATTTCATGTGCAATGGGCAACAATCGGTTTGTACCGGGGGAAGCTTCCCTTATGGCATTGAAGAACATATTTATGATACAACCTTAAGGGTAGACTCTGCCTTTATGAAGGCATCCTTAAACGCCTGCTGCTGGTTGCGAATTTATTTTCAGGAATGTTGCAGAAATGCAAATGTAACCAACGTTAATGTTGGGAGTTTTTACATAGATGCTGAAGTGAACCGATGTTTAATTAACACGGCTCCTAAATTTAAAAATTTACCCGTTGCAGTTCTTTGTTCCGGTCAGGGTGTGTGGTACAATAACGGGGCATCTGACAGCACAGATCATGATTCCATTGTTACAGAAATGGCCAAACCACTGGCAGGAGAGAATTTAGGCGTGGGTTTTACTAACAGCTTTGATTCACTTAAACCATTAACTTTTTTAGGATTTCCCAACGCATCACTTGCATTTCCGGCAGGATTTAATCTTAATATATTCAGCGGGGATCTAGGATTTACCCCAATGGGGCAGCAACAACCGGCCCTCGCATTTAAAATATCGGAGTGGCGAATAGTGAATGGCACTTATCAAAAAATATCTTGTATCAGGAGGGATGTACAATTTTATACTTATTCGTGTCCGCCTAACAATCCCCCTGAACTAGAAATTAATGGAAGTAAAAGCGGCCCATGGATTTTTACCGTGTGTGCACTGGTTCCGTCCTGCGTCACACTGCGTGCAAGAGACAAAGATTCAACTTCCTTAAATTCTGATACAACCGGTATTTATTTGCTTTCGAATCCAGTTAACGGATCGTTCTATTCAGCCAATGCTGCTACCAAAACCTTACGTGAAGACAGTGCCGTTTTTTGCTGGACTCCCTCTTTGCAACAGGTAAGTACGTTGCCCTACTATATTGGGGTTAAAGCTACTGATGACAATTGCCCCGTATTAGGCGCTAGCACCCGGGTTATTGGTTTTAGAGTTGGTACCAATCAAATACAGGGATATATCAAAAGAACCATTCTTTCTGATTTTGACCGGCAGTTTCAATTTGTACGAACAGATACCGGAACCACCGGCAGCTATCAATGGACCGTTTCCGGAATGAATAATGGCCAATTCAGTTTAAGCGGAGCCACTACCTATACTACGCCCGTCTGTACCCATACTTTTACTCAAAATGGAACCTATGTAGTGCGCTTAACATTCACCCTGAGTGCTTGCACCATTACCAAGTGGGACACCGTGACCATTTGCCAACTTGCACTGGGATACAAAAGTAATGACACTGCCGCTTGCTACAGATTGGCTACATCCATTACCTGTGTACCTCAGAACACCAACGGTACATTATGGTACAAATGGAGAAAAAATGAAGGAAGTAACAGTATAACGCTGGCAGATACTACAGCTGTAATAAATGTGGCGGATACAAACAACAACTCCAATTACGTTAAACGGGTATTAACTTATAGGGTATTGGTTTATAATTCGTCAGAATGTACTTTGAGTGATTCCATAAAAATTACTTTGAACAAGCAGATTGCCCTGCAACCCGTAACTTCCCCGATTAATATCTGTAACAACAATTCAATGGCAACATTACAGGTAAGTCCCGTAATAAATGACAGTGCTATCAAATATTATTGGAGTAATGGAAAAACTACCCGACAGATTATTGAAAAAGACTCGGGAAAATATATCATTAAAGTATGGAATCCGGACTCTACCTGTTTTGCTTCTGACAGCATTACACTTAATGTAAAACCGGTTCCAGATGCCAACCTTGGCCCCGACCAATACAACTGCGCTGGCAAACTCATCACCTTAGCTGGAGTATCAGGTGCTACTAATATCTGGTATCGCAATAGTTTAACTCTTGCTACGCCAAATGTTGCCCCAACGGTAACCACCACCTACAGGCTGCAATCCTATTTTACGTATGGAAGTTTAGTGTGTACCGACTGGGATACCATGGTGGTGATTGTAGGAAACAAAGCAACCGTTACTATTAACCCTCCCGGTTACAAATGCAACTATGACAACAGTGTGCCACTCACTCTCACGCAAACATCACTACCTGCCGGTACAGGAGTGTGGAGCAGTTCATCTAATGGCTGCATCAGTTCCAATATTTTTAATGCCGCCTGTGCCGGAACCGGAATTCACAAAGTGTATTACACCTTTACTACCGACACATTTAACTGTGTAAGCAAAGACTCCACCACCATCAACGTGGGTGCTCCGGCTGCCATTACTTTAACACATGCCCCCAACTATTGCCTTAGTCAGGGCACGGCCTCTTTTACTGCATTGCCTCAAAGTGGTGGAAACGGATATTGGTACAGCCCATCGGGAAATTGTTTTTCGGGAAATGTCTTTTACCTTTCTTGTGCCGGACCCGGTACCCATAAATATTTTTATACCTTTTACACTTTGCCTCACGGATGCATGAGTCAGGACTCGGCCACCTTTACCATTGTAGGCAATCCACTTTCTATGTTCAGCGCTAATCCACTAAGCGGAACGGCACCGCTTACGATATATTTTTATGACAATTCCTCCGGACAGCCGGGAACATATGAATGGTTATTCAGTAATCCGTTTGTTGGTTTTAACTATTCGAGTTTTGTTCAAAATCCGGTTTATACTTTTGTCAACGCTGGGGTTTACAATGTGCGCCTCACCACTCGCAAAACACAGGCAGGCATTACATGCAGCGATTCCCTTACAGCACCTGCATTTATTTCAGTTAATCCCAACACTTCGGGAATAAAAGCAAACGAAGGCGTACCCGAATCCGTTCACATTTTTCCAAATCCTTCTCACGAAAATTTCACCGTACAATGCAATAGGCCGGGAAAATACCTTGTTGAATTATTTGACTACACCGGAAAAATGACCCTGCAGGAAATATTTACCGGAACCGAATCTACCCTGAATATTTCAGAACTGGCCAAAGGAATTTACCTGGCAGTGATTACCACAGAAAACAACGAACGAACGATAATAAAATTGATGAAGGAGTAATTGAGAGAAGGGGTTTCCATGCATGCTCTCATTAACCGCTAAATTAATATAAATTTCCATGGTCTGCAATATGCCGGTGTAATTGGATTGGCGGAAGTTCACCCTTCGGCTACGCTCAGGGTACCTCTGCGCGCTTGTGTGAGGATGTTTCAGTTGGCATCGCATCTAATAGCGAAAAAAAAGGAGCCTCCTCAGCTCCCCCCGCCATCGCTCGCGTGCCGCGAGTGTATGTTATCACAATAGCCTTTGGCTATCCCTGTATCCTTGTTCATAAAACTTTAAGATTTGAATGATGAGCAATATGGGTGGTTAAGCTTACGTAAAAAAGTTCATTCGCTGTGGTTTTTCTGTATGCACTCATTAACCGCTAAATTAATATAAATTTCTATGGCCTGCAATATGCCGGTGTCATTGGATTGGCGGGAGTTCACCCTTCGGCTACGCTCAGGGTGCCTCTGCGCGCTTGTGTGAGGATGTTTCAGTTGGCATCGCAGGTAATAGCGAAAAAAAAAGGGAGCCTCATCAGCTCCCTTTTTACTTTTTATTCAGGCAACTTAAAAATTTCTTACATCGCCTCGGCTACCACTTCCGTTACTTCGGGCACCATGCGCTTAAGCAATCCTTCTATACCTGCCTTTAATGTAACGGTTGATGAAGGGCAACCGCTGCACGAACCCTTAAGGGTTACGGTAACTTTACCCTGGTCATATGATTTAAATGATATGGCACCGCCATCCATTTCAACGGCAGGCTTTACGTGTGTCTCCAGCAACTCTTTTATTTTTTGTACCACTTCCGGATCGTTTTCGTCATACATATCCTGTGTGTCGGGCTTTAGTACGGCCTGTTCATCTGATTCCACAAACCCTTTAATGAATTCTTTCAATATGGGATTAATATCAAACCAGTCGACAGTTTTGTTTTTGGTTACCGTTACAAAGTTGTTCATCACAAATACCCCTTCAACAAAATTAAATTCAAATAATTTTTTAGCCAGTGGCGATTGCTGCGCACTCTCGCGGGTAGGAAAATCGGCACTCTCACCCGGCAAAATCATTTTGCTCGCCACGTATTTCATGGTTTCGGGGTTAGGGGTAGCCTCGGTGTAAATGGTGAGTATTTGTTGTAATTCGCTCATGTTTTATTTAGAATGATTCTACAAATGTAAACGAATCCTGACGTAAAATGTTTGTTGCATAAAAAAAGCGCAACCAAAGGCTGCGCTTTTTTGTTTATTTTTTAGTTAACTACTAATAGTCAGCAGGAAGCAATACGGCATCAATTTCATGAATCATTCCATTGGTAGCAGCAATATTAGCTTTTACTACATTGGCTTTACCTACGGTGAATCCATTAGCTGTTTTCTTTACTGGAAGTAATTTACCATTGAAGGTAACTACTTTTGTTCCTTCAAGGCTTTCAATGGTGCTGCGGCCTTTAGTAACATGCAGTTTCATGACATTGATAAGCTTTTGTTTGTTCTCAGGCTTGAAGAACATGGCTTTTTGAGCGGGGTCAATTTTAGCAAATGCCTCATCGTTCGGAGCGAAAATAACAAATGGTCCGTCTTCCCCTAAAATCTGACCTAAACCTGTTGCGGTCATGGCATTAGCCAATTCGCTGAAACGACCTAAATCGGTAGCAGTACCAATGATTTTTTTGGTAGGAGCTGCTGCAGGAGCAGATTTCTTTTCTTTAGCAGCAGGGGCTGAAGTTGAGGTTGAAGCAGGAGCCGATGCCTCGGCAGCAGGAGCAGCTTCTTCGGTAGCAGTAGCTTCAGGAGCCGGTGCGGTTTCTTCGGTTGATGCAGTAGCGGTTGAATCAGTAGCTTCAGCAGTAGCTTCGGCTGGTTTCTCTCCACCGCAGGCAGCCAGAAATAATGCTCCGGCTACGAATAAAGGATAAGCGAATTTTCTCATGATATAATTTACTTTTATTTTTTAATTGGCAACAAAATTAGCCAAAAAGTAATTTAATTGATGAATGAAAATATAAATCTTTCCACTTTTGTATGTTATATTTTTATGTGTAGTTTTTACGCAGGTATTCCCACACCATTTCTGCTTCAAAACCCCTGGCCATCAGATAGCGCGATACCTTCATGTTTTTCACCAGCTGATTCCGGTCGCGCAGCTGCTTCATTTTTTTTTCCAGTTCTTTAATCATTACCCGCTCATAAACTTCCTCATCTATCTCAGCCATCGAGGCTTTTATGCAGTAATCCGAAATTTTCCGGGCTTTAAGTTCGGCTTTTATTTTATTGCGGCCCCAGTGTTTTACCCTGAATTTTCCTCCGGCAAAAGCTTTGGCAAAACGCTCTTCATTTAAAAAACCCTCTTCAATCATGGCAGCTATTACCTGCTCCACCTCATGGGTTCGCAATTCCCATTCATACAATTTGGCGCGCAGTTCCTGATGACACCGCTCCTGATAAGCACAATAACTACGTGCTTTTTCTACTGCCTGAGAAACCGTGTACACCTTGCCTTGCTGTTTCATTGCTTTTGCAAAATACTCATTTTATAAACGCGAAAGGAAACAGTACTTTTGCACGCCTTTATGCAAAATCGCCACTCCCTGCGTTTATTATTTGCTGCTAATGCCGTTTCAGGATTTTCGCAGGGCATCAGCATGTTGGCTATTCCGTGGTATTTTACCCGCACCCAGCAAAGCGGATTTTTTAATTTCTCTTACGGGGTAATAACCATCATCACCCTTTTTTGGGGACTGTATGCAGGTGCTTTAATTGACCGTTTCAACCGTAAATATGTTTTTCTGTTACTGAATTTAGTGTGCGGCCTGCTGGTGGGCTGGTCATCGTGGCAGGGTTATGCTGCGGGGGCCAATAATCTGAGTATTGTTTTGGTGTTTGCCGTAACCATGCTCAACTACAATATTCATTACCCGGCTCTGTATGCCCTGAGCCAGCAGTTGAGCGAAAAAAATAATTACCAGAAGGTAAATTCCAATATTGAAGTAACAGGGCAAACAGTTTCTGTTCTTTCAGGCGGGCTGGCTGCTTTGCTGCTTGAAGGAATCAACACCAATCTCGATTTTCATTTAGGGGGAATGCACTTTATTGTTCCATTCAGTATAGAGCAATGGCCTATTGAAAAAATATTTGCAGCAGATGCGGCCACTTACTTTATAGCCTGCCTGCTTATAGTATTTATGAAATATAAGCCGCTCACCAAATCGTTAATTGAACACGGGTCGGTGATTAAACGTATCACCACGGGTTTTGCTTTTTTAAAAAATCATGTGCACGTGCTGCTTTTCGGTTTGTTTTCGTACTCGGTATTTGCCATGCTCATCGTTGAAATTCATGCAGTACTTCCGGGTTATGTGGGCCAACACCTGAACGAGAAAGGAAGTGTATTTGCCATTGCCGACACCATTTATGCTGCAGGTGCTGTGCTGGCCGGTCTTTTTGTGGCGAAACTGTTTAAAGAAAAACAAACGCGCACGGGAGTGATACTGCTTACTTTTATTACCGCAGCCATTTTTTACTGGTGTGCTGCCAGCAGCTCGGTGTTAATCCTGTACACGGTATCCGTTATTCTGGGTTTTACCAATGCCGGCATCAGGGTACTGCGCCTTACCTATATTTTTAATCACGTGCCTAATGAATTAATCGGGCGGGTAAACAGTATTTTTAACCTGGCCAATGTTGCCACACGCTCTGTTTTCATTTTTATTTTCTCCATGGCTTTTTTCCAAACCGGTTCACACATGACCTATGCCTATGCCATACTTGCCACCTTTGCGCTGATATCGGGTGTGGTGCTGGTGTTGAGTAAGGAACACAAACCGGCCTGATATGGTGCATAACTGAACATGAATATTACCCCGATTCGTATAGTTTTGTAA
>JAIBAK010000034.1 GCA_019695215.1 Bacteroidia bacterium | reverse complement strand
TCAACTGTTGGGTATGGAACTCCTACCGATTTAACCACTCAGCCAAGTAATTGCACCAATTGGGACGGCACTATCGATGGAATTATTTCAGGTGAATCCTATTCTATGGTAATGCCTGATGATAAAAGTAGTGGCGTTAAAACGAAAACCGATATGGCAAGCCGGATAATTATTTACCCTAATCCGGCCAGTGGATATATCTCAATACAAAACAGACAACACAATTACCAGGTGAAAGCCATTGATATGACCGGAAGAATTATTTACCTGCAACCAACATCACGCAGCACCAACACACAAAGTTTTGATGTATCAAAACTGGTAGTGGGGTTGTATCAAATACTGATTGAACAAAACGGGGTGATACTGGATAAGCAAAAAATAGTTATCAATCACTAACCACAGTAACATGATGAAACATATAAAACTCCTCTTACTCCTAGCCTCCCTTAGCTGCCTTAGCCTGCATTGCAAAAAAGAGGAGAAAGATTATTTCTCCATTTTACCACCTGCCACACAAAGCGGAAAAGAAACGGCAGGTTGCATAGTAAACGGGCAGGTTTGGGTAGGCTCCATGAACTGGTTAGACTGGCTCCCCAATGGCAGGTTTTTGCTACAGTTGGAGAAAAGGGTTAATTATGGAGGAACTTCTCATATATCAATAAGTCTTTATGATACGGTAAAACAGGCTGGTGTTTATGAAATTTCAGATAATACCTTATACAGTTCTATTGGCTGGTTTGGCTGGGACGATTGGAATGGCTGGTACACAAGATATAGAACCGTAAATAACTACAAAGGATATTTAATCGTTTCACGATTAGATACGCAGCAGCGGATTATTTCCGGCTTATTTTATTTTGATGCTATTGAAGCCAACACCAGTGATGTGGTGCATGTAACCGATGGCCGATTTGATATGCACTATTAACTATACCTAAATTTTACCCGATATGAAAAAAATCATCCTGCTTTTTTGCCTGTGTCTTGCTATCACAGGCTCTTCTTATGCCCAATTAGACCAAGATGAACCGGAACTGGATACCGTTTTGGTTGATTCGCTCGAAAATATTTTTTACGAGGATTTAACCGATTCGGTTTTTGCCCTGATGAGTTTTGACTCTTTACTTTGTAATGAATCACAGTATTTTCAACGCAAATAGCATTAACTTTGGCTAAACAAAAAACACCCGCTGTAATGAAACATTTTAAATTTGTTCTTTTACTCGTAGCCTTCTCCTCACTGGGGTTGCATTGTAAAAAGGAAAATGAAGATTTTTCATCCATTCTACCCCCTGCTACTCAAACAGGAAAAAACTTGGCGGGTTGTGTAGTAAATGGCCAAGTTTGGGTTCCAAGTCAGGAGTGGAATTCCCTTGGCTGGCTCCCCAATGGCAGGTTTTTGCTTAAGTTGGGAAAAAAAGTAGCATTTGCACCAACTTCTGACATTGGAATTAGCCTGTACGATACCGTAAAAGCACCTGGGGTGTATGAAATATCACCAACTACAACTTATACCTCATTGGCATATTTTTATTGGGGAGGAGGAACGGGAGTCTTTTATGATACAAACAATACTCACAAAGGTGCCCTAATTATCACCCGGCTTGATGAGCAACAACGCGTTATCTCGGGGTTATTTTATTTTGATGCCATTGATTTAGTTACAGGCGATGTAGTCCATGTAACCGATGGCCGTTTTGATATGCACTATTAACCATACCTAAATTTTACCCGATATGAAAAAAATCATCCTGCTTTTTTGCCTGTGTCTTGCTTTCACAGGCTCTTCTTATGCACAATTAGACGAAGATGAACCGGAACTGGATACTGTTTTGGTTGATTCGCTCGAAAATATTTTTTACGAGGATTTAACCGATTCGGTTTTTGCCCTGATGAGTTTTGACGCTTTACTTTGTAATGAATCACAGTATTTGCAACGCAAATAGCATTAACTTTGGCTAAACAAAAAACAACCGCTGCAATGAAACATTTTAGATTAATCCTTTTGCTTGCTGCCTTCTCCTCACTGGGGTTGTATTGCAAAAAAGAGGAGCCAAGTGAACTAAGTAAATTGCCGCCCCTTACCAATTATGCGGCACAAACTTTTGGCTGCCTGATAAACGGCAAGGCCTGGACAGCTGAATATGGACAGGTGCAAATTGATTTTTTTAATGGTGTTTTATCAATCAGGGCTAATAGGCCAAATAATGCGGGATTATTTGAATCCTTAGGGATAAATACATATAAAAATCAAATTAATGCTCCAGGTCGTAATTTTATACCGTACAATACATACCCTGACGCACAATTTGTTGTTAGAATGCCTCCTATTTGGTTTGAATCATCCTATCCAACCAACAAATTAATGGGTGGGGGGGTCACCATCACCCGCATGGACACCATCAATTATTATATGGCCGGCACTTTTAACTTTACCTTATTTGATGAAACAGGCACTTCACAGGTAAATATTACCGAAGGTCGTTTTGATTATAAATACCATTAACTAATATACTTATGAAACCTCTGGAGTTTTTAACCCTTTTATTTCTTCTTTGCTTTTATTTAAAAGGGCAATCTCTGGATGTAGAACTTATTGATACCAATCAATACAATCTGTCGTATAAAACAATGGTTGATTCCTGTCTTAAAAATGTAAATCTCGATTCGGTTCCTTATGGCATTTTATTGGAAAAAGCTTTTTACAAAATACAAGGCATTAACTTTGGCTAAACAAAAAGTGGTGGTGAGGAGGTAAATAGCTCATCTACTCATAAAAAGCCCTTTCGCTAACAGGAAAGGGCTTTTTTTATTTATTTTCGCACCCATATGGAACTGGCAACAAAATATACCCCGCAAAATATTGAAGACAAGTGGTACAGCTACTGGATGAAGAACCGATATTTTCACTCGGAACCCGATAACCGGGAGTCGTTTACCATTGTTATTCCTCCGCCCAATGTAACGGGGGTTTTGCACATGGGTCATATGCTCAACAACACCATTCAGGATGTACTTATCCGCAAAGCCCGCATGAAGGGTAAAAATGCCTGCTGGGTGCCGGGTACCGACCATGCCAGCATTGCTACCGAAGCCAAAGTGGTGCAAATGCTGCGCGAAAAAGGCATTAAAAAAGCCGACCTCTCGCGCGAAGACTTTTTAAAATATGCCTGGGAGTGGAAAGAAAAATATGGGGGCATTATATTAAAACAGTTGGAAAAACTGGGAGCCAGCTGCGATTGGGAGCGTACCCGTTTTACCATGGAACCCGATTTAAGTGAAGCCGTAACTGAGGTGTTTATTGACCTGCATAAAAAAGGAATGATTTACCGTGGCCTGCGCATGGTAAACTGGGATCCGCAGGGCAAAACAGCGCTGAGTGATGAGGAAGTAATTCATAAAGAGGTTAACAGCAAGTTGTATTATATCAATTATAAACTGGCTGATGGCAGCGGCTCGGTAACCATTGCTACTACCCGCCCCGAAACCATTTTGGCCGACACGGCCGTATGCGTGCATCCCGATGATGAACGGTTCAAACATTTAGTGGGCAAAAAAGTACTGGTGCCTTTCATCAATCGCGAAATTCCGGTTATTTCCGATGAATACGTAGCAATGGATTTTGGTACGGGCTGTTTAAAGGTTACCCCGGCTCATGATGTAAACGATTACGAACTGGGCAAAAAACACGGACTCCCGGTCATCGATATTTTAACCGAAGAAGGTTTCTTAAACGAAAAAGCCGAAGACAAACACTACATTGGAAAAGACCGTTTTGCCGTGCGCAAACAAATAGCCATTGACCTGGAAGAGGCAGGGTATATTCATAAAATAGAAGAATACAAAAATCAGGTAGGCACCAGTGAGCGTACAGGTGCGGTTATTGAACCGCGGCTCAGCCTGCAATGGTTTGTGGATATGAAAAAATTTGTGGCTAAAAATCCGCAGGTATTGGATGCGGTAATGAATGATGAAATAAAATTTCATCCGGCCAAAATGAAAAACACCTACAAACACTGGATTGATACTATTAAAGACTGGTGCATTTCGCGCCAGTTATGGTGGGGGCAGCGCATTCCGGCCTGGTATGATGAGCAGGGGAATTATGTAGTGGCCAAAACAGCGGAAGAAGCAATTATCCTTTTTAAAGAGCAGTCAACAGTCAACAGTCAACGGTCGACAGTGGTCAGTGGACAGTGGACGGTCGACCGCATCCGTCAGGATGAAGACGTAGTAGATACCTGGTTCAGTTCGTGGCTGTGGCCCATCAGTGTGTTTAACGGATTTAAAAACAAGAAAAACGCAGATATTAACTATTACTACCCAACCAACGATTTGGTAACGGCACCGGAGATTATGTTTTTCTGGGTGGCGCGAATGATTATGGCCGGGTATGAGTGGATGGGGCAAAAGCCCTTCAGCAATGTGTACTACACCGGTATTGTACGCGACAAACAGCGCAGAAAAATGAGTAAAAGTCTGGGTAACTCCCCTGACCCGCTCGATTTAATTGCTACTAATGGTGCCGATGCTGTGCGCATGGGTATGTTGTTGTGTTCTCCTGCCGGAAATGATATTCTTTTTGATGAGGCGCTGATAGAACAGGGACGGAATTTCAATAACAAAATTTGGAACGCCTTCCGTTTGATTAAAGGGTGGGAAGTAAAACCCGATAACACGTTCAGTGCAGAAGTACTTCAGTCCAATCAACTTTCGGCACAGTGGTTTGCCGGCCGCATGAATGATGCGGTTAGGGATATTGAAGAGAAGTTTGCCGATTATAAACTGAGCGAGGCCCTGATGGCTATTTATAAACTTATCTGGGACGATTACTGCTCGTGGTACCTGGAAATGGTTAAACCCGGTTTTCAGCAGCCTATTAACCAAACAACCTACAGCAACACCATTTCATTCTTGGATGAACTGATGCGGTTACTACATCCGTTTATGCCTTTTATTACTGAAGAAATATGGCAGCAAATAAGTGAAAGAAAAGAAGGAGAAAGTGTGTGCATGGCTGCTTATCCTCAAAACAAACAAACCAAAACGGTTGATATGGTACGGGTGTTTGAATGCATTGCCCAGATACGGAATCTGCGCAACTCAAAAGGATTAAGCCCCAAAGAAGCGTTTGCTATTGGTATTAAAACAACTCAGCAGCAAGCTTACAGTCCGTATTTTTTTCTCATAAAAAAATTAGCTAATGTGAGTGATATTTCATTTGTAGAAACAAAACAGGACAGTGCCATTTTGCTTCCGGTTGATACCGATGAAGTATATGTTTACCTGCAACTGGAGGTGGATGCTGATGCCGAAAAAGAAAAAC
Source organism: Bacteroidia bacterium (assembly GCA_019695215.1). Taxonomy (GTDB): domain Bacteria; phylum Bacteroidota; class Bacteroidia; order UKL13-3; family UKL13-3; genus JAGPCK01. Next base: position 32,636 of record JAIBAK010000034.1, on the reverse strand, counting down.
TCGCTAAAGAAATTGAGTACTTAAGTGGTTTTCTTAAATCGGTAGAGGCTAAATTATCCAACGAAAAATTTGTAGCCAACGCCAAGCCTGAACTGGTAGAAAAAGAACGCCAGAAAAAAGCAGATGCCGAAGCAAAAATGAAAGTGCTGGAGCAAAGCCTTGCCTCGCTCAAATAAGGTTCAGAAAAAATAGTGTAATTTACGCACTGGTAAAAAATTATCAGTAAGTGACTGCTCCCGGCATATATCAGGTTTTAAAACAATACTGGGGATACGAACGGTTTCGTCCGCTACAGGAGGAAATTATTCAATCGGTGCTTGACGGAAAAGATACGCTGGCACTGCTGCCCACCGGAGGCGGAAAATCACTTTGCTTTCAGGTTCCGGCATTAGTTTCAGGCGGTATTTGTGTGGTGGTTTCGCCACTCATTGCATTAATGAAAGATCAGGTAGAAAATTTGCGCTCTCGTGGTATCAAAGCCGAAGCTGTGTATTCCGGCATGTCATCAAGGGAAATAGACCGCATACTTGATAATTGTGCTTACGGGGATATTCGTTTCCTTTACGTATCTCCTGAGCGTTTGTCGACCGATTTGTTCAAGGCCCGCGTACAAAAAATGAACGTAAATTTACTGGCTGTTGATGAAGCACATTGTATTTCGCAATGGGGATACGATTTCAGGCCCGAGTATTTACAAATTGCTGAAATACGTCCTTTGTTAAAGGGAGTGCCGGTTTTAGCTTTAACGGCAAGTGCTACCAGACAGGTGGTAGAGGATATTCAGCAGCGGTTGCAGTTTCCTGAAGTAAATGTTTTCAGAAAAAGTTTTGAGCGAAAAAATCTGCATTACCACGTTCGAACGGTTGAAGACAAAAACACCAAAATGATTGATGTGTGCCGCAATGTAAAAGGTACCGGTATTGTGTATGTGCGAAACCGAAGGTCGACCAAAGAACTGGCAGCCCTGCTGGTGAAAAATAAAATCAGTGCCGATTTTTATCATGCCGGACTGCCTCACAAGGAACGCGAACAAAAACAAAACAACTGGAAGCAAAACAAAACAAGAGTGATGGTTTGTACCAACGCTTTCGGGATGGGAATAGATAAACCCGATGTGCGATTTGTGGTGCACTATGAAATTCCGGATGGTCCCGAGGCTTATTATCAGGAAGCCGGAAGAGCAGGCAGAGATGAAGAAAAAGCATTTGCCGTTTTGCTCTATAACAGGGCTGATAAAAATGAGGCCGAGCTGAAGCTTAAAAACAGCATTCCTAAAGAGGAGGATATAACCAGAGTGTACAACGCACTTGGAGCTTACCTCAACATAGCTATTGGAGCAGGCGAAATGCAAACTTATCAGTTCGATTTGGCACAATTTGCACAACGGTTTAAAGTGCCCGGGCCATTAGCCTACAACAGCCTTAAAGTGCTGGAACAGGAAGGTTTTATTCGCCTTTCCGAGGCTATACATGAGCCTTCAAGAGTAATGTTTACCGTGAACAATGCCGAACTCTACCGCTTTCAGGTAGCACATGTGCATTTTGATCCGTTTATTAAAATGATTTTGCGTTTATATGGCGGTATGTTTGACGAGTACGTAATCATTCATGAAGAAGATATTGCAGCCAAATTGAAAATAACCGCTGCGGAGGTGGTAAAATTTTTAGACCAGTTAAAACAATACAACCTCATTGATTATATAAAACAAACCGATAGTCCTAAGGTTACTTTTGTTAAAGAACGGTTTGATTCTTCGAATTTGCGTATAGATAAAAAACTGCTGCGCTTCAGAGAAGAGGTTCAGACCACACGATTAAAAGCCGTGATTGGATATGCCGAACAATATGCGGTGTGCCGCAGCCGTTACCTGTTACATTATTTTGATGAGGTGCACACAGGCGATTGCGGTGTGTGCGATGTATGTTTGTTAAAAAATGAACTGGATCTTACCGATAAGGAAATTGAAGAAATTTTTAATGCCATACAGTCTGAACTTAACAACGGTTCATGTGATACAAAAATGCTGGTAAAAGCTTTACGTTTGCAGGAGAAAAAAGTTCTGGCCGTTTTGCAGCTTGCGCTGGAACATGATCTGGTTTATGCCGATAAAAAGGGAATGCTTAATTGGAAGAAATGAAAACCGTACTATTTACAGTAATCAATGACCTTACTTATGACCAGCGTATGCAGAAAATTTGCGCCACACTGGCCAAAAACGGGTGGGAGGTTACACTTGTGGGGAGGAGGCTTCCGGCATCGGTTCCGTTAACTTCATCAGGGTATTCTCAAAAAAGGCTTTCCTGTTTTTTTAGAAAAGGCAAGTTATTTTATATCGAGTATAATATCCGTTTGTTTTTTTATTTGTTGTTCAGCAAAAGTGAGGTGATTGGTGCCGTGGATGCCGATACGTTGCTGCCCTGTTTTCTGGTGTCAAAAATCAGGTCGCGCAAGCTGGTGTTCGATGCGCATGAGTATTTTTCGGAAGTGCCCGAGCTGGCACAAAGACCGGTGACAAAAAAAGTGTGGCAATGGGTGGAGCAAACCTTTATTCCTGCTGTAAAAAATAAATATACAGTAAGCGAAAGTCTGGCAGCGGAGTTTGCAACAAAATTTAACACGCCATTTGAAGTGATCCGCAATATGCCTTTTAAAAGTTCGGGTGAGCCTGAATTTTCTGACGAAAAGTTTATTCTTTATCAGGGAGCTTTAAATGAAGGGAGAGCACTTGAACAATTAATTGTTGCCATGCACCGTATTCCGATAAAACTGAGAATTGCCGGAGAAGGAGATTTAAGTAATGCGTTGCGGGAACTTGTAATTAAAGAAGGTCTTTCGTCAAAGGTGGTATTTTTAGGTTTTGTATCTCCGCAACAGTTAAAGGAACTTACAGCCTGCGCTTATCTTGGTTATAATTTATTAACAAATACAGGACTCAGCTACTATTATTCACTCAGTAATAAATTTTTTGATTACCTGCAGGCCGGTATTCCTTCTATTAACCCCGATTTCCCGGAGTATAAAAAAATAATAGAACAATATCAGGTGGGTATTATCTGCCATCCTGATTCGGAATCTATTGCCGCAGAAGTGAACCGTATTTTGGCAAATGAACACTTTTATCATAATTTGCAAACTGAATGTATTCGCACACGTCATCTTTTTACCTGGGAACGCGAAGCGGATAAATTGATAAGATTTTATGAAACACTCAGGTGACCATATTCACCTTATTTCGTTTGACGTACCATTTCCGGCCGATTACGGGGGAGTGATAGATGTATTTTATAAAATTAAGGCACTGCATGAACTTGGAGTAAAAATTCATTTGCATGCCTACCATTATGGCCGTAATGTAGCTCCGCAGCTCGAAGAGTTATGTCATAAAGTTTATTACTACAAACGCAAAACATACAAGAATCCGTTTATAAGCCGGGTGCCTTATATTGTGAACAGCCGCAATGACGATAACTTATTAAGAAATCTTTTGTATGATGACCATCCCATTATTTTCGAAGGACTTCATACCACTTACCATTTGTCGGATAAATTACTTAGAAGGCGTTTAAAAATTGTGCGAATGCACAATATCGAACATCACTATTACGCAAAGCTGGAAGAGGCGGAGAAGAACTTTTTTAAAAAATATTTCTTTAAAACAGAGTCGGAGAAACTGAGAACTTATGAAAGGGTATTAAACCAGGCGCAACTGATTGCGGCTATTTCCCCTGCCGATTTCGGCTACTTTTCCAAAAAGTTTAAGTCGGTTTTTTACCTGCCTGTTTTTCATTCCAATCAGCACGTAACTATTGATGAAAAAAGTGAGCCATACGTTTTGTATCACGGTAATCTGGCGGTAGGTGAAAATGATGTGGCCGCATTGTTTTTGCTGCGTGAAATTTTTAATGATATCCCGGATATAAAATTGGTAATTGCAGGCAATAATCCTTCATCCGAATTATTAAATCAGGTACAGGGACGGGATAATGTTGAATTAATCACTTCGGTTTCCACCGCTCGTATTGACGAACTTATTGCAAAGGCGCACATAAACCTGCTTCCTACATTTCAGGATACCGGAATAAAGCTGAAGCTCATAAACTCGCTTTACAAAGGGAAATTTTGTGTGGTAAACAGCATGATGGTTAAAAGCACCGGACTGGAGAAATTGTGCATCATCAAGGATAAGCCCGAGCAAATGAAAAATGAGATTAAAAAATTAATGAAACAAACTTTTGATCTGAATCAAATCAGCCAGCGCAAAGCACTGCTCGAGGATAGTTTTTGCAATGAAAAAAATGCGGCTCTGCTGTTATCCGAAATCACAAAACTCAGAACTTAAAGTTTTCTATCAGGCGTCCGTTTTCACATTTAAGAATCCGGCTGTTAAATTTATCAATAAGCCGGTAATCGTGGGTAGCCATAATAACGGCCGTACCACCCGAGGCAATCTGATGTAACAGTTTCATAATTTCATCCGAGGTTTCGGGGTCCAGGTTTCCGGTTGGTTCATCGGCAAGTATCACTTCAGGGTTATTAAGCATTGCCCGTGCTATCACCACGCGCTGCTGCTCTCCGCCCGAAAGTTCATGCGGCATTTTAAAATCTTTAGTAGCCAGCCCCACCTTTTCAAGCACTTCTACAATGCGGGATTTAATTTCATCGTCCTTTTTCCACCCGGTTGCTTTAAGCACGAATTCCAGATTTTTAAACACACTCCTGTCGGTGAGTAATTGAAAATCCTGAAAGACAATACCGAGTTTTCTTCTCAGAAAAGGGATGTCTTTTTTCTTCAATTCATGAAGAGCCGTTCCGGCAATAGTAGCTTCTCCGTTAGTTACGGGTACTTCGCCATACAGGGTTTTGAGCAATGACGATTTTCCGCTTCCGGTTTTACCTATCAGGTAACAAAATTCACCCTGAAATACCGAAAATGTGACATCATCCAGAATGAGGTTCTTTTGCTGAAAGATATCTACTTTTTGAAAAGAAATAATTTGTGTTTTTTCAGTCATTCAAATTGATTTTGTGCATTTTGCCGAAAGGGATTTTGGCTAATTCATCTAAAATAAACTGTTGTTTATTCTCTAAGCCGCATTTAGCCAGTGCCCTTTCCGGACGGTCGAGGCGAAAATAGGCAATCAGCGTGAATTGTTCATCTCGCAGCTGAACGTAGTCAGGAATCTTTGCTTTTCCTTTAATTTTAATTAGGTACAAGGGGATTTTTTCTTAACTTCGCCACAAATTTAATAGTTAACATCCAATAATTTAATATTATATGAAATTCAGACAGACGTATTTAGCTGCGCTTATTACTTCAGGAATGGTGGTAGTGGCTGGTTGTAGCGTTAAGAACAACATGGGTAAGAACAGGTATCAGGTAGAACCTGAGGTGCTTGAGGTAAACGGGGATTCGGTTGCGTTTACTGTAACTGCTATTGTACCCGAAAAATCGATTAACCCAAAAGCGAATATCCGATTTGAGCCGGTGCTCAAAACAGATAAGGGCGAAACTGCTCTGCGCACATTAACCGTAGGTGGCGAAAGTGCCGAAGGTGTTGATGTGAAAATTAATTCTAAAACCGGAGGTAAGGTTTCTTACACCACCAAGTTTAAGTACACAGGTGATATGCGTAAAGCCAAAGTAATGTCGGGCTTTAGCGTTAAGGTAAAAGAAGATTACAAATCTTTGAATGATTTGGAAGGCGTGGTAAAAGACATTGCGCAGGGGACTATTACCACTGCTTATTTAGTTCGTACCAACGTAGCTCCTAAAGTTGCAGGAGATGTTTATGCGGCCGAAATGTCCGGTAAATCGGTTGAAATTTATTTCCCTCAGGATAAAGCAAAATTTGATTTGGCTTTTGGAATAAAGAAATTAAAAATTACCAATAAAGGGCAGGTTGAAGAGTTGAAAAAGATTCTTAAAAAGGACCCCAAATTTGTACCGGGCTACATTAAACTTACTTCGTTTGCTTCGCCCGATGGAGAATTGGAACGTAACAGCGGATTGGCAAAAAATCGTTCGGAATCAAGTTATGCTTATTTTCAGAAAGAGCTGAAAAAACTAGGTTTTGCTCAGGCAAACGATTCTAACTTTACTATGGGTTTTGAAGTAAATGAAGATTGGGATGGAGTGAGAAAAGCGGTAGAAGCGTCAACACTTGCCGATAAAAATGAGATGCTCGTTATTATCAATAACAAAGGCATCAGTGATGATCAGCGCGAAGAATCTCTTCGTAACAACCATCGCAAATCGTATGACTGGTTAATCAGCGATGTATTTCCAAAGCTAAGAAGATCTTCACTTACTGTAATGGGTTCTACACCCCTGCGCACCGAAGCTGAAATTATTGCCTTAGCCAAAGCAATGAAATTCGACAGCCTTAATGCTTCGGAATTATATCACCTCGGATATATTATGCCCGATGCAGATATGAAATTAAGAATGGCCGATTATTATATCACCCGCTTTCCTGAAGACTGGAGAGCGTATAATGACAAAGCTGTATTATTAATGTATCAGGCTAAATGGAATGATGCCTTAACCGAGTTGGTAAAAGCCAATAAACTGACAGGTGCCAATGAAGCGATGTTGCAACACAATGCCGGTATTTGCTTGTTGAATATGGGTAATCGTGCAAAAGCAGAAGAGATGTTTACCAAAGCCAACGCCTCTTATGGATTAGGGGTAATTGCCATTCAAAAAGGAAATTATGCCGATGCCATTAATTACTTCAATAAATCAGGAGTAAAAGACGGAAACGTAGCTTTAGCTTATTTGCTGAACAAACAAACCAATGAGGCAAAAGCAGTGTTGGAATCTTTGAAACCTGAGCAAATGAATAGTTTCACTTATTACCTGATGGCTATTGTAGGCGCACGCAGCGGAAACGTGGATATGTGTACCACCAATCTTAGCCGTTCGTTAATGGAAGCAGGAAAAGAAGGAATTGATATGAATGCAGCTAAAAAATACGCAGCCGAAGATTTAGAATTCCGTGCATTTTTCAGCAACCCTAATTTTCAGGCAGCCGTTAAATAAAAACGTAACAGAATAATATAATAGAAAAGGTCACCAATGGGTTGACCTTTTCTATTTAGGTACAATACCGGAAACTAATGTTGTTCCGCGTCTCTTTTTACCAGCATATAATAGCCGCCATCAAGAGGCAGGTATCCATACTCGTAACAGAACAAATAAACGTTGCCCGTTTTGGTACTGTAGCGGTGTGTGTGGTAATAAAAATTGAATCCCTTATCCGATAGCTTTTGCCCGCTCACTTTAATTTTTCCCTCAGCGGCCGGTATCAGTTCTTTCATAATTAGTCGGTTTTTGCGCAAAATATTATTCACGTTGCGCATGTGCGTGTCATCTGCTTTCAGTCGGTTGTTAAAGGCGGTGCGGCATTGATCGTCACAAAATTTTTTGTCGATTCTGCCCTTTAATTCCGCCTGGCAATACAGACAGGTGTTTACTTTCATGGGTATTAATTTTAATGCAATTTAATAAAAAAAATCCGTGTACAAACGGATAGAGACCGAATAATCGTTTTTATCCGGATAAAATACGGCTCAGGTTTTCGGGGTTTATCACCTTTGTATCGTCAATTGACAACAAGGAGCCATCGCGGGGCACCACACGTAAAAAATTATTAATTATTTTAAAAACACACACGTTATGAGCAATTTAAGAAACAGCGTTCGCCTTATTGGCAATTTAGGAATGGATCCCGAAGTAAAAGATTTAAACGGAGGAAAGAAACTGGCAAAATTTTCAGTAGCCACGAAAGAGTCTTATAAAGATGAGCATGGCGAGCGAATTACCGAAACGCAATGGCACAACCTGATTGTATGGGGCAAGCAGGCCGAAATTGCTTCCAAATACCTTAAAAAAGGAAGTGAAGTGGTAATTGAAGGTAAACTTACCAGCCGTAGCTATACCGATAAGGAAGGTATAAAGCGCTATGTGACAGAAATTGTGGTTAATGAGTTTTTGATGATGGGATCAAAAAAGGAAAACTGATTATCCAAACTAAAAAGGCGCCCTCGTCCGGTCTTAATTGCTCGGGGAGGGCGCTCATTTATGAAAACGGGAGAAGTTATTTTCGTAAGTAAAAACGGATAAACTGCCAAAGGCAATACGGGATATAAATGAGTGCGAGAAATAAAATAAATGCCTTAATTTTCATATTGCAGTTATACTTATCAGACCCGGCAGGCAAAAAAATGGTTGCATATAAACACAAAACGGACTTACATGGGTTACATTGTAGGTGTGAATAAGTAAATGGAATCGCAGGAAGAATATATTAAAGGAAGGGGAGCGCAGTTCAGAAGTGCCAATCCGTATGCGCGACTGCACATGGTTCAGGAACATATAGAAGGTATTGATGAACCGATACCTTATTCTGAAACAACCACGCAACTAATCTTTGATTATCCTAAAACCATAGTGAACAAAGTTGAAAGTCCGGATGTTGGCATGCGCTGGTCACTTAATCCTTATCAGGGATGCGAGCACGGATGCATTTATTGTTATGCACGCAATACACATCAGTATTGGGGGTATAGTGCCGGACTTGATTTTGAAAGTAAAATAATTGCCAAACCTAATGCACCAAAATTACTCCGTGACTGGTTCAACAAAAAAAGCTGGCAACCTGAAGCAATATCTTTATCGGGCAATACCGATTGTTACCAGCCGGCTGAACGTAAATTACAGTTAACCCGACAGCTTTTAGAGGTGTTTTTGGAATACAAAAATCCGGTAAGCATTATTACCAAAAATCAATTAATTCTGAGAGATATAGATTTGTTGCAGGATTTGGCCAAAGAGAATTTAACAGCAGTGGTAATTAGCATTACCTCATTAAATGAAGACCTGCGATTGAAACTAGAGCCACGAACAGCCTCCTACAAAAGCAGGCTCAAAGTAATTGAAGAGCTTGCCCGTAAAAATATTCCGGTGGGAGTAATGGCAGCTCCTGTAATTCCGGGGTTAAATATATATGATGTGCCCACGGTACTTAAGGCATCGGCCGGGGCAGGGGCAACATTTGCGGGCTATACTTTTGTAAGGTTAAACGGAAGTGTTGCCGATTTGTTTAAAGACTGGCTTTTCAAAAACTATCCCGATACCTATAATAAGGTGTTGCACCAAATTGAGGGTGCTCACGGAGGTTCGGTTAACGACAGCCGGTTTAAAAGAAGAATGAAAGGAGAAGGGCAAATTGCCAATACAGTTGCGCAGCTATTTAAAATAGCCCGCAATAAATATATGCCCGGCCATGGGTTTCCAAATCTTGATACCGGCAAATTTCAACGGCCACACGATAACGGCCAGATCCACCTTTTTTAAATTCGATGAATGCTGCTTTTTTAAAGTTGAATTTTTTATTAATATTCATAATAAAAATTAAATGCTTGATTTAAAAGCTTTTAATTTTATTTAAAATATAATTATTTTAGATAAATAATTTGGTTTTATAAAAAAAAGTATACTTTTGTGTCCGAAGCAAACGAAAGAATGAACTCTAAACTTAACCAACTGATTACATCCGCTGCCAATTACCTGTATGAGGTGATCAGGTTGCTGATACCCGAACAAAAAATGAGTTACCAATTTTACAAACCTTTAAAAATTAATGTTATGAAGACACTAAAAAAATTATCTCTGGCTGCACTCCTTATGTCGGCACTACCTTCTTTCGCACAATTGCAGGACGAAAAAAATGTAACCATCACGATGGACCTGCAACCTATTTTACAGTTAAACATGACAACTGCCGATCAGGTGAATTTTGTGTTTGACGACATCGCCAGTTACTATGGCGGTCTTGTTCGTTACGGGGCAACCACCCTTAAAGTATCTGCTTCTGTTACCTGGGATTTGTATGCAGTAGGAACCTCTACTAACGGTACCAGCTGGGACCAACAGGTAAAATATGGTACTGCAGCTAATCCAAATGCCATTGGTGCACTTCCTTTGTCTGCACTTGAATTACACCAAAGAGGGGCTAACAACTATGATGCAAATGCTACCGGAGCTCAAACCGATTACAGCGCTCAGTTTTCTCCTGCTCAAACAGCGGCTGTAGGTGTAAATTGTATTTACACAAATGCAAATCCTTATATCGCTCCAACGGCTGCCGATAAATACATTCAGGGGCATAAAGGAACCGTGGCTGCGCAGGACGGAGCCCCCGGTGGAAGTTATTTAACAGCCACCACATCGGCCGGTAGCGGAAACATAAGTGATTACATGTTTATCATTGACTATCGCATTTTGCCCGGATTACCTGCAGTATTTCCTAATGCCGGAGATAATGCAGGAACTTCCCAATCACTCACTGCAGGTCAGTATGCTCAGCCGGGTGTGTACACTATGAATGTTAAATATGTGTTACTAGAGGATCAATAGGTTGATTGTTTTTTATATGCCCGAATTCGTAGTCGGTCCGAAAGGGCCGGCTGCGTTTTTTTAACAGGGCAGAAAACAATTAGTTGGCTAAGTTCTCAGATTTAAACCAAAGGGCAGATGAAAAATACCAAACCAAATTTTTTTTTATTCCTGTTCTTGTTCGGAATTATCGGTACGTTAAAGTCGCAGGTAATTTCAACAAACGACAGAAATGCGGATACAACAACAATTGCCGATGAAGGAGTTGCAGTAACTCCGTCCAGTGTCAGATTATTTCTACGGCCTGGTGAAACAATGACCAAAGAAATAAAGGTTACCAACAAAACGAAAAGGGCCTATTCCTTCAGCGTGGCTTTTAATGATTTTAATATGGGCGAAAACGGAAAGCCGCAAAGTATGGACAGCTCTTTTCATAAATTTTCCTTATCGAAATGGGCAGTTGCATCACCTATGTTTTTTGAAGTTCAGCCGGGTCAGGTACAAAAAGTTCAACTTACCATCACCATTCCATCTGATGAGTCGGGGAAAGTGGCTGCATGGACAATTATGAGTATTGATCAGGTGGTAAAAAGAGAGCAGGTGGTAACGGCAAGCAGCGATGCTAAATCAGTTGCACTTGGAGTTATTCCAAGTTTTGGCTTTGGAATTTACGTGTACCAAAACCCTCCCGATGCCGGTGTTCCAAAACTTGAAATTGATAAGTTTGAAAAAACCACCGATGGAAAAGATAAGGAGAAACGGTTGTTGCTCCACGTAAAATCGGAAGGGAATGCCATAGGTTTTTGCCATTCGTATATTGAACTCACAAATACCTCAACGGGAGAGCTGATCAAATTGCCGGTTCGTCACTTCACCATTTTACCGGGTTTTGAGCGATCCATCTATTTTAGTTTACCTGCTCAGCTTACAAAAGGAAAATACTCAGTAATGGCAGTGATAGACTATGGAAGCAAAGAGGATATAAAAGCAGCTGAACTTGAGTTGCAGATTGAATAATGTTAAATAGAGTTTCCGGTACTAATGGGAATAAAAAAACAATATTTCATTCTCTTCGGCATCATGTTTCTGTGTGCTGCCACTACTAAAGTAAATGCCCAGTGCGGACCACCGGCAGCAAGCAATTGTCAGGCAGTTCCGGCCAGCAATATGTTTATAAGCGGAAACACCAACCTCGATTTTATTTTCGATTCGTTCAGCAAATATAGCAGTGGTATTACTATTAGCGGGGCTACACAATTGCGACTGACTGTGTTGCCTAATAATGCTTCCTGTAAATGGAAGCTAAGGGTGTATATTGATAATAATCCCTCAGCTCCCACACCGGTAAATGAATGGGAAACACTTACTAATTATGGCGGAACCGGAAATATTCCGCAGATTGACTTAATGGAGGTGAGAATTTATAACGGATGTAATACTCCTATTAACAGCGGAATTTATCAAAATTTCACTCCATTAAACGGTTCTTATATCGATATCATAAATGATATTGTTTTAAATCCGGCTGGTTCATGCGTTACCAATGTAAATGGGGCCGGTAGTTACCTCACCAATTATAAGGAGTACAGTTTTACCATCGACTACCGCTTGCAGCCGGGATTACTTTATAAGGCCGGAGCTTATCAATTAACGTTACGGTTTTGCCTGGTAGAAGATGTGTAGCAGCAATACAATATCAGGGAGTGTGGATGAATTAAAAGGAAAGATATTCTTTCGGGTACTGCTTTTTTTGCTTCTTCCTGTTTTTTTCTGCACAATAAGTGTTGCCCAAAATAGCGAAGTGCAGTTTCTGGTTTTGCCAAAGCAAAAGGTAATACGCATGGAAGAGATGGCTATAGTGAGCAATGTGGTACTTATCAGAAATAATGCAAATGCAGAAGTAAAGTTTTCAATCGATGCAACTATGCCTAAAGGCTGGAAACTGTTAAACGCAAAAGCTGTTTATACAGTTAATGGAAACGATTCGCTTTTTATTCCTGTGCGAATCATTCCGGCTGGCCCGCTTAAAGGAAATACCGAGTATATAATTGACCTTATAGCCTACAATTCATCGAAAGTTAGATTAAACTCAGCATCATTTTCACTGCTGATAATAAAGAAAACAAACTGGTCTCTTGGGGTCGAACCCTCAAATAAAATTTACTTTCTGAATAATTCAATTAAAGCCAATTTCACGGTTCGCTATTCTAACAACGGAGATGATGACGAACCAGTGCTGACTACTTTTAAACAATCAGATAAAAAAATCAGGGTCACCGATAGTTCGGGTAATGTAATTGAGAATTACAAAGATATTTTTACGTTGCGGTCAAGGCAGGATACACAGGTTACTTTTAATGTAACATTTAGCGAAAGCACTCATAATATAAAGCGGGTTGATTTAGACAATCACCTTCCAAACTCCTCGGATGATGAACGTAAATTTTTGCTTTTCCTTCAATCGGCTGAGGCAAACAGTAAAGACAATAACAGCACGTTTAAAAAAAGCGAGAAAATTGAATTTATTAAACTGTCGAACCGGAAAAAGATTAATCCTTATGCATCAGATGCGCTGCCATTAGTAATGGAAAATAATCTTTTCAATGTAATGGGAATACAACCGGTGATGTACCTTAATTTAAGAGGGAATACATTACTTGAAAACAATTCCAACCTGTTTTATTATGCTCAAACAAGTTACTCAAGCTATTTTACCAGCCCCGATTTTTCGCGTAATATAGCTTACTACACGGGTTACTTTCATGAAAAAGGCGATATTCAAATAGGGGATATGAGCGGGTCGGGTACAATTGGTTTTCAAAGTTTCGGACGCGGAATTAAAGGAAGTTATAATTTTACCAAGCAACACAATGCAGGCGGGTTTTTACTTAAGTCACCCCGGTTGTCAGATCCAAACGGAAGCATTTCGTACGGGGGCAATTACAAGTTTTCATTCGACCGCTCTGATTATGTATCAGCCCAGGTGAGCCGGTCTGAGAATATGCTGCATCATACTTCAACCAATTTTGTAACTGCAACTACCCGCTTAAGTTTATTCAAAAATCACGGAATAACTTTAGGGGGAGGAATGAGTACACGAAACCGTGCGGTGAGCAATCTGAAAAAAAACGGAACGTATGTTAATTTTAACTATTCGGGGTTATTCCTTGAAAACCGGCTTTCAGCCGTATTACGCGTAAGCAATTTATCAAAGTCATTTGGTGAAAGCGGCTCGGGACGTTTTTATGTGTACCACCAAACCGGATTTACTGTTTCTAAAAAATTAATGCTCATGATGCAGAATAATTATACCACTATGACTACTGCCGGCAATGCAGGGTATAATTATTTCAACAATCAGCTTTTTTTTAATATCAAACAACAAAGGGGTGCGGTTGTGCCAAGCATTTTGTTCAATACTCAAAATACATTTGGTTTGAGACGCCATTTTAAAGGAGCAGGTTTTGATTACAACTATTACCACATACTTTCAAATATTAAGGTCTCTACTTCTCTAAGAATGGGTTATAATACGCTGATAGATTATCACAATGTTCCTTCATTTTTTTCTGCTAATGCCAACCTGCTTACTCAGTTCAGAACCTTAAGTTTTACCATGCGGTATTTTTATGGTCCAACGGTTGTGAGAAATGCAGATGACATTAAAAATCTGCGCAGGTATCCGCAAACTTTTTTTACATCCCTTCAGCATCAGCTTATTTTCAGAAAGGAATACTTTGTATGGCAAAACAACCTGAATTATTCTTACTACAATCAGTTTTATAGTCACACATTCGGGTATTTTCCCGAGTTGTACCTGTTTACTCAAAACGGGTGGCGTTTTAGAGCAGGAGTAGGGGTTTCAATGAATGTAAGCAACCCGCGAAAAGCACTTGAGATGCAAAACCCCGGGCAAATTCCGGGTAGCAGCAGTGATAATACCAATATTGTTACCACCAATTTAAATGTGCAGCTTGGGGTGCGTAAACAATTTGGAATACCTGTTCCGGCAAAGCTCACCCATCGCAGGTTTGTTACCATTACTTATTTATGCTTTATGGATTTAAACGGGAACAGGCTTAAGGATAAAGCCGAACCTGAACTTGAAAACATTGTTATCAGAACCGGAGATGAGGAGCTGATGACGGACCTAAACGGGCAGGCCGAGCTGATTAATCTGGAAGCAGGCCGGTATAAAGTGAGTCTGATTAATCTGAGTGAAGCTAAAACATGGTTTCCGGTAATTGGGGATAGTATTTTAACGGATCGCTCTAAAACCATCATGATTCCTTTTGTTCGGGGCTCAAAAATTACCGGGCAGATTTACCTGCAGCGCGAACGATATGCGGTAGATGAGGAAATAAGTCTCGACTTATCGCGTATTGTAGTAACAGCTACCGACTCGATGGGAAATAAATACCGAACCATTACCCGCATGGACGGAACTTTCGAGTTGTATATTCCCAATGCGCGCTATACGCTTAATTTAGATGCAGGAGTTTGGGGCGATCAGTTTTCCATAGTAAATAATAATATGGTTCTCGATCTCAGTCAGCGGTCCGATAATACCTTTGTTTCCTTTCAGGTTATTGAACGCCAACGAAAAGTTCAGATAAAAAAATTCTGATGCCCAGCGGAAGGGGCAGATAAGCCCGGTTTATGGTCTGTTTGTGGTGAAAGTGTACAATCCACACGTCATATGTTGATGACAAATAGCACGAAATTTTTTATAGTCAATACTTTAACTTAATTTTAGGGAATTAAATAAACATGCTATGATCAAAGTAGTACCCTTATTTCTCCTGCTTACCGCTCTTGGCTTTCAGAAGGCCGGGGCACAATCAACGTGGCAAAACCTTGATACGGTAAAAGCCCCGGCAGCGTATGATCATGTGTATTCGGTGAGGTTGTATGGCGATACGCTGGTCACTAGTTTTTTGCTTTTTATTAAAGATGAAGTGAAAAACCATTTTCACGATGAGCACAGCGAACATATTTATGTGCTGGCTGGTACCGGATTAATGACGCTTGACGGGAAAACATTTCCGATTAAGAAAGGGGATTTCATTTTTGTGCCTATGCAAAAAAGGCATAGCGTTAAAGTAACCTCTGCGGTGCCTCTCAAAGTAATTTCCATTCAAGCTCCCTGGTTTGATGGGAAAGACAGATTGGTTGTGAAGTAATTAACCTGCGCCTAAAGTTTAGCCACCAGGTTAAATTTCTTTTGGACTAAAAGATGTGAAGAAATCGTGTTGCTTCCGTTTTCATAGTTCAGTTTTACCTTTTACCTTTGAAACCTGATAACGGGTCGTTTTCAGTTTCAATAAATTTAACCATGAAATTTGGCGTAGTAATTTTTCCGGGCTCCAATTGTGATCAGGATGCCATAAATGTATTACAGGAGTATAGCAACCAGCCTGTTGAAAAGCTTTGGCATAAAGATACCGATCTCAAGGGATGCGATTTTGTTTTACTTCCCGGGGGATTTTCCTACGGAGATTACCTGCGATCGGGGGCTATTGCCCGTTTATCGCCCATTATGCAAAGCGTTATAGAATTTGCCGGCAAAGGCGGATATGTTATGGGTATTTGTAATGGCTTTCAGATATTATGCGAAGCCGGATTATTACCGGGAGCTTTATTGCGAAACGACCATACCCGCTTTTTGTGCAGCAATGTGCATCTTAAGTGTGAAAATACCGATTTACTTATTACCCGGAATATTAATCCTGATAAGGCCCTTAAAATTCCTATTGCTCATGGCGAGGGAAGGTATTATGCCGATGCCTCTACCATGAAAAAACTGAATGAGAACCGTCAGGTTATTTTCAGGTATTGCGATGAAAACGGGAATATTACTGCCGATGCCAATCCCAATGGCTCATTGGAAAATATTGCCGGTGTATGTAATGAAGGCCGTAATGTTTTCGGGATGATGCCTCATCCGGAAAGGGCAGCTTCTGAATTACTCTATAATTTTGACGGAGCCGCTTTGTTTGAGAGCATTATTGCTTAATTAATTACTGAATATTTAAGCCGGCCGCCACATTCCTGTATTTGCGGTAGTTTGCCATCTTATCAATAGTTTTTTCACGTCTAACTTTCAGTCAGAATATTATCTTTGCGCCTGTTATGACAGACAGGAGAGTAAGAGTACGTTTTGCCCCAAGTCCCACAGGGCCTCTGCATATTGGCGGAGTGCGCACCGCATTGTATAATTATTTGTTTGCCCGCAAACACGGAGGTGATTTTATTCTTCGCATTGAAGATACCGACCAAACCCGTTACGTGCCGGGGGCCGAAAACTACATTATAGAGGCATTGAAATGGGTAGGAATTGAGCCCAACGAAGGAGTTGGTTTTGGGGATGGCCCATTTGCTCCTTACAGGCAAAGTGAGCGTAAGCATTTATACCGCGAATATGCCGATAAATTACTGGCATCGGGTCATGCTTATTACGCATTTGATACAGCCGAAGAACTGGAAGCAATGCGCGAGCGTTTAAAGGCATCCAATATAGCTTCGCAATATGATGCCATTACCCGCATGGCTATGAAAAATTCGCTCACCCTTAGTGAAGATGAAGTAACCAAACGTATCAACAGTGGCGAATCTTATGTTATCCGTATAAAACTTCCTAAAAAAGAAGAAGTGAAATTTCAGGATATGATACGCGGGTGGGTGAGCGTTAGCACTTCTCAAATGGACGACAAGGTATTGTATAAAAGTGACGGGATGCCTACTTACCATCTGGCCAATGTGGTGGATGATTACCTGATGCAAACTACGCATGTAATACGTGGAGAAGAATGGCTGCCAAGTGCACCGCTGCATGTATTACTTTATCGATACCTTGGATGGGAAGAAGTGATGCCTCAGTTTGCGCATTTGCCGCTTTTGCTTAAGCCTGAAGGAAACGGTAAATTAAGTAAACGCGATGGCGACCGTTTGGGCTTTCCGGTTTTTCCTCTTGAATGGAAGGATCCCTCAACCGGAGAAGTTTCATCGGGATACCGCGAAACAGGTTATTTCAGCGAGGCAGTAGTTAATATGCTGGCTTTATTAGGTTGGAATGGAGGAACTACCCAGGAGGTATTCACAAAAGAAGAACTTATACAGGCTTTTTCAATAGAACGTGTGAGTAAACACGGGGCTAAATTTGATCAAAATAAAGCCCGATGGTTCAACCAGCAATACCTCCGTCAACGCGATAATAATGATATAGCCGAACGGCTCAAACCGGTTTTGCTCGCACATAACATAAAAGCCGATGATGAGTATACAGCAAAAGTTTGCGGACTGATGAAGGAAAAGGTGAATTTTCCAAAGGAAATCTGGGAACTGGGTTCTTACTTTTTTATTGAACCGCTAAAATTTGATGAGGAAGTGGTAAAGAAAAGATGGAAGGATTTTGTACCGGCTTTCATCAGCAGTTTAAGAGATAAGTTTAATCAATCAGCCATATTTACCGCTGCTGAAACCGAGAAATTGTTTAATGAAACACTTACCGAACAAAATCTTCAAAGCAAAGATGTGTTGCAGGTATTCAGACTAAGCGTTTCGGGTGTGGGAGCGGGTGCTCCTATTTTTGAAACGGTAGAGTTACTGGGAAAAGACCGGGTGGTAAGCCGAATGGAACGTGCAATAAATGAAATACAGATTCATGCGTAACGGAGGATTATTTTTATTGTTCGTTTGTCTGCTAAGTGCCTGCTCTCTGGCAAAATTTGATCGTTTTCCGGGAGTAAAATTAAACGAGATTCCTGGCGAATTTCAGGGTTACTACAAACAAGTGGTTCCTGAAAAATTAATGGATAAAGAAGATTCAACCGGATTACGAATAGGCCCTACCTGGTGGGAAATGGTGAAGCCCGATGGCACTACGCGCACCGGTATGGGCGATAGTGTAATCCTGAGTCAGTATAATGGGCATTATTTTATTTCAGTCACTAATTCTTATGTTAAATATTGGTATGTTTTTGTTGCCGAACCTGACGGGAAAGGGGCAATTACTACCCGACCAATTGTGGCCAACGGACGTAAATTGCCTTTACGTAAATACCTGGAGCGACTGCCGGTACATGACAGTGATATTGTTTACAGGATGAATGAGGAGCAATTGCTCAAATATTATGTAAAGGTTATAAAGAAACACCCCGGTATTGAAATTAAAAAAATAAGCCAATGAACCGACCCATACGTGTTTTAGTAGCCAAGGTTGGACTTGATGGTCACGACCGCGGTGCGAAGGTAATTGCTACAGCCCTGCGCGATGCTGGAATGGAAGTAATTTACACCGGACTGCGGCAAACCCCCGAAATGGTGGTGAATGCAGCTTTGCAGGAAGACGTGGATGCTATTGGAATTAGTATTTTATCAGGTGCACACAATACCGTTTTCCCTAAAGTGCTCGATTTAATGAAGCAAAAGCAATTAGATGACGTATTATTGACCGGAGGAGGAATTATTCCGGACGAGGATATGGAAGAATTGAGCAAATCCGGTGTGGGTAAGTTGTTTGCCCCTGGCGCCAATACCCATGAAATAGCGGATTATATACGCGAATGGGTGACTGTGCACAGAAAGTTTTGATTTTATTTTCTTTTTAATTGCGCTTGCTCTAAAGTTGCGCAGATTTTAACAAACTTTCATTCAAATGAGCACGCAAACCATGTACGAAACAATTTTAACAGAAATCCGCAATCACGTATTCTATGTTACCATTAACAGAGAATCCAAAATGAATGCACTCAATATCCAAACCCTTACTGATATAAAAAATGCAGTCCTCAGTATTTATGAAAATAACGAGGTAAAGGGAGTTATTATCACGGGTGCCGGACCTAAGGCATTTGCAGCCGGAGCAGATATTGCCGAGTTCGCTAATTTTACGGTTGAAAAAGGAACCCGTATGAGTGAAGAAGGTCATGCCGTATTAAATGCACTCGAGAATTGCCCTAAACCGGTAATAGGTGCCGTAAACGGATTTGCTTTAGGAGGAGGTTGCGAACTGGCCATGGCCTGCCATATGCGCGTTGCTTCTGAAAATGCCAAATTTGGTCAGCCAGAAGTAAATCTTGGTATCACTCCCGGTTATGCCGGAACACAACGTCTCACACTCTTGGTGGGCAAAGGTCGGGCAATGGAATTATTAATGACCGGAGATATTATCGATGCCAAAGAGGCTCATCGCATTGGTTTGGTCAATCATGTAGTGCCATTAGATCAGTTAATGGCCAAAAGCGAAGAGATTATTACCAAAATAGCTGCAAAAGCTCCTTTGGCTATTGCCAGTGTAATTAAATGTGTAAATGCATTTTTCGAAAAGAGAGTTGATGGAAATCATCTTGAAATAAATGAATTCGGTCATTTCTTCGGCACACAGGATTTTATTGAAGGCACAACGGCATTTCTCGAAAAACGTAAAGCCAATTTTCAGGGGAAATAAATTTACCCGCTTATAAATTAAAACAGCCCGACATGTATTTGTGCCGGGCTGTTTTAATTTTATTACATCAGGTTATACTGCCAATAAAATTTTCCAGGCTTCAGGTACTTTACCTTCATCAAGGTATTTTTTGGCAAGCATATGAGCCCGCTCTTCAATTTGTTCATGCGGAATTTGTTCCCTTAGTAAAGAGGCAAGTTCAAGATTTATTTTTTTGTAGATTTCAATATCATCGCGATCGGGCAACACCTCCACATTACCAAGCTGGCCCAGATTATTTCCGGTTAAAAAATGGCTGTAGCGTATTCGTTCAGGTATTCGGTCAACACCCATTCCTTTTGTTCGTAACGGTTTTTCCACTTCAAATAAGGCAGGTCCAGATGCACGGCAATACCAGTCGCCACCAAGGCGGGCCACCAGATCAATTTTATGCTGATTAATATGTCCGCGTTCATCCAACACACTTTCGTTAATGTGCAGGCGCAGCAGTTCGCAAATAATAAGGTTTCCGGCTCCAGGGGTATGCCCCAGTTCTATCACCTGTTTCACCTTACACTCCATTTGCACCGGAGATTCTTTAACCCTATAAGGTTTTATTAATTCGGAAGGAAGGGGGGTGAGGCCGGCTTTTTCAAATTCGTTCACACCTTTTTCATACTCGGTACTGCTGAGCGAACACTGCTGAACCAAATCGTAGTTCACCACATTAATTACCACTTCGGCCACCTCATACACATTTTCGAGGGTATGTTTAATGGTATTGTCCCTAACCCTGCGGGCCGGAGAAAAAACAAAAACCGGTGGATTGGTGCTGAACATATTGAAAAAACTAAACGGACTCAGGTTGGGGATTCCATTTTTATCAATGGTGCTGGCAAAACAAATAGGTCGCGGGGCAATTGCCGTTTGCAGTAATGTTTGTAATTCGGCTACCGGAATTTCCTTCGGGTCAATGCTTCTTATGGCTTTGTTCTGCGTTTCCATAAACGTTGAATTTTACGATGCGATAATCAGGAAATAATTCTTTTTCCCTTTTTGAACAAGCAGGTATTTACCATTTATCAGTTGCGATTGGGCAACCGTCAATTCGGTATTTTCGACTTTGAATTTATTCAGGCTTACCCCGCCTCCCTGAATCATTTTTCGGGCTTCTCCTTTTGAAGGGAAAATTTTGGTTTTTTCGGCCAGTAAATCGATGATTGGAATACCATTTTCTATAACCGACAAGGGTATTTCAAACTGAGGCAATCCGTCAAAAATATCAAGCAGGGTCGACTCGCTAAAAACTTTCAGGGCCTCGGTGGTGGCATTGCCAAATAGAATATTGGTGGCTTCAACAGCCATTTTATATTCATGTTCACCATGCACCCTTGTGGTAATCTCTGCTGCTAACGCTTTTTGCATGGTACGCAGGTGGGGGGCAGCATCCTGTTCGGTTTCCATGGCTTCTATTTCCTCCTTTGATTTGAGGGAGAAAATCCGCATGTAGGTTTTTATATCGGCATCACCTGCGTTGAGCCAAAACTGATAAAACCTGTAAGGAGAAGTTTTTTTAGGGTCGAGCCATATATTCCCGCTTTCGGTTTTTCCGAATTTGGTTCCGTCAGCCTTTTTTATGAGTGGGGTGGTAAGGGCAAATGCATCGTCACTGCTGCTCTTACGTCTTAGTAATTCGGTACCGGTTACAATATTTCCCCATTGGTCGCTGCCGCCCATTTGCAGCCTTACTCCGTGATGGTGGTAGAGGTAGTAAAAATCGTATCCCTGCACCAACTGGTAGCTGAATTCGGTAAACGACATTCCGTTTTCGAGTCTGTTTTTTACCGAATCTTTCGCAAGCATGTAATTAATGGAAATATGCTTGCCTACCTCTCTTATAAAATCCAGAAATTTAAATTCCTTAAACCAGTCGTAGTTATTTACTATCAGGGCAGCGTTTTCTCCGCAGTTAAAATCCAGAAATTTCTCCAGCTGTTTTTTCTGAGAACTGAGGTTGTGCTGAAGTAATTCTTCTGAGAGGAGGTTTCGTTCAGCACTTTTTCCCGATGGGTCACCTACCATTCCGGTGGCTCCGCCCACAAGGGCAACGGGTTTATGCCCGGCCCGCTGAAAATGGAGCAGTGTCATTATCTGCACCAGGTTCCCTACTCCCAGCGAGTCGGAGGTGGGGTCAAACCCAATATATCCGGTGCACATGCCTTTATTAAGCATATCTTCGGTACCGGGTACCATATCGTGGAGCATTCCCCTCCAGCGTAATTCTTCTATGAAATTTTTCACCTTACTCATACCGGGCAAAGATAGGTTTTAACCCTTATGCGATAAAACAGAAAACGAAGAATATTTGCAGGAGTGGTTTCGCTGAATAAATTACAATATTGCCTCCTTGTGGTTTACTCGTCTTTCTTTAAATCCCTGAACTGGTGCTTTACCTTGTGCCACCATTCCATGCCATGGGTTTGCTTCAGGTAACTTATCATGGTTTTATTATAGATATTGATACCGTTATTTTCGCCTATAGAAGGAATTTTGCCTGTTTTTTCAAAGGTAAACCCCCAGGCCCCGGCAAGAGAATCCCTGCTTATGTCGGCTGGCGGATTACCGAATTCAATTATCCGTATCCGGCCTTTATCCTGATCTATCATTGCGGTAATGTAATTGTACCGGCAAAAAAAGCCGAGGTAGTAGGCCATATACCCAAATACCCCCAATACAAGAAGGGTGATAAAATGGGCAGGTTTTATTTTATTCATATGAAGTAATTATGCAGGTCAAAGTAACATACTTTTTCTCAAATAGCGACAGGTACTCCTATATATATAAGGTAAAGCAGCAATTTTTTATTGAGGTTTCCCTATATTTTATCAGTAAATCCCATCGATTAGGGCGTATTTTCACTGCAGAAATTGAATCCGCTCCTGTTTTTCATTGTAGATAACTGGTGTTTTTAGAGGGAAAAGGGGCTTTAAAAAGAAAAAATTACTTTTTTTTAGCAGGGCACACGGGCTGTCTCCAATGAAAATTCTGCGCGGCAAAGCGAATTTACCAATGAAAAAAAGGTGTTTGAAAAATGACTTGAAATTACTTTTGATTAAAGAGCTGTTTATAGTTTACAGATTCGCTGAAACTACTGAAAACACAGGCTTCTCCAAGGATTTGTAAAGAGAATGGTGTTTGTTTTTCCTAACGGTTCATCAATGAAAAAACCGGTTGAAAAACCACTTTTCGCAGGGAAAACAGCCTTAATTAAACCAATTCTCATTGGATATTGCAATAGGGGGGTGTACGATTTTAATAACATTTATTTTTAGAAATGTGGAAACTGTTTTGTTGCAAGCGCTATGAAATTTGCAATGAAGATGTATTTTTGACTATCAGATCAACTGAATAAAAGTTTAAACCCATGGCAAAAAAAGTAGTAAAAGCAAAAAAAGCTGCTAAAAAAGCAGCTCCAAAAAAGGCTGCTAAGAAAGCGGCTCCAAAGAAAGCAGCTAAGAAAGCAGCTCCTAAAAAAGCAGCTAAGAAAGCAGCTCCTAAAAAGAAAACTGCAAGAAAACCAAACGCAGCTTTCATGGCTCCATTAACTCCAAGCGCTACGCTTGCTGATGTAATCGGAACCAAAGCCCTACCAAGGACTGAGATCGTTAAACAAATTTGGAACTACATCAAGAAAAACGGTCTTCAGGACAAGAAGAACAGAAGAATGATTAATGCCGATGCAAAACTGAAAGTTCTTTTCGGTGGCAAAGGACAGATTTCTATGTTCGAGCTTGCTAAGATTGTTTCTAAGCATGTAAAGTAATTTAGCATTTCATGCAATAAAGAAAGGGCAGCAATGCCCTTTCTTTATTTACGGGCATTTCATAACCGGTATTATACCTATCTTTACACCTTCATGAATTTCATTGCTCATTATCATTTTACTCATAAACCCGGCAATGCTTACCATAATCTGGGGATTGTTTTGCCTGACCTTACCCGTAATTTTACTCCTTCCAAACGAATTAAACCCGAGGCACTGCACCATATATTACAGTCAGATGCTCATCACCAGCTGAACGAGGGTGCAAGGCAACATTATGCCCTTGACCGGTTCTTTCATAATTCGCCCTTTTTTATCAATGGATATGCCTTTGTAAAAAGCTGTATAGCCAATGCCCGGTTTGATGATACCTTCAGCAGGTTCTTTTTCCTTAACCATATTTTTCTGGAATTAATGCTCGACCGATACATTATTGGCCGGCATCATGCATCAATTAATGGGTTTTATCAGTCGTTAACAGAGGTAGAGAGTGAAGTTTTGGGGAGCTATCTTGATTTAAACGGCATTGAAACCAAAGAATTATTCCTTGAACGCTTTCATCAATTCAGGGAAATACGATATTTGTATCACTACACCGATAATGAAAAGCTGATTTATTCGTTAAACCGGATAATGATGCAGGTGGGGTTATACGGGCTTAGTGCCTATAACCAGCAGCAGTTGTTACCGTGTATTGCACAGACAGAGTTATGGATTGATTCGGAATTTCCGTCTTTGCAGCAGCAATTCAGTGAAAATAATTTATGATGAAGAAAAATATTTTTGCCTTTGTTTTACTGCTTACGGCCCATTGGAGCTATAGCCAAAAGTACAGCAATGAGTTTATGAATATAGGAGTAGGGGCAAGGGCTTTTGGAATGGGCGGGGCAGTTATTGCCACCGCCAGCGATGTAACTTCGGGGTACTGGAATCCGGCTGGGTTATTACAAATAAAGGACAATATTCAATTATCACTGATGCATGCCGAGTATTTTGCCGGTATTGCCAATTACGATTACGGTGCCATCGGATTTAAAAACGGAGATAAAAGCGCCATGGGATTTTCTATTGTGCGCTTTGGAATAGATGATATTCCAAATACCATTGACTTATATAAAAACGGACAGATCAATTACAACAATATTAAAAGTTTTTCTGCAGTTGATTATGCCTTTATGGGTTCGTATGCCCGCAAAACCAAAATTGAAGGATTAATACTGGCAGGGAATGCCAAAATTATCAGAAGAAAGGTAGGAACCTTTGCCAATGCCTGGGGCTTTGGACTTGACTTTGGGGCACAGTACACCCGCAGGAAATGGCATTTCGGGGCCATGCTGCGCGATGTAACTTCCACCTTCAATGCATGGACTTATTCATTTACCAATGACGAGAAACAGGTGCTTCAGGCTACGGGTAATGCTATTCCTTCAAATACGCTTGAGGTAACACGGCCACGCATTATTCTCGCTGCGGGAAGAAAATTTGACGTTTATAAAAAAATTACCTGTCTGGCCGAAACCAATTTCAGCTTTACCACCGATGGACAGCGAAATGTTTTGGTGAGCAGTACTGTCTTTAATATGGATCCGGTGGCCGGAGTAGAGTTTGCCTGGGATAATTTTGTTTTTTTACGCGGGGGAGCCAGTAATTTTCAGCATCAAACCGATATTGACGGAAAACGGAAATTGCATTTTCAGCCCAGTGTAGGGGCGGGTTTGCGTTTAAAGGGCCTCACCATTGATTATGCCTTCACCACCATCACGGGCCAGTCATCGGCTTTGTATTCCAATATTTTCTCCCTTAAACTGGGCATTAATAAATCGGCTGCCCCTGCTGCCAACACGGCACAATAATCTTTCGTATATTTGCCCCTTATGAAGATTGTTGACATCATCCGTAACAGTAAAGGAACTGAGTTTTCATTTGAGATATTGCCTCCCCTCAAAGGGAAAGGTATTAAATCTATTTTTGAAGGGATTGATCCGTTAATGGAGTTTAATCCCCGTTTTATAGATGTAACCTATCACCGGGAAGAATATGTACTTCGCAAACGGGCTGACGGGGGATTTGATAAAGTATCAACCCGTAAACGCCCCGGAACGGTAGCCATTTGTGCGGCTATTATGAATAAGTATAAGGTGGAGGCAGTACCACACCTTATTTGCGGAGGATTTACCAAGGAAGAAACCGAGAATGCCCTTATTGATTTAAATTTTTTGGGTATTCAAAACGTATTGTTATTACGGGGCGACAGCATTAAGTCGGAGCCCAATTTTGTACCCGAACCAGACGGCAACCGCAATTCACTTGATTTAATCCATCAGGTGGTGAACCTGAACAACGGCATTTACCTTGACGATGAACTGGCCGGTGCCAGTGCCACCGATTTTTGCATTGGAGTGGCAGCTTACCCCGAAAAACATTTTGAAGCACCCAATATGCTTTCCGATTTGAATTTTTTAAAACGTAAGGTCGAATCGGGGGCCAATTACATCGTAACTCAGATGTTTTTTAATAACAGTAAATTTTTTGAGTTCAGTGAACAATGCAAAAAAATGGGAATTACTATTCCGATTATTCCGGGTATAAAACCGATAACCAAAAAGAATCAGCTTACTGTTTTGCCTAAAATTTTCCATATCGATATCCCTTTCGAACTATCGGATGCCATTGAGAAATGTAAGGATGATAAAGCGGTTCGTCAGGTGGGAATTGAATGGGCCATTCAGCAATCAAAAGAGTTGAAGAATGCAGGTGTTCCGGTATTGCATTATTATACCATGGGGCTGAGCGAGGCTACCAAACAAATTGTAACCTCAGTTTTTTAACGGAGATCAATCATGCAGTAATGCATTTATCATGAAACGATTTTTGCTGTTTCTTTTCAGTATTTCGTGGGTAGCTTTAAAAGCCAACTATGTTTTTATACCTATGGACGAGAGTCAGAAAAATCATTTAAAATCATACGGAGTTGCTTATTGGGTACTGGGTAAAGATGCCGAGGTAGAGTGGTTGCTTAATTACAGAGGCGGAAGTTTTGCTTTTATCTATACTCCGGGTTTTGAAAAGGAGTGTCTGGTGAGGGGCATTACCTATCAGGTAATAAACGATAGTAAAATGCAGAGCATTCGCAATGAAATTGCCCTTCCGGAAGTAAATATGGAGGTGGTGAAATTGCAAAAGGCCCCTAAAATTGCTGTGTACTCGCCTAAAACAAAACAACCGTGGGACGATGCCGTTACCCTCGTGCTTACCTATGCCGAGATTCCGTACGAAGTGGTGTTTGATGATGAGGTACTGAGTGGTAAACTCCCAACTTACGACTGGCTTCACCTGCATCATGAAGATTTTACCGGGCAATACGGAAAGTTCTGGAGCGCCTTTCAAAACGCAGCCTGGTACAAAGCCGAAGTGCGTGAAGCGGAAAGCATGGCTGCCAAGTATGGTTTTGCCAAGGTGTCAGAAATGAAATTAGCCGTTGCCAAAAAAATTAAAGAGTTTACCATGGGCGGAGGTTTTTTGTTTGCCATGTGTTCGGCTACCGACACCTATGATATTGCACTGGCAGCCGATGGAACCGATATTTGTGATGTGCCTTTTGATAATGACCCACCCGATCCGAATGCACTTGGTAAATTAAACTATGATAATTGTTTTGCTTTTAAAAATTTTGCCATCACTACCAATCCGTATGAATACGAACATTCCAATATCGACATGACTTATCAGCGCGGAATGGTGGGCGAGGAGAACGATATGTTTGTACTGTTTGATTTCTCGGCCAAGTGGGATGTAGTGCCTACCATGCTTTGTCAGGATCATACCCGGGTGGTAAAAGGTTTTATGGGGCAAACCACTTCGTTCAATAAAAAAACAATTAAAAGTGAGGTGCTCATTATGGGCGAGAATAAAGGATTAGGGGAGGCTCGTTATATTCATGGCACCTATGGCAAGGGCACCTGGACTTTTTTTGGAGGCCACGACCCGGAAGATTACGAACATCGAGTGGGAGAACCACCAACGGATTTAGCCCTGCACCCCAACTCACCCGGCTACCGGTTAATTCTCAATAATATTTTGTTTCCTTCGGCTAAAAAGAAAAAACTGAAAACCTAACCGGTTGGATCTATCTGTCGGATGATTTTATGTGGTAGAAGAATAAAAACACATAGAGGCATAGTTAAACATAGTCACATAGTGATTCACCGGCAAAAATCTAAATGAATATGTGTTTATATTAACGCGTTAAAATTTAATCAAACATTCGCCAGCGTATTCCCAGACGGAAGGAGCGATACGGTAATGGCTGGTGCGGGCCTGCATACGAATTATTCCCGCTTAAATCGGCATTGGCATGATCAAACTTAAAGAACAGGATCGCCCGTTTTAACTGCATATTGAAAAATACATCCACTATGGGGTAATTTCCGGTTCTTACTTTATTTTGTAACTGAAACTGGCGGGTAACGGGATTAAATTCCTTGGCATAGTACGCAGTATAAAACGATACATCAACTCCTATCTGAGCCAGCATCACTTTTTTGAATAAACGTTTTTCATAATAGAAGCGTTCAAAAAGCCCCAATTCGGGCAAACGTATTACCTGCTTGTTGTCGGTGTATTGGTACCACAGCTGGTTATGCAGCCAAAAGTTGCCGAAACGCAAGGATTTGGAAAGGGAGGCAGTTATAATTTGAAGTTGTTTGTTATGTTGAACGGGAAGTGCGGTGGTATCGAAGTAAACAAACTGATTCACTATGTTTAGATTGGTTTTGAGTTTCCAGCCTCCATTGGGGTTATTCCATGCATGGCTTCTGTTTTCTTGTATGATTAAGCCCAGATGTTTGCTTTGCGTTTTTTTGAAATCATTTTCCCATAGGTAATGGTTGGACACAAAATGGTTTATCAAGTAATCCTGTTCTTTAGCTGTTGCGGCAGCTTCCAGGGCATAATAAACTTTATTGCTGAAATATTGTAAGGCGGAGGTTGCTGAATAATCACCTTTATTGTATCCAAGTCCGCAATAAGTAATATCGGTTCGAGGATATATTTTATAGGTATGAAATTCACTTCCTGGCTGAAAATTGAAATTCACCAAAACATTATTATACTTAGTGTTGCTTGTTCGTTGGTAAATTTCGATGTACTGATGATGTAAAGTTAGAAATGTTCCGAACTTTCGGAAGCTGGAGTCATTGATGTAACTTCCATTAAACAGGGTGATGCTGTTTTGTACCATAAACTGATGTAATGAATCATAGGTTTGAGTGGTGTCAAAATAAAAGGCGGGGTAAAAATCTTTATTCAGCAAGTTTTTGTCTCTGTACAAAAAAGAATATCGTTCCACATCTATGGTATGTTTAATGCCTGCCCGCTGTATAAATTGCTTTGATGTATCATTTCCGTTTACGGTTGTCAGGTATTTTCCAAAGTACCAGTATTGAGCCGTGTGAAAGGAGGTGTTGCGAAATAAATTTCTCGGGCCCCCACTACCATCAGGTCCGTTTCCCTGCAGGTTTACGCCCACCTGTTTGTTGGCCCCCGATAGGGCTTCGTAGGAGGAGTCCTGAATAAGGCCCCCGTTCATTTCTACATATCCTTTATTCCAGATAAGGCTATTAAGCAATATATATCGTTTGTTTCCTGATTCGTAGCTACTGAATACCCTCGTACTCCATATACTGGATTTTTGGTTTACGTAATATCCCAGTGAGCTTATTCTTCTGAAATCAACCCCGATATTCCAGCGTTTAGATACATTTTTGGTAAGCAACAAATCGAGAAACAATAATTCTTTACTTCCCTGTACATACTGTATATCGGTGTATGGTTTTGTAGCCGAATAGAATCGGGTGTCCTCACTGCGTTTGTAGTACTGTTGCATGGCCTCGGTACCTAATTGAAAACCGTTAGCGGCTTCGGGATTAAAAATGAGTGACTGTGCCGGGGAACCTATATTGCCAAGGTCCTGATAAAGCCGGTATTTTTTCACCATCGGGTTGTACAGTTCGGCTTCAAACAGCGAAGTGTCAATTGTTCTTTTCATCGCTTCCATCCAGAAAAAGTCATGTTCCATTTTATACTGCGGAGCCGCCCTACCGGATAAACTGTCCTGTGCCGATGCAATGGCGGTGCTCAGGGTTAAAATAATAATAAGGGAAAATAAACGCATGCCTTTACCGCAAATATGCTGATAAAGGCTGAGACCAGAAAATCTAACGTTTAATGAGTTTCAGTGTTTGGCTTCCGTTTTCATTCTCAATACGTAAAAAATAGAATCCGGAAGGAAGGAAATGTAAATCAAGAAGGCTGCCGGCAGGTAATTCGTGAGCAGGGCGGTGAACCACCTGTCCGGCAATATTGGTAATGGAAATAAACGAAGGGGAATTGCTGCCAAGGGTTATTGAATTGGTAAACGGATTTGGAAATACAGCAACCATTTGCTTCTTCACGTTAACCACTGAGGTATTGGTATCAACTTTTAGAATGAATAAACCATTGGCCATATCAGAGGCCAGCACATTTCCCGAGGGCAGGTAAGGATATAATCCCCAGCAACCGAAAAGGCCGCTGTAATCCCCGTTGCTGTTGTAGGTATCAAACCATGCAGCGGTTTTTACCGAATCGGGGTTACTTATATCAAAAGCATATACTCCATCGTGGTAATACGAAACCCAAAGAAACGGATAGGTAAAATACGGTTTGTGAGCTACGGCCTGTGCCGATGAACGAAAGATATCGGTGATGGCAAGATTGGTTACATTTTTTATGGCCGCCAGTTTTACTCCGCTCCCCGAACTCTCATCGGTAAAACTCAGCAGTCGGTGCACGGGGTCGAAGGCAGCAGAGTGATTAAATCCTTTTTCGGCATAGTCGGCCAGTGCTTTTATCAAAACCGGAGCCGATGCATTTTGATAGTTAAAAATATACAGTCCGCTGGTGCCCGTGCTGCAATAAAGTGTATCGCGCCAGGCAAAAGCATTATGTACGAAAGTAAACGATGAGGGTGGTGGTGAAAGATTGCCCAGCCACTGCGGTACTTCGGGATTGCTTAGCGAAAGTACCGTTGCTGCATAGGATACCACCTGATTCAGGCCATTGTCCATACGCTCGGTATTGCACAGGTAAAGTCTTTCCGAAAACGTGTCGACACACAAGGTATGTGCGCGCATACAAAGGCTGTCGTGGTCATAAACTTTGTGAACCGAATCGGGGAGGTATTGCAAATCAAAAATCTGAAGCGAAGAATTTCCCTGTCCGGCTGCGGCATAGGCATAATGTCCGCAGGTAACAATATCCCTGTTTCGGCAACCGGCCGTTTTGCCGGCTTCGGCATCGCATACCATTGGGGCTAAGGGGTTGGTTACATCAATAAAATAAACCGAATCAATGCTGCACAGCAGGGCATATTCTTTATGTTTCACGGCATCGTAGTAGCCATAAACTTCGTTGTATTGCTGATTGCCCTGTGCATTGAGGTTATCATTATCCCACCGGGCCAGTTGCACCATTTTAAATGACGACTGCCCGAAAAGGCTCAAAGGAATCAACAGAAATACCCAAACACGAATCACTACACTAAGGTAAGGATTTTTTTGTGAAACTGCTGTGCAGCGCGCCCGAAACAATTTTTCAGAGCGGGAGAATTACCGTGGTCAGGATTTTATATAGCCTCAGTTTTCTGTTAAAAATAGTTGTGCGAAGTATTAAATCTTTTCGCACATTTGCACCCGCTTATGTTATACGTTAAAAAATCAAAGATACCTAAATCGGGCAAGGGCCTTTTTACCGATGCCATTATTAAACGCGGAGAGATAGTATGCGAGTATGAGGGCGAAAAACTCACCTGGAAAGAGTGTGAGGCACGCAATGCCACCATGCCTGGCAAACAAAAAGGCGCTTATTATTTTTTCATTAACAATAAAAACTGTGTGGATGCCGCTGCGGCTATCGATACTTTTGGCCGTTATGCCAACGATGCTGCAGGTCCAAGCCGCATTTCGGGGATTCGCAATAATGCACGTTACGAAGTGATAAAAGGCAAACCCTATATTGTTGCCAGCCGCACCATCAGGCCGGGAGAAGAAATTCTGGTAGGTTACGGTAAGGATTACTGGGAAACCATGCTCGAAAATTAATTTCCGCCAAGGGAAATTTTACGACAGGCCAGTAACTGATCTCCTGCCGATACGCGCACAATATACACACCGCTCAGTAACCGGGATAAATCAATTACCTGTGTTTCGTGGGTGAGCACTGCATCAAAAACATGGCGGCCGGTGAGGTCGAAAACCTGAACGGCCGCACCGGTAGAACCGGATGGAACAATTAATTTGTTTCCGGCCTGAATAAAACCATTAATAGGTGCCATTATCGGTGTCGAAACTCCGGCCGCAATATTACACACCAATTCAAAGGTAACTGTATCGGCATGCTCCGGATCACCAACGGCATAAATGCGGTATTTAATGATGGAAGTTCCTTCAATTTTATTGGTGAGCGCATGAATTTTAATAAAAGCTTCTTCGTTTATCTGCAGGTTTTTCCATTCGCCCGAATCGGGAAGGCCGGGCATGCAATTTCCGTTATTGCAAAAATTCAGTTCCCAGCCCGGATAAATGGTTTCACTTAATTTCTGCCATTTTACGTTTACCGGAAGGGTAGTATTGTTTTTATAATAAATGGGCACATCGTTAAACATACCCGGAATCACATCATGCTTTAATTTTCCATAAGGGAAACTAAGACTTTGCGCCTGAGCTATACTTGTGAGGGCAAGGAGAATAAAAAGCAACTTTTTCATAAAAAATGAAACTAATACACAAAATTAAGGGAATAACCCGAAAGCACAGCGGGAATTTGATTTTATTTGCATCAATGAAACAAAACCGGTGGCTTTTGATATGGATAGGGTTGATTCCGCTTACTATGCGAGCCCAAACGGGGCAGCAACTGATAGACCTTACCGAAACCGAATCTAAGCAAAT
>JAIBAK010000033.1 GCA_019695215.1 Bacteroidia bacterium | reverse complement strand
CATAGAGGTTACCTATGATGGCTTTGCCATTAGCGAGCCAGCCAAAGGTTTGTTTTCCTTCCATAGTAAGCGGGGGTAGTTTTTCCAGTTCGGTTTTCGGTTCGTCAGGTTCTTTTTTGCAATGCAACCCCAGTGAGGAGAAGGCAGCAAGCAAAAGAATTAATCTAAAATGTTTCATTGCAGCGGTTGTTTTTTGTTTAGCCAAAGTTAATGCTATTTGCGTTGCAAATACTGTGATTCATTACAAAGTAAAGAGTCAAAACTCATGAGGGCAAAAACCGAATCGGTTAAATCCTCATAAAAAATATTTTCGAGCGAATCAACCAAAACGGTATCCAGTTCCGGTTCATCTTCGTCTAATTGGGCATAAGAAGAGCTTGTGAAAGCAAGACACAGGCAAAAAAGCAGGATGATTTTTTTCATATCGGGTAAAATTTAGGTATAGTTAATAGTGCATATCAAAACGGCCATCGGTTACATGCACCACATCACTGGTGTTGGCTTCAATAGCATCAAAATAAAATAAGCCGGAAATAATCCGCTGCTGCGTATCTAATCGTGAAACGATTAAATATCCTTTGTAGTTATTTACGGTTCTATATCTTGTGTACCAGCCATTCCAATCGTCCCAGCCAAACCAGCCAATAGAACTGTATAAGGTATTATCTGAAATTTCATAAACACCAGCCTGTTTTACCGTATCATAAAGACTTATTGATATATGAGAAGTTCCTCCATAATTAACTTTTTTTTCCAACTGTAATAAAAATCTGCCATTGGGGAGCCAGTCAAGGGCATTCCACTCCTGACTTGGAACCCAAACCTGACCGTTTACTACACAACCCGCCAGATTTTTCCCTGTTTGGGTTGCAGGTGGTAAAATAGATGAATAATCTTTTTCTTCTTTTTTACAATGCAAGCCCAGCGAAGAAAAGGCTGCAAGCAAAAGAACGAATTTAAAATGTTTCATCATGTTACAGTGATTAGCGATTGATAACTATTTTTTGTTTATTCAATACAAATCCGTTTTGTTCTACCATTACCTGATACAACCCCGCTGCCAGATGCGATACATCAAAACTTTGGGTGTTGGTGCTTTGTGTTGTTGGTTGCAAGGAAATGATTCTTCCGGTTATATCTACCAATTTTAGCGTGTAGTTGTTGCTTTGTAGGGTGCTTTGCACATGCAGCACTTTATCCGTTGGGTTGGGGTAAATAACAAAAATATTTTTTGTGGGTGCAATTTCTTTTGTCCCTGTTGAGGTATTGTCTCTGGCCATGCCTTCAATTACAATTTCTCCGTCCCATACATTGGTACATGCTCCTGATGCGTTCCAGTTGTTGGCACTGCTGTAAGAATACAATACCGGATTACCTCCGTTGGTTACACTCCACATGCCGGCATAAAAATTGGTTTGCGTGGAACTTCCATCGTAAATTGACCAGTAGTTGTTATCTAAACCCGGACTGCTGCCAAGTGTTCCGTAAAAAATGTGAGTAGGTTCGGCAGTGTAAACAAACTGATTATGCCCCTGCACATAAATGTTTCCGGCTGTATTGAGGCTGATGCTGTAATCGGTGGTATTGTAAAACGTATTATCTCCGCCATATACAGTGCCCGAGCCCGAGGAAGGAGTAATACCTACGCTATTATCAAGCAACAAGTCTCCGTAGTCTTTTTGAATATCGGTTTCGTTGTTGCTGAAATTACTGCACCGCACCACCAGTTTATTGCCACCTGATACACGCATGGCTTGTGCATTAGATAAAAACCTCGATTCGTATACGTACAGGTGTGCAGTAGAACTTCCTTCGTAATCGATGGCAAATGCATTATTGCTGCCGCTGTACCCTTTAAAATCACTCGTGGCGGTCATGTTTTCGGCCTGCCATCCGGTTTGGCAGGTTGAAAAATAAACATGGTCTAAATTACAGGCATCGCCCACTGTGTAAAGGCCGGTACTGCAATTGGCAAAGGTGGTAGTTTCAATGGTAAGCAAATCTAATGTGGAGGTACTGCTTTTGGTTAATCCTTTATCTGCATACTCAAAATAACAATCTACAATGGTAATATTTTTACCCTGTGCCGAGTTGATGGTAATGCCTTTATGTGCGGTTGTATTGGCCGATGTTTTGGTTACTTTAACCTGATCTAAACTTAAATCGTTCTCTACCAAAATGGCTGAGTTGTTTCCCATCTCAATGGTACCCTTTTCAACTGAAAAAACACTGAGGTTGCTGCCAAAATCAAGTCCCTTTCCGGTTATTTCAATTACTTTATCGTTGCGGGTGGCTCCGGTTATGTTTATTTGAGCATTGCTTCCTATATCGGTGTTGCAATAGCTGCCCGTTGGGCATTTGAACGCAATATGCCCGTTGCTGGTGTTGGCAATATGTAGTTCAGCATTGGCGTCTAAGGTAAGTTTGCCATGTATTTCAATTACCGAGTTGGCATCGTTTAATAAAATGGTTGGGGTGCCTGCTATTTTTAGTTCGGCTCCTTCTTCTATTACCAATTTTGAGTTGCCGTAAATGGCAAGGTTGGCGCTATTTTCAAGGGTAACTTTGGCTCCGCTGCGAATAATTAAATCTCCTGTTCTGTTCGAGCCGTTATCTCCTATTTGAAGTGTGCCGTTGGGTTGAATGGTAATTACAGGGGCTGTACTGATACAGGAATTAAATTTATAGGTGTAAACCTGAAAATGCGTATTATCATCGGGGTTGTAATTTTTATTCAAGTTAGTACTGCCCGACATTTGGGGTGTTAATCCTGCCTGTTCATCTTTGTTTATAGATAATATGGCTCCGTTTTTTACCTCTACGGTAGCTATTTTATCTGTGGTTACTCCTCCGTAATTAAACGTCTCAGTAGTTTCAATGGTACTTCCTGCCTCAGCCAGTAAATCTTTAAGGAATAACAGCAGGTTATCTTTAGTTATACGTACGTGTTGGTTATTAAATTCTGTGGTTGGGTCTTCATTTTCCTGATGGTCATCGGTTCTGAAATCATTGAATCTGGAAGGATTTGCAGCCTGATCCGAAAGACTATTTATTGAGGCCATATAATTGGTTTGATAAGTGGCGGCTACAGCACTAATGGTTGGCACCAGACAATTATAAATAAATGGATTGGAAAAAGTAGCGTAGCCAAATCGTGCCGGGAATTTGGCATTTATTCTTAAACGGATAATGGTGTTGCTTGCTGCCCCGTAATCAATATGCCCCCTGCCACCCGGTGCTCCGTCAATTCCATTGCAATGTGAATTTAAGGCATTGCCATAATGCGATATGGTATAAAGATTTTGATGAATTGCTTTGTAAATAAGTGTTCCGCTATAAACCCTCTTATTGGCTACACTTGACGACTCAGGCACTCCCCATACATCGATGGCCCAACCGAAAAAATTACCCGAACTCCAATAGCCTGCATCCGCATGAATTAAATAGCTACTGCTAAGCATTTTATACACTTTTGATGCATCGTGCTGGTAATTGCCTTCCCCTGACCCGTTGCTAATGGCTACCGATTTACAACCTACCTTCAGCGGGTCGGTAGCGGTGGGATTAAGACTATTGAGTTCCGAATAAAAGGCCGTATAAAGCGAATTTGACGGATAATAATAGTTAATAAGCATTTGCCGGGTGGCAGGGCAGGTAATATTTTTATAATCCCAATTAATATCATCCCACTCGGCCTGTTTAATAATATGCCTGTTTTGATTATAAAATTTATACATGTCCACGGTCATAAACTGTAAACCAAGGGGAGTATTGGCCCCGGCCTGAGGCGAATCATACGAGTAAAAAACCTTTACATCATGATTGGGTACAGTGCCGGGGTTGGCCCGGTGTTTTGCATTCATATCAGCCAAAGCGTAGCGTGCCACTATTCCGCCCATACTAAACCCCATAATTACATTTGGATGAGTGGATCCGTTGTTTGCCTTTTGCTCATTCACCCATTTTATTACTTCCTCTACCGCATACGCATTGTTTTGAACATAATTGGTGGGATCATCGTATTCTACAAAAATCATGTCGTAGTCCTGATAGTACAATTTCTCTGTTATAATAAATGAGGCAGCATAAAACTCATCTAACTTTCCTCGGCCATTGCCGGGAGGTATGCCATGACTTTTTTTGTAGTCCATATAATAAGGCGGAGAATAGCCTGTTACAATAATAAATGGTTTCCTAAGTTTTTGGTCTGTGCCGTTACTGCATCCAAACCTCACCGAAACATGCACTTTCCCTTTTACGGTAGTTCCTGTATATAAACTTTCGGCCTCAATGGTTAAAAACTGGTCGGGCCATGTACCCCCATAACCTCCAATAGTAATATTTTGCTTTTTTATTCTGATAACGAAACTCGAAACAGAGGTAGTAGAGTTGGTGAAAACCATTTTTACTATAACAATTGCATTGTGGGTTTCGCCATAATCAATTACTGAATAAGAATTCAACCCAACCACTACATAGCCGTTGCCATCTCCAAAATCTACTTCCATATGATCAAGCGTTCGGGTATCGTTTGTAAAATACATAGCAGGGTTAAACACAAAGGTTATAATTTCTGTATCCGACTCGTGGATATAAGGAGCCGCCATAAAACAGGGTTTTATTTCGTAAGGGCTTTCTGTTCGTGCGGATACATCAAACAGTTGAATACCGCTCACATAAATTAAACTATCTTCTAATGCCGTTGATTTTATGCGGTTGTATTGGTAATTAATTATTCCTATGGGCATATACCCCGAGTCCTGATAAGCCTCCATTAATCCAATCACTTTCTCAAGTGTATCAAATGCCTCGGTGCTGTCTATAAATGCTCTTCGCAGGGTGCCATAAGCCCTGCGCCACGCAAAATTATCAGATAGTATCGTGTCCTCAGTCTGTCCGCTATATGCCTGCACATTAATAGTGGGTATGGCTTTGTCAATTAAAAGACCTGTGGTGGCATACTCCAGATTTAGGTTTTTGTAACAGGAATCAAACATCTGGTCAATGCCAATTTCGGGTTCTATTGAATCTACCAGCAACGAGTCGTCCTGTGCAAATAAAGAATTGCAAAACACCCCTGTAAAAAGGGCAAATAGTAAGGTAATTTTTTTCATAACTTAAATAGGGTTTTAGTTGTATTTGTAATCAAAGCGACCTTTGGTAACTTTTACCATATCTGTTTTAGTAAAAGCATAAACATTATACTCAAAAGTTCCAGCCATGTAGTGATTAATGGTATCAAGCCGGGTAATGTTAAGAATGGCATACCCCCCTTGTGTATAATAAGAACCGTATGGGACATTTCTATACAGTGCGTTAAAGTCATCGTCTATGCCCCCATCAAATGGAATCACATAATACCCTGGACCGAATATTTTATATCTAACCTGCATATAAACTCCGGTTTTGGTGGAGGCGGTACCAGGATATAATACCGCACAATCCAACTCAAAAATCCCTTTTGCGTAACCGCTTCCTAAAAAATCAATATCTTGCTTATCGGCCTCGCTTGGCCATGCGTGGCCATTCATAAGGCAGCCTATGGTTTGGGCACCCACCATGGTTGCAGGGGGTAGTTTATCTTCTTCGCTTTCTTTTTTGCAATGCAGGCTAAGGCAACTAAGGGAGGCAAGCAGCAGGAGTAATTTTATATGGCTCATAGCTGTGGGGTTTGTTTATTCAAAGTTAAAGCAATATTTTTTGTAAAAGCAAATCTATTATTTAGTCATGCTGAACTTGGTTCAGCATCTATTTCTATTTGAGGGATGCTGAAATCCCGGATTAAGTCGGGACATTGAATGTAAATTCAGCATGACGAAGTCTGTGAGATTTTACCCTTTTGGGTAATTTTGTTTTTGGAACGTTACTAAAGCGATGCTAAACCCTTAACAGATATTTGAATTAAGCACGGCTGTGCGTGGTAAGCGCTGAAACTAATCCTCGTTATTGCAGGTACTGCGGATGCGGCAATCTTCGGAACAACTAATCTGCTTTATGATATGTAAAATAAAAAAAGCCCCGCTTTGCAGCCGGGGCTTTTTTGCCAGTTATAAAAAATATTAACCTCTTTTTTCTTTAATACGGGCTTTTTTACCGGTAAGCTCGCGCAGGTAAAATAACCGGGCTCTTCTTACTTTACCGCGGCTGTTCACCTCAATTTTATCAATATTGGGGCTGAATAGCGGAAATATACGCTCTACGCCCACACCGTTTGATACTTTGCGAACGGTAAAAGATGCTGATATGCCTGCATTTCTGCGCTGCAATACCACACCCTGAAACTGCTGAATACGTTCTTTGTTACCTTCTTTAATTTTATAGTGAACGGTAACGGTATCGCCTGAATTGAACTCAGGAAATGCTTTTCCTGCAGTGAATTCGTTTTCTACAATTTTAATTAAGTCCATGGTGACAGTTCTGTAAAATGAGGTGCAAATGTACGATATATTTTCACTTTGGCAAACCCCGCGGTAAAAATTTACCCGCTGAGTTTCAAGCTTCCAACACCTGCCGGATAGCCTGAGCCTTGAGCATACATTCCTCATATTCAGCTTCGGCAACTGAGTCCCAGGTGATGGCACCGCCTACCTGAAACGATAATTTTTTTGTATCGGCCCGGTACACCACACTGCGTATAACTACGTTAAAATCAAAATCTTTTTCGGGTGTTAGGTAGCCAACAGCCCCCGAGTATATTCCGCGTTTGCTTAATTCCAATTGCTCAATCAATTTCATGGCCATCACCTTGGGTGCCCCCGTCATAGAACCCATTGGAAAGGCATTTTTAATGGCCTGCCACCAGGTGGTTTCTTCTTCCATCTCACCGCTCACGGTTGAAATCATTTGAAACACGCGCTGAAAGGAATATACCCCAAAGAGTTCTTCCACGCGAACACTTCCGGGCCGGCACGAACGGGAAAGATCGTTGCGCACTAAATCTACTATCATCAGGTTTTCGGCCCGCTCTTTTTCCGATGCAAGTAATTTGGCCTTTTTATCCATGTCTTCGTGCAGGGTTTTACCTCTGCGGGTGGTTCCTTTTATGGGTTGCGAGACTAATTTATTTCCCGTTTTCGACAAAAATCTTTCGGGGCTTGCTCCAAGCAGGTAAGTGTTTTCCAATTTAAGAAAAGCAGCAAACGGCATGGGCGATACCTCGTTTAATTTAAGAAAAGTTGCCAGCGGGTCGCCTTCTTTTACCAACCCGTAAAACTCCTGACAAAGATTTAATTCATACACATCGCCCGCTTCGATGTGATGCAGCACCCGCGCCACTTTAGCAAGGTAATCCTCTTTGCTCATCACGGCATTTACGCTTCCATCCATTCTAAATGAAGAGGCAACGGGCGGCACCATGCTTTGTAGTTGTTCCCAAATTAATTGAGGATTAAGGCCTGTAATACAAACCTGCCCGTTTGGAAAAACTTCAATAACCGTTTCAGGAATAAAAAATACAGCCTCATCGGTGGCTACCCGCACCTCGTTTTGTGAAACAAGATTTTCTATTTCGTTTTTGCAATCGTATCCCAGGTAGCCAAAGAGCCATTCGCTTGCAGCAAAAGATTGAAGGGATGCAAACACCTGCCCGGCAGGTAAAGACAATTTTTGCCTGCAACCTACTCCGGCTACCAGCTCATAGGTTTTATAATCACAGGCTGCAGGCAAGCCATTTGATACGTATACAGCCCCGAAATTACTTCGATTTGCAAAGTGCAATACCTGTAGCTTAATTGCAGCCAGCTGAGACTCAGAAACTGAAGTAGTATATACTGTATTCATGCAATAGCTGCATAATTTTTGTGCGTGTTGCAAAGAACTCAATTTATTGATTAAATTTGTAACAAATTACCTTTTACATGAAAAAGATTTTTACCCTTTTAGCGATTATCCTTTTTACCGGTGCCGCTCAGGCTCAGTTTACTGTTGCACCGAATCCGGTGTATACCGGTGGAGCACCGAGCACTGTACTCATTTGCAAAGCCTTTTTTAAAAATACTGCTTTAACAGGTGATAGTTTTACGTGGGTACGTTTTCAGAATTTACCTTCCGGATGGTCATCTCAAATATGTGATGTGATTACCTGCTGGGGTGATGCGAAAGACAGCAGTTCTTTTTACATGGCAGCCGGAGATTCAAATATTATTGACGTAAACATCAGCCCGAATAATAACCCCGGACACACATTAGTTAAACTTTACATTTACCAGAAAGGAAACCGTGCAGGTGGCGATACGGTATATTACTATGCCAATGCTTTTGCCAACGGAACTCCGAAAGTAAGCACTTCAAAAGAATTTGTGTTTTATCCAAATCCCGCTCAGGACGTACTTACTTTCCGCTACGATGCAAAGAGCGGTGCCCGCATTGATATTTTTAATATTATAGGTAACAAAGTAAAAACCGTTAATCACACCGGATACACCACCACCGTTTCGATTGAAGATTTACCTGCCGGTATGTACATCATTAAAGTTTTTGAAAACGGAAAAGTAATTACCAAAACATTTACCAAGAACTAAAAACAATTATTACAGTAATAAATAAAAAAGGTCACTGCTGTGCAGTGACCTTTTTTATTATGCTTGAATTTACTTAGCCCGGCTGAGTATGTTTTTTTAATCCGAGAATGGAATAATCTGTTTGCTCCTTACGGATGGTATTTACCAAAGTTCCCATCCCGTCAATCTCCATTTTCACCTCATCGCCATCCTGCAACCATTGTACTTTGTAACCGGGGTCGTTGAGTAATCCGGTTCCGTTTAGCTCCAGAAAACAACCGGTTCCCA
Source organism: Bacteroidia bacterium (assembly GCA_019695215.1). GTDB lineage: Bacteria > Bacteroidota > Bacteroidia > UKL13-3 > UKL13-3 > JAGPCK01. The sequence continues at coordinate 29,745 of JAIBAK010000033.1, read as the reverse complement.
CCGTTCCCGAGCCAATTACATCACCGGGAAGAATATCTGCCCCATAGGCACAGCGCTCAATAATTTCGGCAAAGGTCCAGTCCATATCCCCTACATTTCCATCCGACACCTGAATGCCATTCACCCAGCATTTCATTTTCAGGTTGTAATTATTTCCTTCATGACCTGCCTTAGCCGGTATTTTAAATGGTTCGAGTTCGTCAGGCGTTACCATATACGGCCCTATGACTGTTGAGAAATCTTTTCCTTTAGCCGGACCCAGATTGAGCAGCATTTCTTCCATTTGCAGGGTGCGTGCACTCATATCATTCATAATCATGTAACCGGCTATGTACTGATCAGCATCTTTTGCCCTTACGTTTCTTCCTTTTTTCCCGAGAACAACCGATGCCTCGAGTTCAAAATCGAGTTTCTGAAAATGATCGGGCATGCACCATATTTCTCCCGGTCCCTGCACTGCATTGTGGTTAGTAAAATAAAAAATGGGGTATTGGTCAAACTCTTCAATCATGGGCACTTTACGATTTCTGCGGGCTGCTGCCACATGCTGACGGAAGGCATATCCATCGCGACAGGATGTAGGTGCCGGAACCGGTGCAAGCAATTGCACTTCACTTAGCAAAAGAGAAGAAGCCTCTTTTTTCCCTGACTTCAGGTCAGAATCCAACTGTTTGGCCTGCTCCATTGCCTTTTCTCCCGCCCATAAAAAATCTTTCATATTATCGGGCAAAGAGGATTGCAGTTGATGTAAATTGTAAACGTTATCAGAAATAAGAACTCCCAGTTGCGGTGAAGTTCCATTGTGGGTGTATGTTACCAGTTTCATTAAAAAAATATTTCGGCAAAATTACGTAATAAAATGAAACTACCGGATTAATCTTCCTTTACGCCCATTTGTTTGCGCATTTGTTCCAGGTACTTTTCTCTTTCCTCATCACTCATGTTTTGTAGCTTTTGCATATCAGGAACAGGCTGACCACCGGGCATCATCATGGCATTGGCTTTTTTGGTGTAACCTGCGGGAATCTGAAACAAATCGTCACCAAGGGTTTTAGCAACCACCTGAGTTAGCACCATGGTCATGGTCATTCCATCTTCTGTTGATGTAAACTTAACAGGAAAACCTTCTAAATTTTTAGCTTTAAGTGCTGCATTTAACTCATCACTCTTCATAAATTCATTTTTTACTGACATGGAAGCATAACCTGCCACCTCTTTTGATACCCACATATCGTTTACTTTTCCTTCCTGCTTTATTTTTACATGAGTGCAGTTGTAGCTGCCTACTTTTTCCTGTCCTATTACCGACACTACTTCGGTGGTTGATTTTCCGGCTGTAGCCATTGTAGTTACTTCAGAAAATGACTTATCGGCATCATTAATCATGTATACTATGTTGGGAGTACTTTGTTTGCATAAATAAACCTGTTTCATTGCACCCATGCCCGGAAGGTTCATGTTCATTTCCGTGCGGCTGCTATTTCCTTTAAGATACATGGTCATTGAGCCGGTCATGTGCATTTGTTTTCCATCGGTACCGGATACGCTGTATTGCATATAATAACCTGACTGAGCCATAGCGGAAATGGCTATCAGCCATCCGCAAATTGTTATCATGATTGCTTTCATAACACTTTAATTTTTTGACAAATTAGTAAAAGAACCTAAATAACGCAATTATTTATCTATACATAGATACAATTGAACCGGATCTCCACTCTCCCCTCAGAAATAAATTCTGTACAGAGGCACGGGGAAAATACCTATCTGATACTGCTTTTCCACTTTACCCGTACGTAAATTGTACTGCTGCGTGAGTATATTTTGGGTGTTAAACACATTTTGGATATCGAGCGCCCATTCTTGTGTAATTTTTTTCCCGTTCTTTTTAAATCCGACACGTATATCCGTGCGGAAATAATCTTTATACTTTAGTTCATTGGTGCGCGACTCCACATAAACGGTTTTCCCTTCCTGAGCTGAGCGGATTATATCGACCGGTGTGTAGCGTTTTCCACCCGCATCGGTCACCTTAAGGCTAAACGTGAGAATGCCCCCCTTTTTAAATTTCAATTCTCGTCCGGCAAGTGCATTAAAAACATAATTTCCATTAAAAGCCGTATTCCGCCACACCCCGTCTCCTCCTTTATATTCCGAATTAAACACCGAAGCCGTGACGAGAAAATAATAGCCGTCAGCAAAAAAACGCTCAAGTGTTAACTCGGCTCCGTAGTTTCTTCCTTCTCCTTTATTTACCAGACTATCCGCATCGGGAAAAACAAAATCGGCTCCGAAATTTGCCACTGAAAAAACCGATGGATTTCTGCTCACAGGTATTTTGGAAAGTTGCTGATAATATACTTCCGATTTAAGGTAGAGGTTTGCCCCGAGTTGATTTTCATAACTCAGTACATAATGCAAACTACGCGTCATTTTTAAATTCTTATTTGTAAAAATATATCTGCCGGCACCTGTATCAATCAATGTTTTTTGGAAATACACAGGAAGCGGCTGATTTTGCCCGTGCGACCCGAAACCCAGACCCCAGGTTTGTTTTTGAGTTACTTTCCACTTTATTCCGGCACGGGGTTCTATACTTTCACTTGCATTAAGCAAAAAACGATTGTAGTGTAACCCGGCATTAAGAGTGATTTTTTCATTTACATGAAAATTGTAATTTGCATAGGCCTGCAACAATCCTGTTCCTTCATTTATATCGTAATTTACCTTGTAGCGTCCAAGCCGCGCATTATACGCAGTGTCTTTCATATTTAACTGAAAAGTGGTAACAATAATCCCTAATTTAAATGCATTCCGTGAGTCAATTTTTTTACTGAAATAACTATGCAATGATTCACGCGTGGTGGCAGTTCGCCTGTATTGAATAGGTACTCCATTGTAATTGTTCAGGTAGTTCAGCGAGTCGATGTCTACATCATTGCCTTCACCCGAAATGGTAAAAACCGTTTTTACAAATGATGTTTTCCCAATGCGTACCAGATGAGAAATACCGGTTACTCCCATCCGGCTTGAGTAATCTATGTCGAGGGGGAAAGCAAGTTTCGCCATTTCAGCAGGAGTCTTTTTGCTATCCAGTAATTGAGTGGCGCTGTTTCCGCCAATTCCAAACAAACTGAGACTGCCAATTTTTGTTTGCGGAAAATAAAATTTAAAGGATATATCCTGGTATTGCGGAATACCTGCGTTACCGAATTTAAATCCAACCGCGTCAAACACCGCCAGCGTAGAGTAGCGGTAGCTAAGCAAAAATGAAGATCCTTTCTTTTTATTTAAAGGCCCCTCTCCCATCAACTCTACTCCGCTAAAACCCATCTGACCTAAAAATTCAAATTTCTCATTATTCCCGTTGCGCATTTTTAAGTCAAACACCCCCGAATTTGCGTTACCATATTCAGCAGGGAATGCTCCGGTTAAAAAATCGGAATTCGCCAGCGTGTTATTATTTAAAATACTTACAGGTCCTCCGTTAGCTCCCTGACTGCTGAAATGATTTGGATTGGGTATATCTGCACCCTCCAGTCGCCAAAGTAACCCTAATGGAGAATTTCCGCGTATCACAATATCATTTCGCTGATCGCTGCCCCCACCGGCCACTCCGGCAAAATTAGAGGCCATACGTGACGGGTCGCCCAAACTCCCCGCATAACGCTGTGTTTGATCAATAGTAAATGAACGGCCGCTTACAGTTACCAGATCATTGTTGGTCTCATTCTTTTTTGCATTGGCTTTTACCACCACTTCCCGTTTCATCACCACCACTTCTTCCATTTCAATGTTCAGCACCACTTCTTTGGCTGAATTCACAATTACATCGGGTAATATTATTTCTTTATAGCCTACATAAATAACTTTAATACTTTGGCGACCTACAGGTACCTTTTCCAGACGAAAATTTCCGTTAATGTCGGTGGCGGTTCCTTTTACCGGATTGGAATTTAACAGGCTTACAGTAGCCCCTGTCAACGGCTCCTTCGACTCTTTATCGATAACAGTACCGCGTACGGTTTGCGTAAAATTTTGGGCAAATGTGCCGGTGAAAAACAATAGCAGGGAACTAATGCTAAAAATTAATTTCATTTCTCATTCAAACTTGACGGCAAAAATGAATACAAATACCAATACGAAAAAATTAATGCAGATGAAGTGTAAAAAAAAGAGGATGAACCGTAAAATAAAAAGATAAACGGAAGAAGCCAGTCTAATTAACGGCAACCACCGCAGTTATTTCCGGAATGGCACGCTTCAATCCTTCTTCAATCCCTGCTTTCATGGTCATATGGCTCATTGCACAATTGCTGCATGCCCCCAGCAAACGAAGATTTACAACCATATCGGGAGTAACTTCAATAAACTCCACATCACCTCCATCGGCCTGTAGAAAAGGACGCATGGAATTAAGTGCTAATTCAATTTTTTCGTGGAGCAGGTTATCGGCTACTGACATATGTGTAAACTCGGTGACAAATATAATGTAAAAAGTGAAAGGGTGTGTGCTTATGTTTCTTATGCCGATGCAGAAGAGGTTTTCCCGTTTACAATAGCCACCTGCTGAGCAACTGCCTGCGCCAGCTGACTGTAAATTTTACCATACGGGGAATCCTGTTGCAAAGCGGCAGGCTCTCCTGTATCTGCACCTTTCATGATACCCATATAGAGTGGAATTTTTGCCAACAACGAACTTGATGAAAGGTTGGCAAGTTTCTCACCTCCGCCTTCACCAAAAATAAAATACTTATTATCGGGCAATTCAACCGGTGTAAACCACGACATATTTTCAACTACGCCTAACACAGGTATTTTAACCGGAACCATACTAAGCATGGCAATGGCTTTTTGGGCATCGGCCAAAGCTACTTCCTGTGGTGTGGTAACAGCTACCACACCGGTGAGCGGAGTGGTTTGCAGCAAGGTCAAATGTACATCACCTGTTCCAGGAGGCATATCAACAATGAGGTAATCCAATTCTCCCCAGCTTACATCACTCACAAATTGCTTAAGGGCTGATGAAACCATGGGGCCGCGCCATGCCACAGCCTGATCGGGTTTTAAGAGGAAAGCAACCGACATTACTTTTACTCCATGTTTCTCTAATGGAATCATCATCGATTTTCCATCTACTTCTTCCATGTAAGGTTGCTCGCCCTGCAAGCCAAACATTAATGCCTGAGACGGACCATAAATATCGGCATCAAGCACTCCTACTTTTGCACCTGACAAAGAGAGCGCCATTGCAAGATTACTGGCAATGGTAGATTTACCCACCCCTCCTTTTCCGGATATAACGGCCACTATATTACGCACACCGGGCAATACAAATTTATCCTGTCGGGTGCTGCTTACATTGGATGACATGTGTACTTTAACAACAGCCTTATCATTTACATATTGATGGATGGCTGCTACACAATCCCTTTCTATTTTTCCCTTCAGCGGACAAGCAGGAGTTGTGAGTACAATCGTAAACTCTATATTAAGATCATTAATCTGAATATCTTTAATCATATTCAGCGTTACCAGATCTTTATGCAAATCGGGCTCCTGCACATGGCTCAGGGCATGGAGAATTTCTTTTTCGGTGATCATGCTACAAAGGTGCTGATAAACTGAAAAAGTAACAAGAATTGATTACATGATTTTTGTGGTACAGAAACTATGGTAATCAATGTACCTTTGTTGCCTAAATGAAACCGGGCAAAGAAATACAAGCATTTAAAGAAGAAATAGTTGATGCCTGCAAAAAACACATTCAAAACAGAATGCAGGTGGCAGAACAAGCTATGAAAGCAGCTCAGGAAAGTGCCAACAGCGAAGAAAAAAGCAGTGCAGGAGATAAATATGAAACCGCAAGGGCTATGAGTCAGATAGACCGGGACCGGAATGCCAAACAGATGGCCGAAGCAAAAGAAGAGCTTAGTCAATTGCTAAAAATTGATTTAACCGTTAGTCATACTAAGGCAGGTATTGGAGCTTTGGTTGACTGCGGCTCCGAATGGCTGTTTATCGCGGCCGGTATTGGCGTAATTCAACTGGCCGATAAAAAAATTATTGCTTTATCTCCCAAGGCTCCCTTGGCCCGTTCATTAGCCGGAAAAACAAAAAACGATTCAGTTGAATTTAACGGACGTAAATTAACTATCCGTCAAATTTTCTAAGGTAAATGCACTGTGGTATCACCGGCAGGTTGCTGCCTTTGCGTCAGTTCAGCAGAATATGCTGAAATTTCCTTTGCAAGTTCATCTTCTCCAATGGATATCATTTCTCCGTTTTTAAACCAGGGAAACGAATTTTGTAACACATAAGAGCCAAAAATAAGCACCGGAGTTCCGTAGCGTAAGATATTCCAGTCATCTTCTAATTGCCAGGAATCTGTCCAGCGGTATAAAAAAACGGCATCGTGTTTTAATAACCGTACGCAGGCATGCGATGCAGGGTATCCCGGTAAATCATACTGGTGCATGGAAACGCCCAAACGGTTATCTATATTAATATACCACTCCATAGTCCATTCGGGATTAATGGTACTGATGGTTTTCCTCGATTTCCAGTTGCAGTAAAAAAGTCCTGTAGGTGTAGGGGTAGATTGTTTGCCCAAACTTACCGGCCCCCATCTTATCAGTTGTCCGTTTTCGTAAGCTGCAAAAGCCTGTAATGTATATGAAATAAGAATACATTTTGGAATTCCAGTCAATGAATCGCACTTGGCCGGGAATGGGGAGTAGCTGAGAAAATCATCCAAAATAATATCGGGCACCACCAATGAATCTGCTCTGTTTAAGTGAGCGTCATCAATCCGGTTTAAGGCACACACAATTGCTTTGGGTAAACTATCGCTCAGGTTAAACGAATCACGGGGTATTAATGCATAACGTACTGGCTGAATCGGACTGGAAAAAGTATTAACCAATGGTTTTGTTAAATCTTCAGTTTGTTTTATTACTACCGGTTTTTCGTTTGAGTCTTTTGTTGCCGGAGTGCACAAAATTTCGCACCATAACAGAATGGCGCATGCAGTAATCCTGAATAGTTTACCAAACATGTCGCAAATATCAGTGAAAATAAAAAAGGCAGGTAATTTTTAGCCCGTAAAGAAATATGAATCTTATCAGATAATATTCACTTCCGTTTGTATGTGAATACCAAATTTATCAGCCACTGATTTTTTAATAGTTTCAGCTAACTGATATACCTCTTCCCCTTTTACTCCTCCGTAGTTCACCAGCACCAATGCCTGATCTTTATGTGAACCGGTATTGCCAACTCGCTTACCCTTCCATCCGCATTGTTCAATGAGCCATCCTGCCGCTACTTTAATTTTGCCCGGAGAGGTGGGATACCCCACGATAGAAGGATATTGTTCCTTTAACGTGTTGAAATGTGTAATGTCTATTTCAGGATTTTTGAAAAAACTTCCCGCATTTCCAATTACGGCCGGATTGGGTAATTTGCTGCTGCGAATTGCAATAACCGCATCGCTGATGGCTTTAATGGATAATTCCTTCACCCCATTTTGTTCCAGCACCTGTTGTATAGCCCCGTAAGAGTTATTGAACACTGGATGTTTGTGCAATTTGAACGTAACCGAAGCAATAAAATAACTTCCTTTTACTTCATTTTTAAATATACTCTCCCTGTATCCAAACTTACAATCGGTTTGAGAAAAAACTTTTAATGCTCCTGTTTTCAAATCCAAAGCTTCCAAACTATCAAATGTATCTTTGATTTCAACTCCGTAAGCACCTATATTCTGCATGGGAGCAGCACCCACCGTTCCGGGAATGAGTGATAAATTTTCAATCCCTCCAAAATTGCGTTCAATGCTCCACAATACAAACTCATGCCATACTTCTCCGCCCATTGCTTTCACCCACACATAGCTGTCATCCTCCCGGAGCACTTCAATGCCTTTTAATTCGTTTCTAACTACCAGGCCTTTCACATCTTTTGTAAACAGCACATTGCTTCCACCTCCTAAAATTAAAAACGGACCACTGGTAAATGCCCCGCTGCGAATCAGTTCTTTTAACTGTTCCAATGTTTGGATATGCACCAACTTATCGGCCTGCACCTCAATCCCAAAGGTATTATATGGTTTTAAGGAAATGTGGGTTTCTTCCTGCATCATGGGGTAAAGGTAATATGCTCAGCACATGACTAAAGAATAAAAAATACACAGGATGTGGGATAATTTAGTCCGGGTAACAATTTATTGAAATCTTTCCCCTACTTTTGCCCGGCAAGTAATCAATCCTAATTATTTGCCATGCTCGATTCTAAAAAATTCACCGGTGATGGTCTCACCTTCGATGATGTCTTAATCCTTCCATCTTATTCTGAAGTACTGCCCCGCGAGGTAAATACCTCTACACAACTTACCCGAAACATCCGAATCAATATTCCGTTGGTATCGGCAGCTATGGATACGGTAACTGAATCGCGGCTGGCAATTGCCCTGGCACAGCAGGGCGGAATAGGCATTCTGCATAAAAACATGAGCATTGAACGGCAGGCTGATGAAGTGCGCAGAGTAAAACGCTCGGAAAGCGGGATGATTATGGATCCGATTACCCTGTTTGAAGATGCCACCCTTAAAGACGCACACAAACTCATGAAGGATAACAAAATTGGCGGCATTCCCATTGTTGATAAGGGTTACATGCTCAAAGGAATTTTAACCAACCGCGATTTACGTTTTGAAAAAAACCTGAATAAAAAGGTTAGCGAAATCATGACTAAGGACCGGCTTATTACCGCTCCCGAAGGAACTACCTTACAAAAAGCGGAAGGCATTCTGCAAAAATATAAGATTGAAAAACTTCCTGTAGTGAATAAAAAAGGTAAACTCACCGGATTGATTACATATAAAGATATTCTGAAACTGAAGGACCATCCCAATGCTTGCAAAGACAATCATGGCCGTTTGCTGGTGGGTGCCGCGGTTGGGGTAACCTCCGACACTATTGACCGTGTAGGTGCCTTAGTTAAAGCCGGTGTTGATTTAGTAATTATTGACACTGCTCACGGCCATTCAAAGGGAGTGATAAGTGAATTAAAATTAGTTAAAAAAACTTTCTCTAATCTACAGGTTGTAGTTGGAAATATTGCTACTGCCGAAGCTGCCCGTGATTTAGCCAAAGCAGGAGCCGATGCGGTAAAAGTTGGGGTAGGTCCAGGTTCTATCTGCACCACACGGATTATCGCAGGTATAGGTGTACCTCAGCTTTCGGCCATTTATGCAGCAGCCAGTGCCTTAAAAAATAGTGGAGTCCCTGTTATTGCCGATGGAGGAATACGTTATAGTGGCGATTTGGTTAAAGCCATTGCCGCGGGTGCCAGTACCATTATGGCAGGCAGTATGTTTGCAGGTGTTGAGGAATCGCCAGGAGAAACTATTATTTATGAAGGGCGTCAGTTTAAATCATACCGGGGAATGGGCTCTATTGAAGCCATGAAAGAAGGTTCGAAAGACCGCTATTTTCAGGATGCCGAAGAAGAGATTTCCAAATTAGTTCCTGAAGGAATTGTAGGTATTGTTCCTTATAAGGGCAATTTAAAAGATGTGGTTTATCAAATGGTGGGAGGACTGCGTGCAGGCATGGGCTATTGCGGAGCCAAAACCATAAAAGATTTGCAAAAAGCTAGATTTACCCGCGTTACCCCTTCAGGGATGAAAGAAAGTCACCCGCACGACATTACCATTACCAAAGAAGCTCCTAACTACAGCAGGAAATAACAAAACAGTTTGTGCAGATTGACTAAATTTAATCTCTGCAAACTGAAGCTTTCTACATAACTTAGCCCCATGCAGTTTAAAGACATACCCGGAAACGATAAAATAAAACAACACCTGTTGCAAACCGTAAAGGAGCAGCGCATCAGTCATGCCCAGTTATTTTTAGGTCCTGAGGGAAGTGCTAACCTGGCACTGGCGTGGGCATATGTACAATTTGTAAACTGCACCAATAAAAAAGCCGATGACAGTTGCGGCTCCTGTGCATCCTGTATCAAAATAGGTAAACTGATTCACCCCGATTTACATTTTACATTTCCAACCATTTCTCCTCACAAACAAAGCAAAGAGTTACTTACCGAATGGAAAGAAATTTTACCCGAGAATCCTTACCTGAGTGTTTATACCTGGCTGCAGCATATTAAAGCCGAAAACAAGCAGGGAAATATTACTGCAGAAGAATCACGTGATATAATCCGGAGACTGGGACTAAAAAGTTTCGAAGCCGAATACAAAATGCAACTGATGTGGATGCCCGAATATTTAGGAAATGAAGGAAACATGTTGCTTAAACTGCTGGAAGAGCCACCTGAAAAAACACTCATTATTCTTGTTGCCAACGATTCGGAAAAAATGCTTCCAACCATTCTTTCCCGTTTGCAAATGATAAAGATAAATCGTTTCAGTGACGATGAAGTAAAACAATTTCTCACAGAAAAATACAATCTGGAAATGAGCCGGGCAGCTACCATTGCCAAACTTGCCGAAGGTAATTTTAACGAAGCCATTTCACATATTGATGAAGATGAACAGGACCTGCTTCAACAATTTAAAGAATGGATGAACCTGTGTATTGGAAAAAGTGCAAAGGATCTTGTTGACTGGATTGATGAAGCCGGTGGAATGGGAAGAGAAAACCTTAAAAACTTTTTGCGTTATGGCCTGCATATGATGCGCGAAGCATTTATGAAACGGCATGGGATAAACGAATTGATGCGGGTGGATAAGGGCGAAGAAGAATTTGTAACAAAATTTGCTTTATTCATTCACGAACAAAATTTAGAATCTATCAATCAGGAGTTTACCTCCTCAATAGGTTATATCGAGCGAAATGCCAACCCAAAAATCATTTTGATGAACCTATCTTTGTTTCTTAAGAGAAGTCTGATAAAATTAGAGCCTGTGGCTTAATTCGGGCTCTCATTTTTTTTGAACCTTATTGAAAAGAGAAATATAACGTATGGGATGTGGAGTAGCTTGTGGTACAAAAGGCGGAGGATGTAGTTCGGGTGGATGCAGCACAGGTGGCTGCAATAAATTAAATGTTTACGATTGGCTTGCCGATATGGAGTTGCCTCCATCCATGCGTCCATTTGATGTAGTGGAAGTAAGTTTTAAGGGAAGCCGCAAAGGATTTTACCGAAACGTACATAACCTTGATTTGTATAAAGGTGAACCTATTGTTGTTGAAGTTGAAACCGGAGGATATGATATTGGCCGCGTTTCGGTGAAAGGAGAACTTGTAAAACTTCAGCTTAAAAAAGCCGGAGTAAGTGAAGATGACGATCGCATTAAAAAAATATACCGCATAGCCACCGAAGCCGATTTGGCTAAATGGCAGGAATGCAAAGAACTTGAAATTCCTACCCAGTATAAAGCCCGCAGTTTTGCCATTGAACTTGGACTTGATATGAAACTGAGCGATGTGGAATATCAGGCCGACAAGCGTAAAGCTGTATTTTTCTACACTGCCGAAGCACGGGTGGATTTCAGAGAGCTCATTAAACGCTTAGCCGAAGCTTTCAAAGTAAAAATTGAAATGCGGCAAATTAGTTACCGGGAAGAAGCCGGACGACTGGGCGGAATTGGTTCATGCGGACGTACACTTTGCTGCAGTACCTGGCTCACCGATTTTAAACAGGTAAATACGGGTGCGGCACGCTATCAGAATTTATCATTAAATCAGCTCAAACTTTCGGGTCAGTGCGGAAGATTGAAGTGCTGCCTCAATTTCGAGCTTGATACTTACGTAGAGGCCCTTCAGGAATTTCCAAAAGACGATAAACTCACTATTGAACTTGAAACGGGAAGAGCTATCCTGCAAAAAACCGATATTTTAAGACGAATCATGTTATTTACCGTTATTGGAGGTGACAGCAATAGCTGGATTAGCCTGCCCGTACAAAAGGTAAAAGAACTGATGGAAATGAACGCACGTGGCGAAAAACCTGCGATGCTTTCAGAATATGCAAACGAAAAAGAAGTGGCTATTGAAGAGCCCGACTTTAAAGACATGGTGGGCGAAGACAGCATTACCCGCCTTGACCGTCCGAAAAAGAAAAAGAGCCGCAACAACAGCCGCGGTAATAACCCGCGAAACAATCAAAACGAAAGAAGAGATACACGCGGAGGCGATACAAGAGAAAGAAAAGAGTCCGGAAATCCGGAAAAACCGAAAACCAATACCCCGCATTCGCACAACCCGAACCGTCAGGAACGACCTCCGCAAAACAAAGAAGATCAAAAACCAAGAAACGAACGGCCGCCAAATAATCAGAATCAAAACCGGCCTAATAATAACCGAAACAATAACCCGCGGAACAATCAAAACAGAAATAATAACCGGGGCGGCAACTCAAATGCCCCCAGGCGAAATGATAACAATCCGCCAAAACCGCCAGCCGAGTAATGCGTAATCTGTTTTGTGTTTTGTGTTTAGTTATCGGGCTATCATCATGCGACCCTAACCGGGTAATTGATGAAAACAAAGAAATTCCCGGATATAACTGGTTCTACAAAGATCTGGTAGGTTTTGATGTAATGGTTGAAGATACCGGGTATTTTTATAATATCTACCTTAATACCCGTATTCGCTCCGACTACAAATACAACAACATGTTTGTATTGCTGCATACCCAATTGCCCGATAAAAAAGACCTCAAACAACGGTTTGAAATTCCGCTGGCCGATGATTTGGGAAAATGGCAGGGAAGCGGTCTGGGAGATTTGTACGACTACCAGTTTCTCATTGTAAAAAATGCCAACCTTGCCCAACGCGGTATTTATCGTTTTCGAATAGAACAAAACATGCGCGATGACACACTCACCGCAGTTGCTGCTGCCGGTATTCGCATTGAAAAAGGAGATCCAAAAGATTAAACGGAAACTTTCACCCGCATGGATAAAGACTTTGAAAAGAAGTACCATCATTTTGAAAAAAAACAATGGTGGCTTACTACCGGACGTATAGCTATTCATCATTTGCTCAAGTCATTTATAAAACCCGAAATGCTTATTTTGGATATTGGCTGTTCGGGAGGAGTGCTTATTCACGAATCAAAATATGCGGCCGTTGAAGTACTTGAAATAGACGTTAGTGAGGTATCCCGCAGAAATAAGTACCCGGTGTTTGGCCCGAAAACCTTTGAAATAAAATAAATTCAACCATTATATGACAACACGAATAACCATTAAAAGTAACAGCGCCATTAAGGTGGAAGGCGACTTTGAAATTGTTGACTCAGAAGGAAACACCTACGATTTAGGTGGACGCACCGTCATTTCCCTTTGCCGCTGCGGACTCTCGCAAAAAAAACCATTTTGTGATGGCTCCCATAAAGGCGAATTTACACATGAAGCTCAGGCATTTGCCCTGCCTCCAAAACCTCTTGTATGAAAATTTGGCAGAAATTCCTTATTTCGTTAATCGGAATAACTTTTGCTATAGGTGCATCTGCAATTTAAAAACATTAAATAATTTAAGATAAATGGAAAATAATCCTTTTGAACCATCTCTTTACGCTGACCGTGAATTAAGCGTATCAAAAACTTTTATGTCATCCGTTTTCAGCTGGATGTTTGTAGCATTAATTATTTCAGCCGGTATGGCTTACCTGTTCAGTTCATCAATGGATTTACTAAGCCTTCTTGTAAATCTGGAAACTGGCAAATTGAACATTTTTGCCTATGTGGTAATGTTTGCCCCTTTGCTTTTTGTGCTGGCTATGGGTATGGGTTTTCATCGTTTTTCCTATCCGGTTTTGTTAGCCTTGTTTCTGGCTTATGCTGCGGTAAACGGAATTAGTTTAAGTTTTATATTTATGGCTTACAGCCTTGGTTCCATTGCCACTACCTTTTTGGTTACTTCCCTCACTTTCGGGGTGATGGCCGTAGCGGGATACACCACTCAAAAAGACCTAACCAATTTTGGCAGCATTATGATGATGGGCCTTGTAGGTATTATCATTGCGTCATTAATCAATATGTTTATGCATAGTCAGGCAATGGATTATGTTATCAGCTTTATTGGCGTACTGGTATTTACCGGCCTCACTGCCTACGATGTTCAAAAACTCAAAGTAATTGGAAGCGGCATTGCCGTGCAGGGCAAAGAAGTAGCGGGCAAAACAGCCCTGATGGGTGCTTTGAATCTTTACCTCGATTTTATCAATTTGTTCCTTTTCCTGCTGCGTTTATTTGGAGGAAGAAGAGGCGACTAATAACAAGCAACTGATTTTAAAAAAGCTTCCCTTACTGGAAGCTTTTTTTGTTTAAGTCCTTTCCGATTGCTTTTCGGCCTAAATTGATAACAAAGGACACAGGGAAAAAGTTATATTTGCCGTTCTTAAGATTAAAAAAATATGAATATTACACTCCCGGACGGGTCCGTTCGATCGTATGAACGGGGCACCACGGCTCTGGAAATTGCCAAAAGCATCAGCGAAGGATTAGCCCGAAATGTGCTATCCGCCAAATTCAACAATCGAATTATTGAAGTGAGCGAGCCCCTGAATGAAGATGGCTCCCTGACCCTTTTTACGTGGAATGACAAAGAAGGGAAACAAGTCTTTTGGCACTCATCGGCACACGTACTTGCACAGGCGCTTGAGTTTTTTTACCCTAAAGTAAAACTCACTATTGGCCCGGCTATCGAAAACGGGTTTTATTACGATGTGGATTTGGGAGAAGAAACCATCTCGGAAAAGGATTTCAAAAAAATTGAAGACAAAATATTAGAGCTGGCCCGTGAAAAAGCTGAGTTTCATAAAAAAGAAATAAGCAAATCAGATGCGCTGGCGTATTACAAAGAGCGCAATAACGAATTTAAGGTTGAGTTGATTGAGAACCTGAATGACGGTGAAATAACCTTTTGCGAGCACAGCAACTTTACTGATTTATGCCGTGGCGGGCACCTGCCCAATACCGGTTTTATAAAGGCGGTAAAGCTCATGAATATTGCCGGAGCCTATTGGCGCGGAGATGAAAAGAACAAACAGCTAACCCGCGTTTATGGCATCACTTTCCCTAAGCAGGGCGAGTTGGAGGAATACCTAAAAATGCTGGAAGAAGCTAAAAAACGCGACCACCGCAAACTGGGTAAAGAATTAGATATTTTCACCTTTGACGATGATGTGGGACCCGGTTTACCATTATGGTTGCCAAATGGTGCAGCCATTATTGAACTGCTTGAGGATTTTGCTAAAAAAACTGAAAAAGCAGCCGGATACGTTAGAGTAAAATCACCGCATATTGCAAAGGAGAGCATGTACATTAAAAGCGGGCACCTTCCCTATTATGCCGAAAGCATGTTTCCGCCAATGGAAATGGATGGTGATAAGTACTACCTGAAGGCGATGAACTGCCCGCATCATCACAAAATATTCGGGGCCACCCCAAAATCTTACCGGGATTTACCTTTGCGATTTGCCGAGTACGGAACCTGCTACCGGTATGAACAAAGCGGTGAACTGTTTGGATTAATGAGGGTTCGCAGCCTTACCATGAACGATGCTCATATTTATTGTACCGAAGCACAGTTTCAGGAAGAGTTTACCAAAGTAAACGACCTTTACCTGAAATATTTTAAAGTATTCGGGATTGAAAAATATGTGATGCGCTTTTCAAAACACTCACCCGAAAAACTCGGGCACAAATACATCAATTCGCCTGAACTCTGGATTAAAACCGAGGCTATGGTAAGGGATGTTTTGGTAAAGCTGGGGGTAAATTTTGTGGAAGTAGAGGACGAAGCTGCTTTTTACGGGCCGAAAATAGATATCCAGATTTACAGTGCCATTGGCCGTGAGTTTACCTTAGCCACTAATCAGGTTGATTTTGCTCAGGCTGAACGTTTTGACCTTTGGTTTACCAACGAAAATAACGAGAAAGAGCGTCCTATTATCATTCATCGGGCTCCATTAAGCACCCACGAACGGTTTATAGGATTTTTATTGGAGCATTATGCCGGGAATTTACCTTCATGGCTGGCTCCCAATCAAGTAGCTGTTTTACCTATCAGTGATAAGTTTAATCCGTATGCACAAAAAGTTGTGGATTTACTGAAAAGTTCCGATATTCGCGCCTCTTTTGACGACCGTAGCGAAAAGATTGGCAGAAAGATACGAGATGCTGAAACTAAAAAAATCCCGTATATGGTGGTTGTTGGAGAACAGGAACAAAATGAAGGAAACATCGCGGTGCGTAAGCATGGAGAAGGTGATATAGGCAAATTTAAAACAGAAGATTTTGCCCGCCTGATTCACTCACAGCATCCGGATAATATGTAAAAATAATAAAGGAGAAAAAATAACCCGCTTGGTACAAAATCCAAATCAAGGAAGACCTTTTCTTGGCAGAAGAGGCCCTCAGAAAAAAGAAAACGAACACAAGATCAACAGAGAGATCACAGCTCACGAAGTGAGGGTAGTTGGTGAAAACATTGAAACCGGCATTTATCCACTTTCGCAGGCGCTGAAGTTCGCAGAAGAATTGGAGCTTGACTTAGTTGAAATTTCTCCTACCGCGGTTCCTCCCGTTTGTAAAGTAGTTGACTATAAAAAATTCCTTTACGAACAAAAGAAGAAAAAGAAAGAATTAAAAGCCAACACAGTTAAAACCACTGTGAAGGAAATAAGGTTCGGGCCAAACACTGATGAGCACGATTTTGAATTTAAATTAAAACATGCTCAGGGGTTTCTTGAAGACGGTCACAAAGTAAGAGCTTATGTGATGTTTAGAGGGAGGGCCATTGTGTACAAAGAAAGAGGCGAAGTATTGCTGCTTACTTTTGCGCAGCGATTACAGGAAATAGGCAAAGTGGAGCAATTGCCTAAATTAGAAGGAAAGAAAATGTTTCTTTTAATTGCTCCGAAAGGAAAGAAATAATTTACGTACAACCATTAATAGCAAAGAACAATGCCTAAGGTAAAAACCAACAAGAGTGCAGCGAAAAGATTTAAGGTAACTGCTTCCGGTAAGATTAAGAGAGCACGCGCTTTCAAAAATCATATTCTTACTAAAAAAGAAACCAAGCAGAAACGTAACCTTACCAAAACTGCTTACGTAGAAAAGCCTGACGAAGGAAATATCAAAAGGCTTTTAGGATTAGGAAAGTAATTTTTAGTTTTTATGTTTAACCCGGAACGAGGCTCTAAGAATCCCGTGCAAGCGGGAACGCCCAGTTCCAAAAAACATCAGTAATATGCCACGTTCAGTAAATTCAGTTGCTTCGAGAAGAAGACGGAAAAAACTCCTTAAACTAGCCAAAGGCTTTTTTGGGAAAAGAAAAAATGTGCTCACTGTAGCCAAGCACACCATTGAAAAAGGTTTGGGCTACGCTTACCGCGATCGTAAAACCAAGAAAAGGTTGTATCGCGCTTTGTGGATTCAGCGTATCAATGCAGGTGCACGCCTGTATGGTATGAGCTACTCGCAGTTTATCGGAAAAGTTCATGCAAAAAATCTGGGAATGAATCGTAAGGTTCTTGCCGACTTAGCTATGAATCATCCTGAAACTTTCAAAAAAGTAGTAGATTCTATTAAGTAAATTTAATTTTCTTTAGTGAGTTGTAAAAAGGGGCCCTCAAGCCCCTTTTTTATTGCTTTTAATTTCGCACTACTTTAAACGCATGTATCATTCCGTTGATGCGCACCTGCATAATATACACCCCGCTGCTCAGGGAAGACGGGGAAACGGTTGCCTGCCTGTAAAACGTTTGCTCCTTCATTACTAATCTTCCGGTGATGTCGTAACAACTTAGTTGTATTTGTTCGGCCCCGTCATAGGTTACTGTCAGATCTCCGCTGCCCCCGGTAAATGCATCTGAATTTAATAAGTGTAATGAGGTTTTATCGAATACAGGAACATTGGTCATTTGCGAAATAATTTTACGATCATAAAAAGCCAGCTGAACAGGAAAACTGTATGCCTTATTAAACAGGATGCTGTCGGTAATGAGCATTAAAGCGGCCACTTGTTTCATAGTAGCGGTGCGACTTACCGAACCCAAAGTACCAAGCAACAACTGCTCGGTTAAAACTGAGCCAATCCGGTCATCCAAATCGGCCAGAGCTCCGGAAAATATTTCCGAATTCCAGTAGTAGCTCATTGAGGAATTGTAAGGATATGTTTTGTTTGAACCTGCATCCCTGCCAAACCATTGCAAAGCGGCATTATTACCATCCCAGTTGTACAGGCGCTTCCAGTTGTAGGTGGAAATATTTTTTGAATAAGCGGCTGCCATATAATCGCAAATGGCCTCATCAATTGACTGCCGTTCTATCGACTCATTATCGGTAACAGTAGCTTTGTCGATAATAGAGTGTGTATACTCATGAACAATCACATCGGCATCCTCCCCGTCATCAATTCCGCCAACCCCGTAAAACATGGCTGGTTTGCCGTTGTAAGTTGAATACATAGAGTTATCTATTGTGCCCATGGCATGTGCATCCACCATCATCGAATCTTTAACATACTGCTGAAATCCGATACTGTCCACATGATTGCGATACATATTGAGGTGATAAAAAATATTTACATCCTCAAAACCGCTTTGCGAGCGTGTATAGTCAAAAAAAGGTGCCTTACTTTGAACGGGCGCTATAGCCGGAAAGTCAAAATCTTTTAATTGAAAGTAACGATTAGTTAATCTGAACGTATCGTTACTGAAATCCACACGCAATAGAATAGTTTTGCGCTGAGCATTTAATTCTGCCACATCCCCGTCATTGTTATCAATATAAGGAGTACCGTAAGCCACCTGTGCCGAGGTAAGCGGATCGGGTAAAAAAACTTTTGCCTGCACCAGTGAATCCTGCGGAAACAAATACTTGTTTAAGTTTTCTTCATAAAGCAACTGTCCGTTTTCATCCTTAACTGTACAATAATTGCCAACCTTATTAACCAAAGCCGGTATCAAATTATTTCCGTCAAAAAACCACACATCGATTGTGTGGAGAGGAGCATCTGGTGGCAAATCAAACAATCCGTTGAAAGCCGATATTAAATTTCCATACACATCTACATTTACCCGAAGCTCGCTGCCAAAAACCGGTTTGTTATTGTAAGTCTGAATATAATCATAATGAAATCCAAGCAGTCCTTTTTGTTTTGACATTAATTGTAAACGGGAAAGCGGATTGGCTAACTGAGGTAAAACTGAAATGAAATACTGCTGAATATTCCATTCAAAGGAGTTTTCATTTCCCCCAAAAAAAACACGGTTGGTGAGCAATTCCGAAGTGCGCTTTTGTAAAAACAAATTTCCTTTAACCAAAGAAGTATTTTTCTGGGCATAACCGGTTAACTGAACCAGAATAAAAACGATGCTGCATAACTTTCTCATACAGTGTAAAGGTAATGAATTTTTAATTTATGATAATCTTTAACTCCATTCATAAGCTCCTCTGCTTTGCTTAACCGGATACTGAAAAGCAATTGTGCCTCTCCTGTTTCAGACAAAGTTTGCTGCTGAATGGTTGCCTGTTGCTGTTTTAAAAAACGAAAGGCATCTCCTTCCGACTCGAACGGATAAATGAGGTGATAAAAAGAACAAATTTCCTTCACAATAAATGAAGTGTTTTTTAAAGCTGCGGAAGCTGCCTCTCCATACGCCTGAATCAATCCCGGAACACCAAGTAATTTTCCTCCAAAATACCGAACTACCACCACCAGCACATTAGTGATGCCGGCCGATTGGATGGCTCTGAGAATCGGCCTGCCTGCGGTGTTTGCCGGTTCTCCGTCATCGTTGGCCCGCTGATGTGCATCATCCATACCAAGTTTCCATGCATAACAATGATGCGTTGCATCAGGAAACTCCTTGCGCAAATCCAGTAGATGCTGTTTAATCTCCTGCTCATTTGCTACGGGGAAAACAAAGGCTAAAAATTTGCTGCCGCGTTCACGCAATTCTGCCTGCGCAGGAGAAGCCGGAGTTTTATACGTATCAGAAAAGAGCATTTAAAAACGGGCGATTATAAAAATAGAAATCACAGCCAGTACAATACCGGCAATTCCTTTATGAGTAAGATGTTCTTTAAATAACGCAATTGCCAGCAGTGTAGACAACAATACAATACCTATATTGTTTACCGGAAAAACAACCGTTGCCCCTAAGGAAGGTTCGTTTAATGCCCGAAACAGAAAGTACATGGAAAAATAATTTGGCACTCCCAGTATTATTCCTCCGAGTAAATCGCGATGAGTAAACCCCTTATTTCTTTTTTCGCGACTAAAGCCATACCATATGATCCCCGAAAGAAATGCCATGCCAAATACAACTATCAAAACCGACTCTGCGGTGCTTTGATGAAAATACGTAACCTGAATGTATTTCATCAGCGTATCTATAGCCCCGCTACCGGCAAATACCAGTAAGGGATATAATAATACCACGCCTGTTTTTTTTGTTTGATCCTGCTTTTGTCCCACCACAAAATACAAGGCAACTAAGGAGCATACAATGCCGGCTATTTTAATAATTTGAAGTTGTTCGCCTAAATAAAATACCGCAAACAGCACCGGAATAACTACCGACATTTTTGCGGCTACCATGCTTACGGAAACCGAAATTTTTTGAGCTACCCAACCTATAGCATTAAAAACAGTGATAAATAAAATACCTAACACCAAAGCCCGGCTAAACCATGGAGCCCGTATCACCTCTGAAACGGAAGGGTGTTTTGATAAAACGATGCCAACAGTAAAACAAACCGCATAATTCACAATGATGCTATTAAATGTATTTACATTATACCGTTCAAAATATTTGAACAGCAGCACCACCAGGGTTGAAAAAACAATACTAAGTACTAACCAACTCAAACAACTGTATTTTTTATGAGTGTAAACCAATCCTCTCCGGTCTGTTTTTTTTCTATAACCTCTCCTTTAAGCGAGGGAGCAACAATTCCTGACAAATACGTTTTAGGTGAAGTAAAAATCCGGGCTTCATCCCATACATTTTCATCTATAAATGTTTGCAGGGTTTGTTTACCTCCTTCAACTATTACCGACATTATTTTGCGTTCAAACAACTGATGCAGCAACTGTGCAGCAAACTGTTGTTTACCCAATACAATTACCTCCGCACCATGCACAGCCGGATAATTTTTGAGTGTTGTAAAAATGAGCGTTGCCTGAGACCCATCAAGTACATGTGCATTGCCGGCCATGGCACCTGTATCGTCAATAAGCACGCGAACCGGGTTTTTGCCTGACCATAAACGGGCATTCAACCGTGGATTATCATTGGCAACCGTGGCCGACCCTATCAGAATAGCATCTTCTTCGGTGCGCCATTTATGAACCAGCTTTTGCGCTGCTGCACCACTTATTTGTTTATCGCGCAGGTATTCATCCTTACTCACCTTGGCTATGTCTTTTGCAATAAATCCATCGGTTGTTTGAGCGTATTTAAGAATAACATATGCCCTTTCCTGCTGGTGAAACACAAAAAATCTGCGGTTTAATTCCATTGCCTCTTCCAACAGAACATTGGTAGTTACCTGTACTCCGGCATCGCGCAGTTTTTTAATTCCTTTTCCGGCAACCAGCGGATTGGGGTCGGGTGCGGCAATAACCACTTCAGGTATTTTATGTTCTAAAATTAATCCGGTGCAGGGAGGTGTTTTACCAAAATGATTGCAGGGTTCAAGAGTTACATACAAAGTGCTTTTTGAAAGCAATGATTTATCTTTTACCGAATTAATGGCATTAACCTCGGCATGTGGTCCGCCAAATTGCCTGTGCCAGCCCTCGCCTGTTATCCGGTTATTATGCACAATCACGCATCCAACCATTGGGTTGGGAGCAACCGCCCCGACACCCAGCCGGGCAAGTTCCAAAGCCCTTTGCATAAATATTTCCTGACTCAACACGTTACGAAAATAACATTTTTTGTACTTTGGCTGTAGATTTCGAGTCATGACCTACAAAGAATTCCACGGGAAAACACAAAATGAGCTGAGAGCCATCTACGATGAGCAGGAATCAGAGAATATTACCTGGATGCTGATGGAAGACGCCACCGGTTACAGCCGCAGCAAACTGCGCAGCCTTGACCGGGAGGAAATACCGGAAACCTTTGTGTTCAGAGTGTACAAATACCTGCACGGATTAATGCAGCAGCAGCCTGTACAATATGCGCTTGGGTATACGTGGTTTTATAAACAAAAATTCAGTGTAAACCCGTCAGTACTCATTCCCCGCAGTGAAACCGAAGAACTGGTGTACCGCATTATCAAAGAGTGCCGCGGCCGAAAAGTTTCCATTCTTGATATTGGTACCGGGTCGGGGTGCATTGCCATATCCCTGCAGCTCGAAATTCCTGATGCTGAGATTACGGCTATTGATTTCTCGGCAGAAGCCTTAGAAACAGCAAGGGAAAATGCAGTTGCCTTAAAGGCTGATAAAATTTGTTTTGACCAAATAGATATTCTAAAGGAAACCGATTGGGGCAAACTGGGGCAATATAATGTGCTGGTGAGCAATCCGCCTTATATTACCGAAGAAGAAAAAAAAGATATGCAGCCCAATGTGCTGCAACATGAGCCCCACAGCGCCCTGTTTGTTACCAACCACGACCCGCTGCAATTTTATAAAGCCATTACTGCCTTTGCACAAATGCACCTGAAAAAAGGAGGACACCTGTTTTTTGAGTGCAACGAAAAATACGCAATACAAACAGAAAAATTACTCAAGCAAAACGGATTTGACGCTGTAGAAGTGTTGAAGGATATGCAGGGGAAACCAAGGATTGTAACCTCCATTAAAAATACCTGAATATGAAAACTTACTTATTCCTGCTGCCATGTTATTTCATTTTATCCGGATGTAAAACCGATGCGCCAGAGCCAAACAAATCTGTAAACTGGACACAACTAAAGTCAATAACCAGTTTTTTTGAAAGTTGCATCAACATGGCCAAGGATGACAACAATCTGTATATCTACAGCACCAACCGGTACTTTACAACCCTTAGCCATCAACTTCAAATATCTCAAACCACAACCTGCGGAGAGTATATTGAAAATGAAAAGCCCCCAATGAATAGCCTGATGCATGTGAACCTGATGTACTCCTATTTATCGCTCATCCCAAACAAAAATGACTGCGATGCGATCAGTGGCTATTATGTAGAACTCACTAAGATAGATAGCAACCTCGAATCCTTTCCTTATTTCGGTAGGTATAAAAGCAGTTGTATCGGGTTAAATGAAAAAAATGAATTACTCATACCATACAGAGCAAAAAATGACAATAAACTTCATTTGTTATTTATGGCAATCAATCCTTCTAATCAATTTAGCTGCCTTGATACCTTCTACACTAGAAAGATTACCATAGAGTCTCCTACTGACACATTCGGATCAAAATTTAGTCAATACGCAATACTTAGCACCTCCTATGTTGACGGATACTTTTACGTAGGCGTGCAATTCAATAACTGGGCATGGGCTACATACCGGATAAGTACCGATGGTTCATACCAAAAAATAATTAACTACTCGGCAGCCGTAGTTTTTAAACACCAGAATCATCTATTTGCGGTTTGTGATAAAAATATTTACGTCTCATCGGACAATGGACTAAGCTGGCCTTTGGCATACAACTTTGGCCTGTCAATGAGTTTTTATTATTTCTTTAATGTAGACGGTGATTTATTTGCCAGTCTTAGTGACCAATTATACCAGGTATTTATCACACCAAATTCATTTACTTTACAGCAACTCTCCAACGAGGGTTTGGATGGATTATACATTACTACCGTTACCACCTTCAATAATTTTGTTGTGGTTGGAGGTATTAATGGTATCTACTTCATTGACAAAGTAAATTTCAGAAAACCCAAAAAAGTTGAATAAAATAGCATATGCAACTCAACAATAAAACCGCCATCATCACAGGCATTAGTAAAGGAATAGGAAAAGCTTCCGCTCAGTTATTGCTGAGTAAAGGCTGCCGTGTGGCCGGACTTGGAATAACACCACCCGATTATACGCATCCCAATCTGTTTTTTGTAAAAAGCGATGTGCGCAAATGGGATGAGGTGCAACAAGCTTTTTCGGAAGTAAAAAAACACTTTGGCGAAGAAATCCATATTCTCGTTAACAATGCCGGATTAGGTTATTTCGGCTGGCTCGAAGAAACTCCTGTAGAGCAATGGCATGAAATGTTTGACACCAATGTAAACGGGATGTTTTACTGCTGCAAACTGGCCCTGCCGCAAATGAAAAACCAACAATATGGACATATCATCAACATTGCTTCTACCGCTGCGCTTGAAGGCATGCCGCAGGTGGGTGCTTACTGCGCCAGTAAATGGGCCGTAAAAGGATTATCAGAGTCATTATTTCGTGAAGTGCGCGACTTTAGAATAAAAGTAACCTGCCTGTACCCCGGTTCTACCAAAACCGATTTTTTTCGCAACAGTCCCGGTATTAAACCCCATGATTATATGCTGATGCCCGAAGATGTGGCATTAAACATTGTGCAGACATTGGAGATGCCTGATAATTTTCATACAGTAAATTTAGAGATACGTCCGCTGCAACCCAAAGGGCCCAAAAACATGGCTTAAATTTTTATTCCCTGCTTATGTTATTCCAGTTGAGGTTTCGGGTAAGGTACATAACCGTGCCAAGTATTAACAACAAGCCCAGACTGCCAAACAACAAGGCATAATCTTCGAGTTGCAACAGCGAATAAAAAAATCCGTAGAGTATCACAAATACGGCAGTTACCACCACAGTAATCTTCCTCTTGCGCACCATGCTCCACACATAAAAAGACAAGAGCGAAACAATAGCTATTCCGGCAGTCCAGTAAGCTTTATCAAAACTTATATGCTCGCTGAAGGATAAGAGCAAAACATAAAACAGCACAATGGCAAAACCGGCCAGCAAATACTGAATGGGGTGAATGCGTTTTTTATTGAGCATCTCTACAAAAAACAGGGTAAGAAAAGTAAGAAAAATAAACATCACACTGTACTTGGCCGAGCGGTTGTTTTTCTGGTATTCATCAACGGGCAGCAGCAACCGAACCCCGAAAGAAGAAAATTTATCGTTATCGGTAGTATAAGTATCCCCTTCGTCATTGTTTTGCGATAAACTGATAAACGAACCCAAACCCTGTTGCGGATAGTTTCTGTTTAGCTGCAACACTTTCCAGTCGGCTGTAAAACCGCTGTCCGAAATAGTTCTGTTGTCGGGCAAAAAGCTGCCGTCAAAACTTGGGCTTGGCCAGGCTGAACTTAAGGTTACATGCGTTTGTTTTCCGAGCGGATAAAACCGGATATAGCGGCTACCGTTTAAATCCAGATCAAACGAAAAACGGTATGTTTCTTCAGGATTCATTTTTACCGGAACGCTGATGCCCGAACTGAATAAATCATTTACCGGAATCCCCGATTCAAAGGCAAGAAGGCTGTCGTTCAGTTTTAGTTTCACCTGCTCGTTTATTCCCCGCATATCAGTTATACCTACCGATAAAAAGGCATCTTCAAAATGGAAATTCACGCGGTTAATATTGAGCGGATCGAGATTGAGTTTAGAAAACGAACCTGAAAAATGCAGGTGTGAGTGGTACAACATCACTAGGTAAATGCCCCGGTAGCGTTTTTGAGGTTGCAGGTCGCCCGCCACATTCAACTCATCGGGTAAAAAATGCGCATACCTTATTTCTGTTACCGTTTGCCCCTTATCATTTTTAGTGATAACCTCATAGGGCACGCTTATCACCACGCCTCCTACCTTTTGTACTCCGCCCCATTTACTGCTTATTTCGCGCTCGGCCTCATCCCTCAGCCCTTCGCGTTCCCGTATTAGTGATTGCACCATGCTGCTTGGTATAAGCAATACCAAAATCAAAATACCGATAACGAGTAATTTCAGCATTACCGAACCCGATGCCCAGTTATTGAGCCGGTCGAAAAAAGATAAATTGCCTTCAGCCATATTTTAACTTGTTTAAGCCTAAACGAAGGTAACTAAAGGAAAGTATAAGCAAGAGAAAAGAAACGGGAACTGTTTATTTCTGCCCCACCGTAATCACCGATAGTCCTACCTTTTTCAGCATCACTGCATCCAGCATTTTACTAATGGGAATAATGAGGTTGTATAGTTTCATTTGTCCCTTGGGAATGGTTTTGTTGCGCTGCAGTTTGCCCGACACATACCAGCCCAATATACCCAGGGCATTAAAATATCTTGACTCTACCAAATGAAAATGATTTTCTTTAAACAGTTTATTCAGGGTGTGTTTCGTGTACCTGCGGTAGTGATACAGTTCTTTATCAAAACCGTTATAGAGCGACTGAAAAGCCGGAACCAGAATAATGAGTTTGCCTCCTTTTTTCAATAACTTCTTGCAATTATGAATGGCCAGATTATCCTTTTCAATATGCTCCACCACGTTTAAGGCGAAAATGGTATCGAAACTTTCAAACAGGTGTTTGCAGGCTTCATCAAAATCGGGGCGCACAATATCCAGGTCAAGCACTCCGCCCAGATTCTTTTTACCACTGAATTTTTCGGTAAGGGCATCACGGTAATTTTGCCTTAAATCACTTACCCAAATATTTTTATTATCGTCAATAAAAAAGCCCGAGATATTCCCTATACCGCTGCCTATTTCCAGTATTTTTCCGTGGCAGTGGTCTTTAATCTGGTCATACATCCAGCGGTTAAAATTTACGGCTTCCGATATTACGTCTAAATTCTCCAGCCCTTCGCTGTCAAGCTCTTTGTAATCAAATTGCTGCGTCATAAGGCTGCGAATATACTATTTATCCTGAAACCGAAACACCCCGTTTTTTGAATCATTTAAAATCTTATTTTTGCGCCTCAGCAAATTAAACATATGCGTGTAATACAATTTCGTGAAGCCCTTAGAGAAGCATTGAACGAGGAGATGAGAAGAGATGAACATGTTTTTCTGATGGGCGAAGAAGTAGCCGAATACAACGGAGCTTATAAAGTGAGCCAGGGCATGCTGGCCGAGTTTGGCGAAAAGCGGGTAATTGATACCCCCATTGCCGAACTGGGTTTTGCAGGCATAGGCGTGGGTGCCGCCATGAACGGATTGAGGCCCGTGATTGAGTTTATGACCTTTAACTTTTCGCTGGTGGCTATTGATCAGGTAATAAATGCAGCAGCCAAAATGTATCAGATGAGTGGTGGACAGTACAATGTACCCATCGTTTTCAGAGGGCCCACTGCCTCGGCAGGGCAATTAGCCGCACAGCACTCGCAGGCTTTTGAAAACTGGTTTGCCAACTGCCCCGGACTAAAAGTGGTAGTTCCCTCCAATCCCTACGATGCAAAAGGATTATTAAAATCTGCTATTCGCGATAACGACCCGGTTATTTTTATGGAATCGGAGCAGATGTATGGAGATAAAGGCGAAGTGCCCGAAGAAGAATATTTGCTTCCTATAGGCAAAGCCGATATTAAACGCGAAGGTTCTGATGTTACCATTGTATCATTCGGGAAAATAATGAAAGTGGCATTGGCCGCTGCCGAAGAGTTAGCCAAAGAAGGCATCTCGGCCGAGGTAATTGACCTTAGAACCGTTCGCCCTATTGATTATGCTACCGTAATAGAATCGGTGAAAAAAACCAACCGCTTAGTAGTGGTGGAAGAAGCCTGGCCGCTGGCATCTATTTCATCCGAACTGGCCTATATGATACAAAAGGAAGCTTTTGATTATTTAGACGCTCCGGTAAAACGTGTTACCTGCCGCGATGTTCCCTTATCATACGCCCCCACCATGGTTGAAGCTTTTCTGCCTAATACAGCGCGCACAATTGAGGCGGTAAAAAGTGTGCTTTATGTAAGCTGAAACGGATTTTTAACAGCGTGATATGTACCTGAAAACAGCCCTTTCACCGGGGCTGTTTTTATTTTTTTAAAGAAATAACTGACTGATTTTTGGGTATCTACAAGAATATTTCAACTCTCACTTTACATTTACTTTGCTTTATCCTACTTTTATATCCTCAATTGTAGAAATTAAATTGCTTACGTATATGAAGAAACAAAGTTTTACTAAACTACTTGTAGTGGCGATTGCCTGTTTAAGTACGTTTTTGGGCAATGCCCAAACTTCCGATCATAAACTTGCTTTTGGTGTCCACTTTGGTCAGCGTGAATACCATGGTGATCTTGGATTTTATTCCATTTTGAATGATCAGGTTTTTCACCCAACGGCAGGTATTTCTGCTCATTACTATGTGAGCCCGTCATTTGACGGAATGTTGAATGCCAATTGGGGCCAGATTGGTTATTTATCAAAATCGGGCATTTATCAGGGATACCAGTTTGGCGGACATATTGCCGATTATTTTGTTGGAGTAAAATATAAGTTCAGCAACGGCTACCTGCTGGGTGAAGATACTAAATTCAAACCTTACGCATTTATGGGATTAGGAGGCTTTAATTTCCTTACCCAAAACAATTTTGGTTTTAACCTGAATAATGATGTGTTTGGTAACAAAAAAGCCGAACCTTCCTATAAGTTCAACTGGCCAATGGGAATAGGTTGCGATTATCCGCTAAATGGTATGTTTACCATTTACGGACAGCTTACCTATAACTACACCATGAGCGATGCATGGGATGGTGTTCAAAAAGTAAACAAATGGTCGGATAATGACCAGTTCATTTATTATGCTGCCGGTATTAAATATGTGTTTGGCGGATCGGCCGGATCAACCGGTGGAAGCAAAAAAATTGCTAAAGATGATGATGCCGATGGTGTATCAAACAAACTGGATAAATGTCCTAACACACGTCCCGGTTACAAAGTGGATGAGTTTGGTTGCGATATGGATTCTGACGGTGATGGTATAGTAGATAACGAAGACCAGTGCCCTAACGATTCAGGTTTGGTTGATTTTAAAGGATGCCCTGATAAAGACGGAGACGGTATTAAAGATATGGACGATGCCTGTCCGGATAAAGCAGGTATTGCTGTATTTAAAGGATGCCCTGATACCGATGGTGACGGAGTACAGGACTCGGAAGATAAATGTGTTGACAAAGTAGGTACAGTAGCCAATAAAGGATGCCCTGATACCGATGGTGACGGAGTGATTGACGAATTAGACAAATGCCCTGCCGTAGCCGGATTAGTTGCTAATAACGGTTGCCCTGAAATTAAAGCCGAAGTTGCCAAGAAAGTAGCTGTAGCTGCGAAAGGAGTATTCTTCGAATCGGGTAAAGATGTAATCAAAAAAGAATCGTATGACGATTTGAATATGCTGGTTGAAATCTTAAAAGCTGAGCCTGATTTGAAAGTAACCATTGAAGGCCATACCGACAATGTGGGTGATGCTACCAAAAACATGACACTTTCACAAGCCCGCACCGAATCAGTTAAAAAATATATGATTGCCCGTGGTATTGCAGCTGAGCGCATCAGTGCCGTTGGTTATGGTTCTACCATGCCAATTGCCGACAATGCCACTGCACAGGGAAAAGCTAAAAACCGCAGGGTTGAATTTAAATTAGCTTACTAGTATTAAATATACTTCATAAAAAAAGCCCTCCGAAAAGTCGGAGGGCTTTTTTTATGTCTTTCGTAAGTCAGTTCGAGCGAAGTCGAGTCAGTTCGAGCGAAGTCGAGTCAGTTCGAGCGAAGTCGAGTCAGTTCGAGCGAAGTCGAGTCAGTTCGAGCGAAGTCGAGTCAGTTCGAGCGAAGTCGAGTCAGT
>JAIBAK010000032.1 GCA_019695215.1 Bacteroidia bacterium | reverse complement strand
TTAGTTAAGAAATATTTTTCTCTTTCATTACGGCATTGAGCCATTTTAATAGGGAGAATAAAATAAGGGTAGCTCCAAGCAATAAAGCCGAGTTAAGAAAGAAAAAATTGCTTTTATCTTCATATTTGTCCCACATGCTGGCAAGCACTCCGCTTAATTTATTCCCAATTGAAGTTGATAAAAACCAACCACCCATCATTAAAGCGGTTATCCGCGGTGGGCTAAGTTTTGAAACAAGTGACAATCCCATGGGGCTGAGAAAAAGTTCGCCAATGGTTATAACCCCATAGCAGCCTATAAGCCAAAGTACGCTTACTTTTTCGGTTCCGTTGTGCCCGGCTTTTACGGCTGCCACCATTACCAATGCAGATAAGGCGGAGATTAATAATCCGAATGCAACTTTTGTAGCGGTACTCGGTTCTTTTTTTCTGCTTCGTAAAAAAGTAAAGAATGCAACCACCAAAGGTGTGAGCATAATTACCCATCCGGGATTGATGGATTGGCTGATATTAGTTGACCATACTTCAATTTTACCTCCTTCAGGTGGTAGTTGTGGCGCTGCCTCGTTTCTGAAGTAAACCGGATAATTCCACTCTTTAACGGGAACTCCGTTTAGTTTTTGCAGCCTGAAATACTCATCATATTTTTCCACCGAATCTTTAGCATAGGTTAATGTTTTGGATTGTTTTAAATTAACACAAATGCTTTCTGCCACACCCTCTACCTTTCTGTCCGTATATCTGTCGGCCCACGTATTTAGGGCACTGCCATTTTGTTTAAATACAGCCCAAAAGAGAATTACCACTGCAAAGATGGCGTACATAGCACCGATTGGCCGTTTTTCTTCGGCATTTGCTTTTTTATAAATGGAGCCATAGAAATAAATAACCGGAATACAGCTTAGGATAAAAGCATCTGTACTGTCGCTTCCAAAAATACTTCCGGGAATAAGCCAGCCTAATATTCCGGCTATAACAGAAGGGAGCAAAATAAGCGTTACGATTTTACTCATTGGCATATCGGTTGGCTGAACACCTTTTTTCTCCGTATATCCTTCGTAATGTTTTGTCCCGCTTAAAAACACAATGACTCCTATAAACATTCCTATTCCGGCAGCCATAAATGCCCAGTTCCATCCCAGCATAATTTGTAATGCCGCTCCAAAAAAATTGCAGATAAAAGCACCTACGTTAATGCCCATGTAAAAAATATTATAGCCCTCATCTTTTTGCGATTTATACTGCTCGGTACTATAAATATTTCCTAAAAGTGTAGAAATATTTGGTTTGAAAAAACCGTTGCCCAAAATAACCAGTGTCATGGATAAATACAGCATTGGGAGGGTGTGAATTCCCATCATGCAATAGCCTGCTCCCATAAGAAGGCCGCCAATGATGATTGATTTTTTGTAGCCAAGATATCTGTCGGCAATCAAACCACCTAAAAAAGGGGTAAGAAAAACAAGTGCAATAAAAGTTCCGTATAAGTCGGCCGATTCTGCTTCGGTCATCGCAAAACCATCTTTAACATCTTTGAGGTAAAGCGTAAAAATGCCAATCATCAGATAGTAGCCAAAACGTTCCCACATTTCGCTAAAGAAAAGAAAGGGCAAAGCCTTTGGATGTTTCATTGGATTAACTGTATAAGAAGCCCGGTAATCAGGTAAACTGCAATTGAACGGGAGATTAATTCACTCCGTGCATCATTTTTAGCAGTCGCTTATAAATTGCCACAAGTACCAATGCTCCGGCACCACTAAGCACAATAAATACGCAGAAGAAAATAAATAAGTTAGAGATTTCAACTCCAAGGAAACTTGGAATTTTGGCTCCGGCTTCGGCAGGAGATTCACCCGCTCCCGGAGGAATAAGGGCGCTTAACGTACCGGCAAATTTATTTGCCGCGGCATTTGCTAAAAACCAGGTTCCCATAAGCAGGGATGATAATCTGATGGGGGCAAGTTTGCTCACCATACTTAAACCAATTGGCGACAAACAAAGCTCGCCCATGGTGTGAACTATGTACAAAGCAAACAACCAGAACATAGCTATTTTAGTTTGCGGGTCAACACCATGAACTGCAAAAGCTATTATGATGTATCCGAGAGCGACAAGTCCAAGTCCCATAGCCATTTTAAGAGGGGAAGAGGGTTCCATATTTAAACCGGATAGTTTTCCCCATAACATGGTAAACACTGGCGCCAGAATAATAATGGCTAAAGGGTTAACGGATTGAAACCATGAGGCAGGAAACTCTTCTTTATGAAAATCGTTTATATACCCGGTAAATGTTAAAAATACCAAGGCGAGAATGGTTATTCCCTGAATAGATAGGATTACTGTTTTTGACCATTCGAAAAACCAGCCAAATGCTTTTGCTAAAAAATAAGCTAAAGTTCCTGCACCTGCCAAAATCATGTATTTGCTTACGCTGATGGTAACATGGCGATCAACCTGCGTATCGGCAAATAGAGTTAACGAAGCACCGGCTTGCTCAAAACATGCCCAGAAGAAAATGACGAAAAAGGCCAGAATAAAAATTACTATGATGCGCTCGCGTTCGTCTTTTGATAAAGACTTGTCAGTTAATATAACGATAGGCATAATAATCATTGACCCGTAAATCAGGTAGCCTATCAGTCCAAGTTCAGAAAGTGTATGTGCAAATGTTTCAGGGTTGGAAACAGCTTCAGCACCAAAAACTAATGTAACAATCTGCTGAAAATTGAGTAGTGCAAAAATAAGGGCAGTTGAGCCAAGAATAACAAGGTAAGTTTGCATATCCATTTTTGCTTTAGGCATTCCCAAGGGTTGTCCTTCGGGATCTTTAAGGTGTTTATTTTTGAGTAACTCAAACGAAATGGTGCTAAGCACCATGCCAATTGCAGCTGCAAGAAACCCGTATTTAAAATCTCCAACATTTCCGGTATCACCCAGTGTTCCGCATACCAAAGGAGAGAAGAAGGCTCCCATATTTATACCCATATAAAAAATGGTAAAGGCGCCATCAATTCTTGAATCACCTTTAGGATACAACTGGCCAACCATGGTAGAAATATTTGGCTTAAAAAAGCCATTTCCGATAATCAAAAAGGTGAGACCACTCCACATAAACGACATGGCCGATGCACTTTGTGCACCTTCGGTAACGGCACTGCCGCTTAGAAACAGCAGAAACTGGCCGATAGCCATCAGGATTCCTCCAACAAAAATACTTCTGCGGTTACCCCAAAATTTATCCGAAATATATCCGCCAAGCAAAGGAGTTAAGTAAACAAGGCCGGTAAAACTTCCGTACACATTAGATGCGTTGGCCGATGACATAACCAGTGCTTTGGTCATGAAGAGAATAAAAATTGCACGCATTCCATAATAACTGAAACGTTCCCACATTTCAGTAAAAAACAGAAGATAAAGTCCTCTTGGGTGTCCTTGTTTTGCTGTTGATTCCATTCTTTATTTGATTTATTGCCTGTGCAAGTAACTAAAGTTTAACTGAATTACAAATTCTGCAGAATAAAGTCTGTTATACGGCTGAAAATATGTAATCTGGTATTGCCTCCTCCAATACCATGGTTTTTGTTAGGGTAATATTCCGAATCGAAATTTTTCCCGGCCTTTATCAGGGCATTCACCATTTCCACTGAATTCTGAAAGTGAACGTTATCGTCAGCAGTTCCGTGTATAATCAAATATCTTCCCTTTAGTTTGTCTGCATGTGAGAGAGGAGAGTTTATGTCGTAATTTTTTCCATTTTCCTGCGGGGTACGCATGTAACGCTCTGTGTATATATTATCGTAATAGCGCCAGTTTGTAACCGGGGCAACGGCCACAGCCGTTTTAAATTTGTCGGCTCCTTTGGTAATACACAGCGAACTCATATAACCTCCATAACTCCATCCGAATATTCCAATACGGGTTTGGTCAATATATGGAAGCGAACCAAGGTAACCGGCTGCATCTGTCTGATCTTCGGTTTCTTTTTTTCCCAATTCAAGGTAGGTACATTTTTTAAACTCCTCACCTCTGAAACCGGTACCCCGGTTGTCAATAGAAACTACCACGTACCCTTTCTGACTCAGGTATTGGTACCAGAGGTAATTGGCGCCCCCCCAGCGATCAACTACTGTTTGACTTCCCGGTCCGCCATAAACAAACATGAGCACCGGATATTTTTTGGTCGCATCAAACGCGGCAGGCTTTATCATCCATCCGTTAAGCAGTGTTCCGTTTGAGTTTTTAAAAGTAAAGAATTCTGCTTTTGTCAGCTTAAGTTCTTCTAATTTTTTATTCAGATCTTTATTAGTTTCCAACTCTCTCACCTGCTTGCCGTTTGATTTATGCAGGGTGATAAATGCAGGAGTATTAATATCAGAACAATTGTCGATGTACAGGCTATTGTCAGTATTAAATGTAATGTAATGAAATCCTCTTTTGTTTGTAAGTTTTGTTTTATTTTGTCCGTCAAAACCAATTGCGTACAAATGTCTTTCCATCGGGGAAACTTCAGACGAGGTGTAATAAATTACTTTCTTTCTGGAATCAATGGCAACCAGTGCATCCACATCCCAGTTGCCTTTTGTAATTTGATTAATCAGTTTGCCGTTTTCGGTGTATAAATACAAATGCTTAAACCCGTCACGTTCGCTGCTCCAGATAAAATTTTTCCCGTCAGCGGTAAAGGAGAGATCGTCATTGATGTCAATATAATATTTGTTTTTTTCATTTAACAAAACCACGCCTTTCCCGGTATTCACATCAGCTTTATAAACGGTAAGTTCGTTTTGCAGCCGGTTTAAAAAGTACACAAGCGCAAATTGATTTTGATTGCTCCATTTCAATCTGGGCACATAAAAATCTTTTGCATTCCCAAAGTCAAATGAAACGGTTTTTGAGGTGGAAAGGTTGTAAAAGAGTACGCTCACCTCAGAGTTAGCTTCACCGGCTTTCGGATATTTGTATCGATACTCGCTCGGATACAATTCGCCATACATGGCCATCGAAAACTCATGAACCTTACTTTCATCAAAACGATAATACCCGATAATATCGCTGTTGGGCGACCACTGATAGGCCTTGGTAAAAGCAAATTCTTCTTCATACACCCAGTCGCACGAACCATTAATTATTTTATTGCGTTCCCCATCATTGGTAATCTGAGTAGTTTGGGCCGTTTCAATATTAAAGTACCACAGATTATTTTCTTTTAAATAAGCTACTTTTTTACCGTCAGGCGAAAAGGTGGCGTGCATAATTTTAGATGATGCAACGGGTGTGAGTGATTTTGATACAAGATCGTACACGTAAAATTCAGCAACAAATGAATGGCGGTAAATGGCTTCCTGATTTGTTTGAATTAATACTTTATTTTCATCTGCAGAAAAATCATAAGATTCAATAGTTACTTTATCTCCTTTAGCATTTTTCAAATTGTTTCCGTCAATAATCACTTTTTCTTTTGCGCCACTCTCGTAGTTATACTGAACAAGGTCGATATTCCTGGTTTCTTTGTTAAAATCAAGCATCGTATAGCTTTTCCCGTTGTTCATAGAGGCAAAACCGGGAATCCCCTTTGCAGCATATTCACGGCTATTCCAGATTTTTTCGAGTGAAAGAGTACCGGAATTTTGAGCTTTTACACCAATTGAGGAAAAAAGGATAAGAACAAAAAGGGGAATAAAGGATAATTTGCTGTGCATATATATCAAATTTATGAAGGTGCAATATAGAAAAGTTACTCCACAGCTACTATCTGCTTTCCGAGAAATTGTAGGCAAAGAATATGTTTTGGCCGATGCTGAACAAACGGCAGCATATGCACACGATCACACCGAGGACCTTATCTATTATCCTGAGGTAGTTCTTAAACCTTCCCAAACCGAAGAAATTGCTCAAATACTGACTTTGTGTAACAAAGAATTAATTCCGGTTACTGTTCGCGGGGCTGGTACCGGATTAAGCGGAGGTGCACTTCCTGTTTTTGGCGGAGTTTTACTTTCGATGGAACGGTTTAATAAAATTCTGGATATTGATGAACATAATTTTCAGGCAACGGTTGAACCCGGAGTTATCAATGAAGCATTTCAACAGGTTGTTCAGGCAAAGGGGTTATTTTATCCGCCCGATCCGGCCAGTAAAGGTTCCTGTTTTCTGGGAGGTAATCTGGCTCACTCTTCGGGTGGGCCGCGTGCCCTAAAGTATGGTACCACCCGCGATTATGTTTTGAATATGGAAGTGGTTTTAGCTAACGGAGAAATTATATGGACAGGAGCCAATACGCTTAAATATGCTACCGGGTATAACCTTACCCATTTAATGATTGGCAGCGAAGGAACTTTGGCAGTGATAACAAAAATTGTATTTAAACTCTTACCCTTACCCAAACATAACCTGTTGATGTTTGTAACCTTTGCCGATACGGAAACCGCTTGCAGCGCGGTAGCTAAGGTATTCAGGGCCGGATACACTCCATCTTGTTGTGAGTTTATGGAAAGAGAAGGATTAATGCTTTCGGCTGCAATGCATACTATAAGTTTTGATTTGCAGCAGGAAGCCGGAGCCTGTTTATTAATTGAAGTTGATGGCAATGAAATGGAGCAGCTACATAAAGAGGCCGAACAAATTGCCGAAGTACTTTATACCACCGGATGTATAGATGTTTTGCTTGCGGATTCGGCAGAGCAGAAAGAATTTTTTTGGAAGTTAAGACGAAGTATAGGAGAGGCGGTTAAAACACGTTCGGTTTATAAGGAGGAAGATACCGTGGTGCCAAGGGCCGAATTGCCTGTGTTGATGAAAGGATTAAAAGAACTGGAGGCAAAATATGGGTTCAAATCTGTTTCATACGGACATGCCGGAGATGGTAATTTACATATCAATATTTTAAAGGAGTCGCTTACCGATGAGCAATGGAACGGAATGATTAATGAGGCTATACGTGAAATTTTTGCCTTGTGTGTTAAACTTAAAGGAACCATATCCGGAGAACATGGGATAGGGTTGGTACAAAAGAATTTTATGGATATTCCGCTTACGGAGGTTCATTTTAAATTGATGAAGGGAATCAAGCAGGTTTTTGATCCTAATCAAATTCTGAATCCGGGTAAAATAATTCCGGATGTATTATCCTGAAATAAAAAAGCCCCACATTGCTGCGGGGCTTTTTTTATTATGGGGGTATTCAGTGATTACTGAACAATCATTTTTCTGGTTTCTGAGAAGTTTCCTGAAGAAATAGTGTAGAAATAAACACCAGCCTCAAGGTTGTTTCCATCAACAGTAATTTCGTTGATTCCTGTTTTCAGGTTAGAAACAGACGTGGTTACTGTTTGTCCAAGCATATTAGTGATAGTAAATGTAACTTCAGCTCCTTTTTTCATCGCAATACTTATTACGGTTTCATTAGAGAAAGGATTAGGGAAGTTTTGACTAACCGAGAATAAATCATTTGCATGAACATTTTTTACGCTCAATCCTACATCTCCGCCAATAGAGTTGTTCAGGATATCGGCAGTAGGAATAGCAGCATACATAATGTCATTTACACCTGGAAGGTCTCCATTTTGAAGAGCTGTTCCGGGGTCTCCGTCACGCTGCCATATTAAATGAAGTTTATTGCTTATTTGTTTGTTGATGCAACCAAAAACATCTTCAAATCCTTGTCCTTTGGTAAGGTTTTGAGGAGCTGCCCACGTGGCACCGTTGTCTTTTGAATACACCACATACACATCGCGGTAGTTTTCAAACGGGTCAAGAGGCGTTACGTCTTCTTCAACCGGAGCTGAATAAACTACATAAATATAATTAGATGCATCCACACCGGCACTTGGCATGGTTACCAGACAGGTGCTTCCATATCTGGCAGCTGCTCCGGTGTTGGTAGTAGTAATTTGCCAGGTTGAAGGCTCAATTTCGATGGTATCGGTATTATTTCTGTCAAGGATAGTAGCAATGGTATCAATTTTATTGGTGTACTCACTCCAATGCATTAAAGCTCCAACTGAAGGATAATAAGAGTATGAGCTATCGCTGGTTTTAGAAGCAACAACGCTCATTCCCCAGAAAAGTTGAACTTTTCCGTTGTTGTCAATCACCACTTCCATTGATCCGTCATTTCCTCTGTATTTTTGGTTACTAAAAGTATCTTTTGTGCCATAAGGCATACTGTCAACTATTATTCTCATAAAAGTTGTTCCGTTGTTAGTAGACTTCCAAAGTACAACATGGTCAACTACGCCACCGGCTACGATGGCAACAATAGAATCGCGAACATCAATGGCATAGTTATCTCCGCCACCATAAAGAGTAAGTGTGGAGTCGTATCCGGGAAGGGTAATGTTTTGAATTGGCCAGGTAGTGCCTCCGTCAAGCGATCTTGAATACACCATTGGGTTGTTTACGCCTTTAATCACTTTATTGCCTGCAGTAGTTGTATAATTAGCTACCACGTGAACGGTGTTTCCATTATTTGCTACTCTGCCCCAAATAGGGTATTGGTTGGTATTATCGCCCAGAAGAATAGGCGACAAAGTCCAGGTGTTACTTCCAATGGTACCATTTGTTGATTTGCGAAAACCTCCAACAGGAGCGTGTCCGAAAACATATTCTCCTGTTCCAATTTGTCCAAGACTTGGCCAACCGGTTCTGTTAGTTGTTCCTGTGCCTCCTTCAATACGTACTGATGGAGTACTGCCCCAAGAAGTTCCGTTGAAGTGGTTGTAACCGGTACCGCGGTCGTTCCATGGATCGTTTTCGTTTGAGTATGTCCAAACAACAGATACTTTTCCGCCTGCGTACTCCATTACTCTGCGTCCAATAGAAGCATTGGTCTGCAGGTCGTACTTTGATTCTCCGATTTTAACCATCGGGTAATTGATGGTACTTGGAGATAAGGTGGTACTGGGTTGAGTGCCTTTTGGGTTATTAGTTGTAGTTGTTGTTGTGGTGGTTACCACTTTGTTGTCGGTGGCTCCCGTTTTGGTGCCGTTTGTTACAACATTCTTTTGCTGGGCCATAACCCAGAAAGGAGTTGTCATTAAACCAATTAGTACTACTTTTTTCATCAGCGTTATATGATTAAGATTAAATTTATACGATATAAGGAAATGCAAGTTTAATAAATATTTTTGAAATAGAAAGCCTTAGTTATATTGAGTTAACATATAGATCAACTCTTTTAACTGTTGTTTTTCATCGGTAGCATTATCGTTAATGCCTTTGCTTTTTAAATCGAAGGTTTTCAGTATATTGAAAGCCATATAAGTTCGTTGAGGAGAATAATTCTTAAGGGCGGTTAGGTAGTCCTCGGCAAAAAAGAAATTTATACCAAGTGATTTCATCAGGCCGTTTTTGCTTTTATCCTGGAGCTGATGAGCAACATAGAGTTTCGAAAAAAAATTATACAGGTTGGCAATTAACGGAATCATTGAAAAATCTTTTGACTGGGTAATATGCTCCCCGATCAGGTAGGCTTTGTAAGCATTTCGCTGCCCAATGGCATTTTGCAGCTCAAAAATATTAAAGTCCTTACTAATACCTACATTTTGTTCTATTTCTTCCAGACTTATCTCGGTGCTTTTATCTTTTTTGTTAATGAGAATTTTATCTAATTCGTTGGCAATCCGGCTTAGGTCTGTCCCTATGTATTCGCTAAGCAGCAGGCAGGCTTTATCATTAATTTTAATTCCCTGCTTTTTAAGGTAAGCAGTAATCCACCCGGAAACCTGATTGCTGTATAATTTTCCGGATTCGAACGTAACGCATTTTTTTAATGCAGTGTAGGCTTTGGTGCGCTTGTCAAATTTTTTATTCTTATAACATAAAACTAAAATGGTGCTGTCTAAAGGTTGCTGAAAATAGGGGATAAGCGCATCGTAATTTTTTATTTCCTGCGCTTCCTTAACCAGAATAAGCTGGTAGGGCGCCATCATCGGAAAACGTCTGGCAGCACCTGCAATTTGCGAGGCATCCACATCTTTTCCGTAAAAGAGTGAAAAATTAAAACCCTTTTCTGCCTCGCTCAGCACACTTTCGTCAAGGGCATCACTAATTTTATCAATAAAGTATGATTCTTCGCCATGAAGCAGATAAACCGGGGCAAATTTTTTAGCCTTGATTGCCGACATTATTTCATCATATGCTTTTAAAGTATCCGTTGCCATTGCTTAATTTGCGTGCTTAAATGCAGGTGTTAAATTTTCCTTCTTTTCAATTTCAATTCTCGGCTGAAGGGCAAAGAAAATTAATTTACGATATAATCAGAAAAAAATATGTAAGTCTTACGCCCGAGGAGTGGGTAAGGCAACATGTAATTCATTATTTAGCAGAGCATCTGAGTTATCCTACAGGACTTTTATCTGTTGAAAAAATGCTGAAGTTAAACGGACTTTCCAAACGAACCGATATTGTGGCCTACGTTACTTCGGGAGCTCCAAAACTTATTGTGGAATGCAAGGCTCCGGGTATTCAGATTAATCAGCAGGTTTTTGACCAGATTGCCCGTTATAATATCACCATGCAGGTGCCTTTTTTGTTAGTGACCAATGGACTCAATCACTTTGTTTGTAAAATAGATTTAAACAATAAGAAATATACTTTCACAGAAACTATTCCCACGTTTCAGGAACTAATTACATTATAATACCGGCTATGGTAGCACTAAGGTAGGAAGCCAGCGTGCCACACAACAATGCACGCATTCCAAGTTTGGCCAAATCAGTTCTTCGCTCCGGTGCCAATGCACTTATTCCGCCAATCTGCATCCCTACGCTGCTAAAGTTAGCAAAGCCGCAAATGGCAATACTTACTATCATCATTCCTTTATCCGAAATAACAGGAATGGTGCCGGTAGTTAAATTTCGGAAAGCAACAAATTCATTTACCGTAAGTTTTTGCCCCAGCAATGTAGCTACATTGTTTACGTCTTCGGCAGGTGTTCCCATTAACCAGGCAATGGGATAAAATATTTTACTGAAAATAAAATCGAGCGACAAGGTGGGGTAAATATGAGCCAGCATCCAGTTTATCATGGCAATTAAAGCAATAAAACCAATGAGCATGGCGATTACATTCATTGATATTTTAAATCCATCGGCAGCCCCGTGGCTTATTGCGTCAATCAGGTTGCTGTATTCGCTTTTTACCTGAAGTTTTACTTTGCCCATTGTTTGAGATTCTTCTGTTTCGGGAAACACAATTTTGGAAATAACCAGTGCCCCGGGAGCAGCCATCAAACTTGCAGCAATCAGGTATTCCGCTTTGGCTCCCATATTGGCATACACAATTAAAATCCCTCCTGCAATGCAGGCCAGACTTCCACTCATGGAAGCGAGCAATTCACTTTTGGTCATACCAGCCAGATAAGGTCTGATCATTACCTGTGCTTCTACCTGTCCTACAAAAGCACTGGCCACATTGCTTAATGCCTCGGCACCACTCACGCGCATCACCCAGTTCATGGCGCGGGCTATAAGTTCAACCAGTTTTTGCATGATACCGGCATGGTAAAGCATAGCCACTAAAACGCAAACAAGAATAATGGTAGCTGTAATATTAAATGCAAAAACAAAAGTATCGGGGGAGGCATAATTTACAGGTGCTCCGGTTTTATCGTATGAGCCTAAGCCGCGGTAAACAAAATTGGCTCCTTCTTTTGCAAACTGTTCAATTTTTTGCATGCCTCTGCCAAGAAACTGGAAGAATGACGTTACAGGCGGAACTTTAAGAATAAGCAACGCCAGAAGGGTTTGCAACCCAAGTCCGCTTGCAACTAAACGGTAATTTATCTTTTTTTTGTTATTGGAAAAAAGGAAGGCTAATCCAAGAATGAAAACTACACCCAAAAGCCCTGTGAAACGATCCATTATTTTTCACGCTTGTTTATTTCATCCCGTATTAATGCTGCCCGGTGGTAATCTTCAATTCGTATAGCTTCCTCCAGCAGATTATGAAGCTGATCAATGGTCATTGAAGTAAGGTTTGCATTTGGGTTGAAAGGCTGGGGTTCAATAAAAGTTTCTTCTGTTTCTTCTTCGTTCTCTTGTTCGTTTTCGTCCTTTCTTTCTTCTTCCTCGTTTATCACAATACCTGCCGAGCGCATAATGGCATCGGTGGTATAAATTGGGCATTTGAATCTTACGGCAAGTGCAATAGCATCAGAAGTGCGGGCATCAATTTCTTTCAATTCTCCGTTTAATTCGCAAATCATCTTTGCGTAAAAAACACCATCGGTAAGGGTATGAATGAGTACTTCTTTTATTTCAACATCAAATGTACGGCAGAACGACACAAATAAATCATGTGTCATAGGGCGAAACGGAACTATTTTTTCAATTTCGATGGCGATGGCCTGGGCTTCAAAACTTCCGATTATAATGGGCAATTTCCGGTTGCCAAGTTCTTCCCCTAAAATAAGGGTGTACGAACCATGAGACTGCCCCGAAGTGAGGCCGACAATATCAAGCCGAATTTTTTGCATGCAGTTGTAAAGGTAGTACCAAGAATGTCAAAAATAATAAAAGGAGTAAAATAAAACTTCTTTTAGTTTTGGGATGATTTAAGATTTTTGGCTGCTGTAACTAATTTAGGCACCACATCAAAAACATCGCCTATTATCCCATAGTCGGCAGCCTTAAAAAAGGGAGCTTCAGGATCTTTATTAATGGCCACAATAACTTTACTTGAACTAACCCCGGCCAAATGCTGTATAGCACCCGAAATACCGCAAGCAATATACAAATTAGGTTTAATGGTAATTCCGGTTTGCCCCACATGCTCCGAGTGTGGCCGCCAGTGCATATCAGAAACGGGTTTTGAACAGGCAGTTGCCGCTCCCAGCACGTTGGCAAGCTCTTCCAGCATGGCCCAGTTTTCAGGACCTTTCATTCCTCTTCCGCCTGATACAACTAATTCGGCTTCGGTTAACGGAATTTTACCCGATACTCTTTTTACTTCTACTGACTGACTGGCAAAATCACTATCGCTGAAGGATGCAGAAAACTCTGCAATTTCGGCAGCCTTGTTTAATTCCTGAGGGCTGTAAGAATTGGCAGTAAGGGCAAGAATTTTAACCTGATTTTTAATTTCAACATCAGCAAATGCTTTACCCGAGAAAACAGTTTTTTTCACTTTAAAGCCGGATGATGTTTCAGGCAGGGTTATAACGCCTGAAACCAACCCTGCATTTAGTTTTACTGCCAGGCGCGGGGCAAGTGATTTACCACTATAAGTATTACTGAGCACCACAATGGTGGCGTTTTCCTGTTTGGCAATTTGTGCCAGCACCGAGGCATATGCCTGAGGATTGAAAACATCTAATTTTTTATCGGAGGCATTTACAATTTTATCAGCTCCGTAACGGGCCAATTCCTCCAGTCGTCCGCCTTCCACGGTTCCAAGAGAAGCAGCAATAACTTTATCTCCTGTAGTCGAAGCAATTGCCGCTGCATAACTAACTGCCTCGAAGGATGACTTTTTATAAATACCTTCTATATTTTCTGCAAATACTAAAATGGCCATATCAATCTGTTCTTAATATATTATTAAATCACTTTTGCTTCGTTGTGTAACAGGCTTATCAATTCTTCCGCTTTCTCAGCATCAATCATTTTACATCCTGCTTTTGGCTGAGGCAATTCATACACGGCTATTTCGGTTGAATTGGGGAGCGAGGCAGGGTCTACCACTTTTAAAGGTTTGGTGCGGGCAGCCATAATTCCGCGCATGTTGGGAATACGGGGTTCCGCTAACTCTTTTTGAGCACTTACCACCATAGGCAGGTTACATTTTACTACTTCGCGACCACCGTCAATATCACGTTCCATGGTGGCAACTCCATTATCAATATCAAGTGTGTTAATTACGTTTACCGATGGAAGCGCAAGCATTTC
Organism: Bacteroidia bacterium; assembly: GCA_019695215.1. Taxonomy (GTDB): domain Bacteria; phylum Bacteroidota; class Bacteroidia; order UKL13-3; family UKL13-3; genus JAGPCK01. The sequence continues at coordinate 27,561 of JAIBAK010000032.1, read as the reverse complement.
GGCCAACAAGCCACATACCTGACCGCTGTTATAATCTATTGATTCCCGTCCGGTAAAAATAAGGTCATAGTTTTCAGATTTTACAGCTTCAGCAATTTGGGAGGCCACAAAAAAAGCATCGGTAGGTTGGGCGTTAATCCGAATAGCATCATTGGCACCAATGGCAAGCGCCTTTCGAATATTGGGCTCGGTATCGGCCAGCCCAACATTAATTACTGTAACAGTACCCTGGTGTTTTTCAACCAGCTCGAGGGCTTTTGTTAAGGCCAGTTCGTCATACGGGTTAATAATAAACTGAACACCTGCTGAATTGAACTTCGTGTTATTGTCAGTAAAAGTTATTTTTGTTGTGGTATCAGGCACATTGCTGATACATACCAGAATCTTCATATTCTTTCCTTAAAATGGGGTACAAAAGTATTTATTTTTTGTTCATTTAGCATATGCCGCAAAACAGATTGAAACAATTGTTAAAATTTTTAGAGGAAACTCCGGATGATGATTTTCTCAATTACGCTATAGCTATGGAATATATGGGAGCAGGGGATTTAGATAAAGCATTGGAATTGCTTATGAACCTGAAAGAAAGAAATCCGGAATATTTGGCGACTTATTATCAATTGGGTAAAATTCTTGAAACAAAATCGGAGACTGAAAAAGCACGCAGCATTTTTAAGAGGGGACATGAATTGGCAATAAAGCAAAAAGAAAATAAGACTGCTGCCGAGCTGCAATCGGCTATTAATTTACTTGATGATTAGGATTTAAAACGGAGGAGCCTCTTCATCATTCATATTATTCATTCGCGATGGAAGCGTAATCATGTTTGATGGTTCATAATCCGCATCATCAGAATAAGAGAACATATCGAGGTTTTCAAACCGGGCAAATTTATTCACAAACTTAAGCTTAACAGTATCGGTAGCACCGTTACGATGCTTGGCAACAATGATTTCTGCAATTCCCACCAATGAATTGCCTTCCTGGTCGTCATTAAATCCATAATACTCGGGGCGGTAAATAAAGGATACCATATCGGCATCCTGCTCAATTGAACCCGATTCCCTGAGGTCCGATAACATAGGGCGTTTATCACCTCCACGGGTTTCTACCGCGCGACTTAACTGCGAGAGTGCAATAACCGGAATATTTAATTCTTTAGCCAAAGCTTTCAGAGAGCGTGAGATATAGCTTATTTCCTGCTCACGATTTCCACCCGACCGGCTTTCATCGCCACGCATCAGTTGCAGGTAATCTATAATTACTAATTGGATATTGTGCTGCGATTTCAATTTCCGGCATTTGGCACGAAGCTCAAATATGGAAAGGGCAGGAGTGTCGTCAATAAATATAGGTGCTTCAGAGAGTTTACCTACCATTTTATTTAGCTGCACCCATTCGTCTTCCCGTAGTTGTCCTTTTTTTAGTTTCTCGGCTTCCAAATTGGTTTCGCTTGCAATTAAACGATTAACCAATTGAATGGATGACATTTCGAGAGAAAATAAAGCAACGGGATTATTTCCGATAACGGCAGCATTGCGGGCCATTCCCAACACAAAGGCCGTTTTACCCATACCGGGGCGAGCGGCTAAAATAATCAAATCAGATTTTTGCCAGCCTGAAGTTAAACGGTCTAATGCCGTAAATCCCGAAGGAATTCCGGTAAGGCCGTCTTCATGTCCCTTGAGTGATTCAATTTGTTTAATGGCTTCCTTTAAAATAGAATCAACTTTTTCTGAGCTGTTACTAATATTTCCCTCGGTAAGCTGGTAAAGTTTATTTTCAGTCTGGTCAAGTAAATCAAACACATCAGTTGTTTCTTCAAATGCGTCTCGCTGTACTTCACCCGATATCCGGATTAGCTCCCGCTGAATAAATTTTTGCTGGATAATGCGCGCGTGAAATTCAATATTGGCCGCAGAAGCCACCCGGTTGGTTAGTTGAGTAATATAATACGGGCCTCCGCAAATTTCTAGGGTACCATCCAATCGAAGCTGATTGGTAACAGTAAGTATATCTACTGGCTCAGACTTATCAAATAAGCCAAGAATAGCTTTGAAAATTAACTGATGGGAGTCCTTATAAAAATAATCTGCTTTTAGGATGTCAAGGACAACCGAAAGTGCATTTTTTTCAATCATTAAAGCCCCCAAAACAGCCTCTTCCAGTTCAAGTGCCTGCGGGGGAAGTTTACCGGTAATTAACTCCACCGGAAATTGTTTCGTATCTTTTTTTCGCGTAAATTTCGTTTTGTTGTTGTCCATCGTCTCTTTTCAACCTCTTCAGAAAATAGTGTTTGATTAACCTGCACGAAGATTCAATTTTTTATGCGTATCCTGAAACTTTTTCTTTTGTAAAAACAGTTATGCACATCGGCTTTTAAGAATGTATAAAACCTGTTCAATTGTGTTTTTGAGCAAAGTCAAATAGGTGAGCACCAGAATTAAGTTATCAACATATTGCTTTATGGCTTTTTGGTAACAGTTTCATAATACAGTCCGAAAGAAATATGAGAACTCATACTTTGTCAGACGTATAAGTTTTGTGAACATATGAAGTACGAATATCTCCCTTAACCGATAGTGGTATATTTAACTTATTACATAAAAAATTAAGCTAAAATTTACGTTAGTTGCTTCATTTTTTGTCATATTTGCGCGTAGTCATAAAAATGAGTTTACGTATACTGTTTTCCGGAGTCCTGCTACTAAATTTTGTATCCGCTTTATCGCAGGTTAGTTTTGATCAGAAATATACTGATGCAGGAAGATTAGGTTTAGCAATCAGCAATGTGGGGACGTTGGGAAGGCCGGCTGTGAGAAGTAATTCTCAGGGCCCTCCATCTATGGAATATCCGATTAATTCAGGTATTGAACATTTGTTTGAAGGCGGAATCTGGATGGGAGCCATTATGAACGGGCAGCAGCTTGTATCGACCTCGGCAGTTGATGCGGCAAACGGTTATTCAACTGGTGCCAGCGGATTTGAGTTTACAGCAAACGGACCTATCAAGGTACGTTCTACTCTAAAGAACAGTGACTACTTTACTCCTTCGGCTGTTTCTCATCAGGATTTTGTAGTTGGTTTTACAGATAAAAATGTAATTGTGCCGGGATTAAATATTCCTATAACCAATCATACCAATCCTTTATTTGCTGATGTTCGTCTTGAGAGTTATTCATGGAATTACTCGTATGCCGATTTTTTTGTGATTCTTAATTATGAAGTCACCAATAGTTCAACAAATACCTGGGACTCCGTTTATCTGGGGATGTGGAGTGATATGGTGGTTAGAAACATAAATGTAACTCAGGATAACGGAACCGCCTTTTTTAATAAGGGAAGAGGAGGGTATGATAAAAATGCAGGAGCCATCTATGTTTATCAGGCCGCTGGCGATGATGTAGATTACACCCAGTCGTATGCAGCCTGTCAGTTGCTTGGGGTTGAATGGAGAGGTAAATATTTTCATCCCAATAACGCAAAACAATTTACCGACTCGGGGTATTTACCACCGGTAATAAATCCTAATTTCTGGTATTACAATTCAACTACAGCGCCCTATACTTCTCCGGCCAATGATCAGGAGCGTTATTATAAACTCAAAACACCAACGGATTCGGCCAAAATTTTAACCGGTCCTAATACGGTTACCGGTAACTGGATACAGCTTATTTCCATAGGGAGTATACCTAAAGTACTACCGGGAGAGAAAATTAAGTTTGTGGTAGCCATGGTTTGTGCCAAACAAAAAGAATCGGGCGATCCGCTAAACAAGGATAACCCAACGGCAAGAAAGGAATTAACTGATCATCTTTCCTGGGCTAAACGAACCTATTTGGGTGAAGATTTAAATGAAAACGGAGTTTTAGACGCGGGCGAGGATTTAAACGGGAATGCTGTTTTAAACAGATATATTTTGCCCGAACCTCCAGCCGACCCGCAGGTGAAAATGATTCCGGGAGATAATCAGTTGGATATTTACTGGGGTAAAAACTCCATGGAATCAATAGACCCTATTTCAAAGAAAAAAGATTTTGAAGGTTTCCGGTTGTATCGAACAAATATTGGAGATGATAAATCTACCAACCTGCTCGATAAAGCAAATTTAATTGCGCAATGGGATTCAGCGGGGAATGCCGTGGGATTTAATAACGGTTTTTCATCCATTCAACTACCGGCACCTGTGGTTATAGAAAACGATACATTTTATTTTCATTACCGGCTCACAGGCTTAATGAACGGATGGCAGTACCTTGTTCTGTTAACTGCATTTGATAAGGGCGATGCGGACCTGAACTTAGAGTCTCTGGAGTCGTCATTTTCAGAAAATTCTTATCATATTTTTACGGGGACAGAACCAAATCCGATTGAAAGTAAAAGTAACAAACCGGCCATCGGGGTTTATCCTAATCCGTATAAAGGTTCGGCACTTTGGGATGGAACCACCTCAAGAACCAGAAAGATATACTTTTACAATTTACCTAAACGGTGCGAGATAAGTATTTATACTTCATCCGGAGATATGGTAAATAAAATTTCGCATAATGGCACAACCTATGCAGGTGAGGACAGCCGCTGGTTTGAAAATTATGCGGGTTCAAAGAATATTGTCATGTCGGGGGGAGAGCATGCATGGGATATGCTGACTGAAACCAAAAATCAAATTAGTCAGGGCATATATATATTTGCAGTGAAAGATTTAGCTACCGGGCAAATTCAGACAGGTAAATTTGTAATATTAAAGTAATTGACTAACTTGTACAATTAATCGCTTAACAATATGAAAAGAATTTTTACGCTTTTACTACTTTTAAGTTCTCTGGGCGGATTTGCTCAGGTGAACGGTGATTTCAAGAGCAAACAATCGGGTGATTGGAATGCCGCTTCTACCTGGGAAGTATTTAATCAGGGTACTCTCTCATGGGATCCCGCCACAGGAATACCAACCTCTTCCAATTCAGTTTGGATACAAGACGGAGATTCCGTATTTATGACTGCCAATGGCTCCTGCCTGGATTTGCACCTGAATGCGCAAATTGATGCGACCGACAGTGCGCGTCTTTATATCGGGGGAAATACGTTAAATGTATTTGGGAAAATCCGTACATATACCGGATCAAAAGGGACAATACCGGGTAGCCCCTCGACCGGATTAAACAATTCACTGAGGTTTTTGGTTACAACCGGAAGTGGAAGTTTAACTTTTGCAGGAACATCACGTGCCGGGACCCTAACCGGAGAATGGGGTGTTCCCAGTAATTTTATTCATTGGACACTTAAAATAAATACAGCCTCTGCCACTGATACAATAGTTATTAAAACAAATATGCGAGCCTCAACTATTATTATTACCAAAGGGATATTACAAATGGATATTGGGGTTGCCGGATCACTTAGACCGGATAGTGGTGTTGTTGGTAGCGGCAAATTAATTATTCAGGCGCAAGGAACTCTTATTATGAACCAAACCACTATGGCCCGAACTGCTACTACAAATTTTGGCACATTATTGCTTGAGTCAGGAGGGCGTATTCTGTTACCAGCAGGAACTGGGAGTAATTCAGCAGCCGCCACTTCGGTAAGCTTGCTGGGTACGGTTGTTTCAGCGAATGGGCAGTTAATTGGAAACGGAGGAATTTCCGGAGCGGCAACCATTGATACATATACTAATCTCCGTCTGGAGGCTAATTTATCATTACCTCTTAATATCACAGTTAACGGTACTTTGACCCTCACAGCAAACAATCAGTTGTCATTAAACAGCAATACGCTTACTTACGGTTCAAATGCTTTGGTTGAGTATGCCGGTACTTCGGCACAAACTTCTTCCGATACGGAGTATCCTGCCAGCAATGGGCCGTCCGGATTTATTTTAAATAATGCGGCAGGATTAACTTTACATGCCAGCCGAACTGCATCTAACACGGTAAAAATGATACAGGGAGCACTAACACTTGGTGCCAATACCCTTGGTTATGGTTCATCTGCTTCGTTAGAGTATGCCGGTACGGCTATTCAAACTACATCCAATAATGAGTTTCCAAAAACTTCGGGACCCGCTCATTTAATTATTAATAATGCTTTTAATGTGCAGTTAAATGATACCCATCAGCTAAGTGGTAATTTAACATTTACCAGTGGGAAATTGGTTACCAGCAATGCGGGGTATTTAATTTTGGGCAGCACCTCGGTGGTGAATGGTGCCGATAACACTAAATTTATCAATGGCCCGGTTGAAATCACGGTTGCTTCTGCCAGCCAAACCACCAAAGCCATGCCTATAGGAAAAGGCACTACTTACAGGCCATTATCATTAACCGTAACTCAATCTGCTGCTACGGCAACAACCTACCGCGCTGAATTATTTACTTCAACTGCTCCCAACAGAAATCTTCCTTCAACCATTGATTCGATTTCTACACTAAGATACTGGACTATTTCAAAAGGAGCCGGAGCATCCGTTTCAGCAGCAAGAGTTCAATTGAGTTATGGAAATAACGGAGTGGAGTTCGCTGCCGATTCGTCAAAACTGAGAGTAATGAAAGATAATGGCTCGGGTAGCTGGCTCGATTTAGGAGGCACCGGCTCAGCCAATAATTCAGGAATTATTCTTTCAGATACCAATTTTACTTCTTTTGGTGATTTTGTTCTGGGTTATGCCAAAGCAACTTCATTATATCCGTATCCTCTTATTTCTATTGATAGTTTACAGTTTGTAAGTGCACAAAAATTAGCTTCGGGAAACACACGGCCCGACTATCAAAATCCGGTAGCAAAAGATCCGATTTACGGAGATACTGTACAGGTGGAAGGGGTGGTAGCTTTTGACCCGCGGTATTATGGACTTTCGGTAAACAGGAAAGCCACATTTATTCAAAACCCGAATGGCGGCCCGTGGAGCGGCATTGAAGTGATGTGTGATCCTTCCACTGTGAGTGGCTGGTCGGGCGGACTTTCAACTTATAAATCGGCTACCCAGTTTTATCAAAGTTCAGTTAAGGGATTAAAAGTTCGATACGTTGGTGTACTTAAAAACTTTAATGGTACAGGTGGACCTACTACCACAGGAGAAACACAACTCAATATTCTTCCATATCCTGCCGAAATAATTAACCTGAATCCCGTGGCCATTACCCCAACTGTGGTTACTGTGGATCAGTTTATGAAAAATAACGGTAGCGGAACCATGATTGCGCAACCTGTAACCGGTGAACAATACGAAGGCGTTTATGTAGAATTAAAAAATGTAACGGTTGTTGATCGTACCGGTACAGGAACTCCTGCGGGTACCCGCTGGACATGGTCGCTTCAGGATGCAAACGGAAACAAAATATCTGTTTACGATTTCTCGGCTTACTTCAGAAACGATAACCTGGAAGATACCGTTGGACCACCTGCTATTCCCGGTACACCATATTTTGCACCTCCGCAAATTGGAGTAACTTTCTCTTATGTGAGAGGCGTAATTACCGAAACCTATGTTACTGCCACCGGCACTCAGCAATATGTGATTAGCCCGCTGGTTCTATCCGATCTGGGTCCGGTACTTGGAGTAGCTCCTACCATCACCCGTTTACCGCGTAATCCCGTAATTGCTACCTCAGCAAATCCTGTTATAATCAGTGCCCGCATTGTAGATGATACCACTGTTTCATCGGCCACACTTTTTTATGCGGTTGGTAACGGAAGTTTCAGTCCGATGATCATGTCAAGAATTTCGGGTAATGTTACTGATGGAATCTGGCAGGCAAGCATTCCTGCACAGACCAACGGAAGCATTGTAAAATATTATATCAAAGCAACCGACAATTCAAATGCTTCCTCTTACTCTCCCGACTCATTAGCGACCAACTGTGCCTATATTGTTACCGATGCGGGAGTAACCACCATACAACAATTACAATACTCACCTTTTACAAGTGGCAATTCTATCTGGACAGGAGATACTCTCACCGGTATTTCGGTGAAAGGAATTGTAACATCAACTACCAAGTCGGATGATTTGGGCTTAGTAACCATTCAAAGTGGAAACGGGCCTAATTCGGCCATTTTTGTACAACCAGCCGTAGGTGATGGAATTGACCAATGGAACAGAGGAGATTCTATCATCATTACTTCCTGTGTTGTACGCGAGAATTTTAATGTGACCACGTTGTACAATGCGGGTAACTCTAATCATACTGTAGCCGGTACCGGAAAAACACTTCCGGCATTTGTAACCAACTTACCAATTGATTCGGTACGCTTAAAAGTAGCAGCCTACACCGAACCTTACGAAGCTATGCTGGTAGAATTTGATTCGGTATATGTGGTGAATTTAAATGCCGATGCACCAAGTAATTTTGGCGAATGGGCTTTCAGGAAAGATACTTTATCCACCATAGGTTTACGTGCCGATGATCAGTCGAATGATATTCCGGCCAATTTCAATACAGATTCACTCGTGCTGAATAAAAAATATGCTTACATGAAAGGGATATTAACTTATAGTTTCAGCAATTGGAAATTATTCCCTCGCAACCGTGATGATATTGCAGGCTTTAAAACCAATTACGGCCCGAATTCCATTCACAATATTTTGTCGGATGCACACATTACCTTATTCCCTAATCCTGCCGCCAACGAAATAAACATTCGCCTGATAAATCCTCATTTCCGTAATAATTCTTCGGATTATTCGGTAGCTTTAACGGATTTAACAGGACGAATTGTAAAAGAAGTGAAATTAGCCGGAGGAGTTAATATCGTAAATCAGGTAATCCCTGTTTCCGATTTGCACCTGGGCATCTATTTCTGCCGTATTTTAGCAGGTGATGCTTCTAAAACCGTTAAAATAGTTGTAGCAAGGTAATTGAGATTAGTTATACTATGACAAAAAGGCACTCTGCGAAGAGTGCCTTTTTGTTTTGTGTATATTTTTACAGAAAACCCACATAAATAGGCACCTGTTAGGGTTGATATTCGAAAACAAATTCTATTAAATTTGGCATGATGTAATTGGTAAGGCTTTTGATTACCCTGCAACCAATTACCAAATTGTACAATCTGAATAGTTAGAAAGGAACAAAATGATGGAAGCAAAATTTTCGCCCAGAGTAAAAGATGTTATTTCCTACAGCAGGGAAGAGGCAATTCGTTTAGGGCACGATTACATTGGGGTGGAGCATTTGCTTCTGGGCCTTATTCGCGAAGGAGACGGGAAAGCCATAAAAACCCTTAAGGCATTGGATGTAGATACCATCAGGCTAAAAAAAGTAATTGAGGATACCATAAAAGGCACTGCCACTTCTTCATTAACTTCAAATCTGGTTAATATTCCGCTCACTAAGCAAGCTGAAAAGGTATTAAAGATAACTTACCTCGAAGCCAAAATTTTTAAAACCGATATTATAGGTACCGAGCATTTATTACTATCTGTGTTGAGAGATGAAGATAATATTGCTTCTCAAATTTTGACTCAGTTTGCAGTTACTTATGATGTTTTTAAAACAGCTCTCGAGAATAATTTACCTGAGGTGAAATCAGAATTACCACCTGAGTCGCCTGGTGATTTTTATACTCCTGAAGAACGTAAGCCCGAGCCGCGCAAGCCGGGAGATACCAAATCAAAAACTCCGGTGCTCGATAATTTCGGTCGCGATTTAACCAAATCGGCCGAAGAAGGGAAACTTGATCCGATAGTTGGTCGCGAAAAGGAAATTGAACGTGTTTCGCAAATCCTTTCCCGCAGAAAGAAAAATAATCCGGTACTTATTGGAGAACCCGGAGTAGGAAAAACGGCTATAGCCGAAGGGTTGGCCTTACGCATTGTGCAGCGCAAGGTGTCGCGGGTGCTGTTTAATAAGCGGGTAGTGATGCTTGATCTTGCTTCGCTGGTGGCAGGTACTAAATACCGCGGGCAATTTGAAGAGCGCATGAAAGCCGTAATGAATGAACTGGAAAAATCGCCTGATGTTATTTTGTTTATTGACGAAATTCACACCATTGTAGGTGCAGGTGGAGCATCCGGTTCGCTCGATGCGTCCAATATGTTTAAGCCGGCTTTGGCCCGTGGCGAAATTCAATGTATCGGAGCTACCACATTGGATGAATACCGACAGTATATTGAGAAAGACGGAGCTTTGGAAAGACGTTTTCAGCCGGTAATGGTTGATCCGGCATCTCCAGAAGAAACCGTTGAAATTCTGAAGAACATTAAGGAAAAATATGAAGACCACCACTCGGTTACTTTCACTGATGAAGCCATTGAAGCTTGTGTGAAATTAAGTAACCGCTACATGACTGATCGCTATCTTCCGGACAAAGCCATTGATGTAATGGACGAATCGGGCGCTCGTGTTCACATTAGCAATATTCACGTGCCTCAGAATATTCTTGATTTAGAAAAGATGATTGAGGATATTAAAGTTGAAAAAAACAGGGTGGTAAAAAGCCAGAAGTATGAAGAGGCTGCCAAATTGCGCGATAAGGAAAAACACCTGCTCGAACAATTGGAAACCGAAAAAAATAAATGGGAAGAAGACACCAAATCGCAGCGCTCTACCGTAACGGCAGACGATGTAGCCGATGTGGTAGCCATGATTACCGGTATTCCTACCAAACGTATTGCACAAAGTGAAGGCAACCGCCTGCTGAATATGGCGCAAGACCTGAAAGGGTCAGTGATAGGGCAGGATAAGGCCATTGAAAAATTATCGAAAGCCATTCAGCGCACACGTGCCGGATTAAAAAATCCAAATCGTCCTATTGGTTCATTTATTTTTCTTGGCCCTACAGGCGTTGGAAAAACCGAATTGGCAAAAGTACTTGCCCGGTATATGTTCGACTCGGAAGATGCGCTGGTGCGTATTGATATGAGCGAATACATGGAAAAATTTGCCGTATCGCGCTTGGTGGGAGCTCCTCCGGGCTATGTTGGGTATGAAGAAGGCGGACAGCTTACGGAAAAAATTCGCAGAAAACCCTATTCGGTTATTTTGCTTGACGAAGTGGAGAAAGCCCACCCCGATGTATTTAACCTGATGCTGCAAGCCCTTGACGAAGGTTTTATGACCGATAGTCTGGGACGTAAAGTAGATTTCAGAAATACCGTTATCATCATGACCTCCAATATTGGTTCGCGCCAGTTAAAAGAGTTTGGCGGAGGGGTAGGTTTTGGTACGCAAAGCAAAACTGACGGAGCCGAAACATATTCGAAAAGTGTGATTGAAACTGCTTTAAAACGCTTTTTCTCTCCCGAGTTTTTAAACCGCATTGATGATGTGGTTATATTCAATTCGCTCACTAAAGAGGATATTCTGGCTATTGCCGATATTTCGCTGCGTAAATTGTTTTCCCGCATTGAGCAAATGGGATATAAATTTAAAATCACTGATGCAGCCAAGGAGTTTATTGCCGAAAAAGGATTTGATTCGGATTTTGGCGCTCGTCCTCTAAACCGGGCCATTCAAAAATATTTAGAAGATCCCATTGCCGAGGAAATGCTCAAATCGGAGATTGCCGAAGGAGATGTGATTGAAATTGACTACACAGCCGGAGAGGAGCAGTTGAAGATTGGGGTTCAGAAAAAGAAAGAACCTAAAAGCCGTAAAAAAGATACACCCACAACCGAATAATTTGTGAAAATAACACTGCTGGTCATTGGTAAAACCACATTTGACTTTGTAAAGCAGGGAGTAAATGAATATGCTGAAAGGATTGGCCGTTACGCCCCTTTCAGCATTTCTGTTATTGAGGGGTTGAAGAAATCCCAAAGCCTCTCTGACGAACAGGTGAAGCAGAAAGAAGGGGAGCTGATTTTAAAACAAATCAAACCCACCGATACCCTCATTCTACTGGATGAAAAAGGCAAACGTTTTACCTCGGTAGGGTTTTCAACCCAGATAGCCGCCTGGATGCAATCAGGCAAAGATGTGGTGCTGGTGATTGGCGGGGCTTATGGATTTTCAGAGGCAGTTTACCAGCGGGCGCAGCATAAAATTTCTTTGTCGGATATGACTTTTTCGCACCAGCTTATCCGGGTTATTTTTCTGGAGCAGTTGTACCGGGCCTTTACCATTCTGCGGGGCGAACCCTACCATCATGAATAGTACCTTAGGGTAAGGCCTTATTTCTCGCAAAGGCGCAGAGACGCGAAGGAAATTGGATGCTGTGGCTTACTGTACTGAAATGAAACAGCGGGGCAATAAAGATAACCTGACAGTGGAATAACCTCCCACATATATTAGAAGATTTTTTTATACCTTTACATAGCGAATTATGGATTAGGAAATTTATTAATCCGGGGGAAACAGATAAAAATATAAACCCATGAAAAATATTTTGCTTTCAATTTCACTTGTGTTAATCACATCAACCTCATACGGACAAACACTTGGGGGCAATTATTTTTTAAACTTTGAAGATGAAATCCATTTGCAGTGTTTGCGTATTGATACAATAAGATACCAAAATAATTTATGGCAGGTAGGTGCACCACAAAAAACTATTTTTACTGGCGCATCTTCACCTACCCGGGCTATTGTTACAGATACTATCCATTCATATGCTATAAATGATACATCTGTTTTTATTATAACCAATGTGGCAGGATTTGGTTTTGAAGTACCTCATACCGTACTTCTATCAGCAAAATACTATGTTAATTCTGATACTTTATCAGACTACGGAGCCATTGAATTTTCACCCGACAATGGGAATTCATGGATTGATTTAATAAACGATACGATGTACGCCTCTCTTATATGGTGGAATGGTACAAAGCCCACACTCACCGGTAATTCAAATGGGTGGAAGTACTTTTATGCAAATATGGCCACGCTTGGTCCCGTATTTAATATACATCATGGAGATACGGTGCTGTATCGTTTTTCTTTTATTAGTGACAGCATACAAACAAATAAAGACGGCCTCATGTTTGACGACTTTCGTTTTGAAGATTGGGCAGAGGATATTGAAGAAATTCAAAAACAAAATGGGATAACTATTTACCCTAATCCTGCCTCCCGAGTTTTAAAAATTCACATACTAAATGCCCCCAGCAAAGCGAAGGTCCAAATAATAAATTATACAGGTCAGCTTTTAATGGATGATTTTCATTTTACGGGAGAAAGTATTGATGTGAGCGCATTGCCAAACGGGATTTATTTTTTACGGTATATAGAAAATGAAAATAGCTATATCAAAAAAATTGTTGTGCAAAAAGATTAGACAGAAAAGAACAGGACCACGGTTTAACTTTATCACCCTACAGCTATGAGCCATATAAAACTCCTCCCGCTACTTGTCTCCCTTAGCTGCCTTAGCCTGTATTGCAAAAAAGAAAGCGAAGAAGATAAACTGCCTCCTGCTACCACGGTGGGTGCTCAAACCATAGGTTGCCTTATGAATGGCCATGCCTGGCCAAGCAAGGAAGATAAAGAAGATATTGATTTTTTGGGAAGCGGGTACGCAAAAGGAATTTTTGAGTTGGATTGCGCGGTACTATATCCGGGAACTTCAAGTAGAAGAACTGGGGTTTACATACGGGTTAAATATAAGATCTTCGGTCCCGGGTATTATGTGATTCCTTTCGATGGAGGCATAAGTGATGCTTTTAAAGCACTGTATAGAAATGTTTCATACGATTCTTATTTCACTAATGGGGGGTATGCCATTCTTAACATTACTCGGCTTGATACCATTAATCACTACATGGCAGGAACCTTTGAGTATAATGTTTATGCTTTTACTAAAACAGATATGGTAAAAGTTACCAAAGGTCGCTTTGATTACAAATACAACTAAAACCCTATTTAAGTTATGAAAAAAATTACCTTACTATTTGCCCTTTTCGCAGGGGTATTTTGCCCCCCCCAAGTTATCCGTAGTTTGTAACTACGGATTTCCAAAATCAAAAGTTCATAACTCTAAACTTTTACCTCTTTCAGTTGATGGCAGAATAAAATGAGTTTACCTTTGCTGCCAAGAAAGCATGAGACGGTAAATGAGTAACGCATTCCATTTCAAACAATTTACCATTGAGCAGGACCGCTGTGCCATGAAAGTGGGAACAGACGGGGTGTTGCTTGGTTGTTTTGTGAAGGAGCTTACAGAACCAGGAAAGGTATTGGATATTGGCTCGGGTACCGGTTTGCTGGCTTTAATGATGGCTCAACAATTTAAACAGGCAGCCATGGTTGCGATAGAAATAGATGCGGATGCGGCTAAACAGGCCGAGGGTAATTTTAACAACTCTCCATGGTATGAACGGTTTATTATTTCTCATCAATCATTTCAGCAATTTTATTCTGAAGCAACAGAGCCTTTTGATTTGATTATTTGTAACCCACCGTATTTTAAAGAAGCCAACCGGAGCAAAGGAAATAATGACCAGCATCCGGATAGCAAAAGAGCCAAAGCCCGTTTTGCCAACTACCTGCCGTTTGATGAACTGCTGCAAGGCGTAACACAACTGCTTACCGGTGACGGGAGTTTTTATGTGGTGCTGCCTATGCAGGAGGCCAGCGCTTTTAAATTATTGGCAGAGGAGGCGGGGTTACATCTGAATGCTTTGATGGAAGTAACCGGAAGGGAAGGAGCAACACCCAACCGCTGGCTGATGCGATGGGGGAAAATGGAGCAGCCTTTTCAAAAAGAATCGTTACTCATGTATCATCACAACACCCGGCCTACCGATGAATACATGGCCTTTACCTGCGATTTTTATTTATGGAAAAAATATGACGACCATCCCTTACTCAAATGGTAAATGCTCCGGCCGGGTGCACCGCCAGTACATCATGAGGCAGTGGCAGGGTATTGTCAATTTTTTTCATAGTTAAATCAAACAGCCGGTATCCGTTTTTAATCAATAATTCTCCCGGCAATGTTTGCTGGTTGGATTCATACACCACCACGGGTTTAAATTGGGCAATCGTTTTTTCAGCGCCTTTCAAAATGGCTGTTTCATATCCATCCACATCTATCTTAATCAGGTGACAGGCGTGTAGCTGCTTTGACGCAAAAAAGTGATCAAGTGTTGTTTCATCAATTGAAATAGTTTGCATAGCTTTTTTGCCTGCTAAGGTAAGCCGGTTTGCCGTTTCGTAATACAAATTCAAATGACTGCTGGTTACCGAATCGCCCAACGCCAATTGGAAACAGGTTGCCTGTTGCAGGTTATTTCGGGTAAGGTTTTTTTGCAGCCGTTTAAAAACTTCCGGGTGCGGTTCAAATGCAAAAACTTTTCCCTGCGAGGAAATGGTTTGAGCAAAATAACAACTCAGAAAACCATTGCTGGCTCCTGCATCAACTACGGTAGCTTGTTTAAAATCGGGGAAGGCGAGAAGTTTTAATATGGCATCTGTAATATGTTTTTCTATTCCTTTATGTTGTGCCTGTACCGCCACTTTTACCGGGGCTTCAAAATAAAAATCGACATGATTTACTTCCGATTGAATAGGCACCGTTTGAGTAAGCTCCAAGCTTTGACTGCGCAGGAGCGAGTTTCTTAACGGTTGCAACAGCCTGCTTTGTCCCAAATGTTGTATCAAACCATCGGGCAGCCATCGGTATAAAAAAGCCACTAACTGCGTGCGCATAACGAATAAACAAATATGCTAAAAATAATATGGGCTGCCTAATTTGAAACGTATATTTGAAACAGGAAATAAACGATGCTGAAAATATATTTTAATCCCGCATGCAGTAAATGCCAGATGGCTCTGCACTTGCTGGATGATAATGGTGAACCGTTTGAAGCGGTCAATTATTTAGAGCATCCGCCTACGCCCGGTGAATTAAAAGGACTCACGGATTACCTTGGCATTAAACCCGAAGAATTAGTACGCAAAAAAGAACCGCTTTTTGAACGTGAATTTGCAGGTAAAACGTTTACCGATGCAGAATGGCTCGAATTGATGTCGGCCAATCCTGTTTTAATTGAACGCCCTATTGTGATAAAAGACGGCAAAGCGGTGATAGGCCGTCCGCCTGAAAAAATTCTGACGTTGCTTAGTTAAGAATTTTAAATTCGGTTCTGCGGTTCTGGGCTCTTCCTTTTTCGCTGGTGTTTTCGGCAATAGGTTGTGTATCGCCATACCCTTTGGCGGTTAATCGTTCTTTGGTAATGCCATTCGCAATAAGGTAGTCCATTACCGCTTTGGCTCTGTTTTGTGAAAGAACAATATTACTCTGTTTATTTCCCTGTGTATCGGTGTGGCCGCTCAGTTCTATTTTAAGAGTGGGGTTAGCATTTAAAAAGGCTACTAATTTGTTCAGTTCTGCTTTTGATTCGGGTTTTAAATCGAACTTGTCGGTATCGAAGAATACATTTTTCAGTACCACACTTTGCCCGGCTTTAATGGGTTTAAGCGGAATTTCCATTACATACGGCTCATTGTTTTTAGGTTCTTTCAGTGCGAAGTTTTCCGAGTAAAACAGGTAACCGTTTTTCGAAACATTCAAGGCATAATTTTTATTGAGTGGCAGGCATATTAAAAATTCTCCCGTAATTTTATTGGCGTATGATTCAATGACCGGTTTTCCGGTTTCCAAATCAATCAGTTCCACTTTAGCATCTAATTTTTTTGCTTTATTGCCATCTTCAAAAACCACTGCCTTCAGGTAATTGGTTTTTTGAGGCTGCATGTTTTGAGGTAACTTAAAGTAGTAAATATCAAAACCTCCTTTTCCTTCTTTCAATTTATCCGATACATAATAGGCATATTCTCCATCGCCCGAAATAGAGAGGGTAAGTTCATTGCCCGATGTATTAATCGGGTATCCCAGGTTTACGGGTTCGCCCCATTCGCCATCGGGTTGCCTGCGGCTTACATATAAATCCACTCCGCCAATGGAAGGATGCCCGTCAGAGTTAAAATAAAGGGTGTTATTGTCCTTGGCAATGCAGGGATTTTGTTCTCGTCCCGGAGTATTGATTTTGGGTCCCAGGTTTTTCGGCTCCGACCATTTTCCATTGGAATAAGTACTTTCAAACAAATCTATTTCACCATAACCTCCGTCACGGTTGCTGGCGAAATAAAGCGTTTTTCCGTCAAACGAAATGGAGGGTTGCGACTCCCACTCACGGGTATTTACGGGTGCGCCCAGTTTTACAGGCATGGCCCAGCGGTCGCCATCCAAAAAGGTGAAATAAATATTGCAGTCCGAACTGCGGCCACCACCGGTGCATCGTGTAAAAAATAAAACACTCCCGTCACTGCTGAAAAAGGGCTGACCTTCGTTTTCGGCCGTATTAATGGGCGGGCCAAAGTTTCGGGCTTTTCCCCATGCCCCGTTCACTTTCTGACTTACATAAAAATCTTCGTGCATGGTTTGTTGCAGGCGCATTTTGTCGTCAATACTCAGGTTGCCAAAATTGCCCATGTTCACGCTGTCTTTCTCTATGAGCAGCCTGGTGAAAATAAGTTTGCTTCCGTCCATGGTAATACCGGGAGTGTATTCGTCTCTGAAACTATTTACATTTTCACCCAGATTGATTGGAGTAAACGGCACCGGATTTTTTATTGCCTGAATCGAGAATTCACAGCTTTTAATAATTCTGCGCACTTTCATATTGCGTGACGGATTATTTTCCCGGTACTGCAAGTAGTTTTTCCCGGCTTTTATAGCTTTTTCATATTCTGAATTCAGGTAAGCTTCTTCAGTCAGAAAATAATAAGCCAGAAAAAAGCCTGCATTAACCGAAATAATTTTTTCATATTGGCTTATTGAAATGCTCCGGTTTCCCTTCAAGCTGTTGAGCTCGGCTGCCAGTAAGAGCGCATCTATGTAATTCGAATCGGCTTTTAGCGCTTTCCCAACTTCAACAAGCGCCTTGTCAAATTCATCAACCTGATATAAACCCATTGCTTCCTTAAAATAACCGGTCGCTTTTTTAGATGTACTTTCTCCCGAAGGAAGAACGGGCATTTGCGCGCGGGCTGCAACAGCAAAAAACAAAACTGCTAACAGGGAGAATATGCGGGAAGCTAATCGAAGCATAATTTACGTTTATTCGGGTTACTGTTTACAAACAGCCTGCCATTATGGAATTTGCAGGTATTTGTGGGTTTGAAGGGAAATGTTCCATTGCGGGTGTACTTTTACATACTCAACGATTAAAGGCATCATTTCATTTCGTTTGTCCCATTCGGGTTGTAAGTACAGCCTGCATTTAGCCGAAACTTTTGTCGCGTGAAGTTGTGCCCAATCGAAATCAGATTTATTAAACACAACTATTTTTAGTTCATCAGCTTTTAGCAAAACATCATCAACCGGAGGTTTGAATTTTTTTGGAGAAACTGTAATCCAGTCGAACGCTTCACCATGCAGGGCATGTGCTCCCGAAGTTTCAATATGTACGCGGCATCCTTTTTTTTGCAGATGAAGTACCAGAGAGGTAAGGTTGTGCATCAAAGGTTCACCACCTGTTATCACCACTGTTTTAGATGGATTTTTGGCAGCTTCATTAACCAATTCGTCAATTGGAACCTGCGGATGAATGGCGGCATCCCAGCTTTCTTTTACATCACACCACACACAACCCACATCACAACCACCCAAGCGAATAAAATAAGCGGCATGACCGGAAAAGGCACCTTCGCCCTGAATGGTGTAAAACTGTTCCATTACAGGAAGCGTAGCGGTTGAATTTCCGTTGCTCATCGGGTTAAAACGGAAGGATTAAAATTAATAACGGTTTTTAACTCCGTTCAGGGTGTTTAGCATAAGACCTAAGCGGGTCATTGGGCCCACACCACCGGGTACAGGAGTAATATAACTGCATTTAGGTGCCACTTCATCATAGGCCACATCGCCTTTCAATACGTAACCTTTGGGGTTCGAAGCATCATCTACACGGGTAATACCCACATCAATTACCACCGCGCCATCTTTTACCATATTGGCTTTTAAAAACTCAGGAATACCAAGTGCCGCAATCACAATATCGGCATCCCGGGTAAATTTTTCGAGGTTTTTGGTTTTGCTGTGACACACCGTAACTGTGCAATTCTGCTGAAGCATGAGTGCACTCATAGGCTTCCCCACAATATCGCTGCGACCAAGAATTACGCAGTGTTTACCGGTGGTTTCTATCCGGTAGTGCTCAATCATTTTTATAATGCCAAACGGAGTAGCAGGTAAAAAGCAGGGCAGGCCTTTAAACATCAACCCTACATTCATTGGGTGAAATCCGTCCACATCTTTTTTCCAGCTGATGGTTTCTGTTATTTTCTTTTCGTTGATATGTTTTGGCAAAGGCAGCTGAACAATGAGCCCGTCAATATCCGGGTTATTGTTAATTTTTTCTACTTCATTCAGCAGTTCGGCTTCGGTCATGGTATCCGGAAAACGCAATACCGTTGAATCGAAACCTACTTCGTGGCAATCTTTTTCCTTTGCATTTACATAGGTCATGCTGGCTCCGTTGCTTCCAACAAGAATAGCTGCAAGGTGAGGCGTTTTTTTACCTTCGGCCTTTAGTTTTTGAACTTCAGTTTTAATTTCTTCTTTGAGTAATTTAGCGGTTTTATTACCATCCAGAATTTGTGTTGCCTGTTGTGCTGTCATACCAACTATATTTTAGAATTAATCAAGTTTTAATACGGCCATAAATGCCGATTGAGGAATTTCTACCGAGCCCACCTGTTTCATACGTTTTTTTCCCTCTTTCTGTTTTTCAAGCAATTTACGCTTACGCGAAATATCGCCACCATAACATTTAGCCGTTACATCTTTACGCATGGCTTTTATGGTTTCCCTGGCAATTACTTTTGCTCCAATGGAGGCTTGCACCGGGATCTCAAACTGGTGCATGGGAATAAGCTCCTTTAATTTTTCGCAGATACGTTTCCCCCAGTCGTAAGCCCGGTCGCGGTGAATAATGGCCGACAAGGCATCTACAATATCTTTATTGAGCAAAATATCTAATTTAACCAAGTCGGATTCGCGGTAACCAATTGGATGGTAATCAAAAGAAGCATACCCGCGTGAAATACTTTTCAGTTTATCAAAAAAATCAAATACCACTTCTGCCAAAGGCATTTCAAAGGTCATTTCTACCCGGTCGGTAGTTAGGTAGGTCTGATTTTTTAAAATGCCCCTTTTATTTAAACAAAGCGACATGATAGAGCCGATGTAATCGGTGCGGGTAATTATTTGCGCAGTGATATAAGGTTCTTCGGTATGGTCAATATGATTGGGGTCGGGCAGTTCTGATGGATTATTTACTACCAGCATATCGCCTTTTTTGGTATAACAGTGATAGGATACGTTGGGCACAGTAGTAATAACGGTCATTCCAAATTCGCGCTCCAGCCGTTCCTGAATAATTTCCATGTGCAGCATACCCAAAAATCCGCAACGGAAACCAAATCCCAAAGCGGCTGATGATTCAGGTTCGAAGGTAAGTGAGGCATCATTGAGCTGTAGTTTTCCCATTGATTCGCGCAATTCTTCAAAGTCATCGGTATCTACAGGGTAAATTCCCGCAAATACCATGGGTTTTACATCTTCAAAACCTTTGATTGCTTCTTCGCATGGTTTCTCCAGATGGGTGATGGTGTCGCCCACTTTTACCTCTTTGGCTTCTTTTATTCCGGTAATGATATAACCCACATCACCGGCAGATACCGCATCGCGTGGCGATTTCTCTAAACGTAAAATCCCAACTTCGTCAGCTAAGTAATCTTTATCGGTAGCCACAAATTTGATTTTATCTCCTTTAGCTACTTTTCCGTCAAATACACGGAAGTAGGCAATAATTCCCCGATAGGAATCAAACATCGAATCGAAAATAAGTGCCTTTAGCGGAGCATCGGGATTGCCTTTTGGTGCGGGTACCCTAGATACAATGGCTTTTAATATTTCATGTACCCCGTCACCGGTTTTTCCGCTGGCACGCAAAATATCTTCGTGTTTGCAGCCAATCAGGTCAACAATCTGGTCGCTTACCTCCTCCGGCATCGAACTGGGTAAGTCAATTTTGTTTAGTATCGGAATAATTTCCAGTCCCTGATCAATGGCTAAGTATAAATTAGAAATGGTTTGTGCCTGTATGCCCTGAGAGGAATCTACAATTAACAAAGCTCCGTCACAGGCGGCAATCGAACGCGAAACTTCGTACGAAAAATCTACGTGGCCGGGAGTATCAATCAAATTTAAAATATAGTCCTGCCCGTCTAAATGATAATTCATCTGAATGGCGTGGCTCTTGATGGTAATGCCTCTTTCACGTTCCAAATCCATGTCATCAAGTACCTGAGCCTGCAGGTCGCGCTTGCTCACCGTATGCGTGTATTCCAATAAACGGTCGGCTAATGTACTCTTTCCGTGGTCGATATGGGCAATAATGCAAAAGTTACGAATATGCTTCATTTGCTGCGAAGATAACGCAAACCATTGGGGAAATAAAGGAATAAAAGTGGCTGAAAAATTTGGTTACAACTTGGTAACCTTGCGTGTGTATTTGGTGAATGAACCGTTTAACTGACGGGTGGTGATTTCCATAAAATAAACTCCGGCAGGTAATTGTTTTAAATCAAGCTCCAGGTGATTATTCATTCCGTCAACCTGAAGATTAAATTTTACGTCCATTTCTTTTCCAATCAGGTTTAAGAATTTTATTTCTACAGAGGTCAGGGTATTTTTACTTACCAGATCTAATTGCAGGTTTGCCTTAAACGGATTAGGATATAAAGTAATCTGAACATCATTGTCAATAGGAGAGGTGATACACGGCTCGGTTAATTCGTGAGCCGAAACACCGTTACAGGCTAATGCCGACCAGGAGATAAACGCAATGAAAAGGTATGGTCTGGTTTTTAACATCAGCCACAAAGGTAACACAGGTATATTGATTTTCAATGGGCTGGTGGATAAAATGCACGATTGTACGTTTTGCAGGACGGCTGCCTCAGGCCGAAGCCCTTTTTAAGCGGTCGTTTATGGCATTTCCGAGTCCTTCTGCCGGAACCGGTTCAGCTAAAATCAAGGCTGAATCGGTTTTGTCGGCTTCGCGCAGTATCCTGAAAATATTGTGTGCTGCTTCATGCAAATCCCCTTTTTCTGACAGTACAAACATTTTTTCGGGTGGCACATCGGGGTATTTTTTGCTGAAGGTAATGAGGGTGTAATTTTGGTTTCGATATTTTTCACGCAGTTCGTCTGCCTTACCCAGAATTAATTTTTTTCGGGGGGCATAATGTGAAGCTAATTGTCCGGGAGATAAAGGTGCCGAAGCAGCATGATCGCCCATGATATGAATTTTGCCTATCAGCTGTTCAATTTCTTCTGTGGTCACTCCGCCAAACCGAAGCAGGGCTGGTGTTTCTTCGGCAAACGAAAGAATACTCGATTCTACACCCACTTCGCTTCGTCCGCCATTCAGAATATAAGGTATTTTATCTCCTAATTGCTCCAGCACATGTTCAGGTGCGGTCGGGCTGATATATCCAAATGGATTGGCACTGGGTGCGGCAAGCGGAAAATCAATGGCATTGAGTAAATCAAGTGCAAGCGGATGATTTGGAATACGAATACCCACAAACGGTTGCCCGGCTGTAACAATATCCGGAATGGTATCTTTTCTTTTTACCAGCAACGTAAGCGGCCCCGGCCAAAATTCGGCAGCCAGTTCAAAAATTCTGGGGTCGGTAAGGTGGGCATACAAGGCGGCTTGCTCCACCGACCGGCAGTGTACAATTAACGGGTTAAACGAAGGCCGGTTTTTAACGGCAAATATTTTACTTACAGCAGTTGCATCAAGTGCATTTGCGGCCAGTCCGTAAACGGTTTCGGTTGGGATGGCAACTAATTCTCCGCTTTTCAGCAGGGCCGCAGCATGGGCAATATCTGTATCAATGCGTGCCAAAAGTTAATCGTTCATTTCCGAGCGTTTAAGGCTGTACTTGTCAATTTTATTGTAAAGGTGACTGCGCTGAATATCTATTTCGATAGCGGTTTTAGCTACATTCCATCCGTTCTTTTTCAGTTTTTCCTCAATGAAAATGCGCTCTACATGGTCTTTAAATTCCTGCAGTTTATCAAACTTCTCAAATATACTTTGGGCATTTGAGTTTTTCGATTTCGGATTGGAATAACTCAGCACATCTTCTTCGGTAATTTTTTGTCCGCCCAAAATTACTAAGCGTTCCACCACGTTGCGCAATTCACGAATGTTTCCGCTCCAGTTAATTTTTTTCAATTCCTGCAGGGCTCCCTGAGTAAAGTTTTTCCTGGGCACTCCATTGTCTTCACACACTTCTTTCAAAAAGCGCTCGGCCAGCAACGGAATATCTTCATCCCGCTCGTTGAGCGAAGGAAGGTGAATTAAAATAACACTTAAACGGTGATAAAGATCCATACGGAAATTACCGCGGTCAATTTCCTGCAGCAAATCTTTATTGGTGGCGGCAATCACGCGCACATTCACTTCAATATCTTTATCTCCTCCCACGCGCGTAATTTTATTTTCCTGCAATGCCCGCAATACTTTGGCTTGTGCCGAGAGGCTCATGTCGCCAATTTCGTCTAAGAACAGGGTGCCTCCGTTGGCCTGTTCAAATTTACCTATTCGTTGTTTGATGGCTGAGGTGAAAGAACCTTTCTCGTGGCCAAACAATTCGCTCTCTATCAACTCTGACGGTATGGCCGCGCAGTTTACCTCGATGATCGGGTTTTTAGCACGGTTGCTTTTTTCATGAATCCAGCGGGCCACTAATTCTTTTCCCGTTCCGTTTTCACCGGTAATTAAAACACGGGCATCGGTGGGAGCCACTTTTTCAATGGTCTCATTTATTTTCTGGATGGCGGGCGAATCGCCAATGATTTCGCGGGTTTTGGTAACCTTACGTTTTAATACTTTGGTTTCAACCACCAGCGAACCTTTATCCACAGCATTGCGCAGGGTAATGAGCAGGCGGTTTAAATCCGGTGGTTTTTGAATAAAATCAAAAGCTCCTTTTTTGGTGGCTTCCACTGCGGTTTCAACGGTGCCGTGTCCGCTTATCATTACAAATGGAGTATCGGGGGTAATTTCCTGTGCTTTGGTCAACACCTCCAGTCCGTCCATTTTAGGCATCTTAATATCACACAGCACCACATCATATGATTCCTCGTTGAGCTTTTCCAGGGCCGAGGCTCCGTCTGAAGCTTCGTCAATGGTATAGCTTTCATACTCCAGAATTTCCTTCAGGGTGTTGCGGATACTTTTTTCGTCATCAATAATTAATACGCGTGGCATAGCTTAAAAACTTTGAGAGCAAAGATTGGCATTTGCACGTCATATCCAAAAATCTGTACAGTTTAATATCTAACAAAATATACACAGGATTTTCAGAAATGATATACTGCAAATAGAAGGGGGGCTAACTTTGCATTAGGTGAAAAGGTATCACGTTTTGTTTGCTGCAAATATTAAAAGAGACAAACAGAAAAGGCCTAAAAAACTAAAAGCCCCTGCAGATGCACGGGGCCTTTAGTAAACCAAACTAAAACCTAACCTGAGGACAAAGGTAAAGTCAATTTTTGAGTTTACCATATTTTGTGCTATCGTTTTTTTCTATTTCTTAATTTTTACAAAACCATGAGAAATTACCTGCCTGATTTTATAAACCGTGTTTCGGAAGTAACTTCCTGATTTTGTAGTCGGATAAAGTAAATTCCATCGGGTAAATGGCCTATGGATAATTTTATTTCCTGCTGGTTGGGTTGTGCAATGTATTCGGTTGAAACCGGCCGGCCCAAAACATCCAAAATGATGAGTTTACTTTGACTTGTAGTGTTGTGCAGTTTGATAAACACCTCACTTGAAGCCGGATTGGGGTATAAACTAAATGAACTTAATCCGTTTTCTTTAATGCTTCCGATTGTGATAAGTAAAAAGGTAGAGGCTGTGTCACTGCAGCCATTGGAGTCGGTAACCAGTTTTTTTACAACGTACGCGTTAGGAATGGGTAAATAGGTATGCGATGGGTTACGGAGGGCTGATGTTCCGCCATCTCCAAAATCCCATTGCCAGGCTACTGCTCCAACAGTGGAGTCATAAAATGAAATAGTAAACTTGTTTTTAAATAGAATAGGACCAAAAAGTTGAACCACCGGCTTAGGTTGCACATTATATTTTAAGGTTAAGCCTCCCGATTTCACCGGACATTGGTTCGAGTCATTGGCCGTTACATATAAAGTATCTCCGTTAGCTATGGTATCGGTGGCCTGTCCGGTTAATCGCGTAAACAGAAATCTGTTACTGTTTCTAATTGTATCGCCTGCATTACGGATAAAATAAATATTACTTAGTGGCCCCGATGCCGTAACGTCATACCCAAACCATAAATCATCGCCATTACATAAAACAGGTGTGGGATTGGCGGGGTACATTCTGGTTAATATCGGTTTTGGGGTAGGTTGAAAAACAATGACAGGAATACTGAATTGTATGGCCGGACAATTGAGTGCAGTAGAGTCAATCATCTGTACCGCGTAGTTTTTTGATGAGTCGGGGAGTAAATGAAATGCGGTTTGTTTTGAAAAACCATTGCCGTTAAAATTGATGGCGTATTCGGGTTTGCTCAGAGACGAGAAAAGAACATGCACCGAATCTCCCCGGCAGGCCGATGAATCAAACGCAAGTGAATAGGTAATGCCCGAACAGGTGAGTGTACTGCAGGTTTGCGAGGCAGTAATACTTTTAAAACACGGAGCCTGATTGGTAGCCCGTACTCTAAGGTTTACCGGCTGATTAAATGCTAACCCCGAAATAGTATGAGATAATCCTGTTGCGCCTGCCGAAGGATTGCTCCATGTTTTACCTGAATCGAGACTTATTTCATAACCGCTAGCTCCGTTTAAAGCACTCCATGAAAAAACGAGGCTGCTGGTGGTAGCAGCGCCACACGAAACCGAAGGTGAACCCAAAGGCTGAATGACTTTAATACGGAAGGTGTCCTTAGGCAAACTCTTACATCCGTTGGCATCGGTGGCTACTACTAAAATTCGGTTGTTGGCACTAAAGGTTGATGTTTTGTAGTTGTTAGACGAACTGTTTTGCAAAATCACTGCTGCGTCTTTAAAAAGGTAGTTGTTCATTCCGGCCGTGGCTGTAAACTGCACCGAATCTCCCTGACAAATGCTGTCGCTGGGGCTGGATGAGGTAAGGTTTACCACGGGCAGGGCATTTACCTTTACCGTTTGTACTGCACTGGTATTGGCGCAGCCGTTAGCGGTATTGGTAATAGTTACCGAATAGTTTCCGCTATCTTTTACTGTTACAAATTTCGATACGGGGCCATGGCTCCAGACATAACTCATGGTTCCGCTGGCACTGGCAGTGAGCACTACCGAATCGCCTTTGCAAAATGTAAGCGGTCCGCTGGCTGTAACTGTATTGACCGGTTTTGCATTTACCGTTACCGAGGTGGCGGCAGGAGTGGAGGTGCCTATATTATTTTTGGTAGTGAGTGAAATATTATAGGTGCCCGGAGTTGAATAAACAATTTTAGGATTTTGTAAAATAGATCCCGAAGGGGAACCACCCGTGGTAGTCCAGTTAAAAATAGTAGGGTTATTATTTCCACCTCCCTGCAAATAAAGGGTATCGCCTGTGCAAATGGTATTGGCCGATTTGGTAATGGTGGCGGTAGGCAAAAGGGTAGTTAAACTAAACGAAAAGGATTTGGTATAAATCTGATCGCCCGCATCCGTATTGCTATTGTTGGTGGCATTTACTGCTGCATAGAACGTGATATTCCCTGCGGGTGTAGCGGGCGCTTTCCACTGAAACGACCAGCTGATGGTACCCGATGGCCCCGAAGTACCTGCATTTTTCTGCATAATATAATCGCGGGTTCCGGTGGAAAGAGCCGTAGTGGTGGTATTGGTTAAAATTAGCGTACCTGCTTTGGCATTGCTGGCGTTGAGTGCGGTGATTTCAAAACCAAATTTTACAATACCGCTTTGGGTGTGGCTAAGAGTGATATTGTAGGTTGAATCGGGTACATAGCCGGTAGCAGGAATATTGGTGCTAAGTGTAATATTGTTCCAGTTGCTTCCGCTGGTAATGACTGTTCCCGAGTGGCAACCGGTGCAATTGCTTTCAGAAGGCGCACCGGTGTATCCCGCAGGTGGCTGATTGCTGGAAGTGAATGCATCAAAGGCTGTGATCAATAAAACGATACCGAGAATACCTGCTGCAATGTTCCGAATGTATTGATGTTTCATTATAAAAAATTACCGGTTTATATGCAGAAGATTCGCTACCTTCAAAAATAGTTGCCTGCAAGATAATGGAAAAGGAGGCTTGCGCCTCCTTTATGTTAAAAAATGCAGAATTGTAAGCCGGGTTCTGTTTCGTCCTTTTCAGGATATAGCCTGTCATTTATCTGGGCCTTTCATCACTAAAAGGCTCTATCAACCTACCCTCCGGGATTGGGCGAGCAGCCCTCAGGCCCCGGTTTATTTGGTCTTTCAACCCATAAGGTTTGCCATGCGTTCGAAATCACTTTCGAAACCGGTGGGCTCTTACCCCGCCTTTTCACCCTTACCCCATCCCGATAGCTATCGGGGTCGGGGCGGTTT
>JAIBAK010000031.1 GCA_019695215.1 Bacteroidia bacterium | reverse complement strand
CCCAGTTGCCAAGACCTCCTGCAAAAATATGGTCCTTGTTGTCGGGGTCAACAGCAATAACATTGTCATATGTGCCTTGTGAAGCAAGGATATTTAATTCGGTACTATTAGCTCCAATGCGCGACCATGTAGCGCCTGTGTCTGTTGACCGATAAACACCTTCTAACTGGCTATTGCCTCCAGACGACATGGCGTACATGTAACCAGGATCACTATCCGCTATAGCAATGGAAATACGGTTTGTAGTGTTTGAGCTCAACTGTTTTTGTACAAATGAACCGGCAGCTCCCGATGGAGAAACCCATACACGGGTAGGAGTGGTAGCTAAAACGGCTCCGTTACTTGCAACCTTTACTTCAAAAACTGTTGAACTTGACATATTACAATTAACCCAGGTTGTACCACCGTCATCTGTGTAAAGTAATCCTCCTGAGGTAGCTGCATAAATGCGGGTTTTGGCTGCGTTAGTTGCTAAGCTGTTTACATTTTGCCACCTTGGGTTTACATTGGGGTTAGCGCTGGCTAATTTAGTCCAGGTAGCCCCAGCGTCAGTAGATTTCCAGATTCCGGAACCTATAAAACCACTTCCGGTATTGGTTCCTTCGGCAAAAACAAAATGCAACTCACCTGTTCCAATATAAATAGCACCATCACTGGTTTGGGCAATACTTACCACTGGGAAATTATCAATATTTCCGGGCGTTACCTTTTTCCAGCTGGTACCTGCCGTGGTTGATTTCCATAAGCCTCCACCTACCGAGCCGGCATATAAAATATTGTTGGAGTCTTTGTCAATTAAAAATGCACGCGTTCTGCCTCCAACATTATCGGGTCCAAGTTCTGCCCACCACAAAGAGGTAGCATTTGTTTTGTACTTAGCTGCGAGCATGTCGGCCTGTGCAACCGCATTATAAATATCCTGTGCGCTGGCTTTCCCGGTGTTTTGGTTCACACGTAACCCGTTCATGTAATGCAATACATCCATTACATGACCTTCTTTTTCTTCGTTTTCCCCAAGCATTAATTCATTTCGCTCCTCGCGGAGATTATGATTTTTAAAGCTGTGGTTTAGCAAGTATCCGCATGTAACGCCTACTATGCCAAGTGAAATCAATAATATTTTACTCTTCATAAACAAAACTTAATATTTTCAAAAAATGTGTTTCTCTGCATGATAAGAGGATCTTACTAAAGCTCCGGACTCCACATACCTGAATCCTTTATTTAGTCCGGCCTCTTTTAAAAATTCAAATTTATCAGGATGAATGAATTCTTCAAGCGCTATATGCATTTTTGTGGGCTGAAGGTATTGCCCAAGCGTAAGAACCTCGCATTTATGAGCCAACAAATCATCCATAGCTTCAAAAATTTCATCATCTGTTTCTCCTAATCCAAGCATAATTCCGGATTTGGTGTGCAAACCGTATTCAGCGGTTCTTTTTATTTGCTCCAAACTCCGTTCATACTTGGCCTGTGGTCGCACTTTTCTGTACAAACGTTTAACCGTCTCCATATTATGTGACACTATTTCAGGTTTTTCGTCTAAAACCTGAAATAATAGCTCCCATTTTCCTAAGAAGTCAGGAATAAGTGTCTCAATGGTTGTTTCGGGGTTTAGTTTTTTTACTTCGCGGATGGTATCGGCCCACACTTTAGCACCCTTATCTTTAAGTTCGTCTCTGTTTACCGAAGTGATTACAGCATGTTTTACCCCCATCAGTTTAATGGCTTCCGCAACCCTTTTGGGTTCTTCTAAGTCATATTCTGCGGGTCTTCCGGTGGCAACCGCACAAAAAGAACACGACCGGGTACACACATTTCCAAGAATCATAAACGTGGCGGTACCGGCTCCCCAGCATTCACCCATATTGGGGCAATTGCCGCTTTCACAAATTGTATGAAGTTTATATTGGTCAACCAGTTTGCGAACCTTCAGGTAGTTTTCTCCTGTAGGCAACTTTACCTTTAACCATGATGGTTTCTTGGTTCTGATTTTCTCTTCTGTATTTATTACGTTCAGTTCTATCACTTTTTGCAAATTACCAACGATTGCCCAAATTAAACCCAGCGTATAAGGAGATGAAAGTTTTATGATTTTCCGAAAACGCCATTATCGGAATTTTGTTATTGTAAAAATCGGCTACTATTCCGGTTTCAATACTTTTAAACTGATTATTTTCATTGCTCCATTCAAATGTAAAGGATGCTTTAAGAAAGCCACCGGCTTTTAATTTCAGTTCATCTAATCCGTAGGTAAATGCAGCATTCCCATAAATCACACTTTGGTCTGTATGAATAGACGGGTTATAACGCTCTACGGCATAAACGTCCTTACTTTGATCCTGACTTCGCTTGTAAATTTCAAGATAAACCGGTTTTAAAACCATGCCCGAAAATCCGGTTCCAAGGTTAAAATTAACCAATACTTCCCGGTTAAATAATATATCAGAAAGTACCATTTTACGGTTTATACCTACCCGCCAAACAAATGTTTGATTAATACGGCCAAATACATATTGCTTTGGGTTATTAAATGAAGCATTCACAATACGCACTTCCTTTTCATGTCTTAATCTACCAAAATCAGTGAAAAAATCGGTTGCTGATTTTTCATCAGACTGAATTCCATATCGGAAAGTTGCATTCCACCCTCTAGAATTTATATTCCCACCGTAAGTAAAATACCTTTTCAAAAGTACCGGCTCAGCAGTATTTTGAGCCTGCACTGCAAAACATGTCTGAAAAACAATAAGAAACACGAATAATTTTGTGCTCATAAAAGTTTTTAAATATACTGCGAATAATATAGGTTTACAAGAAATTGTTTGTAATGAAAACGTCAGAAATAATATATACGGGGGAGTTGCGTACCAAAGCTACTCATTTGCGTTCGGGGGAAGTGATAATTACCGATGCGCCAATTGATAACCAGGGAAAAGGAGCTTCATTTTCACCAACCGATTTAGCCGCAACTTCACTTGGAAGTTGCATGCTCACAGTATTGGGAATTGCGGCCGGAGGCAGGAATATTGATTTGGGAAAAATCAGGGTAGAACTTTTAAAAGTAATGGCTGAAGCTCCTCGCAGAATAAGCGAAATACAGGTGCATTTAATGTTTGAAAACGACTTTGATGAAGACACCAAAAGGGTGCTGGAGCAAATTGCGCTGAATTGTCCGGTTGCAAAAAGTTTACATCCCGACATTTCACAGAAAGTTACCTTCGACTATGGAATTGCAAGTCACCCATGAAATTTCATGGGCGATTGTTATGGCTCAGACTAAGTGATTACTTAATCAGGCTTTGAATTGGTTTAATTGAAAATGTAGGGCATTTTTGCCTGTGACATGACGATACCGCTAACACGATGGAAGCGACAAATACCCAAAGAATTAATTTCTTCATTTAATTTAGGTTTAATATTAACGATTTTTGAACCAACCAAAAACCGTTTGGCCAGTGCAAAATAAAGAAAAAATAACCGGATATTTTACTGCGGACGATTTTAAAACGTTTATTAACCAACATAAAGGGACGGATGCTGCAGAACTGTTGCTTCGGTTCTCTTCGTCAGACAATCTAAAATTGAGGCAGTTTGCATCTCAACTGGCTTTATATGAGAAGGCTCGTCTAAAAATACCGACCTATGTGGATAAGTTGTGTCTTTTTACCTCCAAAGCCTATGAGCAGGCCAGTTCGGAATTAACTGCTGTTTACAAAGCTTCGCTTTACGGAGGTGGGCGGATGCTTGATTTATCCGGGGGGCTGGGTGTAGATGATTGGGCTTTTTCTAAACGGTTTAATGAAGTAATTTCAGTTGACCCCGATATGGTATTGAATGACATTGTCAGATTCAATTTCCTTCAGTTAGCCGTTACTAATATTAGCCGGGTTGACCAAACCGCAGAACAGTTTTTGGACAGCAATACCCGAAAGTTTGATTTGGTTTATCTGGATGCTGACAGAAGGAATACCGGAGTTAAAACTTTTCTTCTTGGCAAATCAAGTCCAGATATAATTTCTATTTTGCCGGTTATTTTTAATCATACAGAGAAGGTGATGCTGAAGGTTTCTCCTTTAATGGATATTCATAGCTGCAAAAAGCAATTGCCGTTTATTAAAATAATAGAAGTTGTTTCTGTAAACAATGAAGTGAAGGAGTTGCTGGTTCATTTGCAAAATGGGTATGAGGGAATTTGTGAATTGAAGGCAGTTGATTTATCAGCTAACGGAATTCAATTTGAGTTTGAGGGGAAGTATTCAGAAAATGCGCGGGAAAATCAGCCTGTATTTTCGGTTGAGGAAATGACTTACTTTTACGAACCTGCATCAGCCTTAATTAAAAGCGAACTGGCTTTTGCCTATACGCAGGAGTTGAAAGAAAAACTCTTTCAGGTAGGAGTTAATTCACAATTTTATGTTTCGAATGAAAAGGTGGAGCCATTTTTTGGCCGTGTATTTAACGTTGTGAGTTTGGCTGCATATAATCCCAAAAGGGTAAAGGATTATTGTAAAACACTTGGAATAACTAAAGCCAATATCAGTAAACGAAATTTTCCTCATTCAACCGATGTATTGCGAAAGCAGCTACAGTTAAAAGATGGAGGAGCCGATTATTTTTTCTTTACTAAATCAGGGAATGAGTTATTGTTTTTTCATTGCCGCAAAACCAACTAAATTGATTTTTGAAGCAACGCCATTTTTAAAGCTGTTGCCGCAGCCTCTGTACCTTTATTGCCGTGTTTGCCTCCCGAGCGATCTTTTGCCTGTTGCAGAGTATTCGTTGTAAGTACTCCGAAAACAACCGGTTTGTTATATTTTAAACCTACCTGAGTTATTCCGTTTGCTACCGCAGCACATATAAAATCAAAATGTTTGGTTTCACCCTGTATGACGCAGCCAAGGGCAATTACAGCATCGCATTTTTTTTGTTCGGCCAGCCATTGAGCCCCCAGGGTTAATTCAAATGAACCGGGTACATGATGTACAAAAATATTATCGGGTTTAACACCGGAATCTTTAAGAAATTTTACAGCCCCGTTTAACAGGGAAGAAGTAATGGATGTATTCCATTCGGCAACAACAACTCCAACTTTCATTTTTTTGAAAGCGGAGTTCTTCTCAAACGAAAATTCAGATAAATTTTTAGATGCGGATGACACTTTTTTAGCTATTGCTTTCTAAAGTTTTGGCGCGGGCAATATACTTATCCATTTCCTGGCCTTCCTGTGTGTCTTTGAAGTCTTTTTTAATGAGTTCGTAAACCTCCACAGCTTTTCCATATTGCTTCAGTTCTTCATATACAAGACCTGCTTTTTTAAGAAATACAGGAGTAGTAAATTTATTCTTAATCATTTTCGAAGCTTTAATAAAATATTTAACAGCTTCATCGTATTCGTTTAATTCAACGTGCGCGTCTCCTATGGCGGCCTGAGCAAGCGCACCTATCAGTTCATCGCCTGTGCTGAAATCGGAAAGGTATTCAATGGCCTCGTTGTACTTACCTGTTCTCAGGTAGCTCATGCCTGCATAGTATCTCGCCAAATTACCTGTTTTAGTTGACCCATACTCTTCAGCAATGGCCACCATTCCTTTGTACTGGCCAACTCCGTTTAGCGCAAGTTGCAGCGAATCTTTTTCGAAGAATTTCTGAGCCATAAAAATTTCTTTTTGAGCTTCTTCTTCCAATGGTTTAATATAGAATTGCTTATAGCCTACAATAAGAGCCACTGCAATCAGAATTCCTCCGCCAACGTAATAAATTTGTTTACGGTATTTTTCAAAAAAAACTGTTGCGGTATCAAGTGAACCGGCTAATGCATCATCAACCTTTGAGGTTACGTCTTTCGTGTCGTTGTTTTTAACTTCCATGTTAGGGAGTATTTGTTTTAGTTCAAGTAATTATTCAATTATAAAAGGATAGTCCTGCTGCACATAAATGTCTTTATATAGCTCACCGGCATCAGGGTAAGGAGAGTTTTCTGCAAAAGTTACACTTTCATCTACCAGTTGCTGAATTTTTTCTTCCATTGCTTCCAGCTCCTGCTCGGTGGCAAATTTATTTTTCAGAATGGTAGCTTTGGTTGTTTCAATCGGGTCTTTTTGTTTGTATTCTTCCACTTCTTCTTTTGAGCGGTATTTTGCCGGGTCTGACATGGAGTGACCACGGTAGCGATACGTTCTTATTTCAAGAAATGAAGGGCCGTTTCCTTTACGGGCATGTTCAACTGCTTCCGAAATGGCTTCGTGAACGGTTTCACAGGTCATGCCGTCAACAGGTTTGCTGGGCATATCGTAGGCAAGCCCCAGTTTATAAATATCCAATTGATTTGTGGTACGTTCTACCGAGGTGCCCATGGCATAGCCGTTGTTTTCACAAATAAAAATTACCGGAAGTTTCCATAGCATGGCCATGTTGAATGTTTCGTGCAGCGAACCCTGACGCACGGCACCATCGCCCATATAACAAAGGCAAACATTATCGGTTCCCTTATATTTTTCGGCAAACGCTATTCCGGCACCTAAGGGAATTTGTCCGCCTACAATGCCATGCCCTCCAAACAAATTATGTTCTTTGGAAAACATGTGCATGGAGCCTCCTTTACCCTTAGAGCATCCGGTACTTTTTCCGTACAACTCGGCCATCACAGCGTTAGGTGTTACTCCAGCACAAAGGGCATGACCATGATCACGATAAGCCGTTATGAGGCTATCCGATTTACGGATGGACGACATTGAACCGGCCATCACGGCTTCCTGACCAATATACAAGTGACAAAACCCTCTGATTTTTTGCTGACCATAGAGCTGAGCCGCCTTTTCTTCAAACCTGCGCATCAGCATCATCTGCTCATACCAGGTAAGATATGTTTCTTTTGAATAAGATGTTTTAGTAGTCTTAGCCATTTTCAAAAATGAGTCGCAAAAATAACATTTTTTGCCTTTTGACAAAGAGACTTCCTGAAAGCGTTTTTTTAAATAGCTTCGCAGCATCAATGTGGCTTAAAAAACTGACCCTTTTTCAATTTAAAAATTATGCGGAGGCAAGTTTAACCTTTGTACCGGGGGTAAATTGCCTTACCGGGAAAAATGGAGCAGGCAAAACAAATATTCTTGATGCAATTCATTACCTGTGTTTTACACGAAGTTTTTTTAATCCGGCCGATGCACAAAACATTAAAACAGGAGAGGAATTGATGTTAATTCAGGGATGGTTTAGTAAATCTGAAAACGAACAGCAAATTTCTGTTGGGGTAAAACGTAACCAGCGAAAATCGGTTAAATGCAATGGAAATGAGTACGATAAACTATCTGAACATATTGGGCTTTACCCTTTGGTCATCATTGTTCCGGGTGATATTAACTATATTTATGAAGGAAGCGAAGAACGCAGAAGGGGGATGGATCTGGTTATATCACAGGTGGATAAAGAGTACATGCGTCATTTATCAGGGTACAATAAGGCACTTGAACAACGCAATCGTCAATTAAAACTTTTCAGTGAGGGGCAGCCATTTGAAAGGGAATTATTGACATTATGGGAAGAGTCGCTGATTAAAAGTGCAGCGTATATTTTTGAACAACGAAAAAAATATATTGATGAAATTAATTTATTGTTTTCTGAGTTCTATCAAAAAATTTCCTCGGGGCAAGAGAAGGTACAATTGGTTTATCAATCACAGCTTTATGATAGTATGTTGAGAGAACTCTTTGAAAATAACCTGCAACGGGATATGGTTTTGCAACGTACTTCGGCCGGTATTCATAAGGATGACTTAGATTTACAGATAGATGCAATGCCTTTAAAAAAATTTGGTTCTCAGGGGCAACAGAAAAGTTATATTATATCGTTAAGGTTGGCTGAGTATCAATACCTGAAACAGTTGCTGCACCATAAACCTTTACTTTTGCTTGATGATATTTTTGAAAAAATAGATGATGACCGCGCTCACTCCCTTTTGAGGCTGCTTGGTACAAGCGAATTCGGACAAATTTTTATTACCGATACTCACCTTCCACGCGTACAAAAGGCTTTTTCGGATTCAGAAAATGAGGTCAGTTTTTTTGAGATTGACCACGGAAATATTGTACCTTTGAACTTGTGAGAAGCGGTAACGAACAGACTATTAAAGAAGTGATAAGTAACCTGTTGGGGGAGTATAAACTGCAGGATAAAATCAGCGAAGTGAACATTGTTCAATCGTGGGAGAAACTCATGGGTAAACTCATAGCTAAGAACACTAATAAAATTTATATAAAGGATAAGAAGTTGTTTTTGTATCTGGAATCACCAGCCCTTAAACAGGAATTATTGTACTCAAAGAGCAAGATTATAGATATAATTAACAAAGAAACCGGAACTGTCCTGATCAATGAAGTGGTTATCAGATAAACGATTTTTAACTTTTATCCTGCTTTTTTTTGCAGGTGTTGCCAATGCTCAAACCTTTGAGATAAGGGATGGCGATACAATCAATTTTACAGATAAGCAAGGTAAAAGGCAGGGATGGTGGCGGCAATTCTGGCCCAATGGCGACCTGAAATATGAGTGCATGTTTGTTGATGGCCAGAAGGACGGACTGGAACTTCAGTATTTTGAAAATCCCGATTGCATTGAACTTTCGGTAAACTACAAAATGGGTGTACTTGACGGGCCTTCGATCACTTATTTCAAAACGTGTAAGATTAAATGCGAGGAGAATTATCGCAACGGGATAAAAGAAGGGGCCGAGCGATGTTATCACGAAAAAGGTTGGATGATGTCGGAGGGATACTATGAAGATGGAAAACTGAAAGGCTCTTTTGCCCATTTTGATGAAACAGGGAAGGTGAAATTCGAATCTTCGGAACGTGATTTTACTGTGAATTTCGATAAGTTTCTATCGGGCGATTATAAGCTTCGGGATTCTACCATTATTAAAGTGCTAAACCGAAATGACAACTGGAGAAATATGCTGGTGGTGGCTGATATGACCGGAAGCATGTTTCCCTACATGGGAGAACTCATGATTTGGTTTAAACTCAATTTTGATCTTGGCCGCGTGAAGTATTTCTGTTTTTTTAATGATGGTGATCAGAAAAAGGACGAAGAGAAGAAAGTAGGTTCTATCGGGGGAATTCACACTTTTGAGGCAAAAGATTTTAAGGTACTGAAAAAAAATATGGAGGAAGTGATTAAGGCGGGTTCTGGAGGAGATGCACCCGAGAATAATGTGGAAGCCTTAATCAAAGCAACTACTACTTTCAGAAATTTCTCCCAATTAATTATGATTGCCGACAACACCAGCAGGGTGAAAGATTTGAAATACATTAGCCGGGTAAAAAAACCGGTAAAAATTATTTTGTGCGGGGTAGGGGATGACGGAATTAATCCTGATTACCTTAAAATCGCTAAAGTAACCAAGGGTTCTATTCACACGCTGCAATCTGATATAAAAAATATTGCCAATGTGCCTGAAGGCGGCACCATTACCATTGACGGATTTGTGTACAAACTAATCAATGGTAATTTTGAGTTGGTAGATAACGGAAAACGAAGGAAACGATAATTAGGTTCATGTATCGTTTGGAACTGGCACTTCTTCTATTAAATTTCATTTCCTGTCATAGGCTTCCCGGTACAATGCGGGGCAGAAATTTATTTATCAGTTCAGAGATTGGTTATGCCGTTATTGATACTACATCATCCAACTTTAAAGAGCTTAACAGTTATTCATCCATTGCTAAATTTCCGTTGCTTATTAAAGAAAAATTTAAAAGCATGGGATTTAAAATTTCTGATTCGGCAGGTTCAACATTTTCTATTCATTTCGAACCTGTTTTTATTTTAGTTGACCGGATTCCGGTTTCTATAAGCGATTCGGTGAAGAAAGAATTAGTAACGGGACATTTCCTGATTTACTCGGCTCAATTCACGGTTACTTACCGGTTTTATAAGGGCGATACTCTTTGGTACAGTAAAACATTTTCGGAAGAAT
Organism: Bacteroidia bacterium; assembly: GCA_019695215.1. Classification (GTDB taxonomy): domain Bacteria; phylum Bacteroidota; class Bacteroidia; order UKL13-3; family UKL13-3; genus JAGPCK01. The sequence continues at coordinate 31,690 of JAIBAK010000031.1, read as the reverse complement.
TGCGTGAACGGTATGATACACGTACAGTAAAACAAAATGCGTTGGCTTACGCCATTCTTACCGACCGAAATAAATGGGATGTTGACGGACGAATTCAACTAAGGCATCTTGGTTTTGATGCAAAAACAATTAACCTTGTTATGGAGCAAATTGCCAAAAAAATGGCAGCAGATTTCAGAAAAACGGCTAAAAAACTACCGTTTTCCGAAATTAATGGTTCAGCTAATTAAGCGGTCTGCATTTTATTGGCATTGCGTTTACGGTCATTTTCATTCAGGAAGATTTTACGTAAACGAATGGATTGCGGAGAATTATTAGTTATTGTAACGAAATACTTGTCACAGTTTTTTTTCTGATATCTAATATCAAAAAATGACCTTTATAGTAAGATAGTTTTGGTTCATTTTGTAAGCCGAAATCCAAATCGACTAATATTTTTGATAGTTCTTGTCCAACGTGATTGTATTTTATTATGTAGTATTTCCCTTTTAATTTTACGAAGCTATAATAGAATTGATTGTATTTTGCACAACAAAATTGCCACACTGGAATTTGATTGTTCGGTTGGTTCAACACAATTGAATCTACATAGGGATATACTGTTGTAAACTTTATTGTTTTATCAAGTGCGATGTCATAAATCTCATTCAGGTAGCTATAAAATAATACATTATCTTGAATGTAATAGTTTCCAATGTTTCTATTTTCGTTAAGAATATCCTTAAACTTACTGTTAAGTTTGTAATTCTTATAACCTTTAAAAGCAAACCTTTTACCATTTGATATATATTCCATTATCAAGGAATATGGCTTGTATTTTTCATCTAATCGGTATGATGTAAAAAATATATGCGATGGGGATTCAATGTAGAAATTATTATATACATGTAAACAACCATGTTTCATATCTATTACATCATTCACAGGTTTTGCTTCAATAAATTTGCGGTTATAAAATTTCACAATAAATACATTTCTATCCTGTGCAAACTTATCATTCCCTGTTTTCTTAAATGCCAATACACTTAATACAAACCAGACTGTGTCTTGATGCATAGATACCGCCTGACATGTGAGAAATGAAGGGAACATTTTTTGAATTTTTTTACTCCATCCAGTAAATAAGGTATAATCTTCCTTAACCTCGGGCTTGGTCTGTGCAAGAGTCTGTATTATGTTACTTGCTTCTATGGAATCGTATAGCTTTAAAAAACTGAAATCAGATGAATCTGATTTATTAACCCACTGAATAATAGAAAACCGGTCAATGTTACTTACAAATATCCAATCTTTGTTGTCGCACGTTACTTTTGTGTTTTCTGGTAGTTTCAGTCTTTGAGGTAGAGGTTTTGTTGGATATTTTATTTCAGATAACTTAGAATTGATTTTTTGCTGTCCTATCAATTCCATATTTTTATTATAAATCATTAATACCGGTTCGACACCCTGAAATGCTTTATTGTCATTCAAGAGTTTGCTATAAATGGAATCTGAAAAAACTAAGTTTATTGGACTAGACCCAATATCTTCTTCTACAATCGTTTTAAAATCAAGATATGATTCCTTCAGTACCAAACTAAGTTTATTTTGAAGTTGAACAGAGACTTGTTTAATAATATACTTGCATGCTGGACAAGTTTCAGGGTCATAAAGTAGGTAAACGATTGAATCATTTCCCTGGCTCTTTCCGGCCAGGGAAATGAAAGAAAGAATTAAGAATAAATAAATTTTCATTCTTGTGGAACAGGGAATAGGTAAATGTAATCAAAACAAGTAAGGCAATTGGCGTCCTCTGGATCATTAGATTGGGTTTTGTACATTGGGCGAACTGTTAATGACCCAACATCTATAGAATTAGAGGACTCTGAATAATTGAAAGGATCCCACCCATTATCTGGATTGACATTTAGTTCAAGTGGAATAAGATCGCCATTACCTAATTCAAGTACATCTGTAATGCCTGGCCCAAAAGTAAGCGACCAGCAGCTCATCCAAGGTTGCCAGCCGCACCTGACTTTAAATCCGTCTGTAGTAAGTTCCTTGCCTTTGTATTTTCCATTTCCCTCAATGGTAGTGGCAATAGCAGATATGGCGAATAAATTAAATAGACATACAAGTACCGTTAGTAAAAATGTCTTGCGAAGAAAACGATGTTTTGTCATAAATTTTGAGTTTAGAATTTTAAATAATTGATTTCCATTTCCAAAGGTTTAGCTGAATGGACACAACTTTATGTTCTCATCCTACTGACGATTAACAAGGTTTTTGGTTGACATATACGATAAGACCTCCTTTTTTAGGGTTTAACTAAATAATTAAATGCAATTTAATACATAAAAACGAAAATGACAAATGTGTCATTATTTTTTTAGCTCCAGAGAATGAATTTAACCCTTGAAATGGGTCAAATTCGCAATGATGCATTATTAAAGGCAATTGGTATAGCATTCAAGGTGTTACGGGAGGAAAAGGTGTTGACACAGGAGGAGGTTTATAACGATACAGGGGTGCATATTGGCAGAATTGAAACAGCACAAAGTAATCCAACTATTTCTACAATACATTCACTTTGTATGTACTATGGTATTAGTCTTGAAAATTTTTTTGAACGTTTAAATTGGGACTAGGAGATAAATTTTTCTAGTATCTTTAATATCATCAACCTATTCGCATTGTTTCTTACTCAATATTTAGATTATTTTCAGAATTTACCTCTAAATAGCCTGTAGCTTGGTGGCATTTCGTTTACGGTCATTTTCGTTCAGGAAAATTTTACGTAAACGAATGGATTGCGGGGTTACTTCCACGTATTCATCTCCCTGAATATATTCCATCGCTTCCTCGAGTGAGAAATTAATTTTAGGAGCAATTTTTACGTTATCATCACTTCCGGCTGCACGAAAATTGGTAAGCTGTTTGGCACGAATTACGTTTATCACTAAATCGCCCGGCTTAATTCCCTCACCAATAATCTGACCTTCGTAAACACTTTCTCCCGGATCAATAAAAAATCTTCCCCTGTCCTGCAATTTATCCATAGAGTATGGCGTAGCGGTTCCGGTTTCTCCGGGTATCAATACGCCCACATTACGCGAAGGAATAGTACCCTTCCATGGTTCGTATGCTTTAAAACGATGCGCCATGATAGCTTCACCTGCTGTGGCAGTAAGCACATTGTTCCTTAAGCCAATTAACCCGCGCGATGGAATTACAAATTCAAGGTGTTGCAAATCTCCTTTAGGTTCCATTACCAGAAGTTCGCCTTTGCGCTGGCTGGCCAGCTCAATTACTTTTCCGGCACTTTCTTCAGGCACATCAACAGTGAGCACTTCAACCGGCTCGCATCTTTGTCCGTCAATTTCTTTTAATATAACACGCGGTTGTCCAAGCTGCAATTCATATCCTTCTCTACGCATGGTTTCAACCAAAATAGAAAGGTGAAGAATTCCGCGGCCAAAAACCATATAAGAGTCGGGGCTTTCAGTTTCTTCTACACGCAGCGCCAGGTTTTTTTCTGTTTCTTTCATCAGTCGGTCGCGCAGGTGACGTGAAGTTACAAATTTCCCTTCCTTACCAAAAAACGGAGAATTATTGATGGTAAACATCATGCTCATGGTAGGCTCGTCAATACTGATAGGTGGTAAGCCTTCCGGATTTTCAAAATCGGCAATGGTATCGCCAATTTCAAAATCATCAATCCCGAAAATGGCGCAAATATCTCCTGCTTTTACTTCTTCAACTTTTATTTTTCCTAATCCTTCAAAGGCATAAAGTTCTTTGATACGCGATTTTTTTACAGTCACCCCATCACGCTTTACCAACGAAACAGGCATGTTTACTTTTAGTGAACCTCTCAGCAGGCGTCCAATGGCAATTCGTCCCGTGTACGATGAATAATCGAGCGAAGTTATCATTAATTGCGGAGTTCCTTCCAGCGCGAGTGGCGGGGGTATTTCCTTAATAATATCGTCAAGCAAGGCGGTAAAATCCGTTGTGGGGTTTTTCCAGTCTCTTCCCATCCATCCCTGTTTTGATGAACCGTAAATGGTATGAAAGTTTAATTGCTCTTCGGTTGCATCGAGGTTAAAAAACAGTTCAAACACCGCATCGTGCACTTCATCCGGGCGGCAATTAGGTTTATCCACTTTATTAATAACCACAATTGGTTTTTTGCCAAGTGCCAGTGCTTTTTGCAACACAAAACGTGTTTGGGGCATAGGTCCTTCAAAGGCGTCAACCAGCAGCAGCACGCCATCGGCCATATTTAGTACCCTTTCTACTTCACCCCCAAAATCAGCGTGACCGGGAGTGTCAATGATATTAATTTTGGTATCCTTGTAACGTACCGAGACATTTTTTGCAAGAATGGTAATTCCCCTTTCACGCTCCAAATCGTTGTTATCCAGAATGAGTTCTCCCGTTTCCTGATTTTCGCGGAAAAGTTTGGTTTGATGAAGAATTTTATCAACTAGCGTAGTTTTACCGTGGTCAACGTGTGCGATGATGGCTATATTTCGAATATCTGACATGCCTATTTTTTAAGGGTGCAAAGGTAAGGGAAAACGGCAATTTAATGTTAAGTTATTGTAATGGGCTGGTTTCCATTTCTAAAAGGCATGTCCTATACAGATTCCGCCCCAAGGGATAAGGCTATATTTTATAGGGCTATAATAGCCTGTTCTGGCAAACATAGGCGTAAAAGCTATACGCAATAATAAACCATCAGGGTTTCGTTGAAAACGATAGCCTATTCTCAGATTAAAATTACTGAAGATAATAAGGTTATCATTGATGTCGAGCTGAATGGAGGCGAAGTCAATTAGGGTATAAGGCTTGTATTTAGGGACATTCAGCGAACGACTATATCCAAATCCTGTTTCAAAAAAGTGTTCTTTTCTGCCCCAAAGGCAATTGATTTCTGAAGACGCATTCAATACTGTAAAAGGAGCTTGCCATAATTCAGTATCGTAATAGCTAACACCAAACCGGCCATTGATTTTCAGCCCGGTATTTAGTTTAACAATGCAGCGGTCATAGTTGAGGGAATAAAAAAAGCCGTTTCCGAACATCTCTGCATAAATGGCATTTTTGCTTTCTGCTGAATCGTTTTGGGTCTGCATACCATTTACCGTAAGGGAAGGTATGAAATAAAACAAGGCAACTTTAAAGACACTGTTCATGTTGATTCGGATTTACTTACTATTTTTGACCCATGCAGGTACAAAGTCTGGAAGCAGACCAATTTCTTAACGATTCAATTGAAGGAATCGTATTGGATGTACGTTCTCCTGCCGAGTATAAAGCAGGGCATATTCCGGGAGCTATTTCATTCCCCTTATTTACCGATGACGAGCGAAAACAGGTAGGCACCCTTTACAAGTATCAGGGCAAAGAACCCGCTGTGGAGTTGGGTCTGGAAATAGTGGGGCCAAAACTGAAAAATTTTGTTCAGCACGCCCGGGAGTATGCAGGCAATAAACCCATTTATTTGCATTGCTGGCGTGGCGGAATGAGAAGCAACAGCATGGCCTGGCTGCTTCGTACCGCGGGTTTACATGTGTACACCTTAATGGGTGGATACAAAGCTTACCGGAAATATTTGTTAAACTATTTAACAAATTCGTTCAGGCTGGTGGTGCTGGGAGGCGAAACCGGAAGCGGGAAAACGGAAGTATTGCAGGCATTGCGCAGTAAAAATCAGCAGGTAATTGATCTGGAAGATTTGGCCTGTCACAAAGGTTCCTCTTTTGGAAGTATTGGCAAGCCTCAGCAACCTACTACCGAACAGTTTACCAACATGCTGTTTCACGAATTGAGTAAACTTGATATTACTAAGCCGGTGTGGGTTGAAGATGAAAGCCGAATGATTGGTACGGTTAATATACCGGAAGAATTTTTTCTTCAAATGAGTAAAGCTCCCTTGCTTGTGATGAAGGTTCCGGCAGAGTGGAGGGTGGCTAATTTAGTAAAGGGTTATGGTGAAGCAAATAAAGAGTTACTTGTTTCGGCTTTTAAGCGAATACAGAAAAAATTAGGAGGTCAGCACTTACAGGCAGCGTTGCAGGCTCTTGATGATAATAATCTGGAAACAGCTGCCATTATTGCCCTTCGATATTACGACAAAGCATATCGCTTCGGGCTGCAAACAAAAGTGAATCTACAGGTTTTACATTACGAGCCGCAGGAAAATTCGGTGCAGCAAATGGCCGGTGAAATTCTTACGCTGGCGCAAAATAATTTTAAAAACGTATGGACAGTTTCAAACTGACACAATACAGTCACGGGTCGGGGTGCGGGTGTAAAATTGCACCGGCTGATTTGGAAAAAATTTTGGCAACTCACCGAAGCACAAGAACCGCTGAACAATTACTCATTGGAAATAACAGCAATGATGATGCAGCAGTGTGGGATATTGGAAACGGTCAGGCACTCATAAGCACAGTTGATTTTTTTCTCCCTGTTGTTGATGATGCTTTTGATTTTGGGCGAATAGCCGCAGCCAACGCGCTAAGCGATGTATATGCCATGGGAGGCAAACCTGTTTTTGCAAATGTTGTTTTGGGATGGCCCATTGAAAAATTACCTGCCGAATTAGCAACTGAAGTGCTTAATGGTGCCCGAAACATTTGTGAAAAGGTAAATGTGGCTATTGCGGGCGGACACAGCATTAACAGCAGCGACCCTATTTTCGGACTTTCGGTAAACGGATTTGCCAATGTTGGTCATATTAAACGAAACAATACTGCCAGGTCGGGAGATTTTCTCTATCTCACAAAACCATTGGGAATCGGGGTGCTTAGTACAGCCATTAAGCGCGGTGTTGCTCATTCCGGTCATATACAGGAAGTGGTGGAGTTAATGTGTTCACTAAATACAATAGGTGAAAAATTAGGAGCACAAAAGTGGGTTCATTCCATGACCGATATTACAGGTTTTGGTTTACTTGGCCACCTTACCGAAATGGCCGAAGGAAGTAATTTAACTGCACAACTTCGTTTCAATGACGTTCCGCTGTTGTCCTGTCTTGATGAATATCTAAAGTTGAATACAATACCAGATAATACCTACCGTAACTGGAACGCTTATGAGAAAAAAGTAAGCGGTTTAACCGATATGAAGGCATTTCAGGTACTTAATGACCCGCAAACAAGCGGTGGATTACTTATAAGCGTAGCTGCTGAACATGCACAGGAGGCTGATGAACTATTTGCCGCAGAAGGAGTTCATGCGGTGTGTATAGGACAATTTGTTCCTGAAGGAGTATACAGCATTGAGGTTATACTGTAAGGAATTGTTTTCTTCAGTACCCGAATTTCGGGAGCAGAATCTCAAATAAATCATATTCATTTTGAGCAATTGTATAAGGGAAAAACCCTATTTTTGCGCATTATGACGCATTTAATAGCCCCCTCTATCTTATCGGCAGACTTTGCCCATTTACAAAAAGACATTGAGATGATTAACCATAGCGAAGCCGATTGGTTTCATGTGGATGTGATGGATGGAGTTTTTGTCCCGAATATCTCTTTAGGCCTTCCCGTAATTGCAGCTATTAAACGGTATGCAAAAAAACCACTGGATGTACACCTGATGATAGTGCAGCCTGAGCGGTACATTAACGATTTCAAAAAAGCAGGAGCCGATATTTTAACTGTACACCTTGAAGCAAGCACGCACCTTCACCGCACTATTGCCGCTATTAAAGAAGCCGGGATGAAAGCGGGTGTGGCAATAAATCCGCATACCTCGGTACAGTTACTTAAAGATGTGCTGGCTGATATTGATCTGGTATGTATGATGAGTGTGAATCCCGGATTTGGCGGACAAAAATTTATTGAAAATACTTATAATAAAATTGCTGAACTGGTAGTGCTTAAAGATGTAACCGGTTCAAGCGCATTAATAGAAATTGATGGCGGGGTGAATGCCGATAATGCGGCCGATTTGCTTAATAACGGAGCCAATGTGCTGGTAGCAGGCAATTTTGTATTTGGCTCACAAAATCCATCACACACCATTCATGAACTGAAGCATCTTCATCGCGGTACTAAGTCGGTGTAAAATTCGTTGTACACCGTAATGTTTCAAAAACTTCTTTTTTTTCTTTCCTTTTTGTTTCTCTCTTTAGCTGGCAATGCCCAGATTAATGCCACTATTTATGGCGTGGTTAAAGACTCTGCAGGTGTTGCCGTTGATGATGTAATTATTGGGGTGGTGGGTAAAACCTATGGCACCAGCAGTTCGGAGGGAGGCAAGTATGAACTGAAAGTTTCATCTGGTGAGGCGTTTCAGTTAGCTTTTGCTCTGGTAGGCCGCACCGGATTGGTATTGGATATAGCCCCGTTAAAACCCGGAGAAAGTAAAAGGTTAGATGTGCTTATCGGTTCAGGAAGTGTAAAACGGGTATTAAAATTTCAGGATTCCCCCGACAGAGAAAAAATTGGTGTAATTACCTTAGATCCCCGCAACCTGGAGCCATTCCCGAATATTACCGGAAATTTTGAAACGTATTTAAAAACTCTTCCCGGAGTAACCTCAAATAATGAATTGAGTTCGCAATACAACGTACGTGGAGGGAATTATGATGAAAACCTGATTTATGTAAATGATATTGAAATTTACCGTCCGTTTCTTGTTCGCTCCGGACAACAGGAAGGGTTAAGTTTTATCAATCCTAATATGGTGAAAAATGTAAAGTTTTCAGCCGGGGGATTTGAATCAAGATATGGAGATAAAATGTCATCGGTGCTGGATGTAAAATATAAACACCCGAAAAAATTTGCCAGTTCCAGTTCACTTAGCTTAATGGGACTTAATTCAATGATTGAAGGAACCGCAAAGAGTTCGCGTTTCACTTACCTGCTTGGGGTACGTTACCGTGCTAACAGTTATATTTTAAACAGCCTTGACGTACGCGGAGATTACAAACCCCGTTTTGCCGATATTCAGTCGCTGATAAGCTATGATATAAATGAGAAATTACAACTGAGTTTACTGAGCAGTTATGCCGAAAACCGTTACCTCATGATTCCACAAAATCAGGAGACCGTTTTTGGTACTGTTACCAATGCCTTAAAACTGAATATCGGATTCGAGGGTCAGGAACTTATGCGGTATCAAACCATGATGAGTGCATTAACCTTATCCTATCAGCCAACTAAATTTACGGTATTAAAATTTATTGCATCGGGGTTTAACAGCATTGAGAATGAATATTACAGTGTTGAAGGTGCCTACAGGTTGGATCAGTTAGAAAACAATCTGGGATCTGATGATTTTGCGAAAAGTAAATACAACAGAGGAGCAGGCTATTTTGTAAATAATGCCCGAAACAATTTACAGGCAACAGTTATAAACATTGCACATCGCGGTTATTACTCATCAAAAAGTAATAACCTGCAATGGGGATTACAATATCAGCATGAAATGATTGATGACAAACTTCACGAATGGAAGTATATGGATTCGGCAGATTTTTCTGTTCCGCTGCTTACAAACGGAAATTTTGAACTGAATCAGTTTTATCGGGGTAAAGCCAACATAGAAAGTAACCGCTACACCGCGTATGTTCAAAATTCAATGGTACTGCATCAGCCAAATAATTTCACGGTCAATTACGGAATACGCACCAATTACTGGGATTTAAACCGGCAGAATGTTATTAGTCCGAGGGTGCAGGTTTCATTTGAGCCCAACAGGGCACATAATCGCAAAGTGCGTTTTGGGAATTTGGGGGATAGTTTACTAAAAAAAGATATTTCTATAAAAGCTGCTTTCGGGTATTATTATCAGCCGCCATTTTACCGCGAGTTACGTAACCAAACCGGAGAGGTAAATATCAATGTGAAAGCGCAACGGGCTATCCATTTTGTAACCGGTATGGATTTTTTATTTAACGCCTGGCAGCGCCCGTTTAAATTTTTTGCCGAAGCCTATTACAAGAAACTCGATTTTTTAATTCCGTATGAAATTGACAATGTTCGTATACGTTATTATGCCACAAATAATTCAAAAGGGTATGCAACGGGAATTGACCTTAGAGTAAACGGAGAATTTATAAAAGGCACCGAATCGTGGGCGAGTATGTCGGTAATGAAGGTAGCTGAAAATATTTCTAACGACTCCATCGTGCGTTCCGATGGTTCGGTTAAATATCCCGGAAATATTCCGCGGCCTACTGATCAGCGGGTAAACTTCAGTGTGTTTTTTCAGGATGAGTTGCGTAAAAATCCAAAGTATAAAATGCATTTGATGGGCGTTTTTGGTACAGGCCTTCCTTTTGGTCCACCCAATAAACATATTTATAACAACAGGCAGCGGGTGCCTCCTTACCGAAGAGTGGATATAGGTTTTTCTAAAATGATTATTGATGAAAAAATGAATGAAACCGATCGCAAAGGATTGTCAAAATTGTTTCATTCAGCATGGATCAGCTTAGAGGTGTTTAATCTGCTTCAGATAAACAATACCATTTCTTATTTATGGATTAAGGATATTACCAATACCTATTATGCGGTTCCTAATTATTTAACCAGTCGCAGACTGAATGTGGCTTTAATGATAAAATTTTAAATAATGACTATAAAATTAAGCGGTGATTACTGGAACAACAGGTATATTGAACAGCAAACCGGATGGGATGTGGGTGAGGTTTCAACTCCTCTCAAAAATTACATTGACCAGCTGGAGAATAAAAATCTTCGCATAATGATACCGGGTTGCGGCAATGCCTACGAAGCGGCTTACCTGCTTCAAAAGGGTTTTACAAACGTAACCTGCATTGATATTTCCCCTGTGCTATGTGCCGAACTGGAACAACGGTTAGGCGATAAAGGATTAAACGTAGTATGTGCTGATTTTTTCTCCCATCACGGGCAGTATGATTTAATACTGGAACAAACTTTTTTTTGTGCTCTTAATCCTGCTTTACGTATTGCGTATGCCACACATATGAATGAGTTGCTTGCGCCCGGTGGCAAGTTGGCCGGAGTACTTTTTAACTGTGATTTTGAGAACGATGGTCCGCCATTTGGAGGAAGTGCCAGCGAGTATCAAACTTATTTTGAGCCCTATTTTACTTTTAAACATTTTACTCCATGTTATAATTCCATAACAAAAAGGGCGGGGAATGAACTATTTGCTGTGATGATGAAAAAATAAAAAACTTTGACACGGGTCATGTTTTGATTAAAAATAAAACCCGTATTTTGGCGACCTTATAAAATTGTTAGTATGAGCAAACAAGTAAATTATAGCGATTATCTGCAACTCGAAAAAATATTGGAGGCCCAGGATCCCGAAAGTGTTAAAAACGGGATGCCGGCCCATGATGAAATGTTGTTCATAATCATTCATCAGAGTTATGAATTGTGGTTTAAGCAGATTCTGCACGAAATTGATTCAATAGCCGAAATTCTGTACATGCCGCAGGTAAATGACAATAGTCCGCAATTGCAAACAGTGGTACACCGCTTAAACCGCATTACTGTTATTTTGCGTATGCTGGTGAATAAAGTGGACGTGCTGGAAACCATGACTCCAATGGATTTTCTTGATTTCCGCGACATGCTTCGTCCTGCATCGGGCTTTCAAAGCTGGCAGTTTAAAATTACCGAAGCTAAACTGGGATTAAAATATGAACATCGGCACGGGCAGGCATACTATACCTCGCAACTGCGCGAGGAACAAATAAAAATGATTAAGCAGGTAGAGCAGCAACTCACCCTGCTCGAGTTGGTTGATGCCTGGCTTAAGCGTACACCTTTTTTCAATAATCAGGATTTCTGGAAAAATTACGAGAAGCATACGGACGGAGGAATTTTGCACCACGCGTTTTGGGATGATTACCGCAATATCTATTCGCAAAGTTTGATAGAGGGTGAAAAGCAAAACCTAACCGAGTTTGACAGTTTGTTTTTAAAAGGAGATAGCGGCAGTGCTTTTAGTGCCGAATCAAACCGGGCCGCCTTGTTTATCATGTTGTATCGCGGTTACCCAATGCTGCAATTGCCTTACAAACTTCTTGAGTTGCTGTTGGAGATTGACAACCTGCTTTCGGCATGGCGTTTCAGGCATGTAAATATGGTGCATCGCATGATTGGAACCCGTGTGGGAACCGGAGGAAGCAGTGGCAAAGATTACCTGAAAGGGGCTTTGGATAAACATTATATTTTTAAAGACATTGCAAGGCTCACTACGTTTTTAATTGAGCGCAGAAAACTTCCAAAACTGAGCCCCGAACTGGAGGCAAGGCTTGGATTTGCCTGATAGCCGAATCACCGTACTTTTTTTAGTTATTTGGGCTTGCCGTTTCGCAGGTTGAACTTACCTTCGCATCAAATTTTATTATATGAAATTCGGAACAAAAGCCATTCATGCCGGACAGGAACCCGACCCTACCACGGGTGCCATTATGACTCCTATTTACCAAACTTCTACCTATTGGCAGGAAAGCCCGGGTAAACACAAAGGCTATGCTTATGCACGTGGTAAAAATCCTACGCGCAATGCGCTGGAGCAATGTATTGCTGCATTAGAAAACGGGAAGCACGGGTTGTGTTTTTCAAGCGGAATGGGTGCCACCGATGCAGTTATAAAATTATTACAACCCGGTGATGAAGTCATAACCGGAAATGATTTGTATGGCGGAACGTACCGAATGTTTACCAAAGTATTTGCCAAATACGGAATCAAATTTCATTTTATTGATTTAACCGATGCCCAAAATATCAGCAATTATTTAAATGCAAATACCAAACTCATCTGGATTGAAACACCAACCAATCCTACCATGCAAATTGTTGACATCAGCGCTTGTGCTGCCATTGCTAAAAAGAATAATTTAATATTAGCCGTTGACAATACTTTTGCTTCTCCCTATTTGCAAAATCCGCTTGATTTGGGTGCCGATATTGTGATGCACAGTGTAACCAAATACCTGGGCGGACACAGCGATGTGGTAATGGGCGCACTGATAACAAATGACGATAAACTGCACGAGCAATTAGCATTTATCCATAACAGTTGCGGAGCCACTCCCGGCCCGCAGGATAGTTTTTTGGTGTTACGCGGTATTAAAACACTTCACCTGCGTATGAAAGCACATTGTGAAAATGGCAGAGTGATAGCTGAATTTTTGCGTCAGCACCCAAAAATTGAAAAAGTGTACTGGCCCGGTTTTACCGATCATCCAAACCACGCCATTGCCCAAAAACAGATGCGCGATTTTGGCGGCATGATATCCATTGTATTAAAGGGAGCCGATTTGAATGAAACTTTTCGTATTGCTTCTTCGTTTAAGGTTTTTTCACTGGCCGAAAGTCTGGGTGGTGTTGAGTCTCTCATTAATCATCCGGCTACTATGACCCACGCATCTATTCCCAAAGACGAACGGGAGAAAGCAGGGGTGGTAGATAATTTACTGCGTTTAAGTGTGGGTGTAGAAGATATTGAAGATTTGATGGACGATTTAAAGCGGGTGTTGAGTTAAAGCAGAACTTCTTAGGTATTCGTTCTTTAAAATTTTATATACTTGTAGTTGGATGGATTATCAACTTTTAGCACTCACTATTGGTCCGGCCATAAGCATAGCAATTTATGTGTACTGGCGCGGCAAACTGATGCGCGAACCGTTGCACAAATTACTCAAAGCATTTTTTCTGGGCTGTGTAAGTGTGGTGCCGGCTATTGCCTTTGAGTTGTTGTTTCGGAAAATAGGAGTAAAGGCCAGCCCCGATTTTACCCGCACGGTTATCTATGCGTTTATAGGAGTGGGATTGAGTGAGGAGTTCAGTAAATTTTTCTTTTTGCGAAAATATTTTTATCGCGATAAAGTGTTTGATGAGCCGTATGACGGTATTACCTATTCGGTCATGATATCAATGGGTTTTGCCACGCTCGAGAACATTCTTTACGTGTACGTGTACAGCAAAGGCGATCCGCATAATATCGCACTGGCAAGGGCTTTTACTGCGGTACCTGCCCATGCTACTTTTGCCATTGCCATGGGATACTACACGGGAGTAGCTCGTTTTAAAAGTAAATTCCCTGTTTTGCATTTAACGGCAGCGCTCCTGGTCGCCATGATTATGCACGGCAGTTACGATTTTTTCATTTTGCAGCGCAGTTATCCCAAGCTTGCAGGAGGTGCCATGGTATCGCTTGTGGTATCGGTTATCTATTCTTTACGCGCAATAAAACTACATGTAGCTCACACTCCTTTTCAGCACCGATGAAAAAGGAGTCACTAAAAAAACTGCTCGATGCAAAAGTAGAGGCCTACAACGCGCAGTTGTTTATCGAAACCGATCCTGTTTCCATTCCGCATTTATTTACCAAAAAGCAGGATATTGAAATAACCGGATTGCTGGCAGCTACACTTGCCTGGGGACAACGGGTAACTATTCTGAAAAATTGCCGCAAACTTATAAATTGGATGGACCATGCTCCGCATGATTTTATGCTCAACCATCAGCCCAAAGATTTGAAACGGTTTGAAGGTTTTGTGCATCGCACTTTTAATGATACGGATTTATTGTATTTTTTACATTTTCTGCAATGGCACTACAGGCAACATGCTTCACTTGAATGGGCATTTGCTGCAGGAATAAAAAAGGTAGACACCACTATTGAAGGCGGGTTGAATCATTTCAGAGAGTTGTTTTTTTCGCTCTCCGATTTCCCTGCACGTACCAAAAAACATGTGGCATCACCTGCTCAACATTCGGCCTGCAAACGGCTGTGTATGTACCTGCGGTGGATGGTTCGCAGCGACAATCGCGGTGTTGATTTCGGTATCTGGAAAAAAATAAAACCGGCACAACTGCAATGCCCGCTCGATTTGCATTCGGGTCGCACTGCACGTAACCTGGGATTGCTCACGCGTAGCTACGATGACTGGAAAGCGGTATGTGAACTTACCGATAACCTGCGGGCCATGGATAACAACGACCCCGTGAAATATGATTTTGCTTTGTACGGAATGGGCGTGTTTGAAGGGATGAAGAGAGTCTAAATGCTTTCTCCCACTTTTTTCATCAATCTATTAACTGTACTGTTTGCTGATTCAAAAATACTTTTCGCTTCATCTAAATATTTATCTGCAAATGCTCTATCCTTCAAATCCTTTGCATTGATGCGTACGTTGAGGTAGGCGCCTTCAATAGCGGTGCGCAGACACAGGGCACCCACGGCTCCATCGCTTATGGAGTTTGGATTGCCTTCTTTCACCATCGCTTCGCAAAGGGGCAGGGCTTCGGCTGCGGCCTGCATTACCTGAAACGGAATCTGAACAGCATATTTAGTGGCATCCTGTATGGTCTGGGTACGTAACTTTTTTTCTTCATCAGTTGTTTTTGGCAGGGCAAAAGCCAGCATAATTTTATTGAATGCACGCGTGTCTTCATCCACCAGAAAAAGTAAACGTTCTTTCAGTTGTTGTCCTTTTACGGCCCATTCACTGAAGTAGGTGGTTTTATCTTCCCATCCGCGTTTGCCGGCCGAAAGGTTGGCTACCATAGTGCCTAATGCAGCTCCCAATGCTCCGGCATAGGCCGAGATGGAACCTCCACCCGGGGCCGGAGAATCGGCCGCTGTTTCATTGGCAAAAGTTCTCAGGTTCATGCGCACTAATTTTTCGTTTTCCAGATTGCGCAATTGGTATTCTATAATTTTTTTATCGGGGTCAAAAGGGGCCAGTTCATCGAGCCCCAGTGATTTAACAGCAATATGAATGAGTTCTTCATCGGGTACTCCCAGTGATTGTTTTTGTTTGGTAAGAAAATAACGACCTGCTTCCAGCATGGCTTCCAGTGGTATGAGCCCTACCAGTTCCGAACCCGTTACACGCACCCCACGCGTGGTGGCACTTTTTACTACTTCGTCAAAGGCCACATGTACAGGAGTTACTTTATAATTGGTCAGGTTCATTGAAATCTGCGCTACTTTATATTCTTCAATATACCAGCCAATGGCTTTACACTCTTTCAATGTTCCGGGAATGCGTACAGGTTCACCATTGGCATCGTTCACTATTTTACCGGTGATGGGATGGCCTTCGCGTTTTACCCTTCCGGCTTCGCGCACATCAAAGGCAATGCTGTTGGCGAGTCGGGTTGATTTGGTGTTGAGATTAATATTGTACGCAATTAAAAAGTTTCGGGCACCTATTACAGTGGCTCCGCTTTTTGCAGGGAACTCCACAGGGCCAAAATCAGGTTTCCACTGCGGTTCTTTTATTTTTTTGAAGAACCCCTCATATTCTCCTGCCCGAATAATGGAAAGATTTTTTCTTTCTGCATTGCTTTGTGCGTATTCATACAAATAAACAGGAATGTGCAGTTCGGTGCCAACCCGTTCAGCCAGTTTTTGGGCATAGGCTGCTGTTTCTTCCATGGTAATACCGGATACGGGAATAAAAGGACACACATCGGTAGCACCCATGCGCGGATGTTCGCCTTTGTGTTTGCTCATATCAATGAGTTCGGCTGCCTTTTGAATCCCTCTGAAAGCAGCTTCCACCACTGCCTCAGGTGTGCCTACAAAGGTTACCACTGTACGGTTGGTGGCTTTACCCGGATCTATGTCAAGTAATTTTACTCCTTCAGTACTTTCAATGGCATTGGTAATTTGTTTAATAATGCCCATATCGTTCCCTTCGCTAAAATTGGGAACACATTCTATCAATTGTTGTTGCATACATCCTTGTTAAAGGGTTCAAAGTTGGGGTTTTCTAATCAATTTTACCAACAATGGTTCCTGGTTAAATGAGGAGGGGGAGTGTTTGACTAAAACTTTATGAACAAACACTTGATTCTAAAAATACTAAGCAACCAGCCTTTCTGATTATTGGACTATGTGTGATAAAAATATATCAGTATGAAAAAAATTGTAATGAGTTTTTTACTTTTCAGTGCTGTTAGCTTATTGAAAGCACAAACCATGAGCATCACAGATGTAAAACCACAAATAGGGCAAAAATTTGTGATGCACAGGGCTCAAAATCAATCAGCACTTTCACCCGGTAACGATGGAGTGGGGCAGGTTTGGGATTTAAGCGCAGCCGTTTTTGATGAAGGGTATGATTTAAACTATGAGGTAATTGTTGCTTCTTCAGCACCGGGAGCTTCACAGTTTAATAGCCCGTCATATGCCATACGCTGGTACCAATCCGACTCAACTTTACTGAATTATGTTTTTATGAAGGACAGTGCCAGCTACCTGTTTAAACAAGGAGAAAATCAATCGGTATTGTTTATCCGTTATCCGGATGCCGATCTCACCATGCACCTTCCTTTGGCCTTTAAGGACTCGCTGAGTGATTCGGCTTTTTATTCTTCCACTGCCTTTTCGGCTTCTTATTATTACCAATGTGAAACTTCCCTGAAATTTGATGGCAGTGGAACCCTAAAGTTACCTTACATTACCCTTAACGGAGTTTACCGGCTCAAGCACACAATACGTCAAATAAGGCAGTCGTTTAATGACACCAGTTATTATACGCGCTATTACTGGTATAAACCCGGTACCGCTTGGCCTGTTGCCGAATATCGGGAATATATTGGGTCAGATCACGTTGTTTATACAAATATTGATATGCTTCAAATTGCCGCCCCTCTTGCAACTGAAAACATACATCAGTTAAATGTTTCTTTATATCCAAATCCGGCATCGGACCAAGTCAATCTAAGTGTGGATGAGCATGCGGGAGCCCTGAGATTATTTTTATATACTGCGCAGGGAAAACTGATACTGGAACAGGATGCTCTTCCGGGCATACATGCTGTGGAGACAGGAAACTTAACTCCCGGAATGTATTTTATAAAGCTGGAAAGCAGGGATGAAACACTTAGTTTACCTTTTATAAAAAAATAGGCAATTTTTTTCTGCGACTTTTTAGCCAACCTCACGTCTTAGGAGTGCATTTAAAAAATAAAAATATGAGCAACGAAGTAAAAAACACCTGTACCTGTGGCAGCAACTGCCAATGTACCAATTGCACTTGTACCTGTACCTGTAAAGACGGGTCGGGCTGTACCTGCACTAATTGCACCTGCAGCTAACAACAGGTGGTTTCCCGCAGAATTCGCGAAAGCCGCAGAAAGTAATCTGTGTAATCTGCGAATTCTGCGGGAATTCTTTTCAGCATTCAATCATGAACCAATGTTTTTAATAATTTTGTGAAATGAACACGGAACTGACTTCTTCTATCTGGGAAAAATTTTCTGCTCCCCTCAGAGGATATCTGGTAAAAAAGACCAATAATTCTTTTGCTGCCGATGATTTGCTGCAGGAAGTATTTATACGTATTCACCAGAAGAGCGCCACCTTACATAGCAGCAAGAACCTGCGTTCCTGGGTTTATACCATTGCTCATCACGTGCTGATGGATTACTTCAGGAAAAATAAAACAGAAGGGGAAACCTCCTTACCTGAAGATTTTGAAATAGCCGGAGAGGAAACTAAGGCTGATATGCGTAATTGTATTCATCCATTTATCGAGCGCCTTCCTGAACCATACCGCTCCACATTGCGCAAAACGGAGTTTGAAGGAATAAAACACCAGGTGATTGCCGCGGAGGAGGGAGTTAGTTTATCGGCTGTAAAAACGCGGGTGCAGCGTGGCCGCGAAATGATCAGGAACATGTTTGTAGCCTGTTGTCACTTCACTATTGACAAACAGGGGAAATTGGCTGGCGAACATCAGGATCCTGCTCAATGCAGCATTTGCAATGCCCCGGTTTCATAATAGAAAAAGTATCTGGTAAATTATTTTTTGGAAATTACGGTGAGCGGCATCATCACTGAAAATCCGGTTTGCAAATCAGGTGCATTATCTACTTTAAAATCTTCCTTTACGTAAATGCATAGAATGTATTTTCTGATCCATGCGTAGGTTAATGTCCAGTTTTGGGTGGAGCGGTACATATGCGTTACCCCCATATGCCAGTGTGTGGTGTATCGGGTTCCATGCAATACCAGTTTATCAAAGTCTTTTGGTTTATTCATGGCACTCTGGAAATAAAAATTCAGCGACAAACTGTTTTGTTTGCCATTGCTTTTTTTTCTTCGCCACTCCACCTGCGATTCAAACGAAGGAATGGTGCTTCGGTTGCTGAACGCAAGTTCCTGTTTACGGTGAATAATGCCATGTGTGATAAAACTTCCGCCTAAGCTCGCTATGCAAACGTTTTTTTTACCGGGGTTACTTTGTTTTTGAATGGTGGCCGAAAGTCCTAAATCAAGCAGTGGCATGAGGGGAGTGGTATTTATTCCGGTATGCAAGGCGGTGGTAAAAGAACAACGGTGTTTTTGGAGCCAGTTTATTTCGGGGTAATAAAAAAGTTCGGATTGAATACCTGCCAGCACAAACTGGTTTTTATGAAACCTTATATGATTTCCGTTTTTGTCCTGATAATAGATGCCGGCTTTATTGTAACCGTACTGATTTCGGGCAAAGGGATTATTTCCTCCCGCCACCGAGCGGTGAAATTCTTCAATAAATGCATCGCTGGTGAGCAATGAATAGGGAGGTTTACCATTTGTAAGTAAAAAACTCCTTACCTGTACCGATGCACTAAACCGTTTGCTTAATGGAAATGATGCTTTAAAAAATAAAGGTCTTATTACTCCGTCTGCTTCAAAAAGCGAAGAGTCGTGGTTGCGCGGCAGCAGGTCGTACACCGAGTCACGTTTATGCCAGGGCACACTTAGCAGGTGCGTTAATGAGGCAGGGTCTTTAGGGAAATAACTGGTGGTGGGAGAAAGCCATACGTTTCCGGCACCCATATCAAACTGAAAAGTGAGAGAAAGCGGAGGCCTATTCTGAAACGGATGATCAATGCGGGTAAACAAAAGTCCCAGCGGGTGGGAGGTGATTATGGTTGGTTTAATACTTCCGGAAAAAAAAGCTGTGGAGTCTGAATTTTCAGCGAAAACAATACCTGTCCGCAGCAAGCAAATAATCCATATGTAAACACGTTTCATGTGGTTGTCAACTCCGGAAATTCTTCCTTAGCTTTTAACGGCTGTAATGAGGTAATAATTCCACAGCCCTTTTTTGAGTGCAATGTATTGCCAGAATAAAGCTTTGTAATGGTTGTGGGCAAAGTAGCGTACTTTGGGGTTGTATAGTTTGTAAGCATTGGCAATAAAAAACATGCTTATTGATCCCCAGAAAATACGCACCGCAGAACGCATAATATTTGGAGTGATGCAATGCAGCTGTACATCACTAAAACCTCCCTGCTCAAGCATCTTTTTAAACTCTTCGGGCGTGGGGACATCACTCATGGCCCACCCGTTGAGTACTTTCAGCAACATTCGGTTTTCGCTTTTGCTCATATCGTTTTTCCCTCTGTACACGTCACCAATCACTAAACGTCCTCCTTTTTTCATCATCCGGTATGCTTCATTAATAAAACGTGTTTTATCAGTGGCGGTACCTGAACTTTCTAATGCCCACACAATGTCAAAAGTTTCGCTGGCATATCCGGTGTGGTTATAATCTTTTTCCTCAAACGATGCCAGATTACTCACCCCATGTTTTGCGGCATTGGCGGTTGCACTTTGAACCTGTTTTGCACTTAAGGTTATTCCTTTTGCACGGCATCCTATATGTTTAGCCAGATAAACCGAAGAACCTCCAACCCCACATCCGGCATCAAGTACGTAATCGGTTTTTTTTATCTCCGCCAATTCCGCCATCCGCTCGTTCATGCGTTTTAAAGCATCAGGCAGACGTTTAGTGGAGTGATCCCAGTAGCCATAATGCAAAGCAAGACTTTCGCTCAGGTTCCATCCTCTGCGATAGTGTATTTCCGTCTGGTCGTAATAATCGGCTATGTCGCGGGTTGAAAATGTTTTGTCGGTCATGAGATGCGCAAAATACGCATTAATGACGGATAGAAAAGTAAAAGCCTTCTACTTTTTATGATAGAAGGCTTTTGTATAGCCACAAATACAGGAGGGCGGGTGTTAAAACTTAATCAGTTTTTGCGAGTAGTTAACAGATGTACCTTTTATTACAAGAATATAAGTTCCCTTGTTCCAGTTATTGGATTCGGGAATCTGCATCAGTTGCTCGCCTTTCTCCAAATCTGTTTCTTTACTCCAAATCAGCCTTCCGGTTAAATCATACACATCAACAGCAACTTTTTCGTCTTGCTGTAAATTGAATGTAATTTGTGTTTGGCTGTTAAACGGATTAGGCTGCATGGTAACTACGGAACCGGTTTGCTGCAAACTGCTTTTCACGGCTGTCATTGGGGTGTAAGTAAACGTACCGTTTAAGTCCACTTGTTTCAGGCGGTAAAATATAATGGCAGCCTGTAAATCGGCATTGTGATCATAAAAGTGGTAGGTGTGCATGAGATTGCTTGTTCCGGCTGCTTCTTTTGTTCCGGCAGCGGTAAAGTTTATTCCATCGTAAGAACGCTCTACTATAAAATGAGAAGCATTCACTTCAGATGCGGTAACCCAGGTAACGTGCACGGCATCTCCGGCTTTTTCAGCATCGAGCGAAACAAATTCAACTGGCAACGGATTAGTAACATCGGTACCGGTGAAAATAGAGAACGAAGTGAACGGAGTTACATTCGTAATCGTTCTGTTGACAGCATCAACTGTAGTAGAACCTGCACCGCTTGACGAGCATTGGCAAGCCCAGCCGGTTGTGGTGCCTGTGTGGTTTTTGGCCAAACGCAGGTTGGGATTTGAACTTAGCGTACCAATCTCGTTATCGCTATAAAAAAGTTTCAGCACGTAGCTGTATCCGGTAGAGGGAGATACGCTGATATCCCAGTAACAATTAAAATAAAGTGTACTTGCAATAGGAGCTGTTGGGGCGGTGCCGGTATAGTATAAAACTGTAGGCGCTGAAGAAGGGGGGGCAACTCCGGTCTGCCATATAATTTGTGCAATGGTTCTTCCGGCAAGTGTATAGGTTGAAGTACTTCCCGCTGTTAGTGTGCCGCTATGTGTGGCGGCAATTGGGGTTGATGATGGGGTAAATTCATCTGCTCCGATATCAGTGGCTCCGGTTGCAACCGATGTGGAACGTGTGCCTGATGCATTGGCCCAGTCCATATCATACCCGCTTATGGGCATTCCTTTTCCATTTACATACCAACAGGCACTATTACCTGTTTTAATAGTTAAATCGCCCGAACCGGCATTGTTAAATAAATTTGCTGCAGGGAGATTGGCTGTAGTAATGCCCCAACTCCATTTGTCAGTGGTATTAGCCCCAATATAAGTGGCCCAGCTTTGTATGGTCCCCAACAGTTTACACACCTTGGCCAGATCGTTTACACAAAGCAAATTGTAATTCAGATTAAAGTTGCTGTAGTTAGAATAGGTTGGATTTGAAATGGCGTAATTATTACCACTACTGGTTCTCTTATTGTAAAAGATATTGTTGTACACCGTTGCTACGCTATAACTTCTCAATAGGCAAACCGATTCACCCGCACTTGAATTACTGCCTTCGATGTAGACGGTGTTGTAGTAAATATTATTGTACTGACCCGTATAGGCAGCATAATACGTGTGAATGCCATACACTGAATAAGAAGCACTATTGTTAATGCATATATAGTTATTGTGAATGTTTGAAGTCCCCACGTAAATATAAATGCCTTTTGAAACTCCAGAAGCAGAACTGCTCGAAATATTTGTGATTTTATTAAGGAAAATATCGGCTCCATTGGTGGCTGAGGTGCCGCTGTACAGGCTAATTCCTTCCACATAATTAGCGGTAGAGGTGTTTGAATTACTTAAACCGGTAATATTATTGGAATAAATGGTATTACCTGTTGAAACAGTGTACATGTAAATGCCAATTAATGAAACGGGAACAGTGGTTCCTGCATTACTGGAGTTAACGGTGATATTAGAAATAGTATTTCCCGAAATGGCGCGAAGTGAACTGCCGCTGTTAGTAGAAAAAATCCCATAATTGGTAGTGTTGGAAGTGGTGGAGGCGGTCACGTTGTTTACAATGTTATTAGAAATGGCAACCCCGCCAGTATTGCTGTTGTCGTATATACCTACAAATGTGGAAGCCGGATTGAGACTGTAAATATTGTTGTCGCTAATGGTAGCTCCTGCGCATGCTGTTGTGTAAATAGCATACATGGTTGCAGTTGCTGTTATGCTGTAAATAGAATTAGTGTTAATGGTAGTGGCATTACACGAATTAGCCAGCAAACCTGAAAAGGTATTTGAAGCAGTAACCGAATACAGCGAGTTACCGCTTATGGTAACATCGTTGCTTGATAACTCATAAATTCCAACCACAGAAGTTCCGACAATATTGTAAATGCTATTATTGGTTACGGAAGAACTTACTCTTCCCGAATTACCATTCAGGTTACTGTAAATTCCAAAGAGGGAATTTCCGGCTGTAATGTTAAAAATCTGATTATTGTTTACTTCATTGGCAACACATTGCTCCATATAAATCCCGATGCATGCTGAATTGCAAGCAATAAATTTAACAATATTGTTGTTGGCATATGAATACGAAGAAGCAATTTGCACATATATCGGATAACAAGAACCGCTGGCTCCGGTTCCGGCCGTTTGAATGTTGGCAACAATATTTCCGGTTAAGGTAGGATTGGTGTTATTGTATGCATAAACCCCTCTGAACACCGGAATAATGGAAGTGCAGTAACCCGTTTCATATCCTATATAAATGCTATTTGCCTGGGCACTGCTTCCCACAGTATTATTTGCATAAGTAGTGCTTCCTCCGCTTGACTGAAGAATGGCATAAAAATTCATAACACATGAAATAGTTGTAGATCCAAGGTATTTCATGGTTACACTTCCAATGGAATTATTTTGAATAGAAGTAACGTAGGAGGTGGTTACATAAATTCCAATAGCCTGAGTAGTGCCCCCGGGATACATACATTCAAGTAAAATAGAACCTGTACCGGTTGAATTTCCAATGGTATTTCCGCTAACAGTTCCAATATCCACCATTCCGTTACCAACTACAATACCCTGAAAAATGTTTCCGTTTACATAACTTTTAACATAAATTTCTTTGATGGTATTTCCTTCAATGTAGCTTTGCGCAGACGGGGAAGCATTAGCAATATAAATAGGATATAGTCCCGGTCCGGCCGAGGCAGAGGCAGCTGTGATGGTATAAGTTCCTGTACCAATGGAAGTGCTGTAGCCAATGGTATTATTTCTGATATCAACTGTTCCTACAGTATTGCTCACGTATATCCCATAATTGAGATTCCCCTGAGCATAAGTAATGGTAGTTGTTTGGTAAAAGCGGTTGCCGTAAATTTTCCAGTTATTCTGGCTCGTACCTATGTATATTCCGTATGAATTTGAATTACTGGTACTGTGCCGGTAATCATAAATATTGTTGTTGTAGATAACTACATTGTCCGAAGCATAATTAATGGTTCCCGAAGCTTGGCCATAAATAGAAACCAGTGGATAACCTCCTGCAGGACTTGGTCCGATATTACAATTGGAGATAGAGTCATTATCGTTATAGTCGGTGGTAGAAAAATGAACAATTCCATATGTATTAACCGGAGAAGCTAATAAATTACAGTTTCTCACCGAATTGTTGGATGCTCCGTTTTGAAACAAAATTGCGAATGCCTGAGCTGCGGTATAATCATTTCGAATGGTGAGCGAGTTGCTGCCGTTGTTTATGCCGTTAATCACCACATTGTCGGCACCGTTTAATGTAATCACAGGTCCGTTAAAATTTCCTGTAATTATTCGGGTGCCGTTTGGATAAATATAAATACTAGTATAGGAAGATGATCCTACTCCGCTGGCATTAATAGAAGCGGTGGCGCCTGCTGCATAATCGCCATCAATACGCACTGCAATTGTACCTTTATGAGTACCACTGTTTATGGCATTAAAAGCCAGCGTTAAATTCGCGTAGCTTCCGGTAGCGGTGCCTGATGTGGCGGTTACATAAACATTTTGTGCAAAAAGACTTTGCGGCAACCAAACATAGATTAGGCTAATCAGTATAATTTTCTTTATATACTGCATGGTTATATGGTTGTTTAGAATAAACAAAGTTATAAGAAAATGTCGTAACTACAAATTTGCGGACGAAAGTTCAAGTTGATTCGCTTAAGAATGTGTTTTGAGATAAGGTCAAATATTTAATTTACTGTTAATCAATTCATTGATATTTGTGTTAGTTCTATGCCTTAATCATCAACAGTGTAATTTTCATTCCTGAAAGGGTTGTAATAGTTATGAAATAAGCACCTTCGTGCCAAGTACCTGTCTCAATATCTGTTCGTCCTGACAAGTCTTTATAAATAAGTTCACCCAAAATATTACAGACAGAAACTTCTTTTATTGGCTGATTAGCATTAATGAAAATATGATTGACAAAAGGATTTGGGTACGCAGATAAATCTGGAAACAGAATATTTTTTTTCGAGAACGGTTTATGGCCATTGGTCTTATCTGGCTCCAGTATTTCAGGAATGCTGGAGGGGACATCGGAACAACTGGGTACCATGTAGGGATCAAAATCGTTCTCAAAATTCTGGTTGTATCCCAAAATAGCTGAAGCAGGACGCTGGCTGGCTGCATACCAGGCCCGGTTTTGCATAATCTGGTTGCCGAGCGTACCGTTTACGTTGGGCCAGTAATCCTTTTTGTAATCTTCAAAATCAAAATCCACGATACTGCTTCCTCCATTCACATGATCCATGATGCGTTTTTCCCTGCGCATAAAGTATCCTTCGTTTTCTACGTATCCTGTATATTGAGGAGTGTAGATACCCTGATAATAATAATACCTGCTTAAATCAGAAATGTTAAAAATGCGGGCATCATCAATCATACCGCTAAAAGAAAGTGAGGGAGTGTTTGTAGATTGTGAGGTGGCATCCCACCCATAAATAAAATTACCTGCACCCGATGGGGTGATGTTGCTATTTATGTATGAAAAATTTGGGTTGCTCAGCAGGTAATCACTGCTTCGCATATCGTCCAAATAAAAGCGCATGTAGGTTTGCCCTGTAATATTGTCAATCACTCTTTCAATACCAGCATGGCGACAGTCGTTGAGTTTGATCAAGGTGCTGATGTCGGCAAAGGAAACGGGCTGGTTGTAACCGTTCCCATCATACCGGAAAAACTGCATGCCAATGTTGCTACTGTTGTTCGGGTCGGTATTGATCCTGTTGGTACCGCTGTTGCCAAACTGGAAAAACATATATCCGTTGGCATCAATTCCCCATATACAACCATTGCTGCCGCTGGCATCTCGGTTGGAAAGGATTACCTCTTCAGATAACCATAGATCATCCGGGTTCAGCCAGGCTTCCATAAAAAATTCCCCAGTGCCCAGGTTGAGTTGATTATTGGCGGATAGGCTCAGGAATTTCTTATCCCCGTCATGATAGCTTGAGACCTGTGTGGCATAAGCGTAACAACTTACCACTCCTAATGGGTCAAACTGATCATAAAACATGGTGCTGCCCAGGTATCCATCATAGTGGTTATCCGAGTTGTCCTGCACAGTCTGATTGTAAAAACGCTCATCGAAACGCCAGTTCGATATGAGTCCGCTGGTACCATGCCATAGCATCACATCTTGTTTGTCAGCGTATGCATTCAGGTAAGGGATTGTAGTAATCCGGTTTGATTCCAGGGGATGATCCCAAAGGCGAACATCATCTATCAATCCTTTAAAGTAGGTATTATGTTCGAGTTCTCCATTGGGTAAAACAGGATTTTGAACCGCAAGGCCGTAATTTAGATTTAAATAACCAACCACTGCATGAGCCCATCCACCAACAGTACATTGGTGGTCCGTTCCTATCGAACCTAAAATTTTTCTGATTGACACCAACTTCTGGGAAGAATAAACACCGTTTATGTAAAAAGTTATTTGCTGTTGTTCTGTAGCTGATAGATACTCAACTTTAACAGTAATACGGGTACAAGTATTTTGCGGAATTTCTATGTTATCGTCAGATATGAAAACTTCACTTGTTTGTATGCCTAGCCATGCATTACCGGGGGCAGGAGCCCAGTTATAATAACTTCCTGTTGTCGTTTTAAAGTTAGGGGATGCAATGGCAAGGTGATTATTGTTAGTAAGGAAAATAGTAAAGCCATTAATTGAATTGGGGTCTACTGTGTTTATGAAAATTTGCGGATTATTAGATGGATCAAGTGGTGGATTAAAGTTGGTATTAAAGGAATAATTGGAGAAAATTCCATTATAAAAAATCTGGTTAGGAAAGAATTGAGATGGAGTTAACATATCCGGGGTTTTAATCCAGGCTTCAAATGTATAGCTTTCTGTCGGGTCTGTAAGCCGATAAATTTTATGATTGGAAGACTGATTTTGTGCATCGCAAAGGGTGACAAATGAACCATGCATAGGAGGAACAATATTTCCGGATAACATACATCCACCAATTGTTGGAGTAATTGCGTCCTTGAACAACTTTGCAGGATTGGACGTTTTATCAGCAGTTTTTGGCAAGTTAGGATCACAATCAGGATAATAATAAATAAAGGAATAAGAGAACCAGGTGGGGTCAAGCAATATCAGTTTATGCTGATTGCATCCGTAAAAATAATTAGGGGGGCAGCTTCCGGGATTGGGATTGATATAGGTGGCCAGCGGGGTGGTGAAATAATTGCTGTGAAACAAATCGTAATCCCAGCCATTGCTGCGCAACCAGGGGCCCGATGCGTTGCAAAGATTGGAATACAATATGGAAATTTTCACGGAGGGTTTTGTAGTATTATCGAGCAGCAATTGGATGGTGGTCTGCGAATGGTCAAGAATGTCGTTGGGGTCCGGCATATAATCGGCAAACAGGATGCGATCAAAATTATCAGCAATTTCTTGTGCCTGCTGACTCACCGGGATGGGCGAAGGTAAGACACCAGGATTTCCGTAGCTGTAATTAAAACGGGCCAGGTAAATTTCAAAATCGAGATAAATATTGTTTGGGTTGAGAACAGGGCTTGCGCGATGGTTTTGCATAGCTGCCAGATCCGTCATCATATCGTTATAAGGTTGGGTATTGGGTCCAGCATTCCAAAATTCATTCTCGAACTGGAATCCATCAATTTCATGAAAAGTTGGTGCGGAGAAATTAAAGATGCATAATGGGGTATTGCTGGTGAATGAGAAGGTGGAATTATAATTAACTATTGCTAAATAGTTATTATACCAGTTTCCACTGAAGACGGCTGTGACGCGACCATTACTATTAGGGGGATTAAAAGATGAGGATGTAATTTTAAAATCCCTGATAAAGTGCGCAAGTTGGCATGATCGTCCGGAATTAATTATTTCATCAACTCCATAGATAATGATGTGGTCGAAATGATTGCAAGATAAATAAGATATTAAATTCGCTTCTTCAGGAGTTCCAAGCAAATTTGGGAAATTGTCAACATAAAAACTTTTTGACTGAGGGTTTGACGGTGGGTTTAATTGGGCAAGTGCAATTTTAGTACAACCAATAAAAAAGGATAAAGCAACAAGATGTTTAATTGTTTTCATATTCATAGAGGTTTTTGATTGATTATTAGAAAACAAAGTTATCCGATTTTGCGGGAATAACAAATTTACAGGCAGAAAGTTAAAATTGACCTAAGTCAACTCTTGCACAAGGAATGGATATCAAAACGTTTAGTTTTTTATTGATTTACAGGGCTTAGTGATTCATTTCCCTGTTAGATGTCACTCGATACTGATTTATGAATAACAAACTAAGATTTATTAAGGGCAAGTGAACAACCTGAGTTATTAGAAAAACTCATTTCGGTGCTTTTCCTTATTTATTGTAAAAGAGACCCAAAAAGAGGAATGGAGGCTAATGGTATCAGATCTTTTTTACTTTAACGGCACCATCGCCTTTAAAAGTCTTTTCAATTTCAAACGATACTTTGTCATTATTTTTTATAGGTTCAAGCAAGCCCGAGGCATGAACAAAAATGCTGTCACCGGTAATTGATTCTTTGATGAAACCATATGCTTTGGTGTCGTTAAAAAAGGTAACAATTCCGGTTTTAACTAAATCTTCCGGAGCCGCGGGTTTTTCGCGTTCCACATCAATCTTCATTTCAGATTGAATGAACTGTTTCATTTTTTTAGGGTCAGGGGGAGTATCAGATATATTGCCGTTTTCATCTACATAAGCCATCATATCTTCTAAACTTTGGCCTTTAACGGCATTGGCTTTCCGCTCTTGTTTCCGCTCTTCTTTTTCTTTGCGTTTTTGTAATCGGTTCTTTTCTTTTTCTTTTTTACTGAAAGTTGCTTTTGATTTAGCCATCGTTTTATTTAAATATGTTTTAATTGCCCGCTTGTTTGTTTCCGGGCTCGGCTAATTTCATAAACCTGGGACCGTGTAGTGATTAAAAGGCATTCAAAGATAGGCTATTTAGGCGGATATCCAATTTTTTTGATTGAGAGATTTTGATTGAGATTTTTAATTAACGAATAAAGTCCTTTGCCTCATTCAGGCTAAAAGCAACCCCCATATTTCAAGATCCTGAAATTGGCCGTTTTTTATTTCGTAATCCCTTAAAATACCGTCCCGTTTAAACCCGAGTTTTTGTAAAAGTTTCTTACTGGCCGTGTTTGCAGGCTCAATCTCGGCACTTAGGCGATGCAGGTACAACTTATTTTTGGCGTAGCTGATAATGGCCATGAGCGCCTCGGTGGCAAATCCTTTATTCCAATAGGGCGGAAGCAGCCAGTAACCTAATTCGGCCCGCTGATGTTTTCTGTTTATAAAGTAAATACTGAAAACACCCATTACCTCACCGCTGCTTTTATCACAAACCGCCCAGGCAAACCCCGATTGCTCTTTGCGGTTGGAAGCATACCATTCCATTTGAACGGATGTAGATTCGTAGGTGGGATAGGTAATATCAAAATAGCGGGTTACCTCCGGATTTGAAAACCCTTCGAATACTTTTTGTCTGTCGCCTTCTTCTACCGGCCTCAGCACTAAACCGGGGGTGTAAAGTGTTTGTTGTTGCATTTATCTGTTCGCAAATATAATACAGGTATGGTTGAGATAAGAATATGCCTGATTTTGTTGTTACCGCTGTTCTTAGATTTATCTTACAACCATTATTTAGTAAGCTTTAGTACAAATGAAATTGAATTTAAATCCATTTACACTAAACTAAATTTTGATTTTTTGAGCCGCTTAATATATTTGTACACTTAACGTATAATTACAATGGAGCATAATAGCGCAGAAAAAAACAAAACCGGTTCGGCTGATGTAAACAGTAATTTGTTTAACGGGTCAATTGCGTTGCTGGCTGTTTGTCTAACGGTAATCACCATTTTTCAGGTTAGCCATAGCAGATTGCTGAGTATGGTGGATGATGTGCTATGTGTTTCTTCGGGTTTGTTTACTGTTTCCATGTTTATGTCTTACATGTCAATAAGAAAACAAAATTTGTTACAGTTACAGCGAATTGCCGACAAGATTTTTATTCTTGGCCTTATCACTATTTTGGCTGCGGGTATTCTGCTTTCATTCGATTTATAAACTAAATAAACTTTCCTGTAATTTTTGCTTTTTATACTCATTAATACCATTATTTTTGACGGGGGGGATAAATATGTTTTATTCAAAAACATCTTTTTGGATTTTGCTGGGTGTTATGCTATTGGTTTTCACAACCTGTAGCCATCCGGGAGGTGATCATAACGCTGAGCATGCACCAGTTGACAGCACATTTATTCGTAAACTCAACTATGACAATATTTCTTTCACCAAGGATTCAGCAGGAGTACGCAGGGCATTGCACTATATCGATTCGCTTTTTTACCGTCTTCCATATCCCGGAATAGCAGAAAAACTCTTTAGGTACGATCGGATCATTACCTTTCTTTATCATGCAAGACGTTATCAGGAGTCAATCCAATATTGCGACAGCATTATTCGTCTTATTGAAAAAGCCGATGCTGTTGCACAGTTCCCATCGCAATACGCAGGGGCCTTTTTCGCAGCCGGTGATAGCTATACCCGGATGGGGAATTATTCAAAGGCATATAACTTTTTTTATAACGCTCGAAAACGTACGATGCAGTATGTAGACAGTTGTGCGTTTAGTGATTATACCTATCGCATAGCCATTTCGCTTTATCGTGCCGGACAATACAGTGAATCGATGCGTTACTTTAAAACATGTATCAACCCTTCTGAGGTGTGCAGGAAAGAATTTAAGTATATTATGCGCTCTCAGGAATTGCTTAGTAATATCGGCTTGTGTTTTGATAAACTGCATCAGCCCGATAGTGCACTTAAGTATTATAGGCTCACACTTGACCGGATACGAACAATTGTTTTCCCGAATGGGGAAAAATTTGAAACCACACCGGCAACCGGAGTTGTTTATGGAAACATGGGTAAGGCATTTTTGCACAAGGGAGATACCGCTGCTGCCGAGATTTTTCTTAAACGCAATATTGAAATTAACCGGTTACCTAATCACGATTCACACGATGCGCATTTTTCTATGCTTAATCTGGCAAATGTGTATGTTGCTCAAAAACGATTTGATGAAGCCGCTGACTTGTTAAACCGGGTTAAAGCAGGTATTGATACATTTAACTATGACGATACCCGCCTTCAATGGCTTTTATCATCTTCAAACTATTACAGTTGCCTGAACAAACCCG
>JAIBAK010000002.1 GCA_019695215.1 Bacteroidia bacterium | reverse complement strand
GTCTCGACTCGACCGAGGCGGTGGTAGATGAAGCTATTGCCAAAAAGTGCAACCTCATTGTGGCCCATCATCCCATTGTATTTTCGGGGTTAAAAAAGTTCAGCAGCAATTCCTATATCGAGCGCACGGTGATTAAAGCCCTTAAAAACGATATAGCCATTTATGCCATACATACCAATCTGGACAATGTGTATGAAGGAGTAAATCGTAAAATGGCTGAAAAAATCGGGTTGGTCAATTTATCGGTGCTTGCGCCTAAAGGAGGGACATTAAAAAAATTAGTTACTTTTTGTCCCGTAGCGCAGGCCGAAGTGGTACGTAAGGCTGTATGCGATGCCGGGGCAGGTGCCATTGGCAATTACGATCAGTGCAGTTTTAATACTCAGGGTACAGGAACTTTCAGAGCAGGAGCCGGAAGTACACCATTTGTCGGAACCATAGGCGAACTGCACCACGAAACGGAAATAAGGATAGAAGTTATTTTTCCCTCGCCACTGCAAAGCCGGGTGTTGAAGGCACTTCATGATACGCATCCTTACGAAGAAGTGGCCTATGATATTTATGCGCTCGAAAATACCAATCCCGTAGTGGGGGCAGGTATGGTGGGTGAGCTGGAAGAGGCGATGGAGGAGGGTACGTTTTTAAAACACCTGAAGAAAACCCTCAACCTGTCGTGCATCCGGCATACTTCGTTAAACGGGCAGAAAGTGAAGCGGGTAGCTGTGTGCGGAGGGGCCGGTAGTTTTTTACTCCCTCAGGCCATCGGGGCGGGGGCACAGTTTTTTATTACAGCCGACTTTAAATACCATCAATTCTTTGATGCTGATAACAAGATAGTTATTGCCGATGTGGGACACTATGAAAGTGAAATATACACCGTAGAACTTCTGGCTCAACTTATTCAGAAAAAAATACCTACTTTTGTACCCGTTTTTTCCGAAACGAATACGAATCCTGTAAATTACTATTGCTGATATATGGAAGTAACTGTAGAACAAAAGCTGAAAGCGCTGTACAATCTTCAACGAATTGATACAGCCATTAATCAATTAAAGTCGGTTAGAGGGGAACTTCCTATGGAAGTTTCTGATTTGGAAGATGAAATTGCCCGGTTAGAAACCCGTCTGCAGAAAATGAATGATGAGGTGAAAGAGTATCAGACGGAGATTAGCGATAATAAAATTCGTATTAAAGAGGCTCAAAGCCAGATTAAAAAATACGATGCTCAGCTTTCGAATGTAAAAAACAACCGCGAGTACGATGCACTTACCAAAGAAATGGAATTGCAAAACCTCGAGATTCAGGCTGCTGAAAAACGCATTAAAGAATACAATTGGGAAATCGATCAAAAATCGAAATCAATTGAAGTAGCTAAGGTAGAATTAGACGGACGTAAGCAGGATTTGGCTAATAAAAATGCCGAGCTGGCTGTGATTGTAGAAGAAACTGAAAAAGAAGAAGCCGGACTAAATAAAGAACGCGAAAAAGCGGTGAAGGTAATTGAAGAACGTTTGTTGTTCTCTTACAATAAAATTCGCACCAATGTAAAAAACGGTATTGCCGTAGCCGGTATTATGCGTGATGCCTGCGGTGGTTGTTTTGCCAAAATTCCGCCTCAGCGTCAGGCCGATATTCGTATGCGTAAAAAGATTCTGGTATGCGAACACTGCGGTCGTATTTTAACCGATGCCGAAATGGCCGGTCAGGATGCAGTTACTGCCTGAGTAAATTGTTATTTCTTTCGCTTAACTTAGTGCCAATGAAAAAGTTCTTTTCATTGGCATTTTTGTTTGTGTTGGGGGCAGGTAATGTATTTGCCCACTACACTTTTACGCCCAATTTAATTAAGGCGCAGCAGGCTGTTTTTGAATTCAGGCTGTACGATGCTTACCCGCTTATTGAAGCTGAACGAAAGGCCGACCCCGATAACCGCTTAATTGATTTGGTAGAAACCTATGCCGATTGTGCCAAGCTTTCTATTGACGAAAGCCGCACGGAATACAAAAATCTCTTGCTGAAACGCGAAAAGCAGGAAGACAACGAGGCGGGATTAGATTCAAAATCGCCCTATCAGTTATTTGTGCAGGGAGAAATTGCCCTGCAATGGGCATTGGTTAAATTAAAATATCAGGATTATGTAAGTGCAGTGCTCGATGTGCGTTTGGCTTACAATAGTTTGGATGATAATATGGCTTTGTTTCCCAAATTCAGTTACAACTACAAAACCATGGGAGCTCTGAAAACAATTATCGGCACTGTACCCGATCAATACCATTGGGTGATAAAAATGGTGGGTCTTGACGGAAGTATAGAAGAAGGAACGGGGTTATTGCAAAAATTTATCAATGCCGGCCTGAACGAACCGGTATATCCAATGTTTCGTACCAATGCAAAAATGCAGTATGCCTATATCACCTATTTTATTCTCAAAAATAAAAGCGAGTGCTGGAAACAGGTAGATGAGCTGACAAAAGATTACAGGACCAATTTATTTCATGCATGGAACCGGGCTGCTTTTGCCATGAAATGCGGACATACCGATGAGGCCATTGAAACCCTGCAACAGGCACCTGACCAAAAAAAGTTTTACCGTTTTGATTACCTTCATTACCTGCTGGGATTGGCTAAACTGCACCGCTTAGATGCCGATGCCGATGTGTACCTGAAAAAATACATTGCCGAATTTAAAGGGGAGAATTATTTAAAGGATGCCTGTTTTAAACTGTACTGGTTTTACCTTATACAAGGCAATGCATCACAGGCGGCAGCATTTAAAAAAATGATTGCCGCCACCGGCAAAGCTTATCTTGACGAAGATAAACATGCCCTTAAAGCGGCCGAAGAGGAACAGGACATTACACTTTTACGCTGCAGGCTTTTATTTGATGGCGGCTATTACGACCGGGCTTTGCAGGAGCTGAAAACAAAACGCTCTAAAGATTTCAGTTCGCCTAAATTAAAAACCGAATTTGAGTATCGCTTTGCCCGCATTATGCACGAGAAGGGAGATTTTCAAAAGGCCATTCCGGTTTATCTTAACTGCATTCTTATTGGTGAAAAACTGCCGTACTATTATGCGGCCAACTCGTGTTTACAACTTGGGTATATTTACGAGCAGCAAAATGATTATCCCAAAGCAGTTTATTATTACAAAAAATGCATGAGCTACACCAATCATGAGTATAAAAACTCACTGGCACAAAAAGCTAAAACAGGTTTGAAGAGAATAGAGGAACTAAAGAAATAAAATTGAGATGGCTTATTTACTCTATTTTAATAATTTTTCGGTTGATTATATCTCCGTTCTTTGAATAAATGCGAATAAAGTAAATTCCGTTTTTCACATTCTTAAGATCAAGTTCGGCATCAGTTGTTTTTATCAGATACTCCTGCAACTTTATTCCTTGAAGGGTTAGTAATTCAACCCTTTCAATGAAGTTGGATTCATTTGTTATATGTAACAATCCTGATGAGGGTACTGGAAAGACGTTTATCCCGATTTCACTTATTTGCTCAAGGCCGGTACTTATCATTGTATCAGGGGTGCCTGTGCCTCCTAAGTTAAGAATTCTTGCTGGGACAAAAACATTACTCGTGTTATCCACCGACTGACAATAATATCCGATTGTGTTGCCAGGGGCAAAACGTATATCTAAAAAAGTAGTTATCATTGGGAGATTTGGGAAATACTCCCAGGTGGTTCCTCCATTAATGGTTCTTAACATATAATTCCAACTACAGGCGAAGCCCGTATCTCTGTTTAAAAAATGAATGCCCGAAAAAGGTCCTGCCGCAGATTTTTGAATGTGCTGTTTAATCATAGTGCTGCTCTGCCCATCATTTTCAAGGCGGAACACTTTACAGGCTGACATCAGAAAAATGAGACCTTCGTTGGGGACGGATAATTTTTTTCCAAAATTAGCGTTCAAGTACCTTAAGGTATTCTTATTAATGATAGGATAAGTCCATAATTTTGTCCATGAATTTCCCGAGTTGGAGGTTTTATACAAACTTGAATCGTCATCGCAATACGCATAAAATACTCTGGAATTTAGAAAATAAAAATACTGTTGCTCTGATCTAAATGGCAGGATAATCGTCTGCCAGTGAGCACCACGGTTGGTCGTAATTTGTAATGTATCCGGAACCGTGTAAATGGCAATGGTATCATCTTTTCTGAAAAGGCAATGCCCACCATCCTGAAGAAAAAAACCAGGGGTTATTTGATAAATACTGTCCCAGCTTTGGCAGGCATTATCACTGATGGCAACTTTCCCTTCGGAGTGAGCAATTACAACCTTTTGCCCGTTTTGAGCATAAAAGACAAATGGTTTGCTTGTTGTAAGGTTCATATACTGCCAGTTTACCCCCTGATTGGCGGTGCGATAAAGTTTGCTATTGGTAAAAGGCCAATCAATACCTCTATTGTTGTTTACATAAAGCCAGGCTGAGTCCTGATGCCACGGATATACATTATAATACCCGGGGGTATCGGTTGCCGGAAAACTGGCGGCATAATTAATAGGGATAAACTGGGCTATCCCTTTTTGTGATAGCATGGTGAATAATACAAAAGCTAAATTTTTCATAATTATTTTATTTTAAATGGTAAAGAGTGGAACAGGCATCGTGATATACGTTACCGTCTATTCGGCAACCCCAAGTTTGAATACATTGATAAGCTTTACTACCGTTAGAAAAAGTATTTTGCGGAGGCCACCAGAAAGAAAACCCATGATCTTTGTACCTAGGCTCTCCTTTCAGGTAATCAACGCAGGGCCATGTTTTGTTATTTGGGGGAATAGGCATATTGTTAGGGATGCTCCACACATCAATATTATCCGAAGATACCAAGATGTGGCAACGGGTGAAACCATAATTGAGTAAATAGCTGGTTACAAAAGTATCGCATTGGCTGTTATTTCGCATCGGGAAAAACTCGTTCCCTCTCACCCAACTTATGTTGTACTCGTGAGCACAGGAAAAGTTACCGGTATTATTATCACACATCATTCCGTGGGCATCATATTCTGAAAATACAATATCTACATAGTTATTTCTAAAGCGCGAACTTTCAATATCCAAAACTCCACCACCCCACATGCGATGGTCAATAAAAGTTGGACTTAACTGGTCTTCCCTGCGACCTGCAAAAACCCCAATATCCGCCCCGATAATCTCTGAGTTTGATAAACGTAAATAACCCTGATAAGGTATTAGATTGGCAAGAGAATAAGGGTCATTTGTGTTCAGCGTTTGGCAGGCATCGTAATGCCCCCATACTTCTATACCGTACCATTTACATCCCTGAATTATACTATTTTCAATTACAAGTCTGCCTCCGCGGTGTACAATGATTTTGGAGCATGACAGCATAAAAACGTTAGAATTGCGAATAAACAACTGTGCCGTTGAGTCAACAATAATTATTCCGCTAAAAACTTTTGTCTGATTGTCCCAGTATTCAATATTTCCTTGTGGTAATACCCATGCCGTAGGTTCCGGATCAACATAGTCGCAGCAATTTGGGAGATTAATTACAAGTGTATCATAAAACTCACATTGATATTTTCTGTTCATCACACGTACCACATAGGTTCCGTTTCCGTTGGCTTCGGAGGTGCGGGTGGTATCTCCGGTATGGTACCAGTAGTATTCATAATTACTTGTATCCCCGTTTACGTTTACTACCATATCAAGCACTACACTACTATCCGCACAAGGTATTGAATCTAACAATACGATATTAGGTTCTGCCGGTTCCACTTCTTCAATAAATGCTGTATCTGTTCCGGTGCATCCATTAGAATCAGTATAACTATATATGGCAACATATACAGTATTTGGTGATAGGTTTATTGGGTCAACTACGCCATTATTTGTAATTCCTGACCAGGTGCCTCCAGTGGGGTATCCTAAAAGCGTGGCTGGTGGATCATCTGGACAGAAAGGAGTTATTGGGGTTATCTCTACTTCAACGGGAGGATGAACACGTATAAAAACGCTATCACGACTTATACATCCATTCGAATCTGTGTATTCATACATAATCCGGTGCAGGCCAGCTCCGGCAAACATGGGATAAAATGCGTTTCCAGTAATTCCTGAACCTGATAATACTCCACCTGCCGGGCTGACAGAAATTGCTTTTGCAGAAGTGTCACTGTAACAATATGGGCCATAGGTGCCAGTAAAATTTATCTGCACAACAGGTCTGTCATAAACCACTATCGTATCATAATCAATACAGGAGTCAACCGTGATAGCCCTTATCCAATAAGTACCGGGAGCTGAAACTGTAATACATCTTGTCGTATCGCCCGTACTCCATAAAAATTTATAAATACCATTTGGCCCACACAAACTGACGCTATCCCCCGGACATTTATATATATCAGGGCCAAGATTACTAAAGTCGGGGGGCCAAACACTAACCGTAGAGGTGTCTGTTTTTGTACAACCCGAATCTGTAACGGTAACAATATATGTTCCGGCTGAGTAAACTTGGGTGGTATTTGTCGTTGAGCCATTTGACCAGGAATAATATTGGTATCCCGGTGTAACTGTTAAGGTCAGCGGGAGTGACGTAGAACAAACTATGGTATCTTTTGGAGCTATTGTTATTTCCGGGCGTATGGTTACTCTGATAGTATCGGTAAATGAGCACCCCCCCGGTGTGGTAGCCCTCAGAATATAAACACCGGATTTTTGAATTGTTATATTTCGTGTACTCTCTCCTGTACTCCAGTTATAGTTATATGTGTTGCCCAAATAGCCCTGTGCAGGCCCACTCAAAGTTAAACTGCCTCCACATAAAACAGTATCATTTCCTAAATTAAATGAAAAGGGTTGGTTCACCTTCACTACCACAGTATCATATTCAAGACATCCGGAGGTGGCTTGTTTCAGTACATAGGTTTCTGTTGTAGATGGGCAAACATGAAGCGGAACAGTTGTTCCAAGAGAGGTAGAGTTTCCAGATTTTGTCCATGAGAAAGTTTGCGCCAGATTTATAACTTGCAAATTGCATGGCCGCCCTATGTCAACGCAACCAGGATTGCAAATGCTGGTATCAGGCCCAGCATCCGGTTTCATCTGGTACAATTCCACATCATCAATTTCATACCAAGTTTGTAAGTTGCGTGTGGCATTCACATATAGAATAATAAAATTCCATGTATTTGTTGGAGTAAAGCACACTTGATAATGTACAAAGTGTGAATCGGGTGGATTTACAGAGGCAATAATTTGTCTGTTGTTTTTTGTGAGGTTATTTACTACGACCCAACCCCCGTTGGTAGGAAAACCATTTGGAGGAATACCCGCATTGTTGCAAAGCATCACATTTAATGTACCGGTACTACGAGGTTTAGAAAGTGTAGATTTTTTTACAAGTACACTAAAAAGGTATTTTCTGCCCGGTATCAACGGGCCAATTACTTGACCAAAACTCTCAGTTGAAAGGGAGGGTTGTGGGTTAGCTGACCCTGCGGGAACCCATAAACCCCAGATAAGACCTGTAGTTGGGGCTGTATGAAAGAATGTCCCCAACTGAGCAGTTCCCGTTACCCGTTGCCATGAAGGTACATTACCGATGGCAAATTCATTGCAGTTTCCACTGGAACAATTAATTGTTCCAGTCAATTCCCTGTTTTGGATTAATGAGGTACATTGAGACATGGAA
Source organism: Bacteroidia bacterium (assembly GCA_019695215.1). Classification (GTDB taxonomy): domain Bacteria; phylum Bacteroidota; class Bacteroidia; order UKL13-3; family UKL13-3; genus JAGPCK01. The sequence continues at coordinate 131,931 of JAIBAK010000002.1, read as the reverse complement.
GTACTGGATAGAAGCAACAATGCAAAGGCTGTTAAAGATACGACTTTTAAATTCATAAGTTCGGTTTTAAGTTTGATTAATAGTTTTTTTCAGTAGCTATTACCTCAAACCCCAGATAAATAAAAAAGGCGTAACCCTATTACTTAACAGCCTACGAGAGGCTCGCGAAAGCTCTGGACAAGCTGAAAGCAAAGGGTACGCCTCTTTTCAGAGGCGTTTCCCTAAGCTATCTCCCTTGTCCTTGAAAGTTCGCGATTTCTCGTAAGAGAGATTTCTTAGTAAACGCTATATAATTTTGTTTTACTTTTTTCTGTTTCAAATATAAAATTTTATTTGTTTAAACAAGAAAGATTTTTTTATGTTAATAGCTTAGCCACTGCAAACTCATGTCTGCGGCTGGGATATATTTACGAGCAGCAAAATGATTATCCCAAAGCAGTTTATTATTACAAAAAATGCATGAGCTACACCAATCATGAGTATAAAAACTCACTGGCACAAAAAGCTAAAACAGGTTTGAAGAGGATAGAGGAACGAAAAGTAAAATAGTAAAACCTGTGCATTATCATATTTTCATTTCTTAAAAAGAAAGAACTTTGCGGGCGTTATGAAAAAGACACTTAATTACATTTCGGCCAATGAGGCATTGAGTCATGTGCATTCGGGGCACAGGGTATTTTTACATGGTAGTGCAGCCACACCTGTTTATCTGGTAAAAAAACTTTTAGAACGTAAAAATGAGCTGGAGCGGGTAGAGCTGATGAGCATCAGCATTCACGGAATTGATTTAAATGATCCGGCATTGAAGGGCCATTTTTATATGAACTCGTTGTTTGTATCGGCCAATGTGCGGCAGGCAGTGAACACCGGCAGAGGAGATTATATCCCGGTTTTTCTGAGCGAAATTCCAAAATTATTTAATGAAGAAATTTTACCTATTGACGTGGCGCTTATTCATGTGTCGGAACCGGATAAACATGGATTTTGCTCGCTGGGTACCTCGGTGGATGTAGCCAGAGCTGCGGTAAATAAAGCCAATTACGTGATTGCTCAGGTAAACCCGCAAATGCCCCGCCTGCATGGTGACGGATTTGTGCATGTGAGTGAAATTGATGCAGCCGTACTGGTAAATGAGCAATTGCCCGAAATAAGTTATGCGGCCGAGTGTACTGCCATTACCGATAAGATAGGAGCGCAGGTAGCCGAACTGGTGGAGGACGGAAGTACCCTGCAATTAGGCATTGGCTGTATTCCCGATTCGGTTGTTTCAAAACTGGGTCATTTAAAAAATCTGGGTTTGCATACCGAGATGTTTTCAGACGGGGTTATTCCGCTTATAGAAAGCGGGGTGATTAATAACTCGCGCAAAAAAGTAATTCCCGGATATTGTGTTACCGGTTTTTTACTGGGAACCCGAAAGCTCTACGATTTTATTGACGATAATCCCATGATAAAAGGATTGGGTATTGATCAGGTAAACGACCCGCGCCTTATCAGTAAAAATCCAAAAGTTACTGCCATAAACAGTGCTATAGAAATTGATTTAACCGGTCAGGTTTGTTCCGATTCCATCGGTACTTATCAGTTCTCGGGTATTGGCGGACAAATGGATTTTATTCGGGGGGCTTCTCTATCGGTAGGTGGAAAACCCATTATTGCCATTCCATCAACAACTAAAAAAGGTATTTCGCGTATTGTTCCTTATTTAAATCAGGGAGCGGGAGTGGTTACCACACGTGGCGATATTCATTGGGTGGTTACCGAATACGGAAGGGTAAATTTATACGGAATGAATATGAATCAACGGGCACATGCACTTATTTCCATTGCTCATCCCGATCACCGTGAAAATTTGGAGCGGAAACTGTTTGAACGTGGAAAGTTAAATTAATCTCTTCGGGTTGACACCAGATTTTAAAGACGATACCGAAACTAATAAACTAAGTTGACAAAAAAATGCCATTTACATTTTCACATCCGGCAATCGTTTTACCGTTGACTTATTTGCCAAAAAAATGGTTCTCATTAACCGGACTTGTAATCGGCAGTTTGACACCGGACTTTGAGTATTTCTTAAGAATGAGAATTGAAAGTAATTACAGTCACACAATTGACGGAATTTTTTGGTTTGACTTGCCACTTGGCCTGCTAGCCGCATTTATCTTTCATAATATTGTTTGGGGGAGTTTATTTTGCAACTTACCGCAGGTTTTGAAATCAAGATTTTTGGTATTTAAACAGTTTGACTGGAACGGGCACTTCAAAAGAAATTGGTTAGTTGTAACAATTTCAATTCTTATTGGAGCTTCCTCTCATATTTTCTGGGACAGTTTTACTCACGACCATGGTTATTTCGTTCAGACAATTCCAACTTTGACCAATAAGGCGAACCTTTTTGGTACGCAAATTCCAGTATTAAAAATGTTACAACATTCATCGACATTAATGGGTGGACTTGTAATTGCGTTTACTATTTATAAATTACCAGCAAACAAGATTGAAAATGGGAAAATAAATTTCAAATACTGGCTAATTGTTTTTGGTCTGACTTTGACAATTATTACAGTAAGACTACTAAGCGGACTTGAACTTAAAGAATATGGAAGCGTTATTGTGACAGCGATTTCTGCAGGACTAATATCTATTACGATCACATCGAGTCTGACAGGAAAGAAAAATCTCTACTGATTTTTCCTTAAAACTTATTCTTCCACATCATGCTTTCTACCGGTTTCAGTGTGCGTTTGTTGTACTTGGCGTTTTTCTTGGTGTTGTACATGGTTTCTACTTCGCCTTCCACCACAAAATAAATGAGCTGGCCAATAGGCATTCCAAAATAAACCCTCACCGGTTGTGCCACCGAAATTTCCAGAGTCCAGGTATTGCAAAAACCCACATCTCCTTTGCCGGCCGTGGCATGAATATCAATACCCAGTCGGCCGGTACTGCTTTTCCCTTCGAGGAAAGGAACATGTTTATGTGTTTCGGTGTATTCTTCGGTTACGCCCAGGTATAATGTACCCGGCTGCAATACGTAACCCTCCATTGGGATTTCAAAAATATCAATTTTGTTATGAGCACGGGCATCCAGAATACGGTCGCGGTAGGTGCCTAAATAACGACCCAGATGCACATCGTAGCTGTTGGTGCCAAGGCAATCTTTTCTGAATGGCTCAATGAGGATATTTCCCTGTTCAATTTCTTCGAGAATACGTTTGTCTGATAAAATCATGAATTGTTTTTGTTTCGCCTATAAAACATCAAAGTAAAGGGGAGCACTGCTTTCAGGCAAGTTAAAAATGCCCAAGTTTTGCACAGCAGTTACAAATTGGATTCGGTTATTTCCAATTGCCACAGCATGGCCGTGCGGTCGTCACTGCAGGTTATGAGGTGCAGGTTATCCGTCCACATCACTTTATTGATGCTGCTCAGGTGCCCGTTGTGGCGGGCAAGGTCAATTACTTTCAGCAGTTCAAAATCTGCGGCATCCCAAATTTTAAGTGTTTTATCCATGCTCACCGTGGCAAACAGATTTCCGGACGGATTATAGGAAATGTATTTAATATGCAGCAAATGCGCATTGATATGCTTAAACAGCGTCACAGGCCGGGTGTTGTTCCACACGGAGAGGATGGCATCCATTCCGCCCGAGAGCAGGTATTTATTATCGGGCGAAAACGCGAGCCCGAAAACCGAATTTTTATGAGCCTCCCAATCGTTTAACAAAGTTAAATCGGGTAAACTCCACTGACGAATGAATTTGTCGCTGTAGCCTGCTGCAAATTGGGTTTCATCGGGATTTACGGTCAGGATGCGTGCATTTTTTTCGGAGGCGGCCAATGTGCGCAGCAGCGTAAGGTCATTTCGGTTCCATAGTTTAATTTGTCCGTCACCACCGCAGGTAAGCAGCAGTTCATGTTTTTGCAGGTAATGAATGTGGTAAACACCGTGGGTATGGGCCTCAATATTTCTTATTTCTTTGTGCGAGGCAAGATCAATCACATGTAAATTTCCTTTAGAAGTTCCGGCAAGTAACCATAAATGCTGCGGATGGAGTGCGAGAAAATATACCGGAGCATTTACCCGGGCAATTAAATGTCCTTCAGCCGGATTTTGTGTATCCCATTCCACAATCATTCCATCGGCTCCCGAAGTATAAAAGCGGTTGGGTTGAAGGGCTGGGCATAGGGCAAACAATGCCTGCGTGTGGCCGGTAAAATGTGCGATGCGCTGAACGTGGATTTTTTTCATGAACTTTGGCGAAATTAAATCAAATGCCGCTATTCCTCGAGCTCCATTTATCAAACGAATGTAAACTTGCTGTATGGCAGGTAACTGAAAGTGCCGGTGAACTGATGAACCTGCTTCCGGAATTTGTTGAGGAAGACGGATTGCGCAAGCCCATTCCCAATGAGTTGCTTTACCGTCAGCGGTTAGCTTCACGTATTTTATTAAGCAGGATGCTTCAAAGTGATTCCATCAGGCTTGGACGTGCAGGAGTAAAACGTACCATACTTATACAACCGCAAGCCGAGTTAAGCATTTCGCACGCGGGGCGCTTTGCCGCGGTAATGGTGAGCAAACAAAAAAGGTGCGGGGTAGATATTGAAGAAATACATCCGCGCATTGCCCGCATTGCTCCCCGTTTTATGAATGAACAGGAATGGAACTACCTTAGGCACCCCGAAGATTTTCAGATGCTCATGTTACTCTGGTCAGTGAAAGAAACGGTATTTAAATACGGGCAGGATGAAGACGTGGAGTTTAAAACAGATATCATTTGTGCTCCGTTTACCATTGCGGATGAGGGGAAGGTTACTGTAAAATTCAGTTCGCAGGGAATAAGCGAAGAGCTTACTGTTGATTACACCCTTTTTGAAAATTATATTCTTACCCGGGTAATGGGTTAGTTGGGGAATTTTCCTGCTAAACGTTTTGAATTTCTTTTTTCATGCGCTCAACGGAGGCATGATAAATGGTTGCAAATTTTTTGTCCTGCATATAGGTATTTATCTGCGTTTTCCATTCGTCTGCTATTTCGGTAAGTGCCATCATACGTTTGTGGTTATCCATATTATGAGGCTCGTCTTTCTGAATTTTTATCACTTTTAAAAATTCGTCCATCCATCGTTCATACATGAGCATAAACTCCTGCTCTTCGGCATTTAGGGTGAGTATCTCCTCATCGGGAGTAGATTTTCCAAATACGGTAGCACCGGCAATAGTAGCACCGGCTGTTAAACCCAGTAACTCCAGAAATTTTCTGCGTGTGGTGGATGCTGACATAATTTTATTCATTAAGGTAAATCAAAGTTAACAAAAACCTTTAACTCTGCAAATTTTGAATTGGCTGAATTTTGAAATTAAACGTATTGAAAATTAGTTTGTTGTCTGTTAAAATTAATCAAATGATTAAATTATTTGTTTAAATCATCCGATTGAATTTACCTTTGCCTCCGGATTTAAACGTAACATGGCTAAGAAAAAAGAACAGGTAAAGGAGAAGCCGCTATCGGCCGAGCTAAGAATAAAAGAAGCGGCCCGGAAAGTATTTACGCAAAAAGGATATGCGGCAGCACGTACCCGCGATATTGCGGAAGAAGCGGGAATGAATCTGGCCCTGCTAAATTATTATTACCGCAGCAAGGAAAAACTGTTTGAACTGGTGATGCTGGAAAGTATTAAGGAATTCTTTCTCGGACTCACCGGTATTCTCAACAACCCCGATACCGGATTGGGAGAAAAGCTTGAATTGCTTGCCGACAGTTACATTTCCATGCTTATTCGTGAGCCTAATTTCCCGCTATTTATGCTAAGCGAATTACAGGCAAATCCCGATAAATTAATTGAATTAACGGGAACAAAAGATTTTATGAATAAGTCGGTGTTTTTTCAGCAAATGGCAGCACACCTCAAAAAGAATAAAATGAATTTTTCACCCATGCATGTGGTGATGAATATGATTGGGCTTACCGTGTTTCCTTTTATTGGTAAACCAATGATAAAACTGATGTCGGGGATGAAGGATAAAGAATTTTTACAACTGATGGAAGAGCGAAGAAAACTGATACCCGTTTGGATGAAGACTATGTTTAAAATAAATTAATGAAACAAACATCATGAAGCAAAAGAATGGAAGTATGGCATTGCTGTTTATTTTACTAATACAAAGCGTGCACGCACAACTAAGCCTGAATGAGTGTTATGATTTGGCTAAAAAAAATTACCCTTTGGTAAATCAGCAGCAGCTTATTGCCAAAAGCAGTGATTACACCATTGATAATATTTCAAAAAATGCGTGGCCTCAGTTGGCACTTATGGGGCAGGCAACTTATCAATCGGATGTAACTAAAATACCCATATCGGTTCCGGGAGTGCCGGTGTTAAGTAAAACCCAGTACAGGTTATACGGGGAGGTAAATCAGCCCGTCACCGATTTGCTCACCGTGCGTCAGCAAAAAGAAATGCAGCAGGCCAATGCGCAGGCTCAAACACAAAATATAGAAGCTGAACTTTATAAGCTAAGGGAACGGGTAAATCAATTGTACTTTGGTACGCTGCTTATTGATGAGCAACTCAAACAAAATGCGCTGGTGCAAAAAGATATTCAAACCGGAATAAATAAATTATCGGCTGCCATTAATAACGGGGCAGAGTTAAAAAGTAATCTGGATAAATTAAAGGCCGAAATGCTTAAGGCAAAACAGCGGGATACGGAACTCACCAATGCACGCAGGGCTTATCTGGAAATGCTCGGACTTTTTCTGAACAAAACACTTCCGTTTGAAACAGTGCTGGAAAAACCGGTGGAGGTATTTACGCAGGAACAAATTAACCGCCCCGAACTGGCCGCGTTCGATTTGCAGAAAAAAGTACTTGATGTGCAGGGGAAATTAATTACCACTAAAACACTGCCTAAATTTTTCGTGTTTGCGCAGGGCGGTGTAGGGCGACCCACACCCGTAAATATGCTGAGCAATGATATGAAAGGTTTTTACTTAGGCGGTGTACGCCTCAACTGGTCGCTCAGTAATTATTATACTTCAGGCAAAGAACGCGAACTGATAAATATTAATAAAACCATGCTCGATGTGCAGAAAGAAGTTTTTCTGTTTAATACCCGCTTTGCACTGAAACAGCAAAATTCGGAAATAAGCAAACTGCAGGAGCTGATAGTTACCGACAATGAAATTATACAACTGCGTACATCCGTAAAAAATACAGCAACCGTGCAACTCGAAAACGGAGTAATTACCGTAAACGATTACCTGCGCGAAGTGAATGCCGAGGATCTGGCAAGGCAGGCGGCTGTTTTGCACCGCATTCAGTTACTCATGGCACAATATGCTTATAAAACCACATCGGGCAATTAAAAAATCAATACGTATGAAATCAATAAAAATATATATCAGTGCCCTCGGCCTGCTTTTGCTGGGAGCCTGTAAAGGGAACAAGGAGAGTTTTGATGCTTCGGGTGCTTTTGAAGCCGATGAAACCATTGTGTCGGCCGAGGCAAACGGAGTGCTTGAATTTTTTAGGATTGAAGAAGGTATGCAAGTAAAAGAAGGGGAGCAGGTGGGTTTAATTGATACCGTTCAGCTGTATTTAAAAAAGAAACAACTCCAAACACAAATTCAGGCTTTACTTAGTCAGAAACCCGATATTCAAACTCAGGTAGCCGCGTTACAAACTCAGTTGCAAACGGCAGAACGCGAAAGCCTGCGGGTTGCCCGTCTGGTAAAAGCCGATGCAGCCACCACCAAGCAATTAGACGATATGCGCTCGCAGGTGGAATTAATCAAAAAACAAATTGATGCCCAGCAGTCGGTATTGAGCATAAATACCCGCAGCATTAACGAGCAAACCGAACCGCTGCAGATGCAGATAGAGCAACTGAATGATCAGCTCGCAAAATGCAGGGTAGTAAATCCTGTGAGCGGAGTAGTACTTAGCAGGTATACCAATGCTGCTGAAATGGTGAATGCCGGGAAACCCTTATATAAAATGGCGGATGTCTCAAAAATGATTTTGCGGGCTTATATATCCGGAGATCAGCTGGCAAGGCTAAAATTAAATCAGCAGGTAAAAATATTTACCGATGGTGCTGACGGAAAATACAAAGAGTACAACGGAACCGTGCAATGGATTAGTGATAAAGCCGAGTTTACTCCAAAAACCATCCAAACCAAAAATGAACGTGCTAATCTGGTTTATGCTGTAAAAATTCTGGTAAAAAATGACGGCTACCTTAAAATAGGAATGTACGGGGAGGTAAGTTTTTAAGTATGGCTACGGTTGAACTGCATGGGTTAATGAAACATTACGGAAAGGATAAAATTCCGGCTGTAAAAGATGTTTCTTTCTCGGTAAAAGAAGGAGAGCTCTTTGGGCTTATCGGTCCGGATGGTGCAGGTAAATCAAGTATTTTCAGAATGCTTACCACCCTGCTTTTGCCCGATGGCGGGAATGCCACCGTAGCCGGATATGATATTGTGAAGGATTACAAAGCGATCAGAAACAGGGTAGGGTATATGCCCGGAAAATTTTCGCTGTATCAGGATTTAAGCGTGGAAGAAAACCTGAATTTTTTCGCTACGTTGTTTAATACCACTATTCAGCAAAACTATGAATTGATAAAAGATATTTACGTGCAGATAGAGCCATTTAAAAACCGGAGAGCCGGGAAATTATCAGGCGGAATGAAACAAAAATTAGCTCTTTGCTGCGCACTTATTCATAAACCGGAAGTATTGTTTTTAGATGAGCCCACTACCGGTGTGGATGCCGTTTCGCGAAAAGAATTCTGGGAAATGCTCAAAAGACTTAAACAACAAGGCATCACCATTCTGGTATCTACTCCGTATATGGACGAGGCTACCCTTTGCGATCGAATAGCCTTAATTCAGAATGGTGAAATTTTAACCGTTGATACACCTGAACAGATTGTACGAAATTATCCGTTTCCGTTGTATGCTATCCGCTCGGAAAGGATTACACATTTGTTGAGGCATTTGAAAGCATATGAGAATACGCGAAGTTGTTTTGCTTTTGGCGAGTACCTGCATCTTACTTTTAAACAACCGCATGAAAAGGCAGTAGCATCGGTAACGGATTATCTTACACACGAAGGACACACCGGATTGGAGTGCAGGCAAATTAATCCAACGGTTGAAGATTGTTTTATTCAGTTAATGAAAACAGCATGATTCCTTACGTAATAAAAGCAGATAAACTTACCAAGCAGTTCGGTGATTTTGTAGCCACCAATCAAATTTCGTTTGAGGTGAGCAAGGGAGAAATTTTCGGATTTCTGGGAGCAAACGGTGCCGGTAAAACTACAGCCATGCGCATGTTGTGCGGATTACTTACTCCCACATCGGGTGCGGCTACGGTGGCAGGGTTTGATGTGTACAAACAAACCGAGCAAATAAAACGGAATATCGGATACATGAGTCAGAAGTTTTCGTTGTACGAAGATTTAACTGTACTCGAAAATATTCGGTTTTATGGAGGTATTTACGGACTTCCGGCCAGGGAACTAAAGGCGGAAAGTGAATCGCTGCTGGAAAAATTAGGATTACAGGAGCAGTCGAAAAAATTAGTTGGTTCCCTGCCCCTTGGATGGAAACAAAAACTTTCCTTTTCGGTTGCCATTCTTCACCGGCCGCAGGTAGTATTTCTGGATGAACCCACCGGAGGAGTTGACCCCGTGGTACGGAGGCAGTTTTGGGATTTAATTTACGATGCGGCAGAAAACGGGATTACCATTTTTGTAACCACACACTATATGGATGAAGCAGAATACTGCAACCGTGTTTCTATTATGGTTGACGGGTGCATTGAGGCCTTAGATACACCGGGCGGATTAAAAACACAGTTTAAAGCTGCCACCATGGACGAAGTTTTTTACCAGCTGGCACGGGGAGCCAAACGACAAGCCGATTAACGATGAAGCAGTTTATTATATTTATACGTAAAGAATTCAAACACGTTTTTCGCGACCGGAAAACCCTGCTCATGTTATTTGGGTTACCTATTGTACAAATTGTATTGTTTGGTTTTGCACTCACCAATGAAATTAATAATTCAAAAATGGTAGTGCTGGATTATGCACGTGATAAAGGTTCGCAGGAACTCATTGCCAAATTAGAATCGAGCAGGTATTTTGAGATTGAAAAAAATCTGCTGTCCGATAAACAATTGGAAGCCGCTTTCAGAGAGGGAAAAATTAAAACGGCAGTTATTTTCCCTCCAAACTTTTACCATGATTTAATGCACACCAATAAAACGCAGCTTCAGGTAATTGCCGATGGAACCGACCCGAATACGGCAACCACTCTGGTAAATTACATACAAACCATCACCGCCCAATATCAGCAGCAGGTAATGGGACAAACCAAATTGCCCTACCGCATTGTGCCTGAACTGCGCATGCTGTACAATCCCGAGCTGAAGGGAGCATACAACTATGTTCCGGGTGTAATGGCTTTAGTGCTGATGCTGGTATGTGTGATGATGACTTCCATCTCCATAGTGCGCGAAAAAGAATTGGGCACCATGGAAATTTTATTGGTATCTCCGTTTAAACCGCTTTTGGTTATTTTATCCAAGGCGGTTCCGTACCTTATCGTTTCATTGGTAAATCTGGCTGTTATTTTATTGTTGAGTGTGTTTGCTCTTGGCCTTCCGGTAAACGGGAGTGTGGTGCTGCTGGTAAGTGTGAGTACGCTGTACATCATCACCGCTTTATCAATGGGCCTGCTTATTTCCACCACTACGGCTTCGCAGCAAACAGCCATGCTATTATCACTAATGGGCATGTTGCTGCCCACCATGTTATTTGCAGGCTTTATGTTTCCAATTGAGAATATGCCTTTGCCTCTGCAGGTAATTTCAAATATTGTTCCTGCCAAGTGGTATTATATTATTGTGAAAAGGGTAATGATTAAAGGACTTGGGTTTGCTTCGGTGTGGAAAGAGGTAACTATTTTATTTGTAATGACCATGCTGTTGCTTGGTATCAGTTTAAAGAAATTTAAAATACGGCTGGCATGAGAACTATCTTATTTTTACTGCAGAAAGAATTCAGGCAGATTTTTCGCAACCGCTCCATACTGCCCATCATTTTTGTGATGCCGCTTATGCAATTAATTGTATTGCCTCTTGCAGCCGACTACGAAGTGAAAAATATTAACCTCGCGGTAGTCGATCATGATCACTCACCTTATTCTGCTCAGTTATGTGCAAAAATTTCGGGTTCGGGTTATTTCCGTTTGGTAAACTACGGAAGTGATTTCAAAACGGCTTTTGAACTGATTGAAACCGATAAGGCCGATCTGGTACTGGAAATACCTGCCGGATTTGAACGCACTGTGGTGCGCGAAAACGAAGACAAAGTGTTTATTGCCGTAAATGCCATCAACGGAGTAAAAGCCGGGCTGGGCGGTTCCTATCTCAATCGTATTCTAAACGATTTTAATCAGGATATACGCCTTAAATGGATGCAACTGCCGCGCTACAACCCTATGCCGGTGGTGGAGGTAACTTCTTCGGTTTGGTTTAATCCTCATATGAATTATAATTTTTTTATGGTACCGGGCATTCTGGCAATTCTGGTCACCATGATGGGAAGTTATATGACTGCTTTAAATATTGTGAAGGAAAAAGAAATTGGCACCATTGAACAATTAAATGTTACTCCCATTCGCAAGCATCATTTTGTATTAGGCAAACTTATTCCGTTTTGGGTACTTGGCATGTTTGTATTCAGTGTGGGGCTGTTTATCATTGCCCGGCTTATTTATGGCATTGTACCGCTTGGGGGCATAGCCCTGCTCTATGGTTTTCTGGCCGTTTATCTGTTAGCCATACTGGGGTTGGGGTTGCTCATTTCTACCTATTGCGATACGCAGCAGCAGGCCATGTCGGTTACCTTTTTCTTTATGATGATTTTTATGCTTATGAGCGGACTCTTTACTTCTATTGACAGTATGCCGATATGGGCAAAAGGAATTGCTTACTTAAGCCCGGTAACCTATTTTATTGAGGTAGTGCGTATGATTGTGTTAAAAGGAAGCACCTTTACCGATTTAAAAATTCACTTTGCAGCCATTGCCTCTTTTGCCGTGGTATTGAATACCTGGGCAATACTTAATTATAAAAAGAGGAGTTGAGTACGTTAAAATTATAAATTTATTTTCTACTTTTAAAATGTACTATTTTCGGGGATGCTTACACAGCAAGCGCCAACATAAATTTATACCGCTAAAAAAATGCGCTTGCAACTTGCACGAACCCCAGCATCACACAAGGGTGCTGTTAGCTGTAGTTTTTCTTTCTGTTATGAGCTGCTTCTTTCAAATATTATTGTCCGTTTGTCTTTGAGAAATGCGACTTTAAACCAATGTTGCTTGTTATTAAAGAATACAATGTCTAAATCACTTTCTTTAATTTCTTTTGTCAAGACGTTGTATGCTTCTGTTATTCCTATTTTTTGTGAAGTCGTGTCAATTTTAAAGTTCTTTAAATGTGAAATATTATTTTTCAATTTTTCGTAGTCCTCTGTGCTAAGTTCGATAATTGCAGCAGCCCAAAAGTCCCCAAAAAAGTCTGGATAGGAAGCATCTTTTGTTATGATTTCCGCAGAGTCTGGAAGTTCAAGTCCAGTATTATATTTGAACTCCTCAATATAAAAGCTGTCACGCGGGAAAACACCAATATATGAGAAGGAGAATAGGATTAAAAAACAAATAAAAAAAGAGGATATATATATTCTATTAATTTTTTGACTAAGGCTTAAAGTCAACTTACCCGATTTTAATAATTTTTTTTTGATTGGTAAATAAATCAAGTAAATAAGTCCACCAATAATGCTTATTACAAAAATTTCTACTAAGAATAAAAGTAAGCCTACAATGAAATTGTCCATGATTCTTAATTTGTCAAATTACGCATTGCAAAATTACACCTAACGGCAGAGTGTGAAAAACGCATCCACACTTTGCAAGGTAAAATTGGTGATAAAAACCGGGAATAGCAAATTCTTGTGGTTGATTTTTTGCTGAGGATGCGTGCATGAATCATATTCAATCGCACAATCGGTTACAGGTAACATTTGTCAGCATGGATGAACAGGTGAGAAGTTTACAACAAAACTTGATTTGAAAAACTAATGTTTGATTAACAATAAAACTGTCTTTGGAACACGAAACCCCGCCTTTTGGGTAGCTGCTGTTATAGCCAGTGTTTCCTTGTCCGTTTCGCTTCATGTTATTGCGTGCTTATTCTTGTCTTGCCACTTAAAATAGTATATAATTTTCTCGTGTTTGCAGATACAGTAGTCCAGTCGCCAACGGAAGAATACCTACAACAAAGTTCTGTGTTGTTTGACTGAACACAAATTCTAATATTTCCTGCATAACATGTCACCGATTGGTCGGTAAATACTGGTTTAGTTATAATGTCCATAACTAAAGAATGAATTGTGTCTTTATTCGCAGGTTCCAAATAAATTCTTTCTTGCTTTTTGTTGGTCGGTATGTGCCAAACTTCACCAGGTTTTACTAAACTGTCTTTAAGTCCCCAAGTATTGTTGATTATCGTGTCTCTGTCAGCATAGATGTCTATTGATTGAAAGTCTGTCCTGAGAGTTATTTTGTCCCATTTGGGTTGTGGTTTGTCAATATTAGAAGTACTTTTCTCGCTGTCGTTGCAGGAGAAAATTGTCAAGGAGGAAATAAGAATTATGATTAGGTATTTTGTCATGTCGTCTATTGATTTGCTGTTTCTCCGTTGTCGTCTTAACATTGGCTATAACGGCAGAGTGTGAAAAAACTCATCCACACTTTGCAAGGTAAAATTGGTGATAAAAACCGGGAATAGCAAATTCTTGTGGTTGATTTTTTGCTGAGGATGCGCGCACGGATCATATTCAATCGCACAACCGGTTACTGGTATCGTTTAACTGCATAGATGACTAGGTGGAGCCTGATAACCCTTACTGAAAACCTGTTTCAATTAGAAAACCACATCATACAACAAATTCTGCTTCCATTACTGCTCACCAAAACCTTCATCTAAAAACACTGAGCTAAAAATTGAAAGGGCCCATAAGCCCGCTATTCGCCTCAATAAATCAAAAAGAACAGAGTTGTCAATAGCTACCGCTGTTAGCGGTAGTGTTACTTTAAGAAGTCTGCAAGTTCGTAGTTTGTGCTTCGTCCACCTTGTTGCTCATGGCGTAATATTCCCTTGTCAATTAAATCCTTAATGTCACGCAATGCTGTGTCGGGTGAACATTTGGCAATTTTTGCCCACTTAGATGATTTTAGTTTCCCCTCAAATCCATCAAAGAGTCTGTTTAAAACCAATCTCTGTCGTTCGTTAAATTCAGTGTTTTCGTGAATTTTCCAAAATTCAGTTTTACGTAATATTTTTTGCAGAGTAGTCTCTGTTGTCAGTAACGAATTCTTCAGGCAATGCAAAAACCAGTCTAACCAATCTGTAATGTCGCCACTGCTGTGTTGAACCTTTTGTAAAGTCTCGTAATACTGTTTTCGTTCAATCAAAATTTGGCTTGACATACTATAATATCGTTCAGTTGTCTTGTCTGCACGGGCAAGCATTAAATCTGAAATTGCTCTTGCAATTCTTCCGTTTCCATCGTCAAATGGGTGTATGATAATAAACCAGAAATGAGCAATTGCAGATTTTAGAACAGGGTCAATAGGGGAGTTGTCATTAAACCATTTTAAAAACTTGTCCATTTCTTCTTTTACTCTGTATGCAGGAACCGCTTCGTAATGGACTTTTTCTTTTCCCATAGCACCTGAAACTATTTGCATTTCACCCTTTCGATAGCGTCCAACTTCAATTTTGTGCATTCCGCTGTGTCCTGTCGGAAAAAGAGCAGAATGCCATCCAAACAGCCGTTTATTTGTCAATGGCTTTTGATAGTTTTGAGTTGCATCAAGCATCATCTCTACAACTCCTTCCACGTTTCTATTTGCTTGAACAAGCCCGGCTATATTAATACCAAGTCTTCTTGCAATTGACGAACGAACTTGGTCATAGTCGAGTTTTTCTCCTTCTATTTCAGATGATTTAATGACGTCAAGTGTCAGTGTAGTAAGTGTTGCCTCTTCTTTTGTAGCAAATCCAAGTGTATTCATCTGTCCTATAATCTTGCCTTGCAGGTTGCGGACTTCACCAAATATTGCATTGATGGCGGTTTCCCGCCAAGTGAAGTCTGTCCAGTTTTTGTATTCGTAAATGTATTTAGCCATTTTTTAAAACAGTTGTTGCGGCAAATATAAGCATTATTCTCCGCAAAAATGCGGTGAATGCTAAAATTATTCTCCGCAAGTCAAACTAGCTAGTTTTAAGTCGTTTTACTTGGGTGGCTTGTTTAATACGAAGTGCTGTAAAAACATTACCGCTAACGACAGCGTGTGAAAAAACACATCCACACTGCAAGGTAAAATTGGTGATAAAAATTGGCAAAAGCTAGTGGAAAGATTGCTGTTGCTCGTTGCACTTGTCTACCTTTGGTAGAAACGAGCGGTAAAATTTGATTCTAAACAAACAATCTCTTGCATCCTCGTTGCAAACGAGGACGAGTTGGGGGGTTTTTCTTTCCATTGTCAATATATTGTGTCGTCTCGTAGTTGAATTTCATTGTCAAGTCCAATACTTAAAGTCCGATAAATTTCTGTTTCCAAATTCAGAAAACTCAAGTCAATACTACTGAATATTTGTTTTATTTTCCTTTTACATTTTCTGATTTCTTTCTTGTCGGCAAGATAGTCGCCAAGTCCAAGTGATTTTTTAAGAGTAGGCTTGTCGTAATCAGAAAGAGTTACCGATTTCAATTTCCCATTCTTTCCAAATGTCAAACGATAATCTTCAAAACAGTCAATTCCATTCAATTGATTTTTTTGTTTTTTAAGTTCAGAATTTAAATAACTATCAACCGTGTCTTTTACTGATTTCATATAGTCTCTTTGAGGTTGACTTTTCTTCCAATTTTCTGATTGTTGGTCAGTCATTTTGTACACCATTCTGTATCCGTCACGAGAGTATGTTTTTCCTTTGGGTAATTTACCTTCAAAGCTGTCATAAATAGAGTCAAGCTGAAAAGTTGATTTCAAGTTTTCGGAATTGTTCAAAATAATGCTTTTAAATTCTATACTGTCTTTCTGTCCCCAAGGGCAATGGAAAATTTGCTTTGTATATTTTCCGTCAATATTGAACTGAAAGGCTAAGCTATTACAATGTAAAAAATTACGTTGCCAAGAAGAAATTAAAGTGTCTGTTGGAATTTCAAGCTGTCCTGTTTTTATAAGTCCTTCTACAAATTTGTCAACTTTTGTTTGCTCCAAATCTATTTGTTCAATAACATATTGATGTTCTTTGCTTTGGTCATAATCGCTGCCCTTGCTTTTTACAGTTATATATTCAGTTATGTAGTTTGTTAGTATTCCCTGAAATTTTACATTGTCTGAGCTAAAAAAGTCAATTGTTTGACCTGTCAAAGAAATGCGAAAATGAGCTTTGAATTTTGTGGTTTGAATTGGTTGAAGGTCAAAATAGAAACTGTCAATTTGTTCGGCTGTTTTGTTTCTCCAAGAATAATTTTCGTCAATATGTTTTGTCCGTAACCCATTTACTTGCCCACTTACACAAATGGTCAATAGCAAAAAAAATATTGTTGATAAGGTTACTTTCATTTGTTTCTCGGTCGTCTTTTAAAATGCCCTATAACTCGTATATATGCGATATAAACCTTCGTATATATCGCCAATACGGGAAAGTATACGAAGGTTTTGTTCGTTTTGTAAAATTAATAATCTACTCATAAATCATCAAATGGAGATACTGTTTTTTGAATACTATGGGTACTTACATGTGTGTAAATTTCGGTTGTTTTGCTCCTTTTCTCATCCTGCAACTCCTTAATACCGGACAAAAAGGTACCTGTTTGCGGCAAAGCGTTGCTGTACGGTAGAGGCAATAGGTGGATATGGTGGTGCATTACTTGGTTAAACGGAAATGGTTCAGATAATTTGCATGAAGCAAGGTAAAAAGTTATTGGGAGGGATGCAAATAAATTTTGAGGGGGGCGCAATGATGTTTTTCGGGATTGTCCTTAGGGTTTGCTTCAAACCAAAAAGCCCCCCTTGATAACTCAAGGAGGGACTTTTCGGAACCTAAACCTATTATATGAGAAACAACATAAACAACAGGGCCAACTTACCCCTGTGTTCTATTCATGTTCAATTTGGAGTGCAGCCGCTTTTTTTGCTTTTATCCTAAGCTTCATGCCTTCGCTTATGTATAGCATGGCAGGAACCAAAATAAGTGTGAGGAAGGTGGCAAAACCTAACCCGAAAATCATGGTCCACGAGAGCGGGCCCCAGAAGGCTACACTATCGCCACCAAAGAAAATATGCGGATTGAATTCGGTAAACAACGTAACGAAGTCAATATTTAAACCTACTGCCAATGGGATTAACCCAAGTATGGTGGCCGATGCGGTGAGCAGTACCGGAGTCATACGGGTGCGGCCTGCTTCAATAATGGCTTCTTTAAGCGGCATTCCCTGGTGGAGCAAAATTTCGGTAAACTCTACCAGCAAAATTCCGTTTCGCACCACAATACCTGCAAGTGCCACTATGCCCACACCGGTCATAATAATGGAGATTTGCATTTTAAACAGCGAGAATCCGATAAGCACCCCGATTAAACTCAGTACAATTTCACTCAGAATAATTAATGGCTTGCTGATGGAATTAAACTGCGTTACAAGAATGAGGAAAATTAGTCCGAGGGATACCAGCAGGGCAGTTCCTAAAAAGGCTCCGGTTTCCTTTTGTTCTTCCTGTTCTCCGCCCATTTTCATGGTTACCCCTGTGGGCACATTGTATTTGTTTAATGCTTCCTGCACCTGCGGTACTACTTCATTCGGGGTGTATCCGCCCAACACATTTGATGAAATAGTTACCATTCGTTTTTCATTTTTGCGTTTAATACCACCATAGGTATTTCCATACGATATTTTGGCTACCGATGAGAGAGGAATCTGGCGTATTTGTCCGCCCATATTCATATCGCGGTAGGTAATTTTTAAATTCATGAGTGCATTCAGGTTATTGCGCTGGTCTTCGCGGTAGCGCACCTGAATATTATGTTCGTCATTGGCATCACGGAATTTAGATGCCTGATCCTGCCCGAAAATGGCTTTACGCAGTTCCATTCCCACAATGGCCGAGCTGATGCCTTCACGGTTGGCGCGTTCGCGGTCAACTTCCACCACTATTTCAGGTTTATTGGTCTGCAAATCGCTTTTCAGTTCTTCTATACCCGCAATCTGCAATGAGTCGAGGTATCTTTTAATATCTTTTGATACGGCAATCAGTTGAGTGAAATCATCGGCCACAATTTCAATGGCCACCGGTTTGCCGGTAGGAGGGCCGCCTTTTTCCTGATCAACTGAAATTTCGGCACCCGGAATTCCTTTCACGGCTTCACGTATTTTATCTAAATACTCACGTGTTGATTTTCCGTTTCGTTTTGCAAACTCTACAAAAGCTACAGTAACCTTACCCAGATTTGGATTGGCATTAAAATTCTGCTCAAACTGGCTTGGGTCACCGGCACCCACCGATACGTTGGCAATAATGGATTCTACCAGCGGATTATCTTCACCCACCACTTTGTACACGCGGTCCTCTACTATATGGGTAATAGAATCGGTGTAGACCTGGTCGGTACCAATAGGCATGGTAATGTAGGTGTACACAAAATTCGGGTCGGCCTGAGGGAAAAATACTACATCAGGTTTACGAATAGCGGTAAACACAATACTGAAAATAAATAAACCCACGGTAGAGAGCATAAGCATGGAGGGTCGTTTTCCCTGCAGGGCCCATGTCATTATATTGGCATAGGTGTTTTGTACAGTTGGCCATATTTTATCCTGAAATTTCTCTATCCATTTCCAGAATACAAACCGGTTGAGGCTGTAAAGAACAAACAATACCAATACAAAATTACCAAGCCCAAAATTACCGGCTATGTATGAAAGCAAAGCAATGGCCGCAAACACGATGGCAGTTTTGCGATAGCCCTTGCTGTTTTTACGTGCTTTGGCTTCTTCGGCTTTGGTTTTCATAAAATCAACGGCAAATACAGGATTAATGATATAAGCCACCAGTAACGAAGCAAGCAGGGTTACAATAAGTGTAACGGGAAGGAAGAACATAAACTTACCGATTACACCCTGCCAAAAGGCTAATGGAATAAACGGAGCCAGCGTGGTCATGGTACCCGATAGTACGGGAAGAAATACTTCGCCTGCGGCCATCTTGGCTGCTTTTTTAATAGGTACTTTTCCGTTGGCAAAAATGCGGTGCGTGTTTTCAATTACCACAATGGCATCGTCTACCACAATACCCAAAGCAAGCAAAAAGGAAAACAACACAATAAAGTTAAGCTTAAACCCGATGGCAGGGAATACCAGAAAGGCCACAAAGCACGAGAGCGGAACCGACATAGCAACGAAAATGGCATTGGTGGTTCCCATAAAAAACATGAGGATAATAGTTACCAGCACAAACCCGATAACAATAGTATTTATCAAATCGTGCAGGGTAACGCGCGTTTTATCCGACTGGTCACCTGTGATAGTTACTTTTAGAGCTGCCGGAAATTCGCCACTTTGCTTGCGCTGGCATATTTCACGAATTTTATCGGAAGCTTCAATCAGGTTTTCTCCGCTTTTCTTAATGACGTTTAACGAAATTACATTGGCGTGATCTAATCGGGCATAACTTTCCTTTTCTTTAAATGCATCTTTTATTTCAGCAATGTCTTTCAGGTAAACGGTGGCTCCGGCTTGTCCGCGAATTACAATATCTCCTATTTGAAGCGGATCAACATATTGTCCTTTTACACTAATGGAGCGTTTAAGTCCGTCCATATTTACCAATCCGCCCGATATGTTTACGTTCTCCGACCCAATGGCGCGAATCACATCATCGAGTGTAATATCGCTTACTTCGGCTTTGTACATATCCACGTTTACCTGTATCTCGCGGTCAAGTGCACCTACCATATCCACGCGGGTAATTTCGCGCAGCCCTTCAATTTCATCTTTCAGGTCATCGGCATAATCTTTCATTTTATCGAGCGGAAAATTTCCGTACACGTGCACATTCATAATAGGCATTTGTGACACGTCAATATCGCGCACCTGAGGCGGAGAGGGAAGATTATTGGGTAAATCGGTTTTGGCCTTATCCACCGCATCTTTTACCCGTTGCAGCGAGAGGTCAACATTCTGGTCGGTATTAAATTCAATATTGATTACCGAAAAATCCTGAACCGAGTTGCTGGTTACTTTTTTTACGCCTGAAAGCACTTTCAGTTGTTTTTCGATTTGTTTGGTCACTAAGTTTTCCATATCGGTAGGAGTGGTTCCCGGATAAACCGTTGTAACCAAAATGCTCGGGAATTTTACCTCGGGAAATTGTTCTTTAGGCAAACTGTTGTAAGAAAAAATTCCGGCAAGGGTAATGATGAGGGTGAGAATGTATACGCTGGTTTTATTGTCAATTGACCAGCTTGAGGCCTTAAATTCTTTTTGAATATCGTGCATGGCTTTTTATTTTTTTATAAGGTGAAAGCCTTTTTTAAAAACGAATTATTTCGTTGTCATTCAAATCCTGAAAACCGGTACTTATCAATTGGTCTCCGGGATTTAATCCTTCAATTATTTCGGCTTTCCCATTGTACATAGGACCTGTTTTAACATCACGTTTTTGAGCAATCATTGTTTTGCCTTTTTGTACGGCTACAAACACGTATTGTTTACCATCGGCTGTTTGAATGGCATTAACCGGTACTACTAATGCATTTGTTTTTTTGTAATCCACAATGCGTACTACGGCCACCATATTGGGGCGAAAATTATTATCTGAAGGAAGTTTTATTTCCACACCAAACGTACGGGTCATTGGGTTGATGGCTTTGGCTACGTAATCAACTTTTGATTTAAGGGTGCGGTTAATATCAGGGAATACTACTTCCGCGTCATCTCCATTATCTACATTGGCCGAATAAGATTCGGATAAATCGGCTTTTATTTTAAGACTGCCAAAATTTACCACCTGTACGCAGGGCATACCCGGTGCAACGGATTGTCCCAGTTTAATATTCAGGTTATCTACGGTGCCGCTTATTGGGGATTTTATCAGGTACATGTCAAGATTTTCGTTCAGTGTGGCCAGTCCGTTTTCTAAACTTTCCTTCTGATTTTTTGCCTGAAGGTATTGTACCTCTGATCCTATTTTCTGATCCCACAGGGTTTTTTGTTTGTAGTATAAATCGGTAGCTATGGCCAGTTTTGCTTTTATATCGGCAATTTGTGTGCGCACTAATTTGTTGTCAATTTCTGCCAGTATCTGATCTTTATGAACTATATCGCCCACGCTTACATTTAACCGGGTAACGGGCCCGCCCATTTTGGCACTGATGGCAATATTTTCGTCACCGTCAACACGGCCCTGCACATCAATGCTGTGCTGAAAATAGCCGGGCACAATTTTGGTTACCGCAACAGTTTTTTCTTTGTTCCCTTTAATGGCAGCTGTGTCGAGAACTGAAATTTCTTCGGCCAGTTTTTTAATTTTTTCATTGATTGATGCCTGCTCGCTTTTTAGTTTATCTAATTCTTTTTTCTTCTGGTCAAGTGTACTGTTACTTCCGCATGACACGAGGGCAAACATACCTATAAGGGCAAAACCCGAGAGTATGTAGTTTATATTTGATTTCATAGAGGTAATATTATTGTTGTAAGTCATGATTATTTTTTTATTAATTTAAAACAGGTTTTCCTAATGCTTTATTCAGTTCAATGCGTGCCACCATTAAATCGTAAATGGAGTTGAGGTAATTGCTTTGGGCGGTTTTTAAATCGCTTTCGGCCTGTCCCAGTTCAAAAGATGAACCTACTCCGTTTTTAAATTTAGTGCTTACGGTGCTATGAATATTTTTGGCCAGTTGCAGGTTATTTTTACGAATGGTTACCTGTTTAAGGGCTGTTTCGTAATTGGCTTGTGCCTGGTATGTTTCGAGCGCTACGGCATTTTCAAAATTCTTTTTGTTGTTATCTAATTTATCTAATTCTACCCTTGTTTGCTGCATCCATGCCTGCTTGCGAAAACCATCAAACAGCGGAAGGCTCATGCTTACACCCAAAAACGAGGAAGAGTACCACCCGTCATTGGTAAGCGGTTTAAAATTGCTTCCTCTGAAAGAGTTTTCCGAGAAATTATATACGGCCGAAAAAGTAGGTAAAAATCCAACCCGGTAACGTTTCATGTTTAATTCGTTTAAACGAATTTGCTGATTGATGAGCTGGTACTCGATGCGGTTTGAGGGGTTGGGAGTATTCTTCTCCGTTAGCGAAGCAAAACTGCTGTATAAATCTTCCAGTTTATCGGTAAGGTAAATGGTTTGCGACATGGGAATGCCCATTTGCATTTTTAACATACGGATGGCTGTTTCGTGTGTATTAAATAACTTTTCTATTTGCAGATTTAATTCGGATACGGCCAGTTCCAAACGGTCAAGATCTGTTTTTTCAACAAAGCCGTTTTTAAATAATGCCCGTGTATCACTTAATGTTTTTTCTAATTGTGTAAGGTTGCCTTTAAGCAATTGAATGTTTTCTTCAACGGTAAGGCTCATGTAATATGATTTCGATACATTGATTTCAATTTCCTGTTCGGTTTTCTGAGAAATTTGCTGCGACAGTTTTACAAACTCTTTTGAGGCTTGCAGTCCTACCAGATACGAACCGTCAAAAAGAAGCTGACTGGCATTAATATTTCCGTTGCCCGTAATTTTTGCACCTGCACGTGTTGGGTCCTTACTCACCGGGAATCCGGGAATATTCATATTAAAATAAAAGGGTGTAAGCTGAAAGTTGTTGTTGAACGATAAACTTCCGTTTACCTGAGGTAATCCGCCTGCCAGTGTTTCTTTTACTTTTGATTTGGCGTTTACTTCATCAAGGCGGGCATTTTTAATTTGGTAACTGTTGCTTTTGGCGTATTCAACTGCCTGCTTCAGGCTAAAGTTCATACTTGTGTCTTTTTGTGCAATTGCCTGTTGCCAAAACAGGGCACAAAACAAAACGGGGAGGAGGAATTTATGCATATGTTTTTTCATTGGTGATTCATTTCGGTTAAACGTTTGTTTAAATGGTCAAGCCCTTTTTTGGTGCATACCGCATGCAGGTGGTAATTGATTACGCTCAGGTGAAGTTCTTTTTGGTTGTACTGTTTTTTCAAATTATCGCCACCGCCTATCATCATGTCTACCAAATGCACATAAATGTGGGCTACTATATCGGTTTTAATATTGCTGTGATACCAGCCGCCTTCAATGCCATTTTGCATGTTTTTTATGATATGGCTGTATATAAATTCGGTTTTGTATTTTTCCAGTTCAATCCAGCTTTCGGGGTAATACTTTTTTAAGTCGTAAAACAGGGCGGGGTTCATATTGCTCATGTCCTCGGCCCGCTCGCGGCTCATCACCAGCATCTGGTCAATAGGGTTGGTTATCTCTTCAAATGTTTTTTTACAGGCGTTACTCGCTATTTCCAGGTGATGAGTCAAAACTTTTTTTACCAAATCATTTTTATCGCTGAAATACTGATACAGTGTTTTTTTGGAAATGGCCAGTTCGCGGGCTACATCATCCATGGTGATGCTTTTTATACCATATCGCATAAAAAGAGCTTTTGAACTAATTATAATTTTTTCTTCTGTGGGGTTCATGTGTTCTAAAATCGGGGGCAAAGGTAAAAGAAATAATACTTTGGAAACAAAAAATATTTCAAAAGTTTCCTGAGTTTACTTTTTTAGCCGACAAAAGACCTGATAAGTAAACCCAAATGACAAAAAACGGGGACGAACGGCAGTTGACAATGGGGCAAAGATGAAAGGAGGAGGGCAGGATTGGGAATGGTGGTTTGAAAAGCTAAATTTGTTCCCTTTACCAAAAAGTTTATCAAAGTGCAATCGTATTTAGTTGGGATTACAGGCGGAAGTGCCTCAGGCAAAACAAGTTTTCTTATTTCGTTGAAGGGGGCATTTCCGGCAAGCGACTTATGTATTATTTCTCAGGATCATTATTACCATCCGCCTTCAAAACATATATATGATGCCAACGGAAAAGTAAATTTCGACTTACCCGACAGTATTGATTACCACAGGTTCATTCATGATTTACAATTGTTAAAAGCCGGAAAAACGGTGGAGCGTAAAGAATATTTATATCAGAAAGAAGATGTGGAACCAAAGCTGTTGCGTTTTGAACCGGCCCGCATTATTGTTATTGAAGGGCTGTTTATTTTTTGGTTCGAAGAAATTTTTAAACTCCTCGATTTGAAGGTGTTTATAGATGCAGCAGATGATGTAAAATTGGAAAGACGCATCAGGCGCGATACCACCGAGCGGGGCATTTCGTACGACCTTGTCTTGTATCAATGGCACAATCATGTTTTACCAGCTTATGAAAAATACCTGCTTCCGTTTAAGAATGCAGCCGATATGATAATCAACAATAACGAACATTTTCAAAACAGCCTGCAGGTTATTAAAAATCACTTTACTTCACTCATTCAATCCGATGCAAAGCAAACCTTATGAAAGAATTAAATGCAGAAGAAACCCTTAGGGCACTGGCCATTGAAAAAGAAATAACGGAGATACTTGGGCAGGACTCTAACCACCGGATTAATTTTAATTACCATGACCATTTGGGAAATGTACAATTGAATATTGAAACCATAAACCCGCGTTACAACCAGATGTTTTTGTTTTTTACCGGGGTGGGTGTTTCTAAATTAGATGTATTGACCAAGGCACTTGAATACACCCGGCATTACCGCGATCAGTCTGATTCCTACACCATTCAATGGACATCGGCAGGCGAAAAAGAAGTACGTACCTCGTATTTCCACGGGCGAAGCATTGAAGAAGTATTAGAAAAATTCAGGTATGGCCGCGACCGGAATAAAACTACCGTATTTCTGGTGAGTTTAAATCCTAAAGCCTGAAGCGTCTGTTTTCAAGGTAAATTTCCTCTTTTTGAAAAGTCACACTCAGCGTATATATTTGCCGCTTCGTAAAACTGACCATACAATAAGAAATAAATAAAATCAAAGCGATACAATGAAAAGTACAGGAGTAGTAAAGGTATTTGCCATCGCACTCGCACTCGTTTGCGCGTACCAGTTGATCTTTACCTGGAAAACAAACCAGATTGAAGGTAAAGCCAAGGCGTACGCCAAAGGAGACAAGGCTAAAGAAAGAGCATACATTGACTCCATAGCCCGCGAACCCGTGCTGATGAGCTTTACCTACCTGGATTGTAAAGAGCGCGAACTTAACCTGGGCCTCGACTTACAAGGTGGAATGAACGTAACCCTTGAAGTGTCGTTGTCGGATTTAGTGCTGGCGTTGTCTAACAACAATCAGGATCCCATTTTTAACAAGGCGTTGGCTAATGCCAGTGAAAAATTAAAAACAAGTCAAAAAGATTACGTAACCTTATTTGGTGAAGCGTATGCCGAGTTGAGCCCGAGCGGTAAACTCGCTACCATTTTTGCTACTAAAGAAAATAAGGATAAAGTAAGCTACACATCAACCAATGCCGAAGTGCTCAAGTTTATTTCGGGCGAGGCCGATCAGGCTATTGACCGCTCGTTTCAGATATTGCGTGCACGTATCGACAAGTTTGGGGTAACACAGCCTAATATTCAAAAGCTGGGTAACTCGGGGCGTATTCTGGTTGAATTGCCGGGTGTAGATAATCCGGAGCGGGTGCGTAAACTGTTACAGGGTTCGGCCCGTTTGCAGTTTTGGGAAACTTACGATAACACCGAAGCTTTTGCTTATTTACAAACGGCCAATACCACCATTGCCAAACTTAATGCGGCAAAGGATATGGATGATAAAAAAGAAACTGCTACCGATGCGGCCGACAGCAGCAAATCATCTACCGAAGGTTTGGAGTTGTTGCAAACCAATAAAACAGCTTCTGATACCAGTAAAAAATCAACTGATTTAACTGCTGCGGCAAATGATACCAGCAAAGCCGGAAAAGACTCGACCGATAAAAAATCGCAGGAGCAGTTAATCAAAGAGAACCCGTTGCTTTATACATTGCTTATTCCGGCTACCAACGAAAATCGTACAGAACTGGTAAAAGGTTCCATTGTTGGCTCGGCTCTAATTAAAGATACCGCAAAAATTAATGCATACCTTAACACACCTGAAGTATTAAATGCATTGCCTTCAACCATTAAATTCCTGTGGGAAGCTAAAGGATTAGGTAAAAACGAAGAAGTACTTCGCCTGCATGCGATCAAGTTCAGCAAAACCGGTGGAGCTGCATTAGAAGGGGATGTGGTTACCGATGCCCGTAAAGACATTTCTCAGTCAGGAAACGTAGAAATTTCCATGACCATGAACACCAGTGGTGCCCGTCAGTGGAAAAAAGTGACCGGTGGCAATATTGGCAAATGTGTGGCTATTGTGCTTGACGACCGTGTGTATTCGGCTCCTACCGTACAAAGCGAAATTCCAAACGGACATTCAAGCATTTCAGGAAACTTTACTACCAAAGAAGCAGATGACTTGGCAAACATTCTTAAGTCGGGTAAACTGCCTGCTCCAACCCGTATTGTGGCTGAAGCGGTAGTAGGACCAACATTAGGACAGGAAGCTATCAGTTCAGGATTTTCTTCATTTGCCATTGCACTCGTTTTAGTACTGGTGTTTATGGGCTTTTACTATAACAAAGCCGGATGGGTGGCCGACATTGCCCTCTTCGTCAACGTGTTTTTTGTGATAGGCGTGCTTGCTTCCCTCGGGGCGGTATTAACCCTGCCCGGTATAGCGGGAGTAGTGCTTACCATAGGTATGTCGGTTGATGCAAACATCCTCATCTTTGAACGCGTAAGGGAAGAAATGGGACATCATGGAAAGTCGCTTAAAAATGCAGTTTCCGAAGGGTATGCCCATGCCATGTCATCCATTCTCGACTCCAACATTACTACCTTACTTTTGGGTATTGTGTTATATGTGTTTGGTACAGGTCCTATTCAGGGTTTTGCCACCACGCTTATCATCGGTATTCTTACTTCGTTATTCTGTGCCATTTTTATCACCCGTATTATTTTTGATAATATGCTGGAAAAAGGCCGCGATGTAACTTTTTACCGCAAGTCCACTCAGCATGTGTACGACCACTTTAAAATTGATTTCGTAGGAAAACGTAAGTTGTATTATACCTTCTCTACCATCATTATTCTTATTGGGGTTGTTTTCTTCGTTATCCGTGGCGGATTTAATTTTGGGGTCGACTTTAAAGGAGGTCGTACCTATGTGGTTCGTTTTGACAAAACCATTCCTACCACTGAAGTTCGTCAGGAACTGGGGCCGTTTTTTGATGGCAAAGAGCCTGAGGTAAAAACTTATGGCGGAAGTGAGCAGGTTAAAATTACCACAGCTTACCTGATTCAGGATAACTCGGCAGATGCAGAGGCTAAAGTTGCCGCTAAACTAAACGAAGGGTTAAAGAAAATAAATCCGAAATATGAGATTGTAAGTTCGGAAAAAGTGGGCGAAACCATTTCGGGCGATATTAAATCAAAAGCAGTGTGGGCAGTGCTTGTTTCCTGCTTCATTATGTTCCTGTACATCATTTTGCGATTCAAAAAATGGCAGTATGGTTTGGGTGCGGTAGTGGCGCTTTTGCACGATGTGCTCATTGTACTTGCTATTTTCCTTGCTTTTGACGGAGTGCTTCCGTTCTCCCTCGAAATTGACCAGCATTTTATTGCAGCTATCCTTACCGTAATGGGTTATTCCATGACCGATACGGTGGTGGTGTTTGACCGTATTCGTGAATACCTCACCATCCGTAACAAATCGGATTTGGATACCAACGAACGCAACACGGTAATTAACTACGCGCTGAACAGTACGCTTAGCCGTACCATCAATACTTCATTAACCATATTCTTCGTGTTGGTGGCCATCTTTATTTTCGGTGGCGAAACCATTCGCGGATTTTCATTTGCCCTGTTAATAGGTATTGTGGTAGGAACTTATTCTTCTATCTGTGTAGCTACACCGGTAGTTGTTGATTTGGAAAAGAAAGAAACCAAATAACCCGTTTATTCCAACGGATGAAAAAGGGGGACCCGCAAGGTTCCCCTTTTTTAGTGCACACATGTGGGAAACTAAATAAAGCCTGCCCGACATTTTTTTCTAATATCGAACATATTTAATTCATGCTATGGCACTACTGAATATTTTAGCCCAGATTACCACCACGGTTGCCAGTCAGCCGACACCCGCTGCACCCGCTGCAGCCGAAGGATTATCCGTTTTTAGTTTAATTATGAAGGGAGGAGTGGTGATGATTCCCATTCTTGTGCTTTCACTTACTTCGGTTTATTTGTTTATTGAAAGGCTGCTTTACGTAAATAAAGCCAGTAAAATGGACAGTAACCTGATTAATAATATCCGCGATATGCTGGTAAAAAATGATGTGAAAGCGTGCATTGCCTACTGCAACCGCACTCCGTCTCCGTTTTCAAATTTGATTCTGAAAGGGATTTCCAGAGTGGGAGCGCCTATTCGCGATATTGAAAATGCCATTGAAAATACGGCCCGTGTAGAGGTTTATAAAATGGAAAAAAATGTAAGCCTGCTGGCCGCCATTGCTGCCATTGCGCCTATGTTCGGATTCCTTGGTACCGTAGTGGGAATGATAAAAGCCTTCTACGATATTTCGGTAACGGATAATATCAGCATCGGAGTTATCTCGAGCGGTATTTATGTAAAAATGATTACCTCGGCCTCGGGGTTGATTGTAGGTGTACTGGCCTATATTTTTTATACCTATCTTAATTCAAAAATTGAGCGTACGGTAAATAAAATGGAAGTAACCGCTATTGAGTTTGTGGACATTCTCTATAAACCCATTGAGTCATGAATTTCAGGCGTAAAAAATATGTTCATGCCGAAGTGCAGGCCGGGGCGCTATCGGACATCCTGTTCTTTCTGATGCTGTTCTTTCTGATTATTTCTACGCTGGCCAGTCCCAATGCTATTAAGTTGTTATTGCCTCATGCCACCTCGGGTCGCGATAATCCGTCCACTCCGGTTTCGGTTTCCATCACAGCCGATTTACGTTATTACATCGAAAATGAAGAAGTGAATATCACCTCATTCGAAAATACGTTGTCGCTTAAAATTCGCGGTAAGGACAAGCCATCCGTAGTGCTGCGAATGGATAAAAGTATTGAGGTAAACGAAATGATGAAGATTATGGATATACTTCACCGGATGAAAGTGCCCGTAGTAATTGCCGTAGATAAAGGCGCCCTGTAAAAATTCTCCATTCTTCTTAAACAAGCGGTTACAGGTAATCTTACCCTGCCTGTTTGATTTTCGGAATAAAAACGGATATTTGATTTTCAATAAACAAAGCAAGCTATGCCATTACAAAGTTTCTTTTACCGCAAACCGCTTAAAGAATTAATGAAACATGCCGAAGGGCATACCCTTAAACGTACACTTGGCCGAACCAACCTTATTATGCTTGGTATTGGTGCCATTATAGGTGCCGGGTTATTTGTGCGCACTGCTGCTGCAGCCGGAGGTCATGCCGGACCGGCAGTTACCATTTCGTTTATTGTTGCCGCCTTAGGTTGTGCATTTGCCGGTTTGTGCTATGCCGAATTCGCGTCTATGATTCCAATTGCCGGAAGTGCCTATACCTACGCTTATGCTACCATGGGTGAACTGGTGGCCTGGATAATGGGCTGGGCATTGGTGCTTGAATATGCATTGGGTGCAGCCACCGTAGCTATTGCCTGGAGCGAGTATCTAAATAATTTATTGGGAGGAGTAATCCCTTACGAGTGGTGTCATTCGCCTTTTGAGCACTACGTAAAACGGATGGGCGAAGGCGGTACTGAATTGATGGTCTCGGTTTCAAAAGTTATGCCTTCGGATGTAATCATGAATCACGGAGTAATGAACCTGCCTGCCCTGCTGGTGCTTTTTGGTATTTCGGCTTTGCTCATTAAGGGCACTCAGGAGTCGGCTGTGGTAAATGCCATTATTGTGTTTATCAAAGTAGCGATTGTGTTAGTGTTTATTGTAGTGGGATGGCAATTTATAAATCCGGCTAACCATACTCCCTACATCATTCCTGAAAATACACCCGGATATGAAGGTTTCTGGAAACACGGATGGCCGGGAATTGTAACCGGTGCGGGAATTGTGTTTTTTGCTTTCATAGGTTTCGATGCTGTATCAACAGCGGCACAGGAAGCGAAAAATCCGGAGAAGGATATGCCTGTAGGTATTTTAGGGTCGCTGGTTATTTGTACCATTTTGTATATTTTATTTTCTCACGTGCTTACCGGTGTAGCTCCTTACACCGATTTTGTAAAAGCCGGTAAAGAAGCATCAGTCGCCTACGCTATTCAGCATTACATGCACGGATACAACTGGCTTGGTACGGCAGTTACCGTTGCCATTCTGGCCGGGTTCTCCTCGGTAATTCTGGTGATGCTCATGGGGCAGTCGCGTGTGTTTTACTCCATGTCGAAAGACGGATTGCTGCCAAAAGTATTTTCCGATTTGCACAAAACATTTCATACCCCTTATAAATCAAACATCATTCTGTTCATTTTTGTTGGGGCATTTGCCGCATTTGTTCCCGGAGAGGTGGCAGGTGATTTAACCAGCATAGGTACCCTGTTTGCTTTTGTATTGGTGAGTGCCGGAGTTTGGATTATGCGTAAAACCGATCCTCATGTTCCGCGACAATTTAAAACTCCGTTAGTTCCATTAGTTCCCATCCTGGGTATTTTAGTATGCTCCATGATGATTGTTGGGTTGCCTGCCGAAACACGCAATACCGCTATTGGCTGGATGGTGGTAGGGCTGGTGATTTACATCTCTTACGGATACACCAACGCCAAAAAAATACGGGCACAGCACAAAGCCGCACAGGAAGCCGGAGACCACTAATTTTTTGTAACTTTGCCTTATGAAATTTGATACAATGCCGGCTCATTCACGGGTGTGGGTTTATATGGCCGACCGTATTTTTTCCGGTGCCGAGGTACAAAAACTGAATGAACGTTTTGAAACATTTACGCAGCAATGGACGGCTCACAACAATCAGCTGAAAGCTTCCATGGATTTGGTGCATCAGCGTTTTGTGGTGGTGATGGTAGACGAATCAGTTAACGGAGTGAGCGGATGCGGCATTGATAAATCCGTTAATTTTCTCAAAACACTGGCCGAAGAATATAAGGTTGACTTTTTTAACCGCCTGCTGGTAGCCTATCAAAAAGACGAACAGATACGCGTGGTGAACCAGCATTTTATTCCCAACCTGCTTTTGCAGGGTGATATCAATGAAAATACACCGGTGTTTAATAATACGGTGCAAACCAAAGAGCAGTTTGACAACCTGTGGCTTGTTCCGCTAAAAAATACGTGGCTTACCCGCTACCTTAAAACAGAGGCCTGAAAAACTATTGTCCCTGTGCTAAGCTATAGCCGGTTTTAGCTCCAAAATTCCGAAGCAACTCGTACGAGGGAATCATGTATTGTTTTCCTATTTTTTGCAGCAGTTCAAACACCTCTTCCTGCGTCATCTCTCCCTGTTCTTTTTCAATGCGCACACAGCTGTGATCTACAAACTCGGTAAATACCGAACCCGAAGGCCATATCATGGTACCGCGGTTGGAAATGGTTACTAATTTTTGTCCGGTGGAGAGCAGAGGCTGAATGGTGGCCGCAATAGCTTCGCCCAGCTCGCTGCTTTCTATAAATAAATCTACTCCTTTTATTACGGTGTTTGCTTTATCCTTGGTGCTCTCCATCATTTTCTGCCGGGCCGGTGCTGCGGGTTTTTCAAATAATTTTACTCCCTCTTTGGCTGTACGTGGTTTAGAAAATTCAGGTTCTTTTCCCAGATTATTGATAATGGCCTGTGCAAATTCATTGGTATTGGAAAACGGAATGGCTCTATCTCCAAAATCGGCTGTGTGCACTCCCTGCTCTAAGGTGTAGCGCAGGGCATTTTCAATTTGTGCAGCCTGTTTCACAAAACCTAAATGCCGCAGCATCATCAGTCCGCTAAGAAGTAAAGAAGTAGGGTTGGCCATCAGTTTTCCGGCAATATCGGGGGCAGTGCCGTGCACCGCTTCAAAAATGGCTATATGGTCGCCAATATTGGCCGAAGGAGCAAAACCAAGTCCGCCTACCAGGCCCGCACATAAATCACTCATAATATCACCCTGCAGGTTGGTAAGCACCACCACCTGAAACTCGTGCGGACGTGCCACTAATTTCATGGCAAGGTCATCTACAATAATATCGTTGCTGTGAATTTCGGGGTACTCTTTGGCAATATCCTGAAAGGCTTCCAGAAAAAGACCATCCGTAATTTTCATTATATTGGCTTTGTGGGCGCAGGTTACTTTGGTAAATCCTTCTTTGCGGGCCATTGCAAATGCAAAACGGATTACCTGCTCGCTTCCGGGCCGAGAAATAATTCTGCGGCATATGGTTACATCGTGGGTGTTCATGTGCTCCACACCACCATACGTACCTTCGATGTTTTCGCGCACAATGGTAATATCAATAGGAATGCCTGCACGCGAAAACACGGTATCTACCCCCGGCAGCGACTGAAAGTGCCTGCGGTTGGCATAAGTGCTCCAGGTTTTACGGGCTGTTACGTTAATGCTTTTCATTCCTTTGCCCTTGGGTGTTTCCATTGGGCCTTTGAATAAAATACCCAGGTCTTCCACCACTTGTTTGGCTTTAGGAGTCATGCCGGTTCCGTGGCCTTCCATAAAATAGGTTTTGCCCATCTCAATAAATTCATAACTCAGCTTTACCTCTGCTGCTTTAAATATGGTAAGTACCGCATCCATTATTTCGGGACCAATCCCATCGCCTTTGGCCACGGCTATTTTTATTGAATCGCTCATTTTAGTTGATCTTTTTTTTCAGGGCGCAAAAGTACTAAAGTAAGCGGTTAAATGGTAGGTAAAATTAAATGGATGTGCGTGATGCTCACTGTCCGGTCTCCTACATTATTTTACTTTATATTTGCCCGTATGAGCCTCACGCATATTCAGCAGTTGCTGCTGGCGGGTGAAAGCGAAACCCTCGATTTTAAACAAACCATTTCATCGGCTGCCAAAATAGCCAAAACCATGTCGGCCTTTGCCAATCACAAAGGAGGCACGCTGCTGGTAGGCGTTACCGATAAAAAAATGATATGCGGCATACAGTCGGAAGATGAAAAATACATGCTCGATATGGCTGCCCGTTTTTACTGCAAGCCCGAAATAGCCATTGAAATTAAAGAATGGGAGATAGGAAACAAGGTGGTGCTCGAGGCATTTATTCCCGAAGGCGAACACAAACCCTATTATGCCAAAGATGATACAGGCAAATGGTGGGCACATATCCGTGTAAAAGACCAAAGTTTACTGGCCAGCAAAGTAGTGGTGGATGTGCTCAAACGGCAGCACAGCCTGCGCGGCACCGTAATTCAATACACCGATAAGGAAAAAGACCTGCTGAAATTTATCGAAACAAAAGGAAAGGTAACCCTCAAAGAAGTGTGCAAGCTGCTTAATATCTCTCGCTGGCGTGCCCAAAAAATGCTGGTGAATTTAGTAAGCGTGGGTGTAATCCGCTCGCACACCACCGAGAAAACCGAGTTTTTTACGTTGAGTTAGGATTACAAACGCGCGCGAAGGTGGGGGATGTGCCACGACTTCGCTCAACATCCCTTGGCTGCAAGGGAAGCAAAAGAAAACGTCACTGCGAGGCGTGTACCCATGACGAAGCAGTCCCCCTGTTAAGAAGCACGTGTTCCATTCAGGAGATCGCTTCTCCCGATAACTATCAGGATCGCGATGACGGTCAGCGTTGGGTTTCGGGATACAAATGAGCAAATGTTTCGACTTCGCTCAACATGACGGGGTACGAATGGGCAGACTCTTCGCATGCGCTAAGAGTGACGGTAGAAAGTAAAATCGGTAAGGCTGTGTTTTTTATTAAGATTAATTTATTGAACCTTTTCTCCGTTTTAAAATTTAATTTGTAGCCATTGTATAGTTACAAATTGGCTATAAGTTTTAAAGTCCGTTTCTTTTTCTGTAAGCGGGTATAAATGCATTAATGGCATCTTCTTTTACGCCAAACTCACCTTCAAGTTTTTTCATGCTGTTATACGCTTCTTTCAATTCATCCGTGATTATTTCGTATTGGGTCAGGTCAAGAAAGTTATTAAGCCCCGAAAGCCATTGTTGTAACGAATTCAGGTAGCTTATCATTTTTTTATTCAATTCATTTTGTTCAGGTGTAAGTCGCAACGCATTAAACTGTTTCTGATAACCGCTCAAATATTCACTTAATTTCGCTGCTTCCTGTTTTAGAAAATAGCTTTGACCTTTCCATGTATTTTTATTTATAAAGTTACCGTTTTCATCTTGTTCGAAAAAACTTTTCAGTGATTTGAAAAACAGATCGCTGTTTTGATGATAGGAGGCTATTAATGATTTTGTGATGCTTAAAACTTCCTCAGCTTTTTCATCTTTTATTTCGGCAGCCGGTTTTTGTACCGTTGCCTGAGGTTCTGTTTTGGTAATATATTTTGATACTTTCTCTCCTTTATGAATACGGTAAATGTATTTATTTCCTATCCCTGCAATCACATATACCGTGTTGCCTGAAAGTGTCATTTCGTTAATATATCCATCAGTTGCCGCAAAAGTTGATTCGGTATTTTGTGTCCAGCTGTTGATGCTTCCCTCTCCAAATTCCCCGGCAAAAAGAACTTCGTCCGATTCTGTTACCTCTACACATTCAATTCGGCTGCCCTTTTTTAAGAGGATATGCCAGCCGTTGTCTTCATATTTGGCAAGGCAGTAGGTCTTGGCATCGGCAAATCCTGCAACGTAAAGATTGCCCTTGGCATCCACATCAAAATCGCGTACAGTATTCGGGAAATTATGCGATACAGTGTCCAGTATATTCCAGTCGGTGCCATTGGTAACCGCGAAATAGTTATTGGTGTTTTTCGTTTCGAAGTTATACTTACTGAAGTGTATATACAGGTTACCGTTTTTATCTGTCTTTACTTTTGAAACATTTCGCTGTTCCAGTTGATTGGCAATAAATTTATTTTTTATTTTTTCATGATAGGGAATCCATACGTCATTTTTCCATACAGCCATGAAGTATTCTTTTTTACCTTCTTTAAACTGTCCGTATGCCATCAGCTCGCTGGCGGCATTCATAAATATTCCCTGTATGCGCGATTCTGATGCTACCGGTGGAAGTTTTGTGAAATTTCCATTTGTTCCAAAATAGATGCCTGCTTTTTCTTCCTTTGTTTTAGCTGCGAACAGGTAGAGGTTTGCGTTGTTATCAATCACATAATTATATACTGCATACCAGCTAAGTGAGTCGATTCCTGCTTTTTTCCATGTAGTCCCGTCAAACTTCAGTAAGTAACCGTAGTCTGCCGGATACATATTCTGGTATACATACACATTTCCCTTTGTATCGGCTTTTAATTTTTCAAACTTTCCGGATCCGCCTGGGGTAATATCACCGGTTTGTTGTGAAAATGAAGTAAAAGTTATCAGCATACCTGTGAGGAAAGGAAAATTAATTCTTAGGATTTTAAAATTGGGCAGTTTCATTTGTATTAAGTGTTGTTCTGTTTTAAAATGGAGCATTATCTGCAATTAGAGTAATAAAACATGTATCAGTTGGCTTGTTAGGTATATATTAGTAATGTGTTCCCGTATCCGTGACGTTATCTGAATTTGCGTTCACTCTCCTTAATAGGCACATCATTGATGCTGGCAAACCGTTTGCGCATAAGGCCGTTTTCGTCAAACTCCCAGTTTTCGTTTCCATAACTGCGAAACCAGTTTCCGCTGTCATCGTGCCATTCGTACTCAAACCTTACGGCAATGCGGTTATCGGCAAAAGCCCACAACTCTTTTTTTAGTTTATAATCGAGTTCTTTGGCCCATTTGCGTTTTAAAAATGCTTTTACTTCTTCCCGACCATTGATAAACTCCGAGCGGTTGCGCCACTCGGTATCTTCGGTATATGCGAGGCATACTTTTTCAGGATCTTTGGTATTCCAGGCATTTTCGGCCATCTGAATTTTTTGTAAAGCCGTTTCTAAGGTAAATGGTGGTTTAATCGGTGTACTCATATGTATGTTTTTTTCGAGGTGATTAAATTTCTTTAGGCTACCAATTGATTTCTTTCCGGTCTCTGAAAAATTTTCCGGTGGGAATGTTTTTTTCGCTGGCCAGCCACACGGCTGTATCGGCACCCTGCTGCACCGTGCGCGGAGCATTGGGTCCGCCCATATCGGTTTGTACCCATCCCGGGCAGATGCAATTTACTTTGATATGTGCCGGAGCATCGGCTGCCAGCAACATGGTGTAGCCATTCAAACTCCATTTTGATAATCGGTAGGCGGTGTAGCCTCCGCTCTGCACCTCTTGCAATGAACCCATACCACTGCTTATATTGATGATGCGGGCGTCCTTACTTTTTTCAAGAAGGGGCCACAAGGCTTTGGTGACATACATAGCGCCAAGCAGGTTGACGTTTAATACAGCCTGCATCTGGCCCATATCAAAAGCGGTGGCCGGTTTATTGCCTATAATGCCGGCATTGTTTACCAGCACATCCACCGAGGTAAATTTTTCGGCAAGCAGGTTGTAAAATCTGTCGCAGGAGGAAGGATCGGACACGTTCAGCTGACAGGCAACTGTTCCATGTCCAATCTCCTCAGCCGCTTTTTGTATTTTAATGTAAGTCACGCCCTGTGGCAATCACCTGAAATCCTTTTTCGGCTAATTGCCGCGAAATTTCTTTTCCAATGCCGCGATTGGCACCGGTAACAACAGCAATTTTCATCTTAGCTCAATTGAGCATCCACTGTAATTTCGCAATTGAGCAATTTGGAAACGGGGCAGTTGGCTTTCGCATCTGCTACCAGTTCATCAAACTTTTCTTTACCAATACCGGGTACAATAGCAGTAAGATTTAGTGCAATTTGTTTAATCACCCATCCGCCTTCATTTTCCATTGATAAAACGGCTTCGGTTTTTAACTCGGTAGCCGGAAATCCGTTATTGGCTAAGCGAAAACTGAGAGCCATGCTGAAACATCCGGCATGAGCGGCTGCAATCAATTCTTCGGGGTTGGTTCCTGCGGTTCCGTTCTCGTCTTTAAAACGGGCGGCAAAATTGTAGGGTGTATTGTTCAATACTCCGCTGGTGGAAGAAAGTTTTCCGCTTCCCTCGGCACCGGTGCCATTCCAAATGGCGGTGGCTTTTCTTTTCATATCTGTTTTTTTATGCTGATTAATTTTTATTTCTTCAATAATTTAAAGGCATGCATCCATTGGTTGCGAATAAAACCAGGGATGCACCATAAAATACAAAGCGGCTCAATGGCGCGGGCGGCTTCAGCTTTTCCCATGTCTTCTGTTTCCCATCCAAACCGATCGAGTATTTGAGTTACTTCCGCTTTCGCGTCTTCGTTGTTTCCGCAGATAAACATGGTGGGTTTTACTCCGCCAAAATCGGGATTCACCATAAACACATTTCCAACGCAGCTGAACGATTTTACAAAGTGCGCCATGGGTGCTGCTGTCTGCAGTTGTTCCATCAGCGACTGATTGAGGTCGGTGAAAAAATGCAGCACTCCGTTATCGGGAGCGGTTTTTTCGTCAATTGGATTGGTGGCATCAATTACGATTTTGCCGCTGAGGTTAGTTATTCCTGCTTTTTGCAAAGCCTCTTTGGCAGCATGTCCTTTTACGGCCAGTACCACTATATCGCCATGCTGTGCTGTTTGTTCAAAACTGCCCACTTCGGCACCACTCACTTTTTCTTTTAACAGCTGGTGTTTGGCGGCATCGTTGGTACCAATCATTACCCGGTAACCATGCTTTACAAAACCATTGGCTAGCACTTGTCCAACAATGCCCGATCCTATTACTCCTACTTTTTTCATATCATGGGGTTTTTAAAATTGAATGTGCAAGTAAGTTGTTTTTTGTTAACTTAAGGTAATTGCCGGTCTGTTTTTACAGATAAACCACACGCTATTTTTGTTCGTTTACCGACAGGCTGGGGAAGTTTATTGGGATAAACCCTTAGCGGCCTGTGTTCATTACTACCTTTGCCGGTACTAAAATTAATCATGAGCAAAAAGGTACGTTCTTTCTTTTTTCCGGCAGCTTTATTTGTGCTGCTTGATTTTTATATTTTTCAGGGGGTAACAACTGCTATCCAATCTTTGCCGGCCATCACACAATCCGGAATCATTTTTTCGTACTGGAGCATTTCCATTGCCGGTTTGTTATTATTTATCGCTTTAATGCAGGCCAATATGTTTCGTACGGCCAAACCCGGTAGTTTGGCACTTCATGTATTTGCGGTGGTGGTGGGTTTGTACATTGCCAAAGTAATAGCCGGAACTTTTCTGCTCACCGATGATATCAGACGCGTGGTTCAGTGGGTATTTGAATCGGTAAGGTCAACAGCAGCCGATAGGGTACATATAAGCCGTTCTTCTTTTATGTCGCTTGCGGGACTTGTTTCGGGCTCATTACTCTATGTAGTGATGCTTTCGGGTTTCGGAAATAAATACCGTTACAAACTTCATCGCCACACGTTACGTTTTCCTAATCTTCCCGCAGCATTTCGCGGATTAAAAATTGTTCAGCTCAGCGATATTCATTCGGGCAGTCTGGCTAATCGCAAGGCAGTGCTGGAGGGAATTAAGCTCGTGATGCAGGAAGAACCCGATTTAATTTTATTTACCGGAGATTTAGTAAATGACCGCGCTCAGGAAATGCACGACTACGTGGATGTATTTGCGCAGCTAAAAGCACCTTTGGGCGTATATTCGATATTAGGAAACCACGATTACGGAGATTACGTAAGCTGGGAGAGTGCCCAGCATAAGCACCACAATCTTGAGCACCTTAAACAAATTCATACCGATATGGGCTGGCAACTGCTCCTCAATGAACATCGTGTAATTGAACGCAACGGAGAACAACTGGCTTTGCTGGGGGTAGAAAACTGGGGTGCCAGAGGATTTACTCAATACGGAGATTTGAAAAAAGCGTATGAGGGTTCAGAAAAATATGCGTTTAAAATTCTGCTAAGCCACGACCCCAGCCATTGGGAAGCGCAGGTGGTGCCACACTATTCCGATATTGATTTAACCCTTAGCGGACATACGCATGGCATGCAGTTCGGGTTCGAAAATTCTTTTTTCCGATTCAGTCCGGTGCAATGGGTGTATAAACAATGGGCCGGATTATACGAAGCGGGAAAGCAGAAATTGTATGTAAACCGTGGATTTGGATTTATCGGGTATCAGGGCCGTGTGGGGATTTTACCCGAGATTACCGTGCTCACATTGGTATAAAATTTTACCGCTACAGAGAGCAGGTAAACTTTACCACTTCTAAATAATTGATATTCTGATTCGATTCTGTGCATAATTGGGGAATAACTGCGTCTGTGCATTTGGTAACTTGCACTACTACTACAGAACGAATAACAACATGCTTACAAGAGTAATTGTACTAAATTCAAAGGTGTACGGAAAAGCTGAATTGAGGCTGGATGATTGCGACTCTCTGCAATTAGTCGGGCCAAACAATATTGGTAAAAGTACCCTGATTTACGCACTGAATTTCCTCTTCATTATTGACGGAAATAAAATGACCTTCAGTGGTCAGCGTAAAGGTGATAAAGAAACCATTCACCACTATTTCCCCAACCACAATCAGAGTTTTATTCTGTTTGAGGTTTTCAAAAAATCGTATTACACCATTCTGGTAAAACGGGATACCGACAGCAACCTCGAATATTATAAATTCGACAGCGAATACCGCGAGGATTTTTTTGTTGACGAGGAAAAACGTCTGCGCAATTTTGATCAGGTAAAAGAGCGTTTGGCTAAAGACGGGATGGAACTGAGCATGTTTAAAGACAAACGCGAAGTGTTTCAGTTTGTGTACCAGCGCGGGCGCAGAAACAACGGAGTGGTGTGGCTGGAAGACACCGTGAAGACTGACGGATTAAGCAATAATTTTTCACGCATCTACCGTTACCTTATCAATACCAAACTTATCACCAACAAAAACCTGAAAGAAGCCCTGATTGTGGCCGACAACCGCGAGAATGAGGTGCTCAATTTTTCACAAAAAAACAAAAAGGATATTCAGGATTTGATGAAGATAAATACCGATATCCGGAATATCAAAGCAGTGAAAGGCGAGTTCGATGAGTTTCGCGAGGCAGTGAGCCAGTACAATGCCAAGGCGCGCATCATCAGTAACCTGTACTACGGGTTTATGAAATCGTATCAGGACACTTTGCCGCAATTGCAAAATCAATTATTGGATAAGGATAAAAGCATTGCCAAACTTAAAACCGAAATTAACGAGGAATTAATTCCGCAAAAAGCCGACCTCGACCGTAAAATAGGAGGGAAGGAAGCCGAAATAAGCAGCAAGGCAACTCAGTTAAACGAGAAAGAAACAGAGGTAAAAGAGATAAACAGCTATGAGCCTCAGAATATTCTTTCCGAGTCGCTCTCCAATTTAGATAAAAAACGGAAGGATCTGGAGAGCCGCATCACCATGGCCGAGTTGCAAAAACTTAACAGCAAGCAGGTAGAGTCGAGGTTGCAATCCATTACCGAGCAGATAAAACGCGAAGAAAATCAGGTGAGCAATTACCGAAACCTGCTGGTGAATAATATTTCGGATTCGGCTGAAGTGCGCAAAACCATGAACTCCATTTTATCGGAGCAGGTATTGAGTTTGCCAAGCGAGCAGGTGATGAAAAAAATTAAAAAGATTACCGGGAAACTGAATCTTTTTGACGGGGAGATTGATATTTCGGAAAACATTACCCTGAAAAATTTTCGCAGTGCCGATGAAATTAAAGAAGAACTGGATGCACTGAAACTGGAAAAAACAAATCTGGAAAGTTTGCTCGGCATTTTAAAGGATGTAGAAAAAGCACAGGCCGATTTGCAGGATATTAACGCACAAATTGAAACCATTAAATTTAAACTGCAGCGTATAAAATTAAAACCTGCGCTCACCAAGGCCATTGATAAACTTGCCAAGGAAATTAATGAGTTAAAAATGGAGCGCGACCATTTTGAAACCGAGCAAAAGAAATTAGAGAAAAAACTCGCTCAAACTTCGAATGATTTACAAGAACTGGTAGAGGACAAGAAAAAACGCGAAGACCGTATAAAACAAATTGCCGAGTACTACCGCGAACTCATAGAAATGAGTATTGCCGGTGAAGAATACGAAACAAGTGAGAGTCTCGATCAGTTGTACAACAAAATTAAACTGAATCAGGCCGACCGCGTGTTGCTTAAAAATAATAAAGACAAACTATTTGATAAGCTGCGCGAGCGTTTGCAAAGCACTTTTGCCAGCGAAGAAGAGTTTATACAGTATGTAGAGGAAGAGGTGGCCCTTATTGAAGACAAGGAAAACAGTATTTCGGCATTGCTGGAAAGTATCAGTACTCAGTTTGCCAATCCGGCTTATACCATTCTTAAACGATACGAAGAGTTTCGTGAGTTTGTGGTGAATAAATTCAATACCAAACTTTCGCAGGCGCGCATTTCCGATATCGAAAACCTGCGTATTGAATTAATAGATAATAAACGATTGGTAGATGAGGTAAGAAAAATAAGCCAGATACAGCAAATTAAAGGGCAGTTGATTTTTGAATTTGACCATTCGGAAAATCTTAAAATTCTAAACAATTATTTAGATACCGGTAAAAAAATTGATTTTGATGATCTGTTCGATATTCAGCTTTCGCTCAGTAAAAAGGGACAGAACAAAACCGTTGACCTGGGCGAGCAGATAGAATCGGACGGAACAGATAAAATGATTCGTCTCGTAATCATTATGAGCATCATCAACCGGTTGGCCATTAACGATAATGAAAACCGCATTTCGCTGTTTATTGATGAGGTGGCTACCATCGACAAGCAGAACCGTCCGGAGCTGGTGCGTTTTTGCCAGGAGCATCATTTCATACCCATTTTCGCGGCCCCCGATGCGGTTCCCGGATTTGGTAAATATTATTTCATTTTCCCTTCAGCCGGTAAAATCAATATCAGCGAAAAGGTAAATGCCGCATACGGAGAAGTGGTTCAAAATGCAAAAGCATAAGGCGATGAGAAAAGAAATAAAGAAGATGTCACGCGAA
The DNA here is from genome assembly GCA_019695215.1 of Bacteroidia bacterium. Lineage (GTDB taxonomy): Bacteria > Bacteroidota > Bacteroidia > UKL13-3 > UKL13-3 > JAGPCK01. The sequence goes on along the minus strand of JAIBAK010000002.1, from coordinate 89,486 downwards.
GGCGCAAAGGCCGCTAAGATTTTCTTTGTGTGCTTTGCGCCTTTGCGTGAAACAAATACAGGAGGTTGCCAATGAAAGCAGAACCAAAAACCATTCTCAATTTTCTGCATAATTACTTTGAGCCCATCAAGGATTTGTTTGACACGCAAACCCGGGAAGGTTTTATTAAGAAAGAACGGCTGCAGGAAATTCTGAAAACCCATCAGCAGGCGATAGAGCAGCAACTCAACGAATACAAAATTCTGAAGAAGGTAGGAGATGATTACGAGATACGCGGGGTGTATTTTAATTTCTTTGAATTTGTATTTAATGAATTCAGGCCGCTATTGCCCGAAACCATCGAGAAGTATGCGCACTCCATTGGTGAATTGTTTAAGAAAATACGCGAAGGCATCAATAAAGACCGTAATATTCTGATGCAGCGCATCAGTGATTTATATGGTGAAATAAAAGATTTCTCGGAGTCGGTGGAGAAAAATACACTGCGGTTGCTGGTAGAAACCCGCGAACTGAAATCGAATGTAGATAAAATAGATTATCAGGAAAAAGTGCGCAAAGCAAGTTTCTGGATTGATTATTACATCAGCCCGCTCAATCAGATTCTGGATGTAAACCATAGCCAGTCCATCACCAACCGCCTGTTTGATATTTCGAATTACGTAAATATCCGCAGGCTTAATTTTGATGATGAAATGGTGAGGCAGCAGTTTGAAAAAACGTATAATTTTCTGGTGCAAACCAATGATGATTTGCTGCGTCAGTCAAAAATTCTGACCAATGAGTTGTTGCCGCTGATTGAGCGTATCCGCACCGAAAACATGATTCTTACCGGATGGATTGAGTTTTTGAAAAAGCCGCACAAAGTTCAGGTGCCGCGCGTATTCAAACTATTCCGCGATTACCCTTACAGCAACGATATGTACTACAATGCTAAAGAGTACATGGAACAATTTGCCGGTGACGAAGTAGTGATAATTGATGAGCAGGATGTGCAGGCCAATATGTGGCTGTTTAATAAAGAGCGCTACCGCGAACTGATGATGAGTAAACTGCCAATGAATAATTTCTTTGACTGGGCCGGCAGCACGCTCAAATCGGAATACAAAACAGTAGATACCGACAAGTTTTTTGCCTTAACCACTTTGTTGTTTGAAGAAGGGATTATGCTTGAATTTGATCCCGAGGCCGACAAAAAAGTAGTGCGCACCACCCAAATGACCTTAAGAGTACCACCCATTAAAGTTTTAAAATATGGAATTTCCTAGATACCACCGTGACATAGTAGGCGATTTGATGGACGGAAAATTTATTCTGGCCAGCGACCCTAAATTTATTGAATTAAAAAACAACCAGCAGTTTTACGAACGCTTTTTCAAAGAGAGTTTTAAATATGAACTGGAACTAAAATCGGATTACGGGTATATTCTCTCGTACGAAACCAACGAACAGTTATCGCGCGATATCTGTATTTTCTTTGCCATCCTGTGTTATGAACTGGATAAAGACGGAAAAAATTTCCTGGAAGAATTGCAGTATGCCGAGTTTGAACTGGAGCAATTAGATAATTATTTTGATAATTCGCCTTACAGCGATTTAATTAAAAGCAATAAACAGTTGCAGGATTCAGAGTCGCGTAAGCAGTTTTTAAATACACTGGGCAGAAGAAATATAATAGAAAAGTCTTCGGAGAAAAAATTTACGTTTACCCAGGCCTATAAGGTATTTGTTGATTTTGCCAACGACTTTGCCAAAGGGAAATTGGGCGAAAGCGATGAACCCATGGCCGACAGCGATAACGGAGCAAGGATAATTGAGGAAGTGTAGTTAAAACAGTTGCTGTTCTGTCTAACGAGTTTTAACCAACATTGTAGGTTGGAACATTTATCTTCTTCATCACCTTCGTCTTGCTGAACTTGTTTCAGTATCTGTTTGCGATTTTGGAGATGCTGAAATAAATTCAGCATGACACTTTTTAATTTTATCCTTTTAGTCAGTGGCAAGTCCGTTTTGAACTGCGTATTTCACTAACCCGGCAATATTTTTTACCTGCAATTTGCTGATTAAATTTTTGCGGTGGGTTTCTACCGTGTGAAAACTGATAAACAGTTTATCGGCAATTTCGTGCGAGGTGAGTTCCTGAGCAATTAAACGCAGTACATCTTTTTCTCGTTCGGTAAGTTCTACCATCATGGGGTTGGTTTCGTTTTTTTTCCCCTGCAAACCTTCCATAATGCGCTCGGTTACTTCTTTGCTGAAATACGATTCGCCCTGCATCACTTTTTCAATGGCAGTAGTGAGCTCTTCTTTTCCTGTGTTCTTCAAAATGTATCCGTTGGCACCGGCCCGCAGCAATTTTTCAATATAGTCGCGGGTGCCAAACATAGTAAGCATAATTACTTTAATATCCGGAAACAGTTCTTTCACTTTTTTGGTGGTTTCAATGCCGTCCATCACCGGCATATTTACGTCCATCAGAATTAAATTTACCGGAGTTTTGGTTAATGTTTCCAGCAGGGCTTCACCGTTGTTGGCTTCGGCTACTACCTGTATCGTTTTGTTACCTTTAATCAGCGATTTAATGCCGTCAATAAACATTTGATGATCGTCTGCTATAGCTACTTTTATCATACAATTATATTGTTGTTGGAATTTCAATAATAGAGATTGTTCCTTTACCGGGACGAGAATCCACCGTATAGATTCCGTTTAGCTGAGCGGCCCGTTTTTCCAAATTGTGCAGACCCATTCCTCCGCTTTTTCTTTTTTCTTCCACATCAAATCCTACTCCGTCATCTTCTACGGTTACGTTTAAGGAGCCTTCAATGTGGTTAAGCTGTACGGTAACTTTGTGGGCTTTGGCGTGTTTTAATATATTGCTGAATAGTTCCTGCACCATGCGGTACACACCCAGTTCAATAGTTTGGTCAAGGCGTTCATCCATTCCGTAGGCCATCAATTTGCATTTAATCAATTTACTTTGATCAACACTGTGACATAGTTCCTCTAAAGCGGGGACTAACCCAAAACTCATTACAATGCCCGAGCTTAAATTGTGCGAAATACGCCTTACCTCACCGCAGGCTTCGTCAAGCAAAGATTTTGCTGTTGCAAATTGCTCGTTATTTTCTTTTTGCATCCGGTCAATTTTGGAATCTAATGAGCTAAAAAGCAGTTTAACGGTTGCCAGCATACTTCCCAGGCGGTCGTGTAAATCGGTGGCAATGCGTTTGCGTTCTTCTTCCTGTCCTTCTATCATGGCATTGTAGGTTTTCAGTTCGGTTTCGTTCAGCAGGGATACTATTTTTTGTTCTGCGATTTCCTGATTTTTTCGGGCAATTTTATTTCGCTGTATGTAGTAAAATCCAAGTACAAACAGTGCAAGTAACAGCACGGCACTGCCGGCAATCAATGCATTTCGCTGGGCAGCCTTTGTTTTATTTTGCTGGTCGAGTAAAACAATCTGCTGTTCTTTTTTTTCCGTATCGTATTTGGTTTGCATCTCGCTGATGCTGGCAATTTTTTCTACGGTGAGCATCGAATCGTTGAGTTGGTTGTACTGCACATGGTACCGGTAGGCTTTCAAATAATCTCCTTTGCCGGCCCATATTTCGGCCAGCAGTTTATATCCTTCCATCAATTGTTCCGGCTCCTGAATTTCCGTAGCCAGTGTGTTTGAAAGGGTAAGGAAGTAAATGGCACTGTCGGGGAGGTTGATGTCTTTATACAGGATGGCGATATTGTAATACAAATTCGCTTCTTCACTTTTCATCCCGAATTTTTTATAGGCATCAAGGGCGAGGGTGTAATAAACCAGTGCTTTCTTTTCCTGTTTTAATCCGGCATAGCACAGGGCAATATTGTTGAGGTTTTGCGCATTTCCTATATCGTCATGAATAAATTTGCTTACGGAATCAATTTGCAGGTAACACCGCAAAGCTTCGGCATATTGGTTCTGTTTGTACAGTACATTACCCTTACCTGCTAAGGCATTCTTACGTTCTTTGATGAGCCTGTTCGATTGGGCCAGTGCAAGAGCTGTTTCGTATTGTTGCAGCGCCCGGCCGTATTCTTTGTAGTCAAAATTCATATCACCCATAGCGGTATGGGTCGAAATGATGGTAGCGGTATCGTATATTTTTTCGCTGTACTGCAGGCTTTGGTACAGGCTGGCAAAGGCCGAGTCTTTTTGTCCTTTGGCCTGCACTATATAACTTTTTAGTATGTAGCCTTGTGCCACCGAGCGGTAATCTTTTAACGATTGGCTTATCACGATGGCTTGGTTTATAAACGCAAGTGCAGAATCGTTATACCCGCGGGTCATCAGTACCGATCCCATCCGAATAAATGCTCCCCGTATTCCTTTGGGATAATTAATTTGCTGAGCTAATTTGTACGCTTCGGCTGCCAGCGTGTAACAGGAATCTTCATTAACCCGTTGCAGTGATAACGACTGCTTGAGCAGTTGATTAATTTTTATGGTATCAGATGGTGAAGCAGCCAGGGAGGGTAAAGCAAATCCTGCCGGTAGAAAAATGTACCAGAGGAGTAAGTTTATAACAGACCGGATTTTTCGCATGGGAGTTAACGTATACTTCAGGATAAAGGATTTAGGTGATAATTGACCAAATGTACTAAATAAACAGGATTGTTAAATTTATTTACTTACCATATTTGCCATGCTTCCTGTATTTGTGATAACCGGGGCCGAGGCAATTTGCTGCCCGTTCATGGTAACTAAACGCACGCGGTAATATACTTTTCCGGCAGCGGGTTCAGTTTCGGTAATCTGGTAGTGGCGTGCAAAAACGGAATTCCCTGCTGCCGAAACCATTTTTAAGGCAGTATAATGCAGGCTGTCTTCCGATTTTTCTATCACAAAGTAGCTGGTGTTTACTTCCTTCATGGTGTTCCACAAAATGGTAACCTGTCCGTCTTCGAGCATAATTTCCATATGTATTTCATTTGCCCGCAACGAGGTTGTTTGTGCAAAGGCTGTAAAGGTAATTAGCAGCGATAAAAGGAGTAGAGTAATTTTAATTGCGCTCATGATATAAGGTGTTTGTTTGTACCATACAAAGATGCAAAGCAAACACGGGCCGCAAATCACCGCAATCGGGTAAAAAAGAATATACCTGAAAACAGGGAAGAGGCGTTTCTCCGGCTCACATCACGGGCTTAGTTAATGGCAATTCTTTTTACCACCTGCCCGCCTTGTCCGGTAATGGTTAGAAAATAAATTCCTTTTCCTAATGCAGTTAAATCAACGGGTAATGCATTTTCACCTTTTTTCAGTTCCCATGATTGCTGATGAACCGTTTGCCCGGTGAGGGTACTGATTTCAACCAGAAAATAGCCTGAATTTTCGGTATTGTATGTTATAGTGAATGGTCCGTTATTCGGATTAGGATATACTTTAATTTCTATTTCGTTTTTGGGAACGGGAACAGTGCCTACCCACCAGATGGTTTCTTTAATGGCGGCATACGCATTTATTTTGCCGGCACCCCATTTGGCAGGATCAGGATTTTGCGTGGTAAAACTGTCTCTGATGGCAGTAGCGGTAAGTATTTTTCGAATATGATCTACGGTTAAGTTGGGATTTACCTGAAGTAACAAAGCAATGGCACCTGTAACTACAGGAGCGGCTACGGATGTACCCTGTGTCATGGAGTAATAATAGTTTCTGTTATTGCGGGGAGAAAGATATTTTGTTACGGTACAGAAATAAAATCCGCCACCTGGTCTGAAAGCAGGAGAGAACGAGTTGGTGGCAGAGCCAATCATGGAACCGGGAGCCGTTATTTCCGGTTTCATCCTGCCATCCATAGTTGGTCCGTGACTCGAGAACAGGGCAATGTCGCCTCTGGTTTTTACAATGTTGGTAGGTACAGGTACCACCTGGTTTTGAATATTTTTCCAGGAAGTTCTGGTGGAGTAGGCTCCTACGGTGATGCACGATTTCGAGCTGGCATATTCGCAAACAGAGTGACGCGAATCTCCTTCGGTAGCCCAGGTTCCATTCCCTTTAAACTCTCCGGAAATCCAAAGATGGGCTGTCCCGTCTGTTCCCTTCGCAGTTAAATAAATGGAATCTTTTGTTCTGTGGTCAATTCTGATGGCAAAATGCGGTTTGTTGTTTAATACATTAATTTCAGAACCAATGGAAATGAAGCTGGTGTCATTGTCAGTACCAATCAATACCAGATTTCTATAAATATTATCGAGGCATATGGTTTGCGTTTTTGCACCTTTCACTCCGTTTGAAAACAAACCAATTTCCAGACAATAGGATTTGCCGGTGTCGCCCCACAATTCAAGATCATCCCAATTGGCTGAAAGGTTTACAATGGTACTAATGCTGGTATCGGCTGGGGTAAATGTTTTTTGCAGGTGACTGGTTGTAATTCCATCATTGCCTGCTGCGAAAACAATAATTTTTCCCGGACCTGTTATATTATCACAGGCTCGGCCAAATAAAGAGGTGCCATCATGCGGCCCGTCTTGGCCTCCGAGGCTGACGTTGATAACAGCCGGTTTTCCCACCGAATCGGCATAATTAAAAATATACTTAAAGCCATCAATTATGGTGGCGTAGGTAAATACCCCAAATTCGGTGGTATCGGCATTCGATTCCACTAAAGCAATATCACAATCATAAGCTACCCCTCTAAACTGCGTGTTATTGGCACTTCCATATCCTGAACCGACTGCTATTGAACTTGTAGACATGCCATGGTCGAATGTAGTTACTGAGAATTTTTTTTGCAACATACTCACCGTGTCTTTGAATTCGGTGCCATAGCTGAATCCTGCCGGAGGGGTTCCTGAAATTCGTTGATCCCACACGCGCTGTATACGTAATTTGGAATAACTGGTATCATAAAAGGCAGGGTGTGTATAATCAAAACCATGATCAAGAACGCCCACAATTGTACCTTTTCCCGACAGGAGTGGTACGTCAATTCCCTGGTGAACGGAATCAATACCTGTAAAATACCGAACAGAATCCATCAGGGGCCTTGCTTTCCGGTCGAGTTCAATAAAATCAATGCCTGTCATTTTGGTAAAGGCCATCATTTGTGTTTCCGGAACTCTTACCGTCCAGATATCACCGGCTTTGGTGCCAACAATTACCCCCATTTGCTGCAATTGATTTTCATCAATGGCGGCATTCACTTTCATCAGGGCACTCATATAAGTGGTGTTAGCTATTTTAAATTTAACTACATGCCCGGCATTTGCATTGGAGTGCATCCAGTGCAGCAGGTTGGTAGAAAACCGTGCATTACCGGTTTGTGCCTGCACCGGGGTGACAGTTATGTAAAGAAATAATATAAATTGGAACGTAATTGATTTCATGATTCGAAAAATAAAGGAGAAACTGTTTGTTTTAGTAGTATGCTGTTGGCCTCGCAGGCAAATGCCGTAGTGAAAGAGGCACTTGAAAAGAAGTAGGAAAGGGTTGCAGATTTAGCCATGCAACCCTTTTTGTAAACTACATGCTTATGTATTGCATATTCTCAATGGGAGTTTCGGCAGCATATCCCTGCTCGCCAGCCGGCAGGGTTGGGTCTACCTGAACCCCCGGAGCAAGAATGATAATATACGGCCAGGAGGTGGCGGTGCTGGCTACTCCGCCCACCACAGCAACCCCTTCATCATTTCGTCCGGGTAACAGGTTTTGCCAGGCAAAGGGTGAAGTACCCGGTAACTGATACTGGAAATACAAGTAGTATAGTTTCTCCCCGGTACTGGTGTTTGCATTCGAAAACACATTTGCACAGTTAATATCATTGCTCGGGCCCGGGTTAGCCATATACACGCAAAAGGGGCTTCCATCTGTTAAACTGGTAACCTCTACGCCCACGAGGTCGTTGGGGCCGTTAATTACCGGAAAAACGGGAGGTTTTTGTTTATTAGGGTTACCTGAAATAAGCAGCGGATTTCCGTTTTGATCGAAGGTGGAAATGGTAATGGTGAGGTTATTTCCGTTTTGATTGGGGTCCGGCTTATCAATTTTTTGATTAGTGTAAAGCGGCAGGGCAATGGTTTCAATTACCTGGTTAGGGTCGATGGAGGGGTCGACAGGTATTTGCAACGGGCTGTTATACCCATAGGTAAGTGTACTGCCAGTTTCCTGAAAGTTGAGCGGGGTAAACAGGGTAGCATTTACACCACCTCCGGCTTCCTGATTTTTTACTACATCAATAAAAATAAGGTAGTAGTAGATATTGTTTTTGGGTTCGGTGCCATCGGGCATCCCGGGGCTGATGTTTACGCCCCGAACGTTGAATGGATTGTTGGGATCAAATGGTGTGCTCATGTGGTTGTGGATTTAGTAGAATGAATTAAGGTGATTAAAAACCAAACTTAAAGAAATATTTCAATTAACCAAACTTATTTAACAGCCAGGTTATTGGTAAGAGAGGTATTAAGAGCAGGAACCGATGCCGAAACAATCTGCTGGCCGTTCATGGTAACCAGCATTACCCGGTAAAATACGTTGCCGTTGTTTGTGTCAGGGTCGGTAAAGGTGTAATTACGGGCAAAATTGGAGTTGCCTGCAGCGGTTATCATTTTTACCTGAGTAAAATGGATTCCGTCAGTCGATTTTTCAACCAGAAAATAGCTCGAGTTAATTTCTTTTACCGTGTTCCAGTTTAAAACTACCTGACCATCTTCATGTGTTATTTCAACAGCTACCTGATTGGTTTTGCTGCCGGTGGTTTGAGCAGATGAAGAAAAAGAGATGAACAAAGCGATTAAAAGGCTGAGGGTGGTGGTTACTGTTTTCATGACTTTATAATTTTAATTTTTTATTTCGTTTTTGAACAAGACAAAGGTGCGAAGTCCCCGCTTGCCGTAAATCACCATAAACCGCCAAAATCACATATCCCTGAAAACAGGGAGCCAAAACGCCCGCTAAAGCCAATTTGGCTTTGCGGGCATTTAAAACTTAAAATCCAATTATTGTTATGACCAGCTTCCCGACCCACTCCCAACTCCAACAACGGTTGAAATTGCTAATGCCTGAAAGGTTCCCAACGCATTTCCGTCTTCGTCAGAAAAGTAAAAAAAGCTGTACATGGCACCTGCCAAAGCTACCAGTTTTACATTGGCCGTGTTGGCCAATAACCCCGACAAATCGGAAGTCCATACATCACCGGTAAGAAAGCCGGCACCCGGAGTACCCACACCCCATGCATGGCCATTGAACTGCTCACCTGATGCCGAGATGGTGCATTGCAGTTTGTCGTAAATAATCCCGCTCACTACGTTTCCAACTGCGGGGTAAGAAGTGAGTCCGTCTGCGGTTAATTTTTTTACATTTTTTTCAATCAGGTCAGCACTGAGGCGATCTTTCATGGCTGCGCGGTAATTTGAAGCGATTGCTTCTTTGTCAATTTGTTGTGTTTTGGTGGACATATTAATAGGGTATTAAAAGAAATTTTCGCCTACTCTCAGAAAGGATTTTCGGCTTCCTCCTTGTTGGTGCACACACCATGTATGATTCAACGAAACAAAGTTGTGCGAACAGGTATGGCCAAACATCACCCGATATGGTGAAAAAAGAAAACCCCTGAAAACGGGGTATGGTATGGTGGATTTAAACGAGCGGTTTCAGGGGAGGCTGTTTAACTTATCAGTATTTTATAAACGGTTATTTAAGTATTTCAAATTCGGTTGGTGCAATGCGCACAATAGCCGGAAGTCGCAGACTGAAATATCCGTAACCGCCCTGAATATTGGTTTTGTATCTTACTACTTCTCCGGCAAGCTGACTGAGTAAACCTCCCGATAGTTTATGTTGTTCCAAAAACCGGTAATAACCTTCCTCTACCGGAGAAACCATAAAAGTTAAGGTGTCGCTTATGCACTCTTCAGGAAAATTTTTGTGAAGGCTTATGGTGCCGTTTGTTTGTTTCAAATCATTGATTAAATCAAAATCAACCCGTTTTTTATTCATAAAATGGTAGAGCATTTCGGGATGTTTTTTCAGGTCACCTATATCAACCGCATAATACGAGGCAATGTAAAAATCGCGGGTGGTGCTGTTGTCTTCAAAAGAAGCATTCAGTTCCATGGCCGGATGTTCGGTACGGTAGTTCACCGTTACCGATGCCTGCCTTATTTTACTTTTTGAAGGGATGGTTGCATAGGCAAAAGCGGTTTCGCCTGTTGAAGGCCTAAACACAGTGAGCTGATAAATTTTACCGGGGTGTACCGGAATTTGCTCCAGTTTATAAGTCCCCCATGACTGTGCAGTTAATGTATCGGTATATCCGTTGCAGGAAAGCGTTACCAATGCATCGTTTACAGCAATCCCTTCTATAAAAGATATGATGGAAGAGGGGGTGAGGTTACTGAAGGAAGGAAAAGCAATATTGCTTCGGGTTACCGAAATCCATAGGGAAGTATCGGGGGTAATCATGGAGTTGATTACTAATTTTTGATTCACGGGTTCAACAGTTGTTTCCAATGCATCGGGTTTGCACGATGCCGCCATAAGGAGAATGAAAAGCAGAAACTGAAACGGATATATTTTTTTCATGGATGTCAGAATGTAAAATGATAACTGATATAAGGAGTAAAGCCTAAAAGTCCGCTTTGGCGATAGGTGTACCTTCCGTCAGCATTGGTATGCACCGATACTTTATAAGGTTGTGCTCGGTTGTAGGTATTGTAGGCACCAATCTGCCATTCGCTTTTTTTATTTTTTTGATAGGTAAAGTTAATGTCAAGCCGGTGCGAACTTTTAAATTTAGCCGAGTTGGTACCACCGTACACCGGTACCTGCTGCAATCCGCCACCTCCCGGTTTAAGTACGTAATAGCTTCCTGTTTGCGGTGTAAAGCGGGCGCCTGTGGCAAAGATCCACACGGCACATACATTCCAGTTTTTTTTCAGTTTATACGAAACACTTGTTGACACATCGTGCCTGCGGTCGTAACGGGCGTAATATACTTTGCCATTGTTTACCGAATCAAACTGCCGGGTTGACCATGCAAGCGTATAGGCCATCCATGCGCTCCATTTTTTCTGATGGGTCTGTACCATCCATTCTCCACCCCACGAAGTGCCTTTTCCCTGTGAAATTTCCTTTGGAAGAGGAATTTTAAACTGAATGCCTTTTCCTTCGGCAAATTCGCATACATGCTGCATGCGCTTGTAATAAGTCTCTACACTCAGGTTCCAGTTTTTATGGGTGCGAAACCATCCCAGCGATAACTGATCGGAGGTGGAAGGTTTCAGAAAGTTGTTTGCCGGATACCAGATATCGGTGGGCAATGCAAATGATGAGTAGGCAATCATATGCATGTATTGCACCATGCGCGAGTAACCGCCTTTAAGGGTAGTGTGCTCATTGGGTGTGTAACAAACCATAAGCCGGGGTTCAGGATTGCGGTACACGGTGTTTCCGGTGGCAGCACTGCTTAAGGTGATTCCCGGATTTAATTCCCATTTACTGTTTAATCGAATAAAAAGTTCGGTATAGGCAGCAGCTTCATAATTGGTTTGTGCCGGTATAAGCGAAGTGCCCGGTGTAATTAATTCTCCCCGGGTAGTTAGTTCGGTTTGCTGAAAGTAATGACGGTTGGCCGAAATTCCCCATTGCCACCCCAGTCGTGTGTTGACTGTTTTGTGCCAGCGTGCTTTTAATCCCCAGTCCTGTATGCCCGATGAAGCATCAACGGTGTTCCCCGAAAATGAACCTCCGATGGAATAGGCATAGGCCGAATGAACCAGACTGATGGTTTGCATAAGCGATTTGCGCGAAGCAATCCATTGAAGGGAAAGGGCCCGGTTGGTAAAATGTGTTTGGGCACTGGTAAGTAATTCATTGCTTTTGGCAGCGGTCCATTTGTCGGGCGACAATACATCATCCCCTGCATACACACTCATGGTTAGTTTATTCTGTTCATTTATATTCCAGCACAACTTGCTGTTTACATCAGTAAAATGATAGGGAATATGGAGGTTGGCCAGTTTGAGTGTTTGATCAAGGTACGAGCGTCTGGCCGATATCATATAGGTAAGTTTGCCTTTGACTAAAGGGCCATCGGCTGTAATCCGTGCCGATAAACTGCTTAATGTTCCTTCAATGCGTTGTTTTTGTGCATTGCCCTGTTTGGTTTTTAGTTCCATTACTGATGAAAGTCGGCCATGGTATGGTGCACCAAACGGCCCTTTAATCAGCTTTACTTCCTGCAGGGCATCTGTGTTAAAAACGGAGAATAACGAAAGGGCATGTGCCGGATTATAAATTACGGCTTCATCTAATAAAAACAGGTTTTGGTCATTATTTCCTCCTCGCACCAGCATGGTACTTCCACCATCGGTCCCTTTTTTTACACCCGGCATTAACTGAATGGCTTTGATAACATCCTGTTCTCCGGCCAGTGATGGGAGCGCTTTAATTTGCTGTGCCGATAATTGAATCACTCCGGCCTGTAACCCCTTGTTCTGTGTAAAATCCTGATTGGCGGCATTGGCCTTAACCACTACTTCTTTCAGTTGCGTTTTTGCCGATACCATTTTTACCGAAAGAGGCTGGCCGGGTACTTTTACAGGCAGGGTAATTTGATGGTATCCCGTGTATTTAATAATTAATGAATAGGAACCTGCGGGGGCTTTGATGGAAAATTTTCCGTCTAAATCCGTCACCGCATGAAAGGATGTTCCGTTTAATACAAGTACAACCCCCGTAAGGGTTTCTCCGGTTTTTTGGTCGATAATAACTCCTTTGAGTTCATGGTTTTGGGCAAAAACAAAAGCAGGTACACTTAGTAAAAGCAGACACCTCAGGGCTAAAAAATTCATGATGCAGTAACGTATTCGGGGTTCGCGGTCAAGACAAGAACCATTTGGGCAGTGTTGCTTTGGGGAGTAATTTTTTTATTTTCTTTTGAAAATCAAGGTTAAAAAATAATGATGGGTGCAGTTGTTTTAAACGAACAAAGAGAAAATGAGCAGAAATTGAAGCGGGTTAATTACCTTGCAGCATGCGTTTAATTTATTTACTGTTTTTTGTTTTGCTTGGGGCGGGTGAGCATGTTTGGGCCTGCGATTGCGAGTTGGTAATGGGTAAGCAAAGTGCCGGGGTAATTGCAACAGGGCAGGTAACGGCTGTGCGTAAATTTAAAAACGGGTATCAGGTGCGTTTTGCCGCAGATAGTATTTTTAAAGGGGTAGTGAAAAAAAATCTGGTAATAAAAACTCCTTCACTAAACAAATGCGGCTTTCTTTTTAAAAAAGGAGCCAGGTATATTGTGTATGCCCAGCGCAGGTCGGGGAGAGCCATTCTGGTTACAGCCTGTAGTTTTTCGCGGCAGATAAGTCCGCATTTAAAAGTTACTACGTTTTATTTGCAGGACGATAAAAAGAATTAGGTAGTTTTTCACCGGATATTCAACTGAAGCCTTACTACCCTTATAAATCATTTTCACTCCGCTTCTTTTCCCAGTTCCTCCGTAAAATCAATAAGCAGTACCTCGCCTTCTTTCACTTCATAAAACCGGATAATATTTTTTCCGCCAGCTTTCATAGTTACTTTAATTTTTCCGGCAGGAACGCGCATGGTAGGCTCATTAACAAAACCTTTTTGGAAAGCGGCAGCTTCATTTTCCAACCATACCGAATAATCACAGCAAATATTTTTTATAACCACTCCCGCTTCGTTCTTTTTTATACGGCAGTCTATTTCCAATTGAGGGTGCTGCGCATTCACTTCCATATTTAAAACCAAAGGTCTGCTCCCCGGCCTGGTAATGCTTAGCCTGTAAAATCCAAAGGGACAAGTGTATTTTTTGCCCGGTTTAAAGTGACCCGCTTTTCCGTTAACGTAAACAAGCGACCCGCGCAACAGGTTGTTAAAGCAAATACTTCCTGTTTCATGGCTGTGATGGTACTTACTATTTTGATTGACCACCAGCAATTGATGAGAACTTACCGTAACAGAAGTGAGAAATTCTTTTTCTATTTCCTCAAGCAAATACCATTGATTGGTGCTGAATCCGGGTATATCTGCCGGGCTGTTTTCTCTCTTATCATTCCCGTTTTTGTGCAGCATTATCATGTCTTCGGATCCGTTGTAAATTCCATCGGCATCTTTGTCCATCAAAATGTATTGAAGCCCGCCTTTGTTCTCGGCACTAAGAAACGAACCGTTCTGAATAAAGTAGGTGTCGGGTGCGGTTTGATATACCAATAGGGTACCTGTAGGGAGAACAAATTCGTAATAACTATAGGCCGGGATATAGGGTTGCTGATAAGTCTGTTTTTCTTTCTTAATAACATTTACCAGTACATTTCTGTATTCGTAGGTGGTGTAGGGTATATGCTTGCAAACCCGGTAGGTGGTTTTAAACTGAGCATCGTACACATAGTACCACTCTTCGCGGTACTGAGTTACCGGAACCGATTGTGTTACCCAGGTGCTGTAAGGTGTAAGCACATCGGAGGTTACCGTTATTTTGGGCAACTTTTCGCGGTCAATATAAAGTTCATTAGCTGATGTTTTTTTCTCCGAGAAATATTTCGTCCCGTTATATTCAAGTGAAAGGGATTCGCCTGACTGATGTAGGAAGACGGGCAGATTGTTCCAGAAAAAAGTTGCGTTTCCCTGTTCATTAAATCCTATGGGTTTGCTTTTAATATCAGGAAATGACCAGCCGAATTTTTTTAAAAAGTGATGTTCGGTTGTGAGCTTAAGCGTATCGTTCTGCCATTCGGGTCCTTTGCCGTTCCATCGTTTTATTTTTTGTGCGTAAATTACCTGTGAGCCGCTGACAAAATAAAAGCACATGAAAACAAGCAAAAACCGTTTCATCTTAAATTATTTTTTCATTTCTAATGCGGCAATGCGTTGCTGCAATTGCTCAATAAGGAGTTGCTGTTCCTGCAAAGCGCGGGTAAGCACCGGTATCATCCCCATATAGTTGATGGCTTTGTATTCAAACATCGAAGTGGCTTCTCCGTTCACACTCACATTTGCCTGTTTTTGCACATGCACCAGTTCAGGGAAAAGGGTTTCCATATCCTGCGCAATGAAACCAAATTGTTTTCCTTTGGGTAATTGAATGGTTGAGTCAATCACGTATTCGTATGATTTTACTTTCAGCTTCATGATTTTGGCAAGCGGACTTTCTAAATCAGCAATATTTTTTTTGAGTTTTATATCCGATGGGTTGGAGAAAGTTCCGGTTACAGTAACATTTCCGTTAAAATACCCCGCGTAGTTTGCGCTGCCACCGGTAGCATATCCCCACACACCGTAATTTACTCCGTTTGAACCATCGGCCTGACCGGCTACCCCGTAATTGGTATTGTAATTATTGGTGGCATATCCAAAACAGCCCATGTTTTGAGAATTGCCCGAGTTGTCTCCGTTACCGTCACTGCGGCCAAAAACTCCCTGATTGTATAATCCGCTTCCACTGCTCAATCCGTTTACCCCGCGATTAATGAGCGAAGAACTATCCGAGCGACCAAAAATTCCCGCGCACGACTGCGTACTTGTTCCGTGTATAATTCCGGCAATACCCCGGTAAATGCCGTCTCCGGCCGAGGTTAAATCTACACGCAATCCGTGATAAAAATTGGTGCTTACATTGCCGCCTGTTACTTCCATCAGTGCTCCGGTGTACGAGCCAAGGGCAGAAGAGTAGGTGCCGGCTCCGTTTAAATGAAGGCGGTGAAGCGGATTGGTATTGCCAATGCCCACATGTCCCTGATTGAAATAAATATTAGAGGAATTCTTTTTCCAGAATGAAGTATCTCCATCAGCTATTGAAACAGTTCCGCCTCCATTTGAAAGCGTAAGACTAAGACCGCTTTGTGAAATTACCTGCAATTCGTTGTTTGGATTGGCATCGGCATCATCTACGCTAAAACTTCCTCCGCCATTAGATAGGGTAACCGTATTTCCTGTTTTTGAAATAGTTTGTAATTCGTTGGTGGCACTGGTATCGCCATCCGAGCCCGGTGTAACTGAAACCGAACCTCCGCCATTTGAAAGGGTAATGGTATTTCCGGTTTTGCTTAATGTTTGCAATTCGTTGGTGGCACTGCTGTCGCCATCAAACCCGGTTTTTTTTGCATACAATGCATAGGGAACAGAGAGCAGTTGTGAAGTTCCGGTAATGGTGTAATTGGTTCCTCCTGTAGGGTCGGTTTCGGTTTTGATAAAATAAGGCCCGTTTGCCCAGTTAATAGCTGCCATGGTGCCGTTAACGGGAGTGCCGCTGCCAATTTCAATGGAGATTAACCCGTTGGCATTGGTTGCAGGTGTTTGTGTTTCCACATATACCGAAGCTCCGAACAGCGAACCCTGTATGATGCTGATGCGCATTCCTACTGTGGTATTGGTTACAAGAGCGTTGCTATTGTTCCGTATCACCGCCTGATAACTCATTTTATCGGGCGATTGGGCAAAAGACCTTAGGCCGAGTAGAACAAATGAAAGAAGTATTATTTTTTTCATGGGATTAATTTTTTATCACGTTAAATGTTTTTACAATTTGATTGCTTTGAAGTACCTGAATAAGGTAAGCGCCTTTTGCCAGTTGCGAGAAATCAATGGTGGTAACAGCATTTTTTATTGGCTGTGTGCTGATGGTTTTTCCCTGCATATCGGTAAGTACATACGAAAACTGAACGGACACTTTCTGGTCAACCGATAACGTAACAAATCCGGTTGCCGGATTGGGGTACACGCTTGCCTGCAACTGAAAGGAAGTTTCCTTCATGCCGGTAAGTACAAAAATTTCATAAGGCTGTTGCAGTCCCTGTGTTATTTTGCCATTGGTGCCGCTTATTGGTGCCGTAACCGCTTGCCCTACCGAGAAACTGATATTGCCCCCCGTACCGGTAGCATTTCCTCCGGAGGTTACTGTGCCTGACTGGGCCATACTCCAAAAGGGCAGAAGTACGGATATAAAAGCGTAAAATCGTTTCATTAGATGCCTGTTTAATTTGGTCACTCAAACTTAGGTGAAAAAAACTGCTTGTCAAGCACGAAATACACTTTATGTTCAATGCTAACGGGGATATCCTCACACAAGCGTTAACAGGCCCCCTGAGCGTAGCCGAAGGGGCCGGATAGATGCTGCCCGCGTTTGCCCGGACACGCAGGGGTAAACCAAATGCAGAGGACTATTGCCAGCCACAAAAACTTTGATTAATTTAGCGGTTGATGAGTGCAAAGTTGAATAATAAGTTTGAACACGTACCCGCAGCGGGATGTGAGAGAGATAACCTTCACTCGCGGCACACGAGCGAAGGCCGGGGGCAGGAGTGAATCATCAGAAATCCCTCGGGGTGACTGATGCCGTTTTTTTGAATTTACTCACTCCAACAATTAGTTGAATGAATTGTGTTTTTATTGAACCATTGTTGATTACCGGAAGGCTACTGATGTTCTGCAGGCCAAGGCTTTCTCTGGTTTCAAGAGAAACAATGAAATTCTTTTTAAAGGTAAATTGCATGCCGACACCAGCACAGATACCTATATCAAATGGTTTCAGTCCGGATGCTATTGTTTTAGTTCGGCCAAGGTTATTTTCGGCTATCAGGGTGTAACGAAGCAAGCAGGCGGCAAACGGGCCGGAATTAAAAAAGAATTTTGTGTTGTCTCCAAAAGTTCTGCGAAACATAAGGGGTACGGTGATATAGCTTAATCGTAAGTGAATTTTATCATTCCCTGTAGAGTTTCCAATTAATCCGCTGGCACTTGTTTCAACAAAAGAACCTTTTTGCTCAAAATTGATGGCCGTGCAAAATGAAAAATTCTTTTTCAGACTAACCTGAAGGGTGAGCCCACCCGAATATCCGGGGGTGTATTGGTGTTTTTTCAAAATGGAGTTGCCGTATAATTTCTCAAGAGTGGCACTTCCATTAATGCCTATCAAATAGGAAGTTTTTTGAGCCTGGACACTTGTGGCTGCAAGAAATAACAAGCCGAAAATTACCTTCCTTGTCCGTTTCATATTTTTATAAATATCGTTAATAACGGGATAAATATTTTTTTAGTACACATAAGGAAGAAACGAAAATAAATCTACCTATAGAGGGTATAGTTGTTTGGCTAAAAGTCATTATAAGTTTATTTTAGGTATTTCTATCTGGTTGAGTTGTTGAATAAGATTCATCCGTTCCCGCTGAATGGTGCTGTTAAAACCATCAATATATTTCCCACTGGCATGGGTGTGGTAACCTATTATCATCACACCAGATTTGTTGTTTACCTCTTTCAAATTAATATACCTGTAAATATTCCATTCCATGTAGGTGGTCTCTCCCCCTCACTTGTCCGCGTTTGCAACGCGGATACTTGAGAATGCTTGATTGGGACTAAATTTTCCGCTCGTTTGCAACGAGCCCCCGCTGCCGCGCGAATCCTTTCGCGTGGGGAACTAATTTTACTCTGCCTTCGCTTGCGTGCCACGAGTGTAAGCCATTGCCATTTATTAATGCACCAGCGGTCTTTTTTTAATCATGCCGCCTTTGGTATCTTTTACATTATTCATCACCACAAAGGCTCCGGGTTCTATTTTTTCTATTTCCATAGTGAGGCGATTTAGTTCAAGGCGGGTGATAACAGTGTAAATAATTTCAACGCCCTGCGTTTCGCCCCGTTTTCCGTAGCCGCGTTTCCCACTATAAACGGTTACACCCCGTCCCATTTTTGAAATAATCATTTGCCTTATCTCTTCACTGTGACTGGCCACAATGGTAACCCCAATATATTCTTCAATTCCTTCCACAATAAAGTCGAGCGATTTGGAAGCGGCCATATAGGTAATCATGGAATAAAGAGCGATTTCAATTCCGAGAAAATATGCAGCGGTTCCAAAAATGAAGATATTAATTACAATGACGATATCGCCCATGGTGGTGCCGAATTTTTTACTCAGAAAAATGGCAAGCACCTCCGTCCCGTCAATCACTGCTCCGCCACGCACGGCAAATCCTATTCCGGCACCCAGAAAAAACCGCCAAAAAGGGCAACCAATAAGTTATCGTTTGTAACATTAGGAAAAGATACGGTGGCTAAGCAAAGAGATAGTCCGGAAATGGCTAAGGCCGTTTTTATAGCAAACTGACTTCCCATGATTTTATATCCAAGCAAAATAAAAGGGATATTTACCCCGATAATGAGCATATACAACGGAATATCGGTTAAGGCCGAAATAAGCAGCGAAATGCCGGTGGCCCCGCCATCAATAAAATGATTGGTTAATAAAAAACCTTTGAAGCCAAACGAAGCCGAAAAAATACCTATGGTGATAAGGATAAAATCTTTGATATATCTTTTAGCAGTAATCAAAAGTGTGTTAGGCTCTTTTGCTGTGTCAAAATCCGGTTTATCTTTTTTCATGCCTCGCGTTTTTGTGATTGGGTGCGTGTCTCTTTTTAAGTGTGCGGACTTGCTATTGCAAATTTACACAAAAAAATATGCCTGTGCGCAGTTGCTGAAGTTGGTGCACTGCAAATTTGTGGTGATTTACAAACTTACTTTGGGCACTTCTAATGCAACCTCCGCCTTCGCTCGCGTGCCGCGAGTGTAAGCCATTGCACTGGCATATTGCCAGCCACAAAAACTTTGATTAATTTAGCGGTTGATGAGTGAAAAGTTGAATAATAAGTTTGAACACGTACCCGCAGCGGGATGTGAGAGGGATAAACTTCACTCGCGACACGCGAGCGAAGGCGGGGGAGAAGCGATCTCATGAATAAAGGGAATAAACGCAAAAAAGGTACTGGTTGCAAATGAGACCAGTTGGGTGAAAGTTTTCATTCTATTAAGCGTAAAAATGGATGACAAGTTAATCAATGGCACCCGTTTTATACTTATTCAATTATCTTATTAGAGTAATGCGCTCATAGCGGGTGTTAACTCCATCACAAAAACTTAGTATATATGAACCTGACCTGAGAGTGGAAAAATCTGACTGAATATTTTGTTTTGGCATAAGGGCCATTTTTGCCAGCTCTCTACCGGTTAAGTCAGTCAAAATAATAATGATTTTTTTATCACCTGAGTTATTAAGGTTAAACAAACCATTGCTAGGATTAGGATAAACCGAAACAGAGACTGAATTAGTTAAATTTGGTGCGCTTTGCGGAAATAAATTAACAGAACCAGTTAATCCGGCATCCATGTAGTTTGGCGGGCCAGAGGCATCTTTATTAAATTCAAAAAGGGAAAAGTGGTAAATGGAACCGGAATTTAAACCTGTTACGGTAACATTATTTCCTACTCCATTATACACTATAAAATTGGCAAGTCCTAAATCATCCCCTGTACCAAAAACTGGATTGGCAACATACACGTTTCCATCTATTGGGCTTTTTGATACAGCAGCCCCTTCTTTTATTATTAGCATACGAAACGAACCGTTCCCATTTGCCCAACTGACTTTTACACTTGAAGAAGTGAGGTTGCTAAAGTTGAGATTTGAAGCCAGTGTTGTAGGTTGTGCAGGTAGGTTGTTTACTATCGGAAAACTATTAAGTTTATAATTTGCACCAACCCCAGATCCGTTGTATTCAATTACAGCAACGTAGTAAACTTTTGAAGGGTCAAGTCCCTGAAGATCGAAAGAATTGCTATTGCCTACATAACACACAAAGTTTCCCTGACCTAAATCATCTCCGGAGCCAAAAACAGCATTTGCGTTGTATCCGTTTCCATCTACAGGCAAAATACTAATTGGTACACCTTGCCGTGCTATAACAATGCGGCTATCACCGTTTCCGTTTGTCCAGTTTACTGTTGTTATCCCATTTGTAATTGGAGTAAGAGTTAAATTACTTGCGGCACTTGTTGGTTCACCTATTAATGTGCTTTTCGATGCGGTGGCAGGATTTGGAAGTAAATAATTATTGGATGTATTGGTGCCGTTGTATTCATAAATAGTGTAATAATAAGTGGTATTTGGAGTAAGGCCTTTTAAATTGAATGTGTTTGCCGTTCCGGAGTACACAACATAATGATTTAATCCAAGGTCGGCCCCAAGCCCGAATGTATCATTGGTTAAGTAATTTATTCCATCAACAGGGTTGGTAGTTAAAACCGTAGTGCCGGCTACAACAAATCTTCTTTGTCCGTTACCTCCGGTCCAGCTCAAGGTCATGCTGCTGTCTTTAACGTTTGTGAACTGAATGTTGGATGGTTGGTTTGTCGGCTCAATAGTCAGGGATGATTGATTTGCAAGATAAGGCGAAGTTGTTTTATAATTACGGGCATAAGCCTGCCCATTGTATTCATATGAAGCAAAGTAATACATGGTATTGGCAGTTAATCCAGTTAATGTAAAACTTGTTGAGCCTCCATCAACTACATAATTCCCTCCCCCCAAATCGGTACCTGACCCAAATGTATTATTAGGGGAATAAGAAATAACTGTATCAACGGGTGTTTGATTAACGGACGAGCCTTGTTTTGCCACAATTAGTCTTCCAAAGCCATTTCCTTGGGTAATGTTAACCTTCATACTTGTTAGCGTGATATTTGAAAATGTGATGCCCATTGTACTTTGGGTAGGTTCAGTGGCCATAGTAAGTCTATAAGAAGTTGGGTATTGAAATGCATTTGTAAAGTAATTTTCCATACCTGCAAGATTATCGTCATTATATTCAAAAACAGCAAATTGATACATGCTATCTGATTTCAGGTTTTTTACTGTAACCGAGTTGCCAGTTCCATTATAAACTACATATGTATTATTCCCAAGGTTTGAACCCATATAAAATGAATCATTAGCTAGGTATGTTTGTGTATCAATCGGTACTTTATTTATTGGAGTATATGATCGTGCAGCAACCAAGCATTTATTCCCGTTTCCGCGTTTCCAGTGAACAGACATGGAATTTTCTGTTCGGTTATTAAACCAAATAGAATCTGATTGAATAGTTGGTTCATCGGGTAAAACAACCATGTTTACTAGGCCATAAAAATTGCTATAAGGCGGATTTGGATATAATTGATTAAACGGTCCTCCTAAAATTAGACTTGAATTATGAACAGTCATTGAGTTTATCGACCCATTTACTCCATTGGTGGCACCTTGCCAAGACCCTGAACCATTTCCTCTATAAATTGTAGTACCACTTGTTCCTCCCGTTACATATAGGTATGATTTGTACACACATAATGAGCCTGGTTTTGCTGGTAAATTTAGACTAGTTGTGCTCCAAGAAGTACCACTCCATTTGGCAATATAAGATGTGGCAGATGGTCCGGCTGATGTAAAATCACCACCTACATATAAATAGGAATTAAACGCTTCCATACATGTAACGGTTGCACCAGTACCAGTTACTCCTGTGCCGGCACTTTTCCAGATTGTTCCGTCCCATCGGGCTATATGGTTTACAGTCACACCACCTGCTACCGTAAAGTAACCACCTATGTATAATTCATTGTTAAATATTGCCAAAGATGTAGCTTGCCCTCCCGTGCCTGTTTGGCTTATACCTGTTCCCAGTGCCACCCATCCAGTTCCACTCCATTTTGCTACATAGTTTGGAACTGATCCGTTTGAGGAGTTAAATCCTCCGGCAATGTATAGTTGATTATTGTAGCCGATAATTTTACTAACTCCGGAGTTTAATCCTGAACCAAATGCCACCCATGCCGATCCATTCCATTTGGCCACGTAGCTAACTGGCGTACTGCCTGACGAATCAAATACACCCACAGCGTATAACTCGTTATTGAATACAGTGAGCCCGGTGACAATTTTATTAAAACCTGAACCCAAAGAACTCCATGTGGTTCCATTCCACTTGGCAATATTGCTTGCAGTGACCCCACCCGCACTGCTGAAACTGCCGGCTACATACAGGTCTCCATTAAAAGTAGTCATGGCATAAATAACACCATTTGTATTTAATCCGCCACCAACGGAATACCATTTTACAGGGTAATTTTGTGCCAGCAATTTAGAAGGCAAAATGAGTGTAATTAATACTGCAATTAGAACAACAACGGATTTGTATGTTGTTTGGATAGTTTTTAGTCTCATCATAATTTTGGGAGGGTTAAAAATTAAGGTATTTAGAATTTTGGCTAACAAAATTAGCCTAAAATTTGAATTTACCATATAAATTTTTACAGAAGTGAAAAATATTACAAAATGGCTCCATACAAGCATGGTTTTGATTCATAAATTAATTTGGGGTACCTTCATCTCATTAAGCTTCTTAATGAGGTTTTCCCGCTCGCGTTGAATGGTGCTGTTAAATCCGTCAATGTATTTTCCCCTGGCATGGGTATGGTAACCGATAATCATCACACCCGATTTGTTAATTACATTTTTGAGATTGATATAGCGGTAAATATTCCATTCCATATACGTTGTTTCGCCTTTTATCGTTTCGCTGCTGCTGAATTCCAGAACAAATTCATCGGGTTTCAGTTTTTCAAACAATTCGTATTTGGCCAGCTCGTCATATAGTTTCCGTTCACGTATTTGCTTAGTTTGAATGGCAATTTGTTCGCGCTGCGTATTTTTTCCTTTCACTACTTCTATCATCACAAAACGGTCGTAGTTTTTCATGCTTTGCAATGGCGGCAGGTATTGTTGCCGGTAGTAATTATGTCCGGTGCGGGTGGTCCATACAAGCTGAAACCCGGTTTGATTAAATTGGATGGGGCCCGGAACTTTTAAATAATCTTTTAGCGGTTCATCATCCTGATGCGGGATGAAAGAAGTAAACCCGAGGAGAAAAAAACTCAATAAAAAAGGGAGGTAATACTGTTTCAAGCAGGCGAAAATACGATTATTCCTCGGCCCATGCCAGTATATGTCCGTCAGGGTCGCTGCAATACCCTACTTTATGTCCCCAGTCGCGGGCCTGCACGGCACTTATCAGCGAAGCACCGGCATTCAGGCATTTGGTCAGGGCCTCTTCGGCATCCGAAGTGAGTAAATACAATTCGCAGCGCGGAATACCGTTTCCCTGCGCAGGATGAGGCATAGCCGGGGTAATAATGCGGGCAATACCGTTTTCGGGCATAAGCCCCAGTTTGCAGGTATTGCTTAGCCTGAACTCCGTCATTCCCGGAACATGAAGTTCGGGTTCCTGTTGAAGTACTGCCGCATAAAAATCGCAGCTGCGCTGCTGGTCTTTCACATACAAAATAAACTCAACTGTTTGCATAAGCAAACCTACAAAGAATAACGGATAAATGATTAGTTGTGTTAACCCCGTATCTTCGCCACCCTATGCAATTCGTTACAGCCATTCAGTATATGGACTCTCCTGCGGGGTTATTAAAAATTACCGCAGGCGAAACCGGGATTACTGCTGTTTCGTTTTGTGAGCATATCACCGAAAATGAATCTCCTTCTTTTTTAACCAAACAGTGTGCACATCAGCTGCTGGAATACATGGAAGGCAGCCGCAAATTATTTGAACTTCCCCTTCAGGTGCAGGGTACCCCTTTTCAGCAGCGGGTATGGGACAAATTGCTCACCATACCATTTGGCAAAACATGTACTTACCATGAACTCGCAGTGGCTTTGGGCGACCCCAAATGCATCAGAGCGGCCGGTACCGCCAATGGCAGAAATCCGATAGCCGTGATTATTCCCTGTCACCGGGTTATCGGGACGCATGGCGAACTTACCGGATATGCCGGAGGATTGCCGCGTAAAAAATGGCTGCTCGATCATGAGGCAAGGGTAAGCGGAACATTCAGCCGGTTGTTTTAGTTTTCTGTTCTCCTGTTTCTCCTCTACTTTTGTTTTCTCAGCAGGTTCAACTACGTATGAAAAAGTATGTATTGTTTTGGTTTCTTTTAATTGCAGTGTTTGCTCATGCGGCAAACGATTCGTTAATCACGCCTTTCGAAAAAAGTAAAGGTACACAAACGGCAACAGTAGCACAATGTTTCGCGTACTACCGGATGCTGGCAGGGCGATTCCCCGATTGGGTGCAGTGTATACAACCGGAAGGGCAGCCTTTCCCTATGGTATTGGTAAAAATGAAACCAAAACAGGAAGATGGATTTGTGATTATGATTAACAACGGAATTCATCCGGGTGAGCCTGACGGAGTAGATGCCACTATGATGCTGGTACGTGATATATGTACAGGGAAATTTAAATTGCATCAGGATATTGAGTTGCGTATTATTCCATTTTACAATGTTTCTGGCGGGTTGCGCAGAGGCAAATACTCCAGAGCCAATCAAAACGGTCCTGAGGAATACGGTTTCAGAGGTAATGGGCAAAACCTTGACCTTAACCGCGACTTGATAAAGGGAGATGCCATTGAAACGAGATGGTTTAAGGAGGTGTTTTGGTACAATAAAATTCCTGCAGACTTATTTCTTGAGACTCATGTTAGCAACGGAGCCGATTATCAGCATACGTTAACCATATTGCCAACGCAACATAATCAATTGGGAATGGCATTGGGAGCATATCAGCACGACAGTTTAATGCCGGCTATTTACAACATGCTGCATGAACGAAAAATTGAAGCTTGCCCCTATGTCAATCATTTCAGCACTACCCCTGATAGCGGATGGGTAGCGTTTTTTGATTCTCCCCGTTTTTCATCGGGATACGCATCCATCAATAATTGCATGGCCGTGCTCTCGGAAACACATATGCTCAAACCGTTTAAACAACGCGTAGAGCACACTCAGGCATTCCTTGAAGTAATGCTCGATTATTGTTATCTTCATAAAAGAGAAATGAGGTATGCCATTCAAAAACAGTTTCTCAATGATATGATTTCAATGCAGCCCATAGGGGTTGCGTGGGAAACCGACTCATTTTTTGCAACTACAGTAACTTTTAACGGGTATCAGGCGGGTAAGCGTCCTAGTAATATTTCAGGCGCACCTCGTCTTTATTACGATAGGAGTAAGCCCTACATGCGCAAGGTAAAGTATTACGATTGTTATAAACCCATTGAAACCATACGGGCACCCCGACTGTATCTGGTGCCGTTGGCTTATCAACGGCTTATTGAAGAATTGCAGCGCAACCGTGTGTTGCCCGATTCGCTCAGGACGCTGATTATTGAAAACGATACTATGATTAAAGTACAGGTATATCGTATCGATTCGTTTAAAACGGTTACTAAACCTTATGAAGGCCATTACCTGCATTACCATACTGTAGTAAGCAGCGAAACCCGAAGTGTTTTTATTCCCGGAGGTACTTATATAGTAATAAATGCAGAGAATCCTCTTCATAAAAAATTTCTGGTGAACACACTTGAGCCATCGGCCCCCGACAGTTATTTCAACTGGAATTTTTTTGACGGAATTTTGCAGCAAAAGGAGGGATACAGTGATTACGTTTTTGAAGATGCCGCGGCCGACATTTTGAAAAAGCAGCCTGCGTTGCGCGAAGAGTTTTTAGAGAAGAAGAAAAAGGATGCCGCTTTTGCTGCCAGCCCTCAGGCACAATTAGACTGGGTGTATAAACATTCGGTGTATTATGAAGGCACGGTGAATCTGTATCCGGTGTATCGGATAAATTGAATAAAGGAATAAAAGTAATTAAACAGCCGGAGGTTCCCAAAGTTCAATTTTGTTTCCTTCGGGGTCTACTATCCATCCAAATTTTCCGTATTCGCTTTCATCGGTTTTATCCATTACCTGCACGCCTTCTTTACGTAATGTTTCTAAAAGCGTAGTTAAATCTTTCACCACAAAATTCAGTATAAAAGATTTACCGGAGGGTTCAAAATAAGTAGAGTCATTTGAAAAGGCACTCCAAACGGTATAGGCTTTCTCGTTTTTCTGTGCCAGTGTTGCCCACGGAAAAACTGCACCGCCCCAGTCATCAACAGGAAGGCCTAAATGTTTTTTGTACCATTCGGCTAACGATTTTTTGTCGGAGGACTTGAAGAAAATGCCTCCCAAACCAATTACTCTTTCCATATTGTTTACGTTTATTTTGAATTATTCTCAAATATATTTACCTCTTATTAAGCTATTGATAAAAGGGCAAGTTCTTCTCCTATTTTACTTCCCAAAGCTACGCCCATTCCGTTTAATTTTACCCCGAGGCATATACGTTCGGAGTAACGTCTTACTTCAGGTGCTTTATCCTTGCCAAATCCCATGATACCGGCCCAGCGCTCGGTGATGGAAAAAGGTTTACCGGGAACTATCATTTCGCGCAGGTACCATTCTAATTTATGCTGAACTGTTTCGGTAAGTTTGAGTTCGGTGGTGTTTTCTGCTTCAAAATTTAAATTGCGTCCGCCACCAAATAAGATGCGGTTATTGAGGTTTCGGAAATAGTAATATCCTTCATCAAAATTAAAAGTGCCTTTAAAGGGCAAATCGGGAATGGGGGATGTGATGAGCACCTGCCCGCGAGCGGGGCAAACCTGCACATCGGAGAGCAGTTTTTGGGTAAATGCGTTGGTGCAAACCAATACTTGCGATGCCGCAAAACAAATAGCCGATTCGGGCGAGTTTAACATTTGCGCCACTATTTGCACCTGCTTATCGCTTTCGTGCAAACTAATCACTTCGGCTCCCGTAATAATTTTGATGTGCTGTTCACCGCAAAGCTGCCAAAGTTTCTGAATCATTTTTCCGCTGTGCAATTGCCCGTCAACATGGTTAAACACCATTCCTTTCACCATCTTTTTGTTAAATCCAAACGAAGGAATTAAATGTGAAGCGATGGAATAAACCGGTTTTTCGAAGTAAGGTTTTAATAAAGTATTCAGGTAATCTATTTTGTTTATACTTTCGCTTTTGTCTTCAAGCAGCAACTCATATCCACCGTTTTGTTCAAAATCAATATTGCTATCTCCGGTGCGCTTACGTGTAAGTTGTAAACCTTCCCATCGTTTTAACATCAGCTGCACCACCCGCTCTTCGCTCAGGAGCGAAATGTCGTGCAGTTTTTCACCTATGGTACCTATACAGGCAAAACCGGCATTTTTGGTACTTGCACCGGTGGGCAATAATCCTCTCTCTAAAATAAGAATGGATGCGTGCGGTTTTTTTTCACGCAGAGAAAGTGCGGCAGATAATCCGGTAATTCCGGCACCAATAACTATAAAATCATATTCCAGAAACGATTCTTTTTCCCAAATACTCAGCATAGGGGGTTGGTTTTTAGTAACAGGTTACAAACATATTTATCAATAGGGAAAGTCATCATTTCACCGGTGAGGGCCGGTAGTTTAATCCATTCAAAACGCATGGTGGCTGTTTTACCATTGTTCATTTCGGTATGGTTGGGGAAGATAATTTTTTGAGCAAGGGGTTTCAGAATATAATACACCGAAACAATTTGGTCGCCTTTGTAAAAAGCACTCTCCTGAAAAAAATGTGTGGTGTAAAAATGAGCGTGTATTTCGGCTTCTATTTTCAGTTCTTCCCTGAATTCGCGTTTTAAACCTTCTTCCAGCCCTTCACCAAGTTCAAGTCCGCCACCGGGAAATTTAGTGAAATGAAAATCGTTTATTGATTCATGAACTACAAGAATTTCGTTTTCGGCATTGGTGAGGAGGCCGTAAACACGCAGATTAAATCGTTTAATCCCGTTCAATTTTTCTTTTTGTCTTCAGTTTTCTGAAACCGGTAATTGATGCCTGCCGCCAGCATAATGGTAGTCCCGCGCATTTTCAGGTCTCCTTTACTAAGCGGAATAAGGTTGTAGCTCAACAGCGGTTGTGCACTCAGAATAATCTTATTTTTCATCAGGTATTCGAGTCGAAAACCCACGCAGGCATTTACATTCACTTTGTTCATATTAAAACCTGTGCTGTCAAATGAAGCCTTATCTTTTCCGTTTACGGTAAAACCTTCAAACTGGCTGTTAATTTTGCTTCCGGCAAGGTAATTTACCTGTAAACCCGCTGTGCCGTAAATATTGTATTGAAAATTCATGTCCTTAAACGGAATACCAAAATTGAGCATTACAGGCACCTGCAGATAGCTGAAGCGGTAGTGAAAATGAACTGTATGGTCGGCACTCTGGTCGTTGATCTTCGGTCCTCCCGGATAAACAGGGTCAAGAAATTTGAGGTTGCCAATGCTTCTCACAAATCCAATCTGATAAAAGGAGATACCTGTTTGAAATTCGATGTCCCGTTTAATATTGTACATAAAGGAGAACCCCAGCCCAAGTCCCAAATCCATTTTATCACCGCCTTTTACCGAGTCGGCTACCTGCTTATAGGTAATAGTACTTTGAGGGTTTATAAAATTATTGCTTCCCGAAACCACATTCATAAACGAAACATTCGGGAGAATGGAAAATCCAAGTTTAAAACCTGTTTGTTTGGTTTGAGCAGTGGCTGTGAGAACAGTGAAAGCTACCAGGCAATATGTAATGATTTTCTTCATGGGCATTATTTGATGGGGCAAAATTACCTAAAAATTGTACAATGCCCGAAAATAAGTAATTTGCCTTAATGAAAAAATTGGTAGTACTCACAGGCGCAGGAATAAGTGCCGAAAGTGGTTTGCAAACTTTTAGAGACGAAGGCGGATTGTGGGAGGGATACAGTGTATATGACGTAGCCACCCCTCAGGCATGGCACAAAAATCCGGGAATGGTACAGGAATTTTATAATATGCGCAGAAAAGCTGTGCTTGAGGCACAACCAAATGCTGCTCATCTGGGGCTGGCACAACTGGAAAGCCATTTTGATGTCACCATCATTACCCAGAATATTGATAACCTTCATGAAAGGGCAGGTTCTGCCAAAGTACTGCACCTGCACGGAGAAATTACCAAAGCACAAAGTTCATTAAACCCCGAATTGGTTTATCCGATTGAAGGATGGGAACTCAAAATGGGTGATACCTGCGAATTGGGCTCGCAGCTAAGGCCGCATATTGTATGGTTTGGCGAGCAGGTTCCCATGATGTATGAGGCGGAAAAAATTACCGCAGAAGCGGAATTGTTTGCAGTAATAGGCACTTCGCTGCAGGTATATCCGGCAGCCGGACTTTTACACTCGGCTCCGCATAGTATTCCTAAGTTTTTAATCGATCCCAAACCGGGAGCTTTAGGAAGCGTACCAAATCTTACCGTGATTGCAGAAAAAGCAGGAACCGGAATTGCCCGACTCACGGAATTATTACTTCATTAAACCTGCCCGGTTTGATTTTGTACTTAAGGTTAAATCATTTCACCTGTTTAATGTAATTTTGACCCCACAAAAAGTTGAGGTCATGAAACAATTGATTTTACAGTATGCTCAATACACCGTTTGGGCCAATGCGCGCATCAGTGAATTCATTAAGGAAGAATGGTTGGATTTGGAAATGAAAAGCAGTTTTGCTACCATTCGAAAAACCGTGTTTCATATTTGGGATGCACAGCATATTTGGCTTAGCAGGTTAAATGGGTTACCGGTATCAGCCGGGCCGGGTAAAACCTTTACCGGTTCTTTTAAAGAAGCCTGCCACCTGTGGGTGCTGTCGTCAAAAGAACTGGTAGCGTTTATTGAGTCGAAGGACGAGAGTTTTTTGCTAAACGAGATCACTTATGAAAACCTGCAGAAGGCAATATTTACCAGTAAGGTGTTTGAAATGATTATGCAAACCTGTAATCATGCTACCTTTCACCGGGGGCAATTAATTACCATGCTTCGCGAAGCCGGTGCAACCGAGCTAAAATCGACCGACATGATTACTTTTTTAAGAGAAAGCCATACTTAACAGTTAATTAACCTTGTTTTTATATCATTGCACATGACACAAGCTAAAACGTTTAATCCAAATGATCCGGGTACATCAGACAGTAATGTATTCGGACTTCCATACAAAGCCACGGATGCCGATTTGGTAATTATTCCGGTACCATGGGAAGCAACTGTTTCTTACGGAGCAGGTACCATTCATGGCCCGGAAGCCATTCTGGAGGCATCAAAACAAATTGATTTGTATCACCCGTTAATCAAAGAGGTGTGGAAGCACAAAATGGCTATTGGCGATGAGGAACCATCCATACGAAAGCTCAGTAAGGAAACACGGAAATTTTCGAAAGAAATTATAGAAACACTGGCCGAAGGAAAAGAGGTTTCGGCAAAAAAAACAGAGCGGGTAAACGAAGCCTGCGAAGCTATGGTGCAAAGTGTACGGGTTCAGGCTTTGCAATGGATGAAAAAGGGGAAATTTGTAGCTTCTCTGGGCGGAGATCACAGTACTCCGTTAGGGCTTATGCAGGCATTAGCCACCAAACATCAGTTTGGTATTTTGCAGATTGATGCCCATTGCGATTTACGGAATGCCTATGAAGGATTTCAGTATTCGCACGCTTCTATTATGTACAATGCGCTGAAGGAGAAAAAAATTACTTCCCTTACTCAGGTTGGAATTCGTGATTACTGCGAAGAAGAGGTAGCTTTTATTGCAAAAAACAAATCGCGTGTGATTGTGTTTTTTGACCGCGATATTCAGCAGAAAAAAATGGAAGGCACACTTTGGGCTAAACAGGTAGCTGCCATCGTTAAAACCCTTCCGCCAAAAGTTTTCATCAGCTTTGATATTGATGGCTTAACTCCCGACCATTGCCCAAATACCGGAACTCCCGTTCCTGGCGGGTTAAGTTTTGCCGAGGTAACTTACCTTATTGAAAAAGTGGCTCAATCGGGGAAGCAAATTATCGGATTTGATTTAAATGAAGTCTCTCCCGGAAGGCACGATGACTGGGATGCAAATGTGGGGGCAAGGGTACTGTTTTTACTTTGCTGCAGCTGGATGATTAACCGGAAAAAAAATAAGCGTGGTTGATTTTTTTCGTTTCAGCCTGCTATTTTTTCAGTTTACGGTTTTTGCATAAAAGCATTTTTTCCATCAGTTCGGTGTTGCTGTAAGGCTTGGTGATAAATTCATCAAAACCTGCCTCGTTTGCTTTTTTACGGCTCTCCTCAAATACATCGGCTGTTAGGGCTATAACTGAAATATTTTTGTTTTTATCTCCAGCTTCTCCGCTTCTTATTTTTTTGGTGGCCGTTATGCCGTCCATTTCGGGCATTTGTAAATCCATTAATACAATATCGTATTCCTGCTCCTGTAACATTTGCAGAGCCTCTCTCCCATTGGAGGCCATTTTTAGATTTACGCCCCATTTTTTGAATAGCTGAATGGCCAGCTTTTGGTTTACTAAATTGTCTTCGGCCATTAACACGCGGCAATCAAAGGTGCCTCTGGGTAAATCGGCTTCGGTAAGGTGTGGTGGTTCTTCTTCGGCAATTGTATCCGGGTCGGCTACTTCAAACGGGATACTCACGGTAAATGTACTTCCTTTTCCCACGGTGCTTTCAAAACTGATTTTGCCTCCCATTAAATGACAAAATTTTCTCGAAATATTCAGACCCAGCCCTGTGCCACCGTATTTGCGGTTGGTATATCCTTCGGCCTGCGTAAAGCTGTCAAAAATCTCCTCTCGCTTGCTGGCAGGTATGCCAATGCCCGTGTCTGAAATAATAAAATCAATTACCTGTTTCCCTGCTTCTGCAGTTTTGGGTATTGTTTTGATGCTAATGCATCCGCTATTGGTAAATTTAACTGCATTGGCTGTAATATTTAATAAAATCTGACGAACCCTTGCCATATCGGCATTCACCATTTCCGGAATATCGTGGCCGCATTCAGCTTTAAAGTCAAGATTTTTATCCTTTGCCTCCGATTCGGTTTTCTGTGCAATTTCATGCAGCAGGTGTTTTAGGTTAAAAGGTTTGTTTTCTAAACTGATTTTGCCCTCGTCAAATTTAGAAAGGTCAAGTATATCATCAATCAGTGCAAGTAAATTATCAGCCGATTCTTTTATGATATGCAGGTTCTCCTGAAGGTTTACCGAAGGTGATTGAATGAGCAGGTCCGACATTCCTAAAATAGCATTGAGGGGAGTTCTTATTTCATGACTAACATTTGAGAGGAAATTGCTCTTGGCCTTAGCCGTTTGTTCAGCCATTAGTTTAGAGTGCAATAAACTTATCTGAGCTTCTTTTTGCGGTGTAATTTCAATCCCGTATCCTATTACGTAAAGCACCTCCTGTGTGTCGCTTAAAATGGGATGCATTCTGCGAATAAAATGATGTGTTTTTCCTTTCCGGTCAACAATAGCTTCTTCAAATTCTATAACTCTTTTCGATGTTAATACATCATGAAAGGCACGGTCCCGTATTTTTACAAATTCAGCCGTTTTTTTCCTGAAGTTCATGTACTCGGTTTCTGTTTTTCCAATCATCCATTTGCGCATTTCACTGTCTTTTACCGCGGCATGGTTCAGGTAAACATATTCTCTTTGTCCGTTAAACACCACCAGATCGGTGGGCATTTCGTCAAATATTTTTTCGAAGAAATTTTTTTGCTGCCTCAGTACTTTTTCAAAATCAATATTGGTTTCACGCAGTTCTATTATGATAAAGGCAATGGCAAAAATAGAAGTGAAAAGCGATGCGTAAAAAAGGGTGTAATTTTCCCACCTGTTTAAATGAACCTGCTCAATAATAAATTTATGATTGGTGAGCTCAAGTGCTGCAATACAAAGCAGCGACAAAGCGACCATGCTGAATACTTTAAACTTTTCGGCAGCAGAGAACAGTACAAACGAGGCCCCCATAAGTGGAATGAACAACAGAAATAATCCGGTATTGCGGCCAAGCATTAAATCAATGAAAAAAACGCTTACGTTTAACACAAAAATGGTGATGATTCTGAACGGATCAATTTTCCCCTGCCTATTCGAAGTATAAGCCCATCCCATCATTGCGGCCAGCAGCAGGCAATAGGTAATAAGATTAATTTGCCCGATGATGCCAAATAAAAGCGCATAAAACAGGGAAGCAGCCAGCCCGAGTAAACTGAACTTTACACTAAGACTTACTGTTTTTTTGGCGATGCTGTTGTTAAATTCTTCCTTATTGGTAAACATTTGCAAAGGCAAGTTAAATCTTTTTATCCTTATTTTTCTGTGCCTTTTTCGAAGCTGCCTTTCCGCTTCGTATCACCGCCATTTGTTCTTTAGTAAACAGGGCGTCATTTTTACGGGTTAGTTTTTTTTGTTTAGCACGCGTATGCGATTTTTTTACGCGTTCGTCAACCGAAGAGTAGGCCGGGCACATATGTCTTTTGCAACTGCTTAGTACAAGCAATCCTGTAAGTAAAATAAGTATGGTTAGTTTGGGTTGCAATTTCAGTTTCGGTTAAAAGAAAGGCGTTCTCCTTTTTTATCTTCGTTAAAATGGCCGTTGGAATAAACCAGATGCCCGCTTACAATGGTATGCTCAATGGACGAGGAGAAGGTAGTTCCCTCAAAAGGCGACCATCCGCATTTATACAGCAGCGAATCGCGGGTTACCGTTTTGGGTTTGTTCAAATTCACCAGTACCATATCGGCATAATACCCTTCCCGCAGATAACCTCTTTTTTCTATCTGAAAACAATCGGCTACGGCATGACTCATTTTTTCGGCAATACGTTCAAGCGAAATTTTTCCCCGGTGATACAGCTCAATCATGGCCTGCATACTGTGTTGCACTAATGGTCCGCCCGAGGGAGCTTTAGTATATAAATTCGCTTTTTCTTCTAAGGTATGAGGTGCGTGGTCGGTGGCAATTACATCAATTCGGTTGTCGAGCACGGCTTTCAGTATGGCATCGCGGTCGGCTGCCGTTTTTACTGCCGGATTCCATTTAAGCAGTATGCCTTTGGTTTTATAATCTTCATCGCTGAACCAAAGATGGTGAATGCATGCCTCTGCTGTGATGCGTTTATCTTTTAATGGAATATCATTTCGGAAAAGGTCCACTTCTCTGGCTGTGCTTATGTGTAAAATATGCAGGCGCGTATTGTTGCGTTTGGCCAGGTCAATGGCAAATGACGATGACAGGTAACAGGCCTCTTCGCTTCGAATTACCGGATGAAACGAAACCGGAATATCATCACCGAATTTTTGTTTATATACTTCGGTATTTCTCTTTATGGTGGGCTCGTGTTCGCAATGGGTAGCGATAAGCTGATTACACTGCGAAAAAATTTTCTCCAGCACCATTGGGTCGTCTACCAGCATATTTCCGGTAGAGGCGCCCATAAATATTTTGATGCCGCACACTTTTCGTGGATCAGTTTTCATCAGCTCCTCAAAATTATCGTTGCTGGTACCCATATAAAAGGAATAATTGGCCAATGAGCGTTGGGAGGCAATCCGGTATTTATCTTCCAATAATTCCTGAGTGAGTGTGTTGGGAACGGTGTTCGGCATTTCCATATACGAGGTGATGCCTCCGGCTACCGCTGCTTTTGCCTCTGTATAAATTTCTCCTTTTTGAGTGAGCCCCGGTTCCCTGAAATGCACCTGATCGTCTATGGCACCCGGAAATAAATGCAACCCTTCTCCGTTTAGCTCTATATCTGTTTTTTGGTTAATGGGCGTGGCCGAAATTTTTTCTATATAACCGTTTTTTACCAGCACATCGGCATATTGCAGTTTGCCTTCATTTACCAAACAGGCCTGTTTAATTAAAATTGTTTTCATGAGAAACCTTTGTACAAAGGTAACTTACTGTTTCCTAAATCGCTTAATGATTTCAATCATTCCAATGGCCGCTATCGGCAAAACGGCAATTTTCATAAGGGTTTGATACCTTGGAAGGGCAAAAAAGATAATGCAAGTGATTGAACAACTTATAAGAAACAAATAAAGCGGATACAACTGGTGCCGGGGCCTTGAACGGAATATTCCGTAAAAAAAACTAAGTAAAACCAGCATCCAGGGCAACCAGTAAGCAATGTGATGGCTGCGCGGATCATCGGGTTGAAGCAGCCATAAATGACCGGTTTTTTTCACCGCATTCAGGGCCACTATTTTCGGATTTTCGCTTATAAATTCCATTGCCAGTTTTTTATAAACCCCCGAAAAACGCAATTCAAAAAGGGAATCCTTCATCAGGTAACCGGTGTTGCTGTACACATTTTTTTCCCATCCCCAGGTTCCAATTCCATCGGCATTGTTTCCCCGGTACAGGTTAATTCCGGTACTGGTGCTTATGGGGATATAATGATGAAACACGTGGTAGTTTCGTATTTGCCATGGAAGTAATAAAAGCAGGGCAGTAAGCAAAAGCAATACTGCACTTAAAAATTTTCGCGTTACAATAAAAAACACCACAATAATGGCTAAAAACAGGGCAACTTCTCCTCTAAAATACATGGCTGCTGCAAACAAGCCTCCAATTGAAAGAACCCGGGGGATTGATGGGTCTTTTACCAGCAACTGCAGGCAAATAAGCACCACAATAAAATGGTAGAATGCGGTTGGGCCAAAACTGTTGCTTGCATAAATCATTTCGGGCAGCAGGGCAAACAGGAGAGCTGCTATCCATGCCGCTTCGGTATTAAAAATAAGTCGGGTGAGCCGGAAAATGAACTGACAGGTAAATGCAGCAACTAAGTGCTGAATGAGCAGAATAAACACATTGCGCAGCACTACATTTTTGAGTAGTAAAAAAGGGTATAAAAAAAACACATATCCCGGAGGTACATAAGCGGATGGATAGGGATGTGCAGTGGGGTTGTAGTAAATATCTATTTTGCCATGTAGTAAATAAAAGAGCGAATATCCTCTGCCCGTGGTAAGGTTGCGTGCAATTTCTCCATACTCCCAGTAATTTTCCTCGCGCAAATCCACAAACACCAGCATAAACAACACACGTGCAACTACAGTTAACAGCGCCAGTATCCACAGCGATTTTTTATCGGGCAGGTCAGGTATGTGCCGGAGAAATAATTTCACGGCATCACCTCCATAAATACCCTGAATCCGATATAGGGCGAGGGCACCAAACTTCCTTCATATTCATCAAGGGCTGTTATTTGCATAAACTTCCACTCGCTGTTCCAACTGCCGCCTTTAGTGCGATCGGGCAGGGCCAGCATTTCGGCTACATTTCCGCAAAGGTTATACAGACCGATGGAATTAGGTGCAAATGATGTTACCGGACATAGTACAAACGCACCGGCTCTGATGCGGGTAACTTCCAAATAAACGCCATTGTTCACTTTACTCAGTACTGAGTCGGGTGGCTTTTGAGTTAAGCGGTTAAAATTGCAACGGTATTGTCCGTTTACTTCGTGAGTGTACTCATTCCCCCAGGGATAACGGGTTCCTTCGGGCAGAGTTCCCCGTGCAGCCTTAGCCCATTCTTCATCGTCTTTTGGTAAACGAAATACAATTGTTTTATATAACCTTCCTTCGGCCTGCATGTATTGCTTGGTAAGCCAGCTGCAATAGGCTATAGCCGCCTGTTTCGAAATATTAACTACCGGATAGGAACCATATTTAGCCTCACGGTGGTAGGTGCTGATTAAAGATGAAGCCCCTACGGCAAACCATTGATTGCTGTCGGGGAGGCAGGTATGGTACAAGGCAGTATCATTCTTCTCGCACCAATTTAAAAAAGTGAGGTATTGTGCATTGCTTACTTCGGTTTCGCAGGCATATAAATTACCGCTCACTTTTTTCATGGAGCGCTCGGTTTGTTTCCAAAATGGAAGTGATTGGGCTTTTACCTTGGCTGCAAATGCGGCAACGGCCAGCAGGAAAATTACACTGCGTAAAAACATGTGTTCGAAAATAAGGGAAAGATGCGGGATTTGGTGAATTGTTTTTCTATTTTGCAGGATGTTTCACCCATTGGAAATTATTACGGGCACCAATTATTTGGATATCATCTTACGGGCAGTTGCGGTATACGTGTTTATGCTGCTGGCCATACGCCTGTTTGGGAAAAAAGAATTATCTCAGCTTTCGGTAGCCGACCTTGTTTTAATTTTACTCATCAGCAACGCGGTGCAAAATGCCATGGTGGGTCCCGATACTTCTTTGTGGGGCGGACTGGCAGCAGCTCTAGTTTTATTTGTGCTTAATTACTTGCTCAAGTTAGCCATGTTTAAAAGTCCTAAGGTTAAAGAACTGATAGAAGGCGAACCTGTACTGCTTATTTATAAGGGAAATATTCATGAGGAAAATATGGCAAAAGAGAAAATAACTACCGATGAATTACAGGCCGTGGTGCGCGAACACGGAGTAAGCCGGGTAGAGGATGTTGAACTCGCCATGCTTGAAGTGGATGGTAATATCAGTGTTTTGTCTAAAGAAATTTCGGGGCAAAGTTTTCACAAACGCCATCACAAACAACTGCACCCGAAGTATAAGAAGAATTAAATACGGTTCATCCCTCGTCATGCTGAATTCATTTCAGCATCTGCTTCCATTGTGAGGGATGCTGAAATGAATTCAGCATGACTTTAATTTGGTATAGCCTTTTATGTTACTTACATCAAACGCCTTCCGTTAGGAACAGGCTTTCCGGTGGTAGCTATCACAATCGCACCGCTTTCATCAGCAAATCCGGTAAGCAAAAATTCAGAAGTAAATTTCCCAATTTGCTTAGGCGCAAAATTTACCACGCCAATAATTTGTTTGCCGATTAGCTCTTCTTTAAGGTACAGGGCGGTAATTTGAGCACTGGTTTTTTTTATGCCCAACTCTTCCCCAAAATCCACCCACACCCGGTAAGCAGGTTTGCGTGCTTCCGGAAAATCTTCTACCCGCACAATGGTGCCGCAACGCATATCCACCCGTTCAAATTCGTTCCATGTAAGTATATCCATACCGCTAAGGTAAGGAAGTGATCAGATAAATGGTGTGATAGGCAATACCGGGAATTATTTTTTCCATGAGCAGGTGATTGTTCACCCACGAAACTGTTTTTTGCCCGGCATCGGTATACGTAATGATTAATCCGTTTCCGGTAGAGCACAAAACCGAAGGCTTATAGGCTTCAAAGGAACTCAGCTCAATCAGTTCGTCATTATAAAGGGTAAGTTGATTTTCGGTAGCCATGCAAAAACTTTGTTCCGTATTCCAGCAGCAATAGGGGAGATACGGGCCTATTTTTTTGTTAAAAAATTTCGTTTCGCCAAATAACTGTACCGAGGATAAATCATCGGCAGGAGTGGCGGTGATGATTTTATCTCTGGCTCCGCATAAATGGGCGGCCTCTGCTCCGTAGGTTATCTCACTTTTTTGTCCCTGAAAACGATAGGTCCAGGTACATATTTTCCCTCCCGAAATGCTGTGAAAAAGAATACCGTCACGGGTGGTTTCTAAATGCGATTCGTATTTGTTTATCTGAAGTTTTACCAGCGTATCGTTGCTGAGGCTCTTCAGATTTTTTTCAATAAATGCGGCTGAAATTTCATCGTAATAGAGGATGGAATTTCTTTCATCAAGGTATTTCCAGATAAGGTACGACTGTTTAGCCACAGGGAATAGTTTTGAAACCATCTTATTTTTTATATCAAAACTAAAACAGGCGGTCCACCCCGATTTGCTGTTTCCCGGAATCCTGTCGGTAAGGAAAAAATACAGGAAGGTGCCTTCTGTATTCAATTGCATACTCCGGCAGGCTCCCTTACTGAAATAAGGGTTGGAAGCGGGCACAGCATTGAGGTAGCCTATATTAAAACTTACCTTGCTTTCTTCCTCTTCAAAATTACCAATAAAATAATGCAGAGTAATCTCCTGACGACTCTCATTATATGTTGTAATCAATTGCTTTTGGGCATGCGCAGACAGCCACAGCAATGGTGCAGACAATAAAATCAACTTCCTCATACCAAGTCGTGCTTAGTTAAACGACCTCCGTTACGAAAATAATAAATCGGATTTTAAAAAGCTAATGGCTTTCTGCAATACAGGAAATGAAATTATCATGCACCTGAGGCAGGTTGGTTAAGGTGGTTAGCTCATGATCAATAAATGCAAAACTTTGATTGCCATAGGAAATTAAAAGTCCCGCTGACAGGTTGGCATAAATGTGCGGATGTTCCAGGTAGTAGGATTTGATGAGCTGAAAACGGGTATTATAAATGGCAATTCCACTTTTTTGGATGATGTAAAACTGATCTTCATTTTTCCAGTACGAGTTAAAATTGCTAAAAGGAATATTGGCTGTGTATTTTTTATAGGGAGTTACCACAAACGAAATATTTCCTTTCCATGAAGGGCCAAGCACCAGCAGGTTTTGCTTATGGTAACTTGAAAAATCGGGATAGCCAAACAGAAATATAGTTTGAGTTACACCTGTGCGAAAGGAATAAGTTGTTTTTAGGATGGAGTCATTACGTGTGTAAACAAAAACAAAGTCGGTATCGGTGGGGGTAAGCTGCATGGAAGTACCATTAAAAGCCACCGGGCACAATGGTTTTTTTTGCCCCGTCAACAAATCTGCTTCTGTAAACGTACTCAGGCTGTCATCATAATATAAAATGCTGTTTCTTTGTTCAAGGTATTTCCACATTACATGGTTGCTTCTTGGAATTTCAAAAACCTTTTCACCTCTTTTGTAAGTTAAATCAAATTTGTAAAGGGCAGTAAAACTATGCGCAGGTTCGGGTTCTTCATCGGTTCCTTCATACCCGTCATATAAAAAAACAAAAAGCACGTTGCCTTCTTTATTCAGTTGCATGCTTTGGTAATCTCCCATAGTGTGGTAGGCATCTGTTACCGGCCACCCGCCTGTGGATTGAATAGGAAGCTTAATTTCTTTTATTTTTTCCCAGTCTTCAGAGAAATATTGCACGGTTATTACCTGCACTGCATGGGTTACTACAATTTTATTTTTTTGCGCCAGTGCGACAGCGCACGTGCTGAATAAAATAAAAAGTAATACCCGTATCAACTGTCCCCCTTGCAGGGCAGGTTTGCGTGTAAGCGAAGGGGGTAGGGGGATGAATGCGAACTTCACTGGTACCACAACTTCCCAATATTACACTACCACATTCACAATTCTGCCCTTAACATGAATCACTTTTTTAGGCTGTTTACCTTCGAGCCATTTTTGCACGGTTTCATCGGCCATCACCCGGCTTTCCACTTCCTTGCTGTCCAAACTCAGGTCCATTTCAATATTGGTACGTACTTTTCCGTTAATGGAAATAGGGTAGCTGAAATGACTTTCTACTAAGTAATTTTCATTAAACACCGGGAAATTTGCACGCGTAATACTTTCTTTATTTCCGGCTTTGCTCCACAACTCTTCGCAGATATGCGGGGCAAAGGGAGAGAGGAGGATGAGCAAATCGCTGAGCACACTTTTTTTGCTGCATTTTAAATCTCCCAGCTCGTTTACACAAACCATAAACGCACTTACCGAGGTATTGAACGAAAGGTTCTCTATATCTTCCTGCACTTTTTTGATGGTTTTATGCAGCACTTTCAGCTCGGCAGGGGTCGGTGCTTCATCAACAAGCATCCATTCCCCGTTTTGATTGTAAAACAAACGCCACAATTTTTTCAAAAAACGGAAAGTACCTTCAATGCCCTGTGTGCTCCACGGTTTGCTTTGTTCCAATGGGCCCAGAAACATCTCGTACAAGCGCAGGGTGTCGGCTCCGTATTGGTTAATGATATCATCCGGATTTACTACGTTTTTCTTTGACTTAGAGATTTTATCATTTAGCAAGGATTTTGTCAAAAAAGATTGATTCACTGTTTCGATTTTTTTAAAGTCAACAGTCTCTTTTCTTTCAATAATTCCATTGATTTCAAAGTCCTTTTCTTGATAATTAGAGTCAATGGTGTAGAATTGACGAGAGTGACCATATCTAAATCCATTTTTCGTAATAAAGCGCGCTGTTTTGTACCATTCCCTTGTCCCTACATCAAACTCACTATTATTAATAAAGGTATCAATGTCAAGAACTCCATAGTTTGTAATATTAGAATCGTAGCTTATGTTTTTAATATTAACATATATTGGAGATGTGTTTGGCCTCAGTGAATTTGCTGTAATGAAGTTAATAAAATCTGGATCATCAGTTAAATCTCCACTTATAAAACTAAGTTCCCCTTCTTTTTCCTCTTTTAGTTTTACATTTTCCCAAAGATTTGTTTTCTGATTGAAGCACGGGAATCTGTCCAACCTTCCTCCAGCATTATTTTCAAACTCTTTAAAGTTGAGATTAAGCATGAAAATTTGTTCGGTTCTCCCCTGTATCATCCCCTGATTCACTAATTTTTTAGCTGGTTCGTTTACCGGAATATGCCCCAGATCGTATAAAAATTTGGTCCAGAAACGTACGTACAGCAAGTGGCCGGTGGCATGTTCACTACCGCCTAAGTATAAATCCACCTGTTGCCAGTATTCAATGGCTTCCTTCGAGGCAAAATGTGTTTTATTCTTCGGGTCCATATACCGCAAAAAATACCAGCTGCTGCCTGCCCATCCGGGCATGGTAGTGTGCTCGTAATCGTACTGTCCCTGGTATTTCCAGTTGTGAGCCCGGGCTAATGGCGGTTCACCATCTTCAGTAGGCAAATATTTATCTACCTCCGGAAGCAATAAAGGCAATTCATTTTCGGGCAACGCATAAGGAATACCTTCCTTGTAATACACCGGAATGGGTTCGCCCCAGTAGCGCTGGCGTCCAAACACTGCATCGCGCAGGCGGTAATTGGTTTTGCCTTCTCCTATTCCTTTTTGCTCAATGGCCTCAATGGTTTTTTTCAGAGCAGCTTTTACATCTAATCCGTTTAAGAAACCGGAGTTAATTAATTTCCCTTCCTTCGCATCGTACGAAGCTTCCTGAATATTATGGTCGTCCGGTGCTTCAACCACCTCTACAATATCCAACCCGAAATGTTTGGCAAAGGCGTGGTCGCGGCTGTCGTGGCCAGGTACACCCATCACAGCTCCGGTTCCATAACCTGCCAATACATATTCACCAATCCACACCGGTATTTTTTTACCGCTGAAAGGATGAATGGCATACGCTCCGGTAAACTGTCCGGTTATTTTTTTTACATCGGCCTGCCGCTCGCGCTCGCTGCGGTTTTTGGCGTAATGCACATAGTCGTCCACCTGCTTTTTGTATTGAGCGGTGGTTAGTTGTTCAATCAGTTCGTGCTCGGGTGCCAGGGTAATAAAAGTGACTCCGAAAATAGTATCGGGGCGGGTAGTGAAAACTTCAATAGCCGAAGCGGCATTTTCAACTGCAAATGTTAAACTGCTCCCTTCCGATTTTCCAATCCAGTTGCGTTGGGCTTCTTTAATGCTGTCGCTCCAGTCAATGGTATTTAAGTCGTTCAGCAACCGTTCGGCATAAGCGGTAATGCGAAGGCTCCATTGTTTCATCAGTTTTCGCTCCACAGGATAACCACCGCGTTCGCTCACCCCGTCTTTTACTTCGTCATTGGCCAGTACGGTTCCCAAAGCCGGGCACCAGTTTACATAGGCTTCACTGATATACGCCAACCTGAAATTGAGCAGAATTTCCTGCTGTTTTTTCTCACTGAAACTTTTCCATTCGGCAGCAGTAAAAGATGCAACCGAGTGTTCAATATTGCCCGTAATAATAGGGTGGTGGTCATCATGAAATCCCTCGGTTTCAAAATGCCGGATGAGGTTTTCAATAGGCTCGGCTTTGTCGGTTTCGTGATTGTACCAGCTGTTGAATAATTGAATAAATATCCATTGGGTCCACCGGTAATAATCGGGGTCGCAGGTTTTAATTTCCCTGTCCCAGTCGTAGCCCAGCCCTATCTTATCTAACTGCTCACGGTAACGGTCAATATTATTTTTGGTAGTAACAGCCGGATGCTGTCCGGTTTGAATGGCATATTGTTCGGCCGGTAACCCAAAGGCATCGTAACCCATCGGATGCAGCACATTAAATCCTTTCAGTTTTTTGTAACGGGCCACAATATCGGAGGCAATATACCCCAGCGGATGTCCCACGTGTAACCCTGCTCCCGATGGGTAAGGAAACATATCGAGCACATAGTACTTGGGTTTATCCGGGTCAATAGAAGTTTGATAGGTTTTTTGTTCCGCCCATCGCTGCTGCCAGTATTTCTCTATCCTGCTAAAGTCGTATTCCGTCATGTGGTGTAGTTGCAATTGGCCCGCAAAATAGCAAAAAGCCCTCATAGTTTGTTGAACCTGCAATGTGCAAAACCCTGTGGATGCTATGCAGGGCTAAAACCTTGTGGGGGCTTTTTTATTACCTATTTTCGCAAGGCTAAATTAACAATCAATAAATTGAGTCAGCAAGAAGGACAATACAGCTACAGGCGCAGGCCTTCCTACCTGCCCTCCATTATCAGCGTATCATTAGTGTTATGTATGCTGGGCATTTTCGGCATCATCATCATTTCGGGCAATAAATTGTCGGATTATGTAAAGGAGAAATTCAAGCTTGAAGTATTTATGAAATCGGATATGCCCGAGGCTGAGATTATCCGTTTGCAAAAAAGCCTTGAAATGGAATTGTGGGCCAAAAAGGTAACTTACATCAGTGCCGATGAAGCCGCCAAACAATTCACTGCCGAAGTGGGCCATGATTTTGTAGGCTTTATTGGCCATAATCCGTTGCTGCCTTCGCTCGAGGTATATCTTAAATCGGATTTTGCCAATCAGGAAAAAGCAGCCGAGATTGAAAAAATATTAAAACAAAAAGCCGGGGTTGACGATGTAACCTATAGCCGGGATCAAATAACAAGGGTTAATGATAACCTGAATAAAATTTCGCTTATCATTCTCATCATCAGCGGAGTTTTTTTTGTCATTTCCATTACCCTTATCAACAATACCATCCGGCTCAACTTATACGCCCGCAGGTTTTTAATTAAAAGCATGCAATTGGTAGGCGCTACCCAATGGTTTATAATTCGTCCGTTTATGCTTCGCTCTATACTTCACGGGGTATACGGAGCGTTAATAGCTGCGTTGCTGTTGGGCAGCGTGCTTTA
Source organism: Bacteroidia bacterium (assembly GCA_019695215.1). Lineage (GTDB taxonomy): Bacteria > Bacteroidota > Bacteroidia > UKL13-3 > UKL13-3 > JAGPCK01. The sequence continues at coordinate 44,718 of JAIBAK010000002.1, read as the reverse complement.
TGGATTAACTCAAAAGTATCAGGGAATCATCGCTTTTTACGATTATTCGCAGTTTGCATTACTCTTTGCAGGGATTTTATCCATAGGTGTAATTATATCCATGCTAAGCAGCCTGATAGCAACAAAACGATATCTTCGTTTAAAACTCGATGATTTGTATTAAACTTGCAGCTTATGTCAACAAAAACAAAACAAACAACGCCCGATAAATCTTCGGCATCTCAGGGAAAAAAGCAGGATCAGGCTTTTGCTTTCAACAAGCAAAACTATCAGCTTACCATTGCCAGCGTTGTAATTATATTTTTAGGGTTTTACCTTATGGCAGGTAAAGAAGATATTTTCAGCACAACTAAATTAACGGTGGCTCCGATTGTAATCGTTATAGGGTTTGTGGTGGGCATATTTGCCATTATGAAAAAACCTAAAGACTAAAGATGGATATTGTCCAGAGTATCCTGTTAGCCGTTATTGAAGGACTCACCGAGTTTTTGCCGGTTTCTTCCACCGGGCACATGATTATTGCCTCGCATTTTATGGGCATTGCCGGTGACGATTACGTAAAAATGTACACGGTAGCTATTCAGTTCGGTGCCATTCTCTCGGTAGTGGTTTTATACTTCAAACATTTTTTCCGCTCAGTTAATTTCTACTTAAAATTGGTGGCCGCTTTTATTCCCACAGCTATCATCGGGTTGCTGCTCAAAAGTAAAATTGATATGATGCTGGAAAATGTATGGGTAGTAGCTGTTGCGCTGTTGCTTGGCGGAATTGTACTGCTGTTTGTAGACAAATGGTTTGAAAAAAATGAAGACATAAGCGATACGGAGTCGGAGATTACTTATAAAAAAGGTTTTATGATTGGTCTTATTCAGGCTATATCCATGATACCCGGAGTTTCCCGGTCAGCGGCTACCATTATCGGAGGATTATCTCAAAAACTTAATCGGAAAACGGCTGCCGAATTTTCTTTTTTTCTGGCTGTTCCTACCATGTTTGCGGCAACTGTCAAAAGCATTTACGATATTTATAAAGAACAGCCACATTTATTAAATACCGATAATCTGAGTACTTTAATACTGGGCAATGTAGTGGCCTTTGTGGTAGCCATGATAGCGATAAAGGCATTTATTACGTACCTCACTAAATACGGATTTAAAGTGTTCGGATATTACCGCATTATTGCCGGTGCCCTGTTGCTTATTCTGTTGTTCAGCGGTCAGCAATTAGAAATGTTCTGAGTATGGGAATAGATTTTAACGAAGGACAAATTATTCCCGTAGATAAACCCTACCAGTGGACCTCGACCAAAGTAGTGAGAAGAGTGAAAGGGATTACCAAAGCCAAAAGAGTGGGCCATGCCGGCACTTTAGACCCGCTGGCTACAGGTTTGCTTATTATTTGTACCGGAAAAGCTACCAAACAGATTGAACAGATACAGGCGCAGGAAAAAGAATACACCGGAACCATTATGCTGGGAGCTACCACACCCACTTATGATAAAGAAATGGAGCCCGATCAATTATTTCCCTGGGAACATATCACAGGGGAAATGGTGAAACAAACTGCCAGCGCATTTGTGGGCGAGCAAATGCAGGTTCCTCCTAAATATTCAGCCGTAAAAGTGGAAGGCCAGCGTGGATATGCCATGTCACGCTCGGGTAAAGAATTTGAGTTGAAAGCCAAACCGGTATTAATTAAGGAATTTGAAATTACACGCATTGATTTGCCCCAGGTTGATTTCAGAATAGTTTGCAGTAAAGGAACTTATATTCGGAGTATTGCTTTTGATTTTGGCAAAAAACTGGAATCGGGGGGATATTTATTTTCGCTTACCCGCACCCGAATAGGAAACTATTTGCTGGAAAATGCGGTTGCTGTTAAAAATTTAATAGATTTGTTACCGGAATCAGAAAAAACTAATGAAGCTGTATAGAAGCCTGAATGATTTTGCAAAACTCGAGAATGCCGTTGTATCGCAGGGCACATTTGACGGAGTGCATGTAGGTCATCAGGAAATTATTAAACAAATGAAGCAGGTGGCAGCCAAAACAGGCGGTCCCACAGTGATGCTCACTTTCTTCCCGCATCCGCGCATGGTGCTTTATCCCGACAATGAAGATTTTAAACTGCTCCAGATTTATGAAGAAAAGGTGGAGCAATTTGATAAATACGGATTAGACCATTTGATTGTAGAACCTTTTACCATTCCGTTTTCGAGATATACTACCGAAGAATTTGTAAAGGAGGTTTTGGTAAACAGAATAGGAGCTAAACATATAGTGGTGGGTCACGATCACCGCTTTGCCAAAAACAGAGAAGGAACGTTTAAAGATTTACAAAATTTATCTCCAACCTACGGATTTTCGGTTTCAGAAACCAATCCCGTCATTATTGATGGGGTAACGGTGAGTTCTACCAAAATCCGCAACGCATTGCTTAGCGGGGATGTTGGGTTGGCTAAACGATTATTGGGCTATGATTACCAGCTTAAAGGAGTGGTAAAACATGGCAATAAGGTGGGGCGAACCATTGAGTTCCCAACGGCCAATATCTATGTGCTCGAAAAGTATAAATTAGTTCCCGGAGAAGGGGTGTATGCCGTGAAGGTTGATGTGCTGGGAGAGAAATTTAATGGCATGCTCAATATTGGGAAACGACCTACTGTAGGCGGCTCGGGAGACGTGACTATTGAAGTCCATTTAATTGATTCTAAAAAAGACCTCTACGGAAGGGTTATCAATATAAACTTTGTTGAAAAAATAAGGAACGAAATTAAGTTTCCTACCATGGACGACCTGAAAAAACAACTCGAAAAGGATAAATTTGAAGCGCTCAGATTATTGGCCTGAGTGTTTTAATTCCAACGAGTAGATGAGGTTGAGGTTTAATCACTTTTTAGTTATTGTTTGTTTTGCCTTTTTGCCGCTTTTTTCAGCAGCTCAAGTAGAAGGTGATGAGGAAGTATTGCCCGACTCGGTAGATATTGAGGAGGTGGATTCGGTAGAGTTTGTTGCCGAAGATAATCTTGAAATGCTGGAGGAAGATTTGGACTTTGACGAAAGGCTGGCTTCCTACCTCGATTCGCTTTACCAAAAAGATTTAAAACTGGGTTTTACTTTTGATTCCAGCATTATTCCGGCATTGCAATATTATTCCATATGGGATACCATTGTTATCAATCCCTACAAGGAAGATTTAACCAATATGGATGTGTCGGTTCCGATTGCCCTGCAGGATGACGATGATTGTTATTTTTTCCCTCCCTGCAAAGGAGAAATCACTTCCGGTTTCGGATTCAGGCGATGGGGGCGCAGGCTCAAATTTCATTATGGGGTAGATGTCCGTTTGTACACCGGTGATCCCGTGTATGCTGCTTTCGATGGGGTGGTGCGCGTTTCAAAACTCAGCACCGATTACGGATATGTGGTGCTTATTCGCCATTACAACGGGTTTGAAACACTGTATGCACATTTTTCCAAGTTGCTGGTTGCCACCGGTCAAACGGTAAGGGCAGGGGATATTATAGGATTAGGGGGAAGTACCGGACATTCCACAGGAAGCCACCTGCATTTTGAAGTACGGTTTAAGGGGGAAAAAATTGACCCTTCCCGTTTAATATGTTTTCCCGAAAGCCGGCTCTTTCAGGACACCGTTTTTATTGATAAATCGTTTTTTGCACACAAAACAGCCGTGGCAAAAGTGCAAACGGCTTCAAGGTACAGCAAATACCATTTGGTGCGAAAAGGCGATACTCTGGCTCATATTGCCTACCGATACGGAACCTCGGTAAACAGGTTATGCCAGCTTAATCATATTAAGCGAACCACGATGCTTCGTGCGGGCCGAAAAATAAGGGTTCGCTAATAAACAGAAGTCATTGAGAAAAATCTTGGTTTTTCTCAATGACTTATATTACCTTCGTTACGCTTTATGACAAAGGCGAAATTTTTCATATTCATTTGGGTATTTCTGGGTACTGTACTTCCGGGTGTTGCGCAGGAGTATATCTGGTCAAGACGTGCCATTGATTCAGCAGCGGTAGGATATAGTTACTGGTGGGGTTCAAACTGTAATAATTGTAACGGAGTGCAGCAGGCAACCGGTACCTGGTGGGGTAATTCGGGTAAACGAAACTCAACCGTGGATGCTGATGGAAATACGTATGTTATCGGAAGTTTTAATTCAACTATACGCATAGGAAATAAAGTTCTCACCTCAACAAATTCTACTACATGTAATTTATGTGGTTATGCCAGTTCTTATGCCTGTCAGGATTTTTTTGTAGCAAAGTATGATTCGTCCGGTCAGGTTATCTGGGCCGTTTCGGGTGGTGGTCCTGCAATGGATGTGGCCAATGCCATTACTGTTGACGACAAGGGAAATTGTTATTTCGGAGGAGCTATAAACGGAACCAATGCGGTTCCGGTTTGGTTTGGCACCATTCCAATTTACCCTACTGGTCAGGATGGATTTGTGGCTAAAATAAATCCACAGGGGCAATATGAGTGGGTGCATAAACTTACCGGGCTTTCGGATGAGTGTGTGGCTGCAGTAAAGACCGACCGTTACGGAAATGTATTTGTGGCAGGCAGTGGTCAGGGATTTATTAAAGTGTCCAGTTCATTTTCGGCAAGTACTCCTGCCTTCAATGGAGGACGCGATATTTTTCTTGCTAAAATTGATGCTAATGGCCTTCCTATCTGGATGAAATCAGGCGGTGGAACCGCAGATGATTACCCTTCGGATATTTCAACTGATAATTCAGGAAATCTTTACGTATCCATGAACCTGAAAGCCGATGCCAGTTTTGGTATAGGTGCGGGAAGGGTAAGCGTTACCGGAACTACTCCTTACGGGGCGTTATACAAGTTTAATCAGTTGGGAAATCCGGTATGGGCAACCAAAATGGGTACCTATGTGCTGGCTGTTACCAACGATATTTACGGGAATTCGCTTACTACCGGAGTATATAACACTACTACCACTTTTGGCAGCACTACTTTTGTTCCTTTTTGTGCCAATTATAATGATATATTTATTGTAAAACTGAATCAGACCGGAAGTTATGTTTGGGCCAACCGGATTGGGAGTGATGAATTAGGTTCAACGGTGGGCACCTATTGCTGGTCGGGCGGGAATGACGGGGGAGACTGGGCTTCGGATATAGAAGTAGATGGAATAGGTAATGTGTATGTCTCGGGAAATTTAGTGGATGACACGAAACCGGGGTCGGTGGTAAATATTAGCCATATCAGGCATTATCCATATAATACCTGGTGGAACTGGGCCGGTTATAAACGTGCGGGTTTTCTGGCTAAAATAAAAGCTGACGGAACTGAAGGATGGAATATACGTACCAAAGGATATTGGGGATGCAATGATAACGTGAACGGAATTGGTCTGGATAATTTTGGGAATGTTTATTTTTCATTGAACTCTTATATCTGGAAAAATCCTTCTTATGACTGGCCTCTGGCATTCTACTTTAATAATGATACCAATGCAGTTGATACCTTAAGCGGAGGATATGCCTATACCGGCTCTCCCGGCTATTATTTTTACTACGGAGAAATTGTGGCAAGGGTACGGAATGATCAGGTTATTTACATCAATAATATAGATAAAGAAGCCTATTGTGTTGGCGATAGTATGGTAGTGAACTATACTAAATATGGAGTATTTAATGCAGGTAATGTTTTCACACTAGAATTGTCCGACAGTAACGGAGAGTTTAACTCACCTGTTTCGCTGGGAACTAAAGCTACCAACCAGTCCGGTCAGTTTCGAGTCAAATTGCCTTCAGTTATGCTCATGGGTTCCGGGTACAGAGTCAGGGTAGTCGCGTCAAGTCCGGGAGTAATTGGCTACCCAAATAATAAACAGTTTTGGATTTCTACATTTCCCACAGCTAAAGCCGGGCCGGATGTGACCATATGTAAAAATGATAGTATTAAGGTGACCGGATCGGGTGGATTTTTCTTCGAGTGGCAGCCACTTAGTATTTCAGCTACTCCAAATACAAAAAGTCCGTACCTCAAAGCAGCCTCCACCACAACCATTCTTATGTACACCTATAATCCGGGGAATTGCCTTGGTATAGATACATTGGTGTTGAATGTGGTAAACAGACCAAACCCTACGTTTTCATCCGCAGGGGAGTTGTGCATAAATGATTCTCTGTCCTTTATGGTGAATACGGTTAATGCAATAGGGATTAACTGGTTTCCTAATTACAAAATAGATTATGATACGGGTAGCTTCATTCACGTATTTCCGCAAACAGATACCATTTATAAGTTGGCGGCCTATAATGCCTATTGTGCCGATACGTTACGCATTCCGATAAAAGTAAATCCGCTGCCGGTTGCACAAAATATTCATGATTCATCCATTTGCCAGCGGGATAGTCTGACGATAAATTTTTCATCAAATGCCGCCTCATGGAACTGGAGTCCCGATTACCATATTCTTAACCGTACTTCGGGCATTCCTTTGGTTTACCCCGATTCTACCGTTACCTATACATTAGATATGGTATCGGCTAAGGGATGTAAGAAAAGCGAAAATGTAAAAATTACCGTGTTCAGCCTTCCGCCCGTGCAGGTTATTCAGGATACAGATATTTGCTGGAATGAAGTGATTACACTCAAAGCTTCCGGTGCTTCGAAGTACTTTTGGTTAAACGATGCGTTTATTACTTCCAGCGATACAACGGGCAATGTGGCCATTCAGCCCACCGTTACTAAAACTTATATTGTGCGTGGTACTGACGGACGTTGTTTTGATACCGCCTCCGTTCAGGTAAGGGTTAATCCGCTGCCATTGGTAAATGCCGGTGAAGATACCTCCATCTGTTTTGCCGATATCATGACCCTGCGCCCTTCAGGGGCCATTTCTTACGTGTGGAATCCGCATCCAGCTTTGGATAATCCGAACACGACTAACCCCAAAGCAAGCCCCTCGCAAACCTCGTGGTTTAAAGTTACCGGAACCGATGGGAATAATTGTGTGAATACAGATAGTATTAAGGTGATTGTTTTCCCTCTGCCAATAGTAGGGATTACACCAGATACCATCACCTGTCCGGGGCACACCATTGGGCTTTTTGCGTCAGGCGGAGAATCCTATCAGTGGTGGCCAACTACCTTCATGTCAAACAGCCAGTCCTCCAATCCAAATGTGAGTCCGTTTACTCAAATGCAGTATTACGTAAAGGTTACTGATATGAATAAGTGTGCTAAAACCGACAGTGTTTTGGTAAAAGTGCGTGTGAGTCCTGTACCTGTTATTAACGGAAATACCAGCATTTGTCGCACCGATACAACCACTTTAACTGCTACCGGAGGACTGATTAGCTACCTGTGGACACCGGCCAACGGATTATCAAATCCTAATGCAGCTACCACGCTTGCCACCCCTGTGGTTACTACTGCTTACAGGTTAGAGGTAAAAGACCAGTTTGGATGCGAAGGAAGCGATACCATCACGGTGAATGTGTTGCAACTTCCCGATGTTTCCTCGGTAGAAGACCAAACCATTTGCCAGCGCGACAGTGTAGAACTTTGGGCTACCTCAACGAAAGGAATTTCTTTTAAATGGAGTAGTGGGCAAACAACTTCCAGCATCATTGTTCATCCCGATAGTACGGCTCAGTATTTTGTTCGTTCGTTCGATGGAAAATGCTGGAGTTTACCGGAGCCTGTGAGTGTGAAAGTAGAAGAAATACCAACTGCCTCACTAAACTTTTCACCTGCCGAGGGGAAACCGCCACTGCGGGTTAAGTTCAAAAACACCTCTTCAGGAAATGATATCATCGGATACCTGTGGGATTTTGGCGATACACTTGGAACTTCTGTTACCAAAGAACCGGAATACGTTTACGTAAAGCCGGGGCAATACAAGGTGAAGTTAAAAGTATTTACAGCCAACGGATGCTATGATGAAATAGAGTCCGCCATCATAAAGGTGTTTGATTTTTCTGACCTGTATGTTCCAACCGCTTTCTCACCAAATAATGACGGGGTAAATGATGTGTTCATCATTCAGGCCGGAGAAATGAAATGGATGAAAGTGAAAATATTCAACCGCTGGGGAGCTATCATGAAAGAAATGTATTGGGAAGCCGGACAGCCTTTACCTGTGTGGGATGGAAATTATTCAGGAGCACCTGTGCAGGATGGTTCGTATGTAGTAACTATTGAAGCGAAAGGCCTTGATGGTAAATACCGGTATTACCACAGTGAAGTTACCGTAATCAGGTAATCTTTTTCAATTAAAACTCTCCAAAACGGGCAGCTATATAAAACGATGGGGAAGAAATTTGCCCGGATGGAATTAAGCTTGCTTTGTTGGTTTGATATACTGCCTTCAGATACGAAAATCCAATACAGGGTCTGAATCGTTTCGATACATTTAATTCGTATTCAATAAAAGGTTCAATGAGGGCCACATAGGTATAGGAGGCATTGTAAAACTGATAAGTGTATGGATCCTCAATTTTTGCTTTTATCTCAGCTCCGCCCAAACCGAGACCTAATACAAGATGCGTTAGTTTATAGGTAGTAGGTATATACGAAATTTTCATTAACCCGAAACGGTTTTCCCATTTCTGATTCAGGGTTACCGGTTCAAAAGGATTGTAGGGAAGTTTAATGGCTGAGGTCATCACATTTGCACTGGCTCCGATAATCCATTTGTCGGTTATATTCCATCCAAAATCGGCAAAGGCACTAATGGCATCCTTATGATAAAACTGGTGATACCTCACTCCGGCTCCCAAATACCCGATACTTCCGCTCACCCCGTCTTTTTTGAGGGTTATTTTTTGGTAAACGTATCGTTGTGCCCAAACTAATTGTGTGCAGAATGACAGAAGGAGAATGAAAAAGTACTTTCGCTGCATGGTTCAATATTACAATTTATCAGAGATATTTTGACGCAGAAATGTAATCACCGCATCGTAAAATAAATCAGGTTTATCGGCATGCACCCAATGTCCGGCCCCTTCAATGGTTTTGAACTCGGCCAAAGGGAATAATTTTACAATTGCTGGTTCATCTTCAGGTTTAATGTAATCCGAGGTTTCCCCCTTTATAAATAAAGCCCTTCGGGTAAAGGGGTGCTCACCTGTTACGGATTCAATCACTTCCTGATATTGATTGTACAAAACCGGAAGATTCATTTTCCATGAAAAATTTCCCTGAGGGGTACGGGTGAGATTTTTGAGCAGAAATTGCCGAATGCCAAAATCCGGGGCATACGGAATCATGGCTTCTTCCACTTCTTTACGTGTTTGGGCCGTTTGTAAATTTGCAGCCATCAAAGCGTCAAATACGTCCTGATGTCCGGGCTTGTAGGCTCTTGGAGCTATATCAACTACCACAGGTGCCAGCACACGGTCAGCGTAGTTAAGGCATAAATGCATCAGCACTTTTCCTCCCATCGAATGCCCTATAAAGCCGGCTTTGGTAATCAACAAATCATCCATCAGCTCAATTAAATCATCGGCCATGAGTTTAATGCTGTGGTAATCGCTGTGAGGCGAACGTCCGTGGTTACGAAGGTCAACTGCAATAGCTTTAAAATCAGACTGAAAACGCTGGGCAAGGGAATGCCAGTTGTCTGCGGTTCCTAAAAAACCATGCAGAATAATGAGCGGGAATCCGTCACCATAACAATTATAATGAAGCTTCATAAGCGGAGACAAAGATAGTTTTATGCTAAATTTGTATCCTTTTTTTATTATAAATAGCTGAAAAGCAGTTTAAATAATGATTAGGCGCTAATAAAAAAAAGGAAGAGACCTTGTTTATTAATCTGAATTTAGGATATTTGCACCTCAATTTTGCGGAAAGTACTATGTCAAGAGTATGTGATTTAACAGGCAAGAAGCCGATTGTAGGAAATAACGTTTCTCACTCCAATAAGAGAACAAAGAGAAAGTTTAATCCGAATTTGCAGGTAAAAAAATTCTGGTTACCTGAAGAAAGTCGTTGGATTACCCTTAAGGTATCTACCTCGGCTATCAGAACCATTAACAAAAAAGGCATTACTGCATGCCTTAATGATTTAATAAAAAACGGAACCATTTAATTTCAATAGCAGGTTATGGCTAAAAGAGGTAATAGAATACAGGTAATTTTAGAATGTACCGAACATAAGGCATCAGGTATGCCCGGAACATCGCGCTACATTACTACCAAAAATAAAAAGAATACTACAGAGCGTATTGAATTGAAAAAATTCAATCCTATTCTTAAAAAAGTAACAGTTCATAAAGAAATCAAGTAATAATACACCATGGCTAAGAAAGTAGTTGCAACACTTAAAACGGGAGCTGGTAAAGAGTTTGCCAAAATTATCCGTGCGGTTAAATCACCTAAATCAGGTGCCTATACCTTTAAAGAAGAAATGGTGCCCAATGATAATATTAAGCAGTATTTCAAATCGTAATTCATAAAGAAATTTTAAAAAGAGCTTTTCGTTATCGAACGGAAAGCTCTTTTTTTTTAAACCCGCTTTGATATGGCATTTTTTGGTCTGTTCAGCAAAGAAAAAAAGGAAAAACTCGATCAGGGGCTTGAAAAAACCAAGACCTCTTTGTTTTCAAAAATCAGCAAAGCATTAGTAGGGAAAAGTACAGTTGATGACTCATTTCTTGATGAACTGGAGGAGATTCTGATCAGTTCGGATGTTGGGATTGAAACCACGTTAAAAGTAATTGAACGCATACAGCAGCGCGTAGCCCGGGATAAATACATTAATTCATCGGAGCTGCACACATTGTTGCGCGATGAAATGGTAAAACTGATGGAGGAAAATGCCATTCAGCCGGCCTTGTCAAAAGATTTTACCTCCATTGGTAAACCCTATGTAATAATGGTGGTGGGAGTGAACGGAGTGGGCAAAACCACCACTATAGGTAAATTAGCCAATCTGTTCAGAAACGAAGGGAAAAAGGTAGTGCTTGGAGCCGGTGATACTTTTAGAGCTGCTGCCGTAGAACAGTTGCGCATCTGGTCAGAAAGATCGGGCGTGGGGTTTATTGCCCATGGCATGAATACCGACCCGGCTGCTGTTGCCTTTGATGCCGTTAAAAAAGGAGTGGATGAAGGAGCCGATGTAGTGATTATAGATACAGCGGGCCGATTGCATACCAAGGTAAATCTGATGAATGAACTGTCGAAAATAAGAAGAGTGGTAACGAAAATAATTCCCGAAGCACCTCATGAAGTATTATTGGTGCTTGATGCATCTACCGGGCAAAATGCTTTTGAACAGGCTAAGCAGTTTACCGCAGTAACTGATGTAAATGCACTCGCACTTACCAAGCTTGACGGCACCGCGAAGGGCGGAGTGGTAATTGGCATTGCCGATCAGTTTAAAATACCTGTAAAATATATTGGGGTGGGAGAAGGAATTGACGACCTTCAATTGTTCAATAAAACAGAGTTTATTGATTCGCTGTTTAAATCGTAATAAGGGCGGCAAATGAAAACAAAAAGTGTAAAAAAACAGAAGGTAAATATTGTTACGCTCGGGTGCTCAAAAAATATTGTTGATTCAGAGGTATTGTACAGCCAGTTAAAAGCAAACAATATTGAGGTAGAACACGAGTCGGTAAAAGATGATGCCGATATTGTAGTGATAAACACCTGCGGCTTTATTGACAATGCAAAACAGGAATCGGTTGATACTATTTTACGTTACATTGATGCCAAGAATGAAGGGTTGATAAACAAAGTGTATGTTACCGGATGTTTATCGCAGCGTTACAAACCCGATTTGCAAAAAGAAATTCCGGAGGTTGATGAATACTTTGGTACCATGCACCTGCCTCAGTTGTTAAAAGCACTGGGAGCCGATTACAAGCATGAGTTAATTGGAGAACGTTCGTTAACCACCCCAAAACATTATGCTTACCTTAAAATTTCGGAAGGCTGCGATCGTCCGTGTTCATTTTGTGCCATTCCTATCATGCGCGGAGGGCATTTGTCGAAACCAATAGAGCAGTTAGTAACCGAAACTAAAAATTTAGTAAAAAACGGAACAAAGGAATTGTTACTGATAGCGCAGGACAGCACTTATTATGGGTTGGATATTTACAAAGAGCGCAAATTAGCCGATTTATTAAAATCACTTTCAGATATTGAAGGAGTAGATTGGATTAGGCTGCATTATGCTTATCCGTCTCAGTTTCCGCTAGAGGTATTGGATGTGATGCGCGAACGTTCCAATATTTGTAAGTATATTGATATGCCTTTACAGCATATAAGTGATAATATGCTGAAGCTGATGCGCAGGGGAATTACCAAAAGCCGCACACAGGAACTGGTGGATATAGTAAGGGAAAAAGTTCCGGGAATCACATTCCGCACTACATTAATTGCAGGCCATCCGGGCGAAACCGAAAAAGATTTTGAAGAATTGCTCAGGTTTGTAGAGCAAAATAAATTTGAAAGATTAGGTGTGTTCGGTTACTCGCATGAGGAAGGGACTCATTCTTATTCGATGCCGGATAGCATAACTGCCGAAGAGAAAGAAGAACGCGTAGCGCAGATAATGGAAGTACAGCAGGATATCTCAGCTGCTATCAATCAGTCAAAAATAGGAAAGACATTAAAGGTGCTTTTTGATCGCAAGGAAGGCGATTATTTTATTGGCCGTACCGAAGCCGACTCACCCGAAGTAGACAACGAAGTACTGGTAAAGGCAAATCACTATGTGCGAATTGGCGATTTTGCCGATATTCGTATTACTCATGCCGAAGAATTCGACTTGTACGGTGAACCGGTTTCTTTAAAATAGTATGTATAAATACAAGGTACCACCTCAGCTCACGCATCAGTTTCCTCAGCTGGTTATTGATTATGTGAATCGCAACCCCGCACTCGCCCCGCTTATTTCCGGTTTCCCCTCGCCCGAAACCTACCGTGAAATAATAAAAAACAGAAACTACTCGTCACACACCCGAGGTGTATTAAATGAAGTGTTAGAAAAACAATACCACGCACTCGGGTTGCTCAGCGGTGACGGAAATGAACAGGTGGTTAAAAACCTTGCCCTATTAAAAGAAGGCAATACTTTCACGGTTTGCACCGGACATCAGTTAAATATTTTTACGGGGCCGCTCTATACTATATATAAGGTGGTAACCACCATAAGGCTGGCCGAAGAATTAACTAAACACTATCCGGAGCATAATTTTGTCCCGGTGTTTTGGCTGGCAACCGAAGATCATGACTTCGATGAGATCAACCATTTTCACTTATTTGGGAAAACATTTTCATGGCCTTATCCCGATGCTGTTACCGGAAAACCCGTTGGCCGCCTTTCTACTCACGGATTAAACAATATTATAGAAGAACTAAAAAACCTCCGTATTCCGGAGTCTTTACTTCAATTGTTTGAGCAGGCTTATACGCAACATACAAATCTGGCCAATGCCACAGTGAGTATTTATCACCGCTTATTCCGTTTATTCGGGTTAGTGATACTTCAACCGGATACTCCGGAATTAAAAAGAATTTTTCTCAATTACACAAAAAGAGATATTCTGGAGAAGGTAAGTTATACAGGGGTTAAGCAGACATCGGAATTATTATCAGCGGCAAAATATAATGTACAGGTAAACCCAAGGGAAATCAATTACTTCTATATTACAAACGAAGGTAAAAGGGAGCGAATAATTCATGAGAATAATTATCAAATAAATAATTCTGACACTATCTTTTCTCAGGAAGAATTCTTGCAAAAACTCAATGATTCACCGGAGCGTTTTAGCCCGAATGTCATCACCCGCCCCATGTATCAGGAAGTAGTGCTTCCTAACCTGGCTTACATTGGCGGCCCCGGAGAAATTTCGTACTGGCTGGAATTGAAACAGGCATTCCGCGCTCATAACATTCCGTTTCCGGTTTTGCATTTGCGAAATAGTTTTGTACTGATTGGGTCGAAAATGCTGAAACACTTGCAAACACTGGGCTTGCCGCTGGAAAATTATTTTCTGGATGAAGTTTCGTTGAAACGCAGGTTCATTGAGCAATTGCCTGTTGATTCGCGTGTAGAAAATGAAATTTCTGCAATAAATGCACTTTTTGATTCTATCCTTGCAAAAATAGAAACTGTTGATAAGTCTAAAGTAGGAGAGTGGGTTAAGCGAATTAATGAGCAAAAAGCACTTATCAAGAGGTTAGATAAAGACTTTGTGGATATCGTAAGTCAAAAGTTAGATAATCAGTTAGATAAATTGTTTAAAGTGCGTGAATCACTCATTCCTGAGGGGAAGCTGTCCGAGCGCAGTGAAAACCTTATTGGCAAAGTAAAAAACCATCCTTCAGATTTTATCACATTCATTCACGAACACACAGATGTTTTCGATCAATCGGTTACTTGTTTGGAAATTTAGACAGCCGGTTATTCCTGTGTAAACAATAGGGTTGGACTGCACTCCCGCGCAATAGAACTTTGTGTAGCCCTAAAAAATAGCGCGATGAAAAAAATAACCCTCTTCCTCTTTTGCATGCTGACAGCCATTGCTGTGGTATTTGCACAAGCCCCGGCTAAAAAACCAACAACAAAGAAGCCACCGCCAAAAAAGGCTGCACCGGCCAAGAAAACTACTCCTGCTAAACCGGGGGCAGCGCCAGCCAAAAAAGCGGCTCCGGCTAAAAAAACAGCTCCGGCTAAGAAGGGTACTGCCCCTGCCAAAAAGGGTGCGGCCCCGGCTAAAAAAGGAGCAGCAACTGCCAAGAAGGGTTCAACACCGGTAAAGAAAACACCGGCTGTAAATAATTTTCCTAAAAAGGATTTCAAGAGGTTATCATTATCGGGCATGGTGGGGGCTACAATGCCGTTTTTTGATTTAACCAACTACAAAACGCAATTGGTGTTTGGGGGAGCCATCAATTATAAATTTACACATTCGTTAGGTATTCGCATTGGTTATATGGACGGGCAGTTCTCGCGAGGGCAGGTTAAAACAGATACTTTATGTCAGCGTACCGTGTTCAAAGAAATATCGGCTGTAGTGGTATTCAATATAGGGAATATTAATTTTATCAGTCCAAGCCGTCCGTTACAACTATATACCTTTGGAGGCTATGCCCTGTTAATGCCTGAAGCAATTAGCTTCTCCCAGTGGTTCCCGCCTAAGAAAGCTTATACTAAAACAACAAATGCAGCCCTGATTGGAGCCGGATTTAAAATGAAGGTAAGCAATTCATTTGATGTATTTGGTGAGGCAGGATTAAGGATAACACAAAATGACTCGGTAGATGTTTGGAATCCTTCAGGTTCGTTTCAAAATCGTTCCTATGACTGGTATTTGTTCCCGACCGTTGGATTCTCTTATCATGTAGGTAAAAAAGCGAGCACTCCTATCGAGTGGCATAATCCGGTTAAGTATATGTACGATGAACTGGCTTCCATGAAGAAAACAGTTGACGCCATGAAGATTGATAATGACAATGATGGTGTTTCCGACTTTTTCGATCGTGAGCCAAATACACCCGACAGCGTTAATGTATACGGAAGTGGTAAGGCCGTAGATACGGATCGTGATGGTATTCCTGATCATCAGGATGCCGAACCATATTCAGATCCGGGTGCCGTGGTTGATGCAAACGGCAAGTCAAAAGACAGTGACGGGGATGGAGTTCCTGATCATCGCGATATGGAACCAAATACCGATACGTCCATGCTGGCCAATCATCAGGGTATTGCTATAGTATCAAAAGCAATGGCTAAGCAAATGCAAACTGTACCTGATAATAAGGCTGAGAAAATGTTCCAGCAGGTGGGTAAAATTGGTTATTTGCCTGCCATCTTCTTCGAAACAGATGAGTTTGAAGTTCCTTCAAAATATTATGCCGACTTATACGGAGTGGCTCATGCCATGCGCAATTTCCCCGAAGCAAAATTGTATATCATAGGAGGTGCAGATATGCGCAAGGATGAAGCATATAACCTGGAACTTGCCAGAAAACGTGCACAGGCCGTGGCCGATATTCTCTCAAAGAAATTCGGAATTGATAAGAGCAGACTTATTGTGCAAACCATTGGTAAAAAAGATCCGCTGGTTGATGGTAAACGTAAAGATGCCTTAGCCGCCAACAGAAGGGTAACCTTCAAAGTAGTAGAGTAGTAGTAGATTCTTCATATTGTTCGTTTTGTTAAATCCCCTGAGCAATCGGGGGATTTTCATTTAAAGGCGGTAAAGAAATGCCAGCATACAATACCGGCACTTACAGCAATATTGAGCGAGTGTTTACTTCCCTGTTGCGGAATTTCAATAAATGCATCGCTCATTGAAAATAACTCCTCGTTTACTCCATTTACTTCATTGCCGAATACCAGAGCGTATTTTTGAGTGGTGTTCGGGATAAATTCATTCAGCATCACGCTGGCACTGGTTTGTTCTATGATTAAAATGCGGTATCCTTCTTTTTTTAATTCTGTAATTGCATCAAAGGTGGAAGCTGCGTAATGCCATTTTACGCTTTCATCGGCACCCAATGCCGTTTTACGGATATCGCTGTTGGGCGGACAGGCAGTAATGCCGCACAGATAAACTCCCTCAAAAGCAAAGGAATCGGCTGTGCGAAAAACCGAACCCACATTGAGTGCACTGCGCACATTGTCGAGTACCAGCACCACCGGGTTTTTCACAGTTTTCCTGAATTCATCCACAGTTAAACGGTTTAATTCAATATTCTTTAATTTGCGCGTCATGTTTAGTGCAATTATCCGCATTCTGTTTTAAAGCCACAAGTATTGAAAACCACCGAAGCGGCAGATACCCCCCTGATGCGCCAATACAATCAGATAAAGGCGAAGTACCCTGATGCCATTTTATTATTCAGGGTAGGCGACTTTTATGAAACCTTTGGTGATGATGCCATACGGGCTTCGCAAATTTTAGGTATTGTGTTAACCAAACGGGCCAATGGTACCGCTGCTCATATTGAACTGGCCGGATTTCCTCATCATTCGCTTGATGTGTATTTACCAAAACTGGTGCGTGCCGGGCAGCGGGTGGCCATTTGTGATCAGCTGGAAGACCCTAAACTCACCAAGAAAATAGTAAAGCGAGGGGTTACCGAACTGGTTTCGCCCGGAGTTTCGTACAACGATAAGGTGCTGGAGGTAAAACAAAATAACTACCTCGCCTCGGTTTTTCTTTCAGAGGGAATCGGAGGAGTATCTTTTCTTGATATTTCAACCGGAGAGTTTTTTCTGGCCGAAGGGAAAACCGATTACCTAGATAAATTATTACAGGGGCTGAAACCTGCCGAGGTATTGGTAAGTAAACCTCAGGCAAAAGAATTTGTCAGGTATTTTGGAGATAAATTCTATACTTTTTTGATTGACGACTGGGTGTTTACCGATGACTACGCTAACGAAAAACTGCTGAAACATTTCGAAACACAGTCTCTTAAAGGATTTGGCGTTGATAAAATGAAGCTGGGTATTGTAGCTGCCGGAGCTGCGCTGCATTACCTGCACGAAAATCAGCACCGGAATATAGCGCATATAGCCTCGGTTTCGCGATTGGAAGAAGATAAATACGTTTGGCTCGACACGTTTACAGTGCGCAACCTGGAGCTGGTGCATAGCGCCAATGAACACGGAGTGCCGCTTCTTTACATACTCGACCATACGCTTACCCCCATGGGTGCCCGTTTATTGCGCAGGTGGATGGTAATGCCGCTTAAAGAACAAAAACTTATTGAGGAACGGTTAGATGTGGTGGAGCAGTTTACCAAAAATGAACATCTGGCCTTAGAGGTGGCAGGTTTATTAAAGCAGGTGGGAGATTTGGAGCGTCTGGTTTCAAAAGTGGCTATGAAACGGGTAAATCCGCGAGAACTGATGCAGTTAAACCGTTCCTTAAAAATTATTGAGCCATTAAAGCAATTGCTCATGCAAACGGGGCATTTGCCTGTAACCAAGGTTGCCGATCAGCTACAGCCCTGCTTTACGGCCATACAACGGCTTGAACAGGTGCTGGTGCCCGAGCCTCCGGCTTTGTTAAATAAAGGGAGTGTAATTGCCGATGGGGTACATACCGAATTGGATGAACTGCGAAAAATTGCCTACTCAGGCAAAGATTATTTGCTGCAGATTCAGCAACGCGAAAGCCAGCGTACCGGAATTCCTTCTCTTAAAATTTCGTACAATAATGTTTTTGGCTATTACCTTGAAGTAACCAATGCGCATAAGGACAAGGTGCCGACCGAATGGATAAGAAAACAAACTCTGGTAAATGCCGAACGCTACATTACCCAGGAACTGAAAGAATATGAAGAAAAAATTCTGGGAGCCGAAGAAAAGATTTTTGCCATTGAAGAACGCCTGTTTAATGAGCTGGTGATAGAAATGAGCGAATACGTAACCGCTGTACAGCAAAACGCACTACAGCTTGCACGTATTGATAGTTTGTTGTCGTTTGCCACGGTAGCTTTGCGCAATAATTATGTAAAACCCGAGCTGAACGATTCATTTGAACTGATGCTTAAAGATTGCAGGCATCCGGTAATTGAACGGCAGCTCCCACCGGGCGAACCGTATATTCCCAATGATATTTATTTAGATAATGCCAAACAGCAGGTAATCATTCTTACCGGGCCTAATATGTCGGGTAAATCGGCTGTGCTCAGGCAAACGGCTCTCGCAGTACTCATGGCACAAATCGGTTGTTTTGTTCCGGCCACTTATGCCCGCATAGGATTAATTGATAAAGTTTTTACCCGTGTGGGAGCTTCTGATAATTTGAGCAGCGGGGAATCAACCTTTATGGTGGAAATGACCGAAACAGCCAGTATTCTCAACAACCTTTCGCCCCGCAGTCTTATTCTGTTAGATGAAATTGGGCGCGGTACCAGTACCTATGACGGGGTTTCGCTGGCATGGTCTATTACCGAATATTTAACCAAAGTACATTTAAAACCCAAAACACTTTTTGCCACCCATTACCACGAGCTCAACGAACTGGAGGGTAAACTTGACGGCATAAAAAATTACCACGTGGCTGTTAAGGAAACCGGAAACAAAGTTATTTTCCTCCGAAAATTAAAAGAAGGAGGCAGCGAACACAGTTTTGGTATTCATGTGGCGCGCATGGCCGGAATACCAAAAGACGTACTGCGCAGAGCCGAAGAAATTCTGCGTTACCTGGAAGATAACCGCTCTCCACTAAGTGGAACAGAAGCCGTAAAAAAACTACCTCCCGACCCTTTTCAGTTGCATATGTTTCAGCTTAGCGACCCGCTGGTGCAGCGGGTAAAAGAAGAATTGCAGAAGGTGGAAACCGATTCCATTACTCCGCTCGAAGCGCTTATGAAACTGCATTATCTTAAAAAAATTATAGAAGGGAAATAAGTTTTAAGCTATTTACCACTTGCCTGTTAGTTACTTACAACGTCCTTATTTTTTTTATACCGCCCATTGTAAAAAACAGAGCGTCCCTTATATTTGCAGTCCCTTACGGGAAAATGCGAGAGTAGCTCAGTTGGTAGAGCGCAACCTTGCCAAGGTTGAGGTCGCGAGTTCGAACCTCGTCTCTCGCTCCAAAACAATTAAGGTGTGAGTTCAGCGAAGAAACAAAAACACATCGCTTTCCTCACACCTTCTTTATTATCGTTCTTTTATTCAGGCTCGGGTGGTGGAACTGGTAGACACGCAGGACTTAAAATCCTGTGGCCTCAACAGCCGTGCGGGTTCGATTCCCGCCTCGAGCACAAACCCCGCGTAAGCGGGGTTTTTTATTACAGTACTTCTTCATTCAGTATTCGATATTTGGTGTTCTACATTTGGTTGCTTTAGCTTCAAAAAAATATCGAAAGATGAACACCCGCACTAACAGTCATGCTGATTTCGGCATCCCTCTCCGCATTAACGGATGCTGCTGCCCAATAGCTATCGGGGCAGCATGACTAAATATATATGCTTTTGCAAAATTTTATACCGTAACTTTGAATAAACAAAACCCCGCAGCTATGAGCCATATAAAACTCCTCTTACTACTTGCCTCCCTTAGTTGCCTTAGCCTGCATTGCAAAAAAGAAAGCGAAGAAGATAAACTGCCCCCTGCTACCATGGTGGGTGCACAAACCATAGGCTGCCTTATGAATGGCCACGCATGGCCAAGCGAGGCCGATAAACAAGATATTGATTTTTTGGGAAGCGGGTACGCAAAAGGAATTTTTGAGTTGGATTGTGCGGTTAGTCCTGGCTGGTCTACTTCGAGATTAAGTGGTGTTTATATGCGAGTTAAATATAAAATATTTGGGCCGGGATATTATGTGATTCCATTTGAAGGGGGTATAAATGACGCCTTTAATGTAGTCTACAAGAATGTTCCATACGGTTCTTATTATACACAGGGGGGATATGCCATCCTTAATATTACCCGGCTTGACACCATTAATCACTACATGGCAGGAACCTTTGAGTACAATGTTTATGCTTTTACTAAAACAGATATGGTGAAAGTGACCAAAGGTCGCTTTGATTACAAATACAACTAACCAAACCTGATTTAGTTATGAAAAAGTTTATTTTTATATGTACTCTTTTCACAGGGGTATTTTGTCATCCTTTATTTGCACAGGACAACTCGTTGCTGGTAGATTCAATAGAACCCGAAATAGGCATTGCCCAGATGTTTGATTCGTGCTACAAAAATTTAAATCTATCCGTATTGTCAACAGGATTGGAATAAAGCCTTAAGTACATTAAACCGTTTCATATGCGCGGAATTCATAGTTTTTCCTAACTTGCACGCATGATCACCGTGTACTATCGCGATAACGACAGGTTGCAAAAAGTGCAGGGCGTAAATTGCCTGAACGGAATTGATTACAACCATTTGGTATGGGTGGATTTGAACCAGCTGAGTGACGAAGAGGAAAAATATGTGGAGACCCGGTTTCATGTCAATATTCCTGACAACAAACAAATGATGGAGATTGAATCAAGCTCCCGTTATTTTGAAAACGACAGGCATATTATTGCCAATTCCAATTTTCTGGTACCTTTAAATGGTACGTATAAACCCGAGCCGGCCTCTTTTATTCTTAAAGAAAAATACTTAGTTACTTACCGCAATTACGATTTACGTTCGTTTAACGAAATGTTTAAACGCCTGGAAATTCAGGGCAAAAATTACCTGAACGGGTATCAGGTGCTGGTTACCATTTTTGAAATACGCATTGACCTGGATGCCGATTTAATTGAAGGTATTGCCAATGATATTACCCAAACCGGCAAATTAGTTACTGACGAAAAAAGGGTAAACAAGGACCTGATTTTTAAAATTTCTTTTTTTCAGGAAATGAACATGCTGCTCCGGCAGAATATTATGGATAAGCAGCGGGTAATGCAATCGTTGCTGCGCAGTGATTACTTCCCGGAAGAATACAGTCCACGGGTGCGCAGTATGCTTAAAGATATTACCTCGCTTATTGACCACACCGATTTTGGATTTGAAAGGCTGGAATACCTGCAGGAAACCTTTTTGGGTTTAATTAACCTGGAGCAAAACAAAATCATTAAAATATTTACGGTGGTATCGGTTATTTTTATGCCGCCAACACTTATAGCGAGTATCTATGGAATGAATTTCAATTCAATGCCCGAGCTGGGCTGGAATTACGGATATTTATTTGCTGTGGGATTAATGGTTCTTTCCTCCTTAATCACCCTGTATATTTTTAAAAAGAATAACTGGCTTTAAGTTATTCGCAAAATTCCACACCGTATTTTTTCAATTCTTTCAGTACAGGATTGTAAAATTCTTTTGTAAGCGGAATTACCACTCCGCGGGCTGAAATTTTGTTTTGCAATATAAGTTTAACCGCAATGGCCATGGGGAGACCTACTGTTTTGGCCATGGCTGTGTACACTTCGTCCTCGCCTTTTACCACCAGCGAACTGATGCGTTTTTTGGTTTTTCCATTAAGCGTATAGGTAAGTTGATGCTGCATCACAATCATATCAAGTTCTCCTTTGCCAAGTTTCCATTTTTGCTGAAGCAATTTTTGCAAGGCGGTAGCCGGGCTTCCCTGTTCAACGCCCAGCTTACTGTTTTCCAAAATACCCAGCCATTGCAGTTTTTTAAATTCGCGGCTTTGCCGGTTTATACCCAAAAAATGACAAAGATTTTGCTCGGGAGTTAATGAGGAGGGAGGCAAAAAGGCAGTTACCAATTCTCTCCAGGTTAAACCGGGGGCTTGCGTTAATTGCAATTGGTCATCGGTGAGGCCAAGTTTTACCAAATGGTTCCATGAGCGGCCAAATCCTTTTTTTCGCAGTGTGCCGCGCAAAACGGTTTGTGCCTTTTCTAATCCGTAGGGTTTTATATACCCGTTCGAGTCGCGGTTGGCATAAGCTTCAAATTGTCCGTAGCCTTTCACTAAAATGGTTTCAGTTTGCAAAAAAATGCGGTTGTACGGAATAAATTTGAGTTGTCCGTTTTGGGTAAAGGTGGCCGTAGTATTTCCGGCAAGAATTACGTTGCGCGGGTTCCAGGTAAATTTATAATGCCAGGGGTTGGTGTCAAATTCGGGAGATACCAATCCTCCACAATAGGATTTAAAGGAAGTAATTTCTCCGCCTTTTGATTGAATATCGTGTATCATCTCCATAGCCGACAGGTGATCGATTCCGGGATCGAGACCAATTTCATTCAAAAATAAAACACCGGCTTTTACTGCGGCACTATGCAGTTTTTTCATTTCGGCAGTGAGGTACGATGCCGTAACCAAATGCTTTTTGTATTTAAGGCAGTCTTTAGCAATTAACACATGCAGGGAAGGAGGCATAAGCGAAACCACCAGGTCGTGTTGTTCAATAAGTGATTCGCGCTTTGTTTTATCCTGTATATTGAGCTCAACCGCCACAGCCCGCTCATGTTTTTTAATTTTAGATAATACAAGGGGCAGGGATTGATCGGCAACGGTAACTTTCCAGTTTTCTTTTTTGCTGTGGGCCAGCAAATATTTTATCAGGTAAGAAGCAGATAATCCTGCTCCGAAAACCAATATTTTTTTCATGTGCAATTTATTCAGGCCACAAAGCTAAGTTAAAAATCGGGATGTGCCCTACTTGCACATTTCGGTTAATGGTTGTAAGTTTGATAAAGCCATGATAGAAAAAATTCAATACCAAAGTGAAGGAGTGCTGGTTGACGAAGCCGACCTGACTCCCGAACAATTGCAGTTGTTGCAGGAAACCCGAAACCTGTTTGCACAGGCTTATGCACCTTACAGCCGGTTCAGAGTGGCGGCTATCGCATTGCTTCATAATGGCACCAGGGTAAAAGGCACAAATCAGGAAAATGCGGCCTATCCATCGGGGTTGTGTGCCGAGCGGGTAGCCTTGTTTCAGGCCGGTTCGTTATTTCCGGATGCGGCTGTTAAAATACTTTGTATTGCAGCAAAAAATGAACAGAAACTTACCACTAAACCAGTATCGCCCTGCGGAGCCTGTTTGCAGGTAATAAGTGAGAGTGAATACCGTCAGCAAAAACCCATCACCATCATGCTGGCCGGAGAAGAGGGAAAAATTTTATTGATTGAAGGGGTGAAAAATTTATTGCCGTTCCGGTTTTTGCCCGATGCGTTGTAAAATTATTTTTCTGAGTTTATTTTTTTTATCTTTTATAAGCAGGGCGCAGCACGATACTACACGGATTTATGTGAAAGAGTTTTTGCCTCCTGACAGCATTCATAAACTCTGGCTGGGTATTGAAGGCGGATTGGAGTACTGCGATCGTTTTTTTAGGACCAGCGACCGTTATTATGCCTCGCGCACTAATTTTACCAATGTAGGTAAACGGATGCCCGGAACTTCGTTTCATCTGGGAGTAAGTACGTATTACACGCTTAATCACGCCTGGAAAATAGAATCGGGCGTTCATTTTTTAATGAATACGTATGCTGTAGCCAAATACAAGCAGCCTTTTTTAACCAAGTCGGTGATTACCGGAAACGATTCAATTTTGTACAGGGATATAGGGTTTGACTATTATCAGGCTTACCTGTATTTACCTTTATACATAAAACATATGTTGTACGAAAGCCAACGCATTTCTTTTTATGCATCGGGCGGAACAGGTGTACTGATTTTGCTGATTGATGCCGACCGGAACGATTACACCAACAGCTACACACCTTATCAGCTTACTTATAATCCGCTTACCATTACGTGGCACGCGGGTGTTGGGATGTTTTACAGATTATCTTCCGACTTACTTCTTAAAATCGAACCCGGCTTCAGGGCAACCGTAACGTCTCCGCTGAAACATCCTGACGGGGGGAATCTTTTCAATGCCATGTTATCATTCGGGTTAATTTATACGCAATAAAAAAACCTTCCCGATTATTCATCAGGAAGGTTTTCGGGTATTTGTAAACTTAGTTTTTGCTAAACCGTATTACGTATGTTTCGTTATCTTCTGTGGTCAGCTTTATTAAATACATTCCCTGTTGAATTCCGTTGAGCGAAATCGGTTGTTTGGCATCTCCTTTACCCGACAGCATTTCACGTCCGTTTAAATCATAAAGGGTGTACGAGAAATTACCTTTTGCAGCAATGAACAGTGCATCATGTGCCGGATTAGGGAAGGCATAAACAGTAGCATCAGGAATGGGTTGTATTCCTGTTCCCGCCTGTTTGGTTACCGTAACGGTGTATGTTTTCGATGTTCCGTCTTCTGCTTTTACGGTATAGGTTACCGGATTTGTGTAATTGTTAGCGGTAACTCCGCTTATCTGTTTGGTGCCGGTAATGTATGCGGTTGACAAAGGCGAGTTACTGAATGATGGTACCAGATTGCTTACATTGGTACTCATGCTCACCACCGCATTAATATTGGTTCCGGAAATTGTGGCTGTAACAGGAGGGTTTAAAGCAGGGAAGGTAAATGCGGTAATGTCTTTTCCTGAACTGCGCAAAGAGCGTGTGCCCTGTGCATACCATATTCCCCATTGTGCATCGGGTATCAGAATGGTGGCGCTGCCTGTTCCTTTAAGTTTGTTGGCAGTTAAACTTATTTGTCCTATTACATCATTGCTGCTTCCATCAACGGCATCAAAAATTATTTTATTATCAAGTTTTGAATAGTTGGGGAATCCAAGTTTGGTATTATTAAACACTATATCATCTTCTCCGGTTATAATATTTTTTGCCATAATGGTGTACGAGTTGTTGTACGAATCAATATAGTCAAACGTAATGATATAAGGTGAGTTTTTAGAGAACGATGGATTTCCGATACTGATGTCTTCAGGTAATTGTGTGTAAAGTTTTTGAACACTTCCGTCACCCCATGAGTTGGAGGCATTATCCCATACTTTTATCATTCCGATATCCCAGTAAACAATATCGGCTCCCACCGGATTATCAATTACATTTTTAGCATCGTAAATAATATACTGCCCGCTATAATCCCACTCAATGGCATCGGCATATAGTACACCGCCTGCATCAACTCCCTGCGTGTAAGTTGGATTGTACAAAACAAATTGTTTCCATTGCGAAAGGGTATAATCATACACATAAATGGACGTATCTATTGAAGTGGTTACTGCAGCAATTCGTGATGCATCTTTGGCAACTGCGGCATTGTCCCAAATAGTTTGATTTGAGATGACGGATTCGTTGGGTGTGCCGGTAAGATTTAATGAATATATTTTGCTGTCGTCTCCAACAAAAATGCAGCTTGAACCATTGTCTACCACGCTTGGTTTACGTTTCATGTTAAATTGTGATTTCGAAACATAATTGGTTCCGGTGGTACTTGACGAATACAGGGTAACCGGGTCAGAAGAGAGGAGGTCGTAACTCAGAATATAATCCTGTCCGGGGTTGGTAGCTAAATCTACTGCCGAGTTTGTACCTCCGCCACCGGTGCTTCCTCCTCCGGGATCGTTGGCATAGATGCCCACCGCACTGAATGCATTTTTCGCTTCGGCTACTTCTGTGGAGGATGCACCATACAAATCAATAGCCGATTGAACCACTGCAATGCGCAAATCAACAAACTGAGAAGTTTTAGTGAGATAAGCAGTGAGTGCTTTGTAATATATCTGTTCGGCATGTTCTTTTGTAACGGCTGTGGCAAATTTGTAAAATGCCCAGTTGGGAATACCACTGTTTATATGTACACCTCCATTGTCGTTTGTTCCGGTATAAAATTCACCCATTACACGGGGCTGGTATCCGTTATCGCTTAAACTCGTTCCTCCATTGTGCGGATCCTGTAAACTACGCAGTGCTCCGGTGGGGAAATACAGTGTTTTGGTAACATCTTCACCCATCAGCCAGTCATTTCGGTCCATCATGCATCCAAAAATATCTGCCATCGATTCGTTAATGGCACCGCTTTGTCCTTCGTATTCGAGGTTGGCGCTATTTTGAACGACCCCGTGCGTCATTTCATGACCGGCTACGTCTAAGGCTCCTGCCAGTGGTTTAAAAGCTACTTTGCCGTTTCCGTAACACATAAACTCTCCGGTCCAGTATGCATTGTCCATGCCCTGACCGTTCTCGTCAGATACGTTGATGATGGAGGTAATAGTTCCGCCTTGTCCATTGATGGAATTGCGGTTAAACGTGGTACGGTAATAATCGTAGGCAATGCCTGCATTGTAATGAGCCGAAATAGCTTTTGAAGGCCATCCGCTATTGGTGGTATTACTTACCTGAATCACATTTGTTACCGGAGTATTTTGTGCATCTAATGTCCAGATGGCTCCTGCAGGATCGTCAGGAATGGAAGACTGTGCTGAATTATACATTGCGCGTGTAGCATCAATCAGATAGTAGCTCGTAGATTTTTGGTAGGTGTTAATTGTACGCGACACATTATTCAAATCATTGCCTGTGGCTGTTTTTGGCCCGTCAGCAGTACAGGCCTGATTAAAACCATGAAGTACCATTCCGGTTTGTGCATCCACAAAAATGTTCCAGCTCTCCAGTACATTTGGTTTTATTTTTATAACCCACACTAACTTCTCTTTCGATAAATCATTATTTAAATGATAAACCATTAACGCAGCTTTGGGTCCGGTGTAATGACTTATTTTTTGCTGAAATGCAGTGAGTGAAGCAATACGGGTTTTAGTTCCAAGATAGGTAGTAGCATTTTTAATAGCTGTTTCGGCATTAATTTGTGCGGAAATGCTGCTTAAATCAGGAGTGGGAAAGTACCTCCCATTCAACAAATGGATAGAGCCATTGGCAGCATGTAAAATAATTTCGGCTCCGTAAACAGGTATTCCCTTAAAAGATTGAACAAGGCGAATATGTGTTTTAGCCAGTTCATCGGTATTCATTTCCGTAACCTTAAACTCCTGTTCAGGGGTTTTAATATACATTTCGGTTTTTACACTTTCCAAAAATTGTTTTGCTAAATCGGATGCTTCAAATACCGAGTAGTTTTTAAATTTAGGTGCGTTTTCCGGATTATTTTTCTCAATAAAAAGCGGAAGACTTAATTCTGCTTTTGCTGCCGGAGCCGAAGCCTGCTTTGTGAGTGAACCCGGAATAGGGGAAGTGTTTTTGTAGCCTCTTACCACTTCGGCATGCAGCGCACTTTTATCAGGCTGAGTGGTGGTTTTATGCGAGCGGGCATCAAATGGATTAGTTTGTGCCCATGCGGTGTTAAATGCTCCGGTAACTAAAATAGTAAATACTTTAGCGGAGGTGTAAAATTTATTCATGATTTGAAACTTTTGATTGCAATAGCTGATAAAATGATTTGATTTCCGAAGGGACATCACTCTGTTCAATTGCCCATTTTACTTCGTGTGAGGTATTATTATTTACCTCTCGGATATAGTAGGTCATGTTCCCGGTTTTATTCAGTTGGTAACTGTTCAGGTTTAGCTGAGCAAGTTTTTTATAAATGTTTTTTGCTTCTTTTTTCTCAATAGATTTTAATTCCTTTTTCTCTTTAGTGAGCGAATTAAAATAAAACAATTGCCCGTTATCAAGCAACAGGTATTCATTCCATGCAGCGGCAAAGCCACCGCCCGAGCCAAAATATAATTGATGGGAGGGTAGTTTATCAATGGAGTAGTGTTGTGGAGTTTTGCAACTTAGCAGGGTTACCACAATTGAAAGTATGGATATTGCTTTTTTCATGGGATACAAAGGTAATGATTGCACTGTATTATTGTGCTGCGGGTGCAGTTTCTTTTGGCACCACTTCTACGCGCACTTTAGCCAACCCTGATTGGATCATTCCCAGTTTTCGGGCTGCGGCTACCGATACATCAATAATTCTCTTTTTGCTGGCAGGCCCGCGGTCGTTTATACGTACCACCACGCTTTTCTGGTTTTGCAAATTGGTCACTTTAACTCTTGTTCCAAACGGGTAGGTGCGGTGTGCGGCTGTAAGGCTGTCGCGATGCATTCGTTCGCCACTGGCGGTTCGGCTGTTGTGAAATTTTTTAGTGCCGTAGTAACTGGCAATTCCGGTTTGTGTAAGCGGATATTTATTTCCCGGTCCGGGTTGTTTTACCGGAATAAAAGGCAGCAGAAGAAAAATAAGAATGTATTTCATGCGGATAATAATCTAAAAAATATCCGTTAGCATTACCAAAGTACAAACTTGCTTTGGTACACCCAAAAAAATAAGCGGAATGTTGAAAACTTACCTCCTTTATCGGGTCATTCCACTTGCAGCAATAAACCTTTAAGGTATTCACCCTCGGGATGAAAGATATTTACCGGATGATCGGCCGGTTGGGTAAGCTGTTGAAGGATACGCACATTTCTGCGGGCATCTGCTGCAGCCGAAAAAACAATTTTCCGAAATAAATCCCTGTCAATATTTTGAGAACAGGAAAACGTAAAAATTAATCCTCCTGATTTTATTTTTTTAATAGCCGCCATATTCAGTTCCTTGTATCCCCGGGCGGCATTATCAACCGCTCTGGCATTTTTGGCAAAGGCTGGCGGATCCAGTACCATGATATCATAATCGGTATCGGCTGTTTTTATAAAATCAAAACAATCGGCTGCAAAAGACTGATGTTTGTTTGCTCCAGGAAAATTGAGGTGAACGTTTTCATCACAAAGCTGACAGGCTTCTTTTGATATATCTACCGAATGTACCAATGAAGCTTTGCCCGCAAGTGCATATACACTGAATCCGCCTGTATAACTGAATGTGTTTAGTATTTTTTTGCCCTCACAAAATTGCTGAAGCATTTTTCTGTTTTCACGCTGGTCAATAAAAAAACCTGTTTTCTGTCCTTTTTCTACATCAACATAAAATTGTAAGCCGTGTTCTTTCACAATGGTTTTTACTTCCTGTGGAGGATTTATCCAGTCAGTTGAGGCCGAAACCTGTTCGATTACCTTCGAGCTTTTTTTCGTTTTAAGATAAAGATGTTTCACACCGGTAATCTCCCGAATGGCATTCAGTAATATGTCCTGAATAAGTTCAGTCCCTTTAATCAGTATTTGCACGGAAGCAATAGAATTGTACACATCGCAAATGATGCCCGGTAAAAAATCTCCTTCGGCATGAAGCAACCGGTAGGCATTAGTTTCGGTACTCAATACATATTTTTTTCGCAGTTCAAACGCGTGTTGTATTTTATCACGCCAATAGGCAGCATCAGCCACAAAGGTAGCATCGGTATTAAATTCAAACATGCGGCACACAATCTGACTTGCTGAAGAATAAAAACCGTAAGCCAGCACATCGCCATGGTTGCTGCACACCTGCACTATATCACCTTCCCCTGCTTGGGGTAATTGTTTAACTGCTCCTGAAAATAACCAGGGGTGCCGGTTGTAAATTGATCGTTCGCGACCGGATTTAAGAATTAATTGCTGATACATATTTGTCTGCAAAAATAAAAGCTCCCGTTTACTTTACGGGAGCCTTTATAAGTTTTATGAATGAAAATATTTATTTGCCTTCGATAAATTCATTTAAATCATCTACGGAGCTGGAGAAACCAAAGGCGTCATTAATTAAATAATAGTTATTTTTCTCAACGCATTTATCATATGCCAATTTAGCAAAATCAAGCTTGGTTGTTTCAAACGAAAATAATTTCATGATGGTTTTTATCTGGGCGCAGTTTAAATAGTTGCCTTTTAAAACCTGCTTAGCTACGGTCATTTTATTTTCCTCAAATGATTGTGCCTTGATAGATGCCACTGCTTTATCAAAATCCATCGAGTACATAGCATGCACGGGAGTACTGGTTTTTGCCGGTGCAGGTGTTGGCGTGGTTGT
Source organism: Bacteroidia bacterium (assembly GCA_019695215.1). GTDB lineage: Bacteria > Bacteroidota > Bacteroidia > UKL13-3 > UKL13-3 > JAGPCK01. Next base: position 14,456 of record JAIBAK010000002.1, on the reverse strand, counting down.
ACCTCCGCCTGTAGTTTTGGTGGTAGTGGTTTTTGTAGTAGTGGTGGTGGTTGATGAAGATGAGGTAGTGTTTGTATTCACGTTTACTCCGGTGCCGTTTACATTCATGTTCATGTTTCCGGCATTCGGGTCAATATTCATATTAAGTGAAAACCCGGCATTAGGAGCGGTTGCAGTTTGCCCACCGGTAGTGGTAGTAGTAGTGGTGGTTGTATTAACTGTTACAGAAGCCACAGGATGCACAATTTGTTCAGTGTTCAACGGTTCTCCCTGTCCATACACAATAACTTCCTGATCTTTGGTTGGAGCAGCCATGCCTCCGTTTTCTGAAGCGGAGAACGGACGAAGTACATAACGTTCGTAAACTTTAGGGTCAGGGGCATTAGGCCCTTTTGTTTTTTTGAAAGCCGCTGGAGTATTTTTTTTGCGAATGATATACACATAATCAACTCCTGCATCCATTCCCATATTTTGGGTTACTTCGCCTAATGAGTCGATCTGGAAAACTATTTTTAGGCGGTAAAAATTAGGAGATAATCCCTGAACCTTTACATTGTTTTCAGGTACTGCGTTTTGTACAACTCCGTTTACCAGTACCCAGAATTTCTCCCCTTTATCGGAGAAAAAAGTAAGTGTTCCGTTTTGAGCAAATGCTGTGGCTGAAAGTACCAGAGCAAATAAGAATGAGAGGTAAATTTTTTTCATTTTGGTTTTTATATTTAAATAAAGAAGCCTCCCTTTTTCAAAGGAGGCCTCCTGCTGTTTCTTTGTTATTGACCGTTTGATAATTTTTCCATTTCCTGGTTGAAAATTTGCTCAAACTTCATTTTGTCGTAATCCAGCTGAAGTTTTGCATCTGAGGAAATTTTATTATTCAATGCGGTAAGTACGGTTGATTTATTGGCTTCGTACACTACCCAAACAGTGAATGCACCATCAGTTTCTTTAAACACTTTTTGAGCCATCGGGTTCAAATCATGCAGGGTAAGGTTAACAACTTCTCTCGAAAGTTCCTCAAACTTATTTTCAAATTCCTGTTTGTTACCAATGGAGCGCTGGTTGGTATATTGGTCTGTTACCCGCTTTATGGTTGCCTGAATGTTTCCGGCTAATGCAGCTTTGGTATTTTGCTCTGCAATTTTTTGTGCCGTAGCTAAATCAGGGCTTTTACCTGATTGGCGAGCTCTGAAAAAATCTTTATCAGATTTGTATTCTTTGCTCTCAAAAGGAAGAGCTACTTCTACAGAATTGTTTAATGTTTTAATTTCTGTAGGCGCTTCTTTTTTTGGTTTTTTCTTGCACGAGGTAAGTGAAGAAGTAGCCGCAAATGCAACAAATAGAATGGCCAGTAGTTTAGTTCCGTTGTTAATGTAAATGGTTTTCATAAAACTATTTTTTTTAAGTGTCTTTACCTGCTTTGTCAAATTACTTGCCAAAAGAAAGAAATTGTTGGCAGACCCCCTGCTTGTATGTTTTCAATGTGCTGATAAAGTGACTAATAATTTTTCGGGCTTATAGAAATGGGAAGGGAAGGGAGGTTTTGGGGGGATGTTGAAAGGGGTTGTACTCATAGTTTGCCACCACGCAACTGTAACACTGGCCCATTAAATCAAACAGAAAGGGTTGTGCATTGCCTCTGTTTATTCCAACAAAAAAAGACGCGTCATGTAATGGTAAATAAAAACAGGCACTGTTATATCCGTGTAATGAACCTATATGTCCGTAAGCAATAAAGCCTTTACCGAAATTGTATTTCATTAATCCTAATCCATATTCATATCCGTATTCATCCACACTTTCTGTGGTTGTTTGCATCATAGCAATCAGCGTCTCTCTTTTTTTGAAAAAATAACCATGCAATAAAGTTTTAATAAATAAATTCATTTCATCTGCCTGAGATACGACTCCTCCGGTTGCCCAGGTCCAGCTTAAATTATCATCACTAATATCTGTTCCGTTATTATAGCCTGCGGCCAATGGTGCCGCGGGTTTTTCATAGGTCCATACCGATGAGTTAAGCAGGTGTAGAGGAGTAAAAATCCGGTCTCTTAATACTATATGAAAGGGTTGACCGGTTATTTTTTGAATAATCATGCCAAGCAAAATGTAATTGGTGCTGCTGTAATGATATTTGCCTGCTGTACCCGGAATAAAATACGGTTGTCCGGCACATACGTTATACATGAGCAGGTCTTCGGGGGTATAGTTTTTATCAGGAAAGTAAAGAGTTGAGTTTATAAAATTAGCATCAACAAAATCATAAATCCCGCTGGTATGTTTTAGTAATTGACGAATAGTGATAAGGTTTCCGTAAGATATCCCATTTAAAACGCAAATATTGTCTGTAATTTCATGTGAGAGGTATTTACCTATCGGGTCATTCAGTTTAATTTTACCTTCCTCATGTAACTGTAGAATGATGGTAGCGGTCATCACTTTGGTATTGCTGGCAACTCCCATTTTATGGTATACAGTCATGGGTTCTTTTAATTCAATATTTGCAAAACCTGAAGCTGCCTGAATAAGGCTGTTGTCTCTGAGTCGCCATGACGATACGATACCGGGAATTTCCGGATTGTTTTGTAAAAAGGTGTCGAGTTGTGCCTGAAGTGTTTTTTGTTGAACAAAGTGCTCGTTGTCACTGTCAGGCTTTCTCTGGCAGGCGGTGATAAATAACATCACCATAAGAGTAAATGCTAAACCTTTCATAACCCAATTTTACAATAAGACCATTGAGTTGGGTAAAACGCTGCATTCAAAAATTACAACGTGAATTCTTCGCCTTTTAACGGGATGGTTATTTTGTCGAAATGCTTTTGCCTGAGCAATGTGTCAAATGCGGCCATTGATGGTTCATCGCCATGGGTAAGAAATACCTGTTTCAGTTTCGATGAGTTATAGGAAAGTGTATTTTGAATTAATTGCTCCTGATCGGCATGAGAACTGAACACATCGGTTGATGTAATTTGGGAATACACCCTTAGTTCCTTTCCTTTTATTTTAACCGTTTTTTGTCCGCTTAATAAGCGTGCACCCAAAGTTCCTTCGGCACAATAACCCGCAATAAGAATGGTGCTGAACGGATTTTGGACGTGGTTCTTCACATGCTCCTGAATTCTGCCACCTTCCACCATGCCGGCTGCCGAGATAATTACATGCGGCTCGTGGCAGTAAAAAAGATCTTTTTCATCGGCAGGCGTTTGTACAAAGGTGAGGTTTTCAAAATCGAACAGGTCGCCTTGTTTGGTATAAAACGCTTTGGCCTCTTCATTTAACTGGTGCTGGTATTGCTCGTAATAGGGGGTAGTTCGTAAAGCCAGCGGACTATCAACAAAAACTTTTATACGCGATAGTAACCCTTGTTTATCTAATCGGTTAAGGGTGTAGATAATGGCCTGAGTCCGGCCCACGCTAAAAGCAGGAATCACAAGTTTGCCGTTAATTTTTACACAGGTTTCATTTATGTGATGTAATAATTCCGACTCAGCATCACGCTGTACTTTATGCATTCGTCCGCCATAAGTGCTTTCAGTTATCAGGTAATTCAACTCAGGCATTTGCTCCGGATTTTTCACCAATTTTGAATTATTACGGCCAAGGTCTCCTGTAAATCCAATGCTTTGTGTTTGGCCATTTTCAGTAAATTCTACCAATACACTGGCTGCTCCAAGCAAATGTCCTGCCTCGTAAAAGGTAAACTGCAGGGCATCGTTGAGCCGGAATGGTTTGTGAAAATCAAGTGTAATTACCTGTTCCATGCTGTTCATCACATCTTTTTGCGTAAAGAGTGGAATAGCATCCGGTGTTCTTCTCCCTTTTTTATGACGATTTTTTGCTTTTCGGGCATCGCCCGCCTGAATATTGGCGCTGTCTAAAAGCAGGTGCTTAACAATATCGGCTGTGGCAGGTGTACAAAAAATATGTCCTTTAAAACCCTGACTTACCAAATTTGGAATATTTCCCGAATGGTCGATATGGGCATGAGTTAAAATGAGAATGCTGATGCTTGCGGGGTCAAAAGGGAAGAGGCGCGAAGGATTATCATGAAGGTGACGTTGTTGCTCATAATCAAGGCCGCAATCTATTAAAACCCGATAGCCCTTTTGGGTTTCAAGCATGTACATACTTCCGGTAACCTGTCGGGCAGCGCCCCAAAACGTTAATTTCATAAAGGGGGCAAAGGTAATCAATCTATCTATTGCAAACTCTTTCATTTAAGATTCGTTTCATCCGACTGAACTTTGTATTTTTGCCGCCATCATTATGGAAGAAAAAATTTTAATTCTCGACTTCGGTTCTCAATACACGCAACTTATTGCCAGACGCCTTCGCGAACTTCAGGTGTACAGTGAGATTTATCCATTCAATCATTTCCCAGACCCTGATGCTTCTGTTAAGGGGGTTATTTTGTCGGGGAGTCCTTTTTCGGTAAACGATCCCGATTCGCCCCGCATTGACTTAGGGAAGTTCAGAAAAAAATTACCTGTTTTAGGAGTTTGCTACGGGGCACAGCTTATGGCACACGAAGGGGGAGGAAAGGTGCAGGCATCAGATACCCGCGAATATGGCCGCGCCAACTTAAATGCCATCAAAAACGATGTGTTGTTTAAAAATATTAAATTGGGCACTCAGGTGTGGATGAGTCACGGGGATACCATTAAAGAAGTTCCGTCAGGATTTGAAATTATTGCCGGTACCGAAAGTGTTGCTTGTGCCGCCTATAAAATTAAAGATGAATTAACCTACGCTATTCAGTTTCACCCCGAAGTTACTCATTCAACTGACGGAAAAACATTACTGCACAATTTTATTACCGATATATGCGGGTGCTCGCAAAACTGGACCCCGGCTCATTTTATTGATACAACTGTTGCCGAGTTAAAACAAAAATTAGGCAACGATAAAGTGGTAATTGGGTTAAGCGGAGGTGTGGACTCGTCAGTTGCGGCAATTCTGTTAAAACAAGCCATTGCATCTAACCTTTACTGCATTTTTATTGATAACGGGTTGCTGCGCAAAGACGAATATGAAAAGGTGTTGCACGGATACAAGAACATGGGATTGAATGTAATTGGGGTTGATGCTAAACAGCAGTTTCTTTCGCAACTAAAAGGGGTTACCGATCCTGAACAAAAGCGTAAAGCCATAGGAAGGGTGTTTATTGAAGTATTTGATCAGGAAGCACACAAAATTCAGGATGTAAGCTGGCTCGCTCAGGGCACTATTTATCCTGACGTAATTGAATCGGTTTCGGTAAAAGGGCCTTCTGCCACTATTAAATCACATCACAATGTGGGTGGTTTACCCGAGACTATGAAACTGAAAATTGTGGAGCCGCTGCGCATGTTATTTAAAGATGAAGTGCGTGCGGTGGGAACTGCATTGGGAATCGATCCGGTTATTTTAAAACGTCATCCGTTTCCGGGGCCCGGCCTTGCCATTCGCATATTGGGAGATATTACTGAAGAGAAAGTACGGATTTTGCAGGAAGCAGATGCCATTTTTATTGACGAATTAAAGGCACATAACTTGTATAATCAGGTTTGGCAGGCCGGAGCTGTTTTTCTTCCGGTTCAGTCGGTAGGAGTTATGGGTGACGAGCGTACATACCAGCATGTAATTTGCCTGCGGGCCGTAACGTCAGTTGACGGGATGACGGCCGACTGGTGTCATTTGCCCTACGAGTTTTTAGGTTTGGTATCCAATAAAATTATCAATCAGGTAAAAGGAATAAACAGGGTAGTGTACGATATCAGTTCAAAACCACCGGCTACCATTGAATGGGAATAAATTGAAAAAAATTATTGCATTTTTTCTTTTAGTCGTTTCTGCAGGCAACGGATTTGCCCAAACCGATAGCCTGCCTGTTTCATCCATGCAATTCAGAGTACAATTAGTGTTGCCTCTTTTTCTGGATAACGAAACGGAGTTGAAAGGAGCCGATGCGCAATGGCAAAAAATTGCAGTAAGTTATTATCAGGGGGTGTTAACTGCATTGGATTCGCTGGAACGGGCAGGTTTTAAACTGCAGCTGTTTATTGACGATTATAAAAGCGATACCAATCTTATAAAAGAAATTATGGCCCGCCCCGACCGCCAAAATATGGATTTAATCATCGGGCCTCTGTACAAAAACGGGTTTCATGTGGCCGAACGTTTTGCTGCTAAAAATAAAACGCCCATTTTGTCTCCGTTTCTTACTTTTCAAACGCAAAGTACCAACGAATTTTCAGTTGCTGCTAACCCAACCATTGAGTCATACGGAAGGGAAATGGCCCGTTATATCAACAATCACCTTGATAGTGTAAATATTTTATTAGTGCATGACGGGAGTGCTATGGACAAAAGTTTTACCAAAGCATTTACCAAAGTGTATAATGCCGGTAAAAAAAATCTGCTCAAAGATTATACATACTCCCGCGCCACCCATCCGGCCAAAGGATTAATGATGACAATGTATAATTGGGTGATTATTCCTTCAAAGGACGAAAAAACGGTAAACACTGTTTTATATCAGCTGCACGATACTATTCAGGATAATCCGATGAGTGTGGTAGGTATGCAACCCTGGCTTGAATTCAGCAATGTGAATTTTAAATTGTGGGATACCCTGGATATTCATTTACTCACACCGTATTATATCAATTACCACGATTCAGTTATTCATGCATTTGTGATGCGTTTTCGTGAGCATTACGCAACAGACCCTGATGAATACGTTTTTAGGGGGTACGACCAGTTTTTGGTCATGATGTATATGCTGCGTAATCACGGTAAAACTTTTCAAAGTGCTGTGGTAGGAAATGAATATCCGGCACTGCACACCCGTTTTCGTTTTAACCGGGAAGCAAAAACCAGCGGACTTGAAAACGGTTACCTCAATATCCTGCGCTACGATGGATTCAGATTTCATAAACTGCAGTGAGTCGTATTGAAGATATCAGGCTGACACACGTTAAGCGCATATTATCCGCTTACCATTTTGAAATACCGCTGCATCATTTTCTCAAAAATTATTTTCGTGAAAACAAACAAATAGGTTCAAAAGACCGCAAATTACTCAGGCAGTACACTTACTATTGGTTCAGGCTGGGCAAAGCTATTACCGGTGAGGAAACAGAGTTGCGACTGGCCATAGCCGTTTTTTTAAACGAAACAGAAACTTCTCCTTTTTTCGATTTCCTCTCTTTACGCTGCCATTGGAAGCCCGATGATGCATCATGGCGTTTTTCGGCTGCAGAAAAGTTAAAATTAGTACAGATTTCTCCTGCCGACATTTTTCCATGGATGGATGAATTGTGTGATGAATTGCTTAAAATGGAGTATATCGAAAGTTTTTTTAAACAACCGCGCTTGTGGTTACGCGCACGTATAGGTAAAGAACAGTTGCTGGAGCAGCAATTACAAAAGCAGCAATTGCCCTTTGAGCGAAACGCTGAGATACCTCAGGCATATGCCTTGCCAAATGGAAGTAATCCGCAAGCAGAAGGTTTGGCTGAGGTGCAGGATTTAAGTTCGCAAAAGGTAACCCGTTTGTTTCAGGTAACTCAGGGAATAAATGTATGGGATTGTTGTGCGGCTTCAGGGGGAAAGAGTCTTGCCCTTGCCGATAACTGCTCCGGCATACATTTATTTGTTTCCGACATGCGCGAACGGATACTGGAAAATTTACAACAACGATTTGCCATAAACGGGATTGATTCCTATGCAGCGGCAGTTGCCGATTTAAGTATGCCGCATTCCACTATTTCATTTACTAAATGGCCTGGTAAAAAACGAATGGAAGTTCCCCCCGGTTTTTTTGATTTAATTCTGGTAGATGCTCCCTGCAGCGGTTCGGGTACGTGGGCACGCACCCCCGAGCAGTTGCAGCAAATGAATGAACAAACCGTTAACAGGTATGCAGCCTTGCAACGCAGCATTGTACAAAATGTGCTGCCTTTTCTAAAACCTCAGGGACTGTTAGTGTACAGTACCTGCTCGGTATTTGCCAAAGAAAACGAACAGCAAACAGCCTTCCTTGCTTCTTCAGAGGGGTTGAAAATAATAGTGCAGCAACTCATTCAGGGAACTAATGAAGGGGCAGATACCTTATTTGCAGCAGTGTGCCGCAAGCCGGAATAATCAACCCATAGCTATTGAACGTATTTATGCAGCCTTACTCCCGTAATACTTTTGGTTGTAACGGTAAGAAGTAAATGCCACTGCAAAAACAAGAACCATGGTAAGCATGGGTGGCTGAAAACCATCAACAGCTACTACTGAATACACCGCTCCCGTCAAATCGAAAATTAAACCTGCATAAGCCCATTCCTTCAATTTTTTAAATCTTGGAATAAGAATGGTAATACTGCCCAGCAATTTGGCTACCCCTATAAATGGAATAAAATATACAGGATACCCCAGATGAGTCATAAATTGTTTGGCATCTTCTACCACCAGTATATCCGGAACGGCTGAGAAAATCATAAAGGCCGAAAACAGGATAGTTGTTGTCCAGTAAATGAGTTTTGTGTTTTTCATATTTGTTTATGGTTAAAATTTAACATCCAGTTTATTCCGTATTTATCTGTAAAGCTGCCAAAGTAAGCACCCCAAAACATATCCTGTAAAGGCATGGTAATGGTTCCTCCGGCCGATAGTCCTTCAAATAGACGTTGCGTTTCCTCCTTTGTTTCCGGCTCCAGCGAGATATGCATATTATTTCCGGGCACTACCGTAAATCCCATTTCTTTCGGAGCATCGGTTCCCATTAAAATATGGTTGGCAGTTATGGGCAATTCTACATGCAGTACCATTTGTTTTACGCTATCAGCCACCGGAGGATGATTGGCATCGGCCGGCAAATCGCCAAACCGCTGAATGCCGTTTCCCGTAAACTTTGTTTTAAAAACAGACTGATAAAACAAAAACGCTTCTTCGGTATTTCCCGGAAAATTAAGATAAGTACACACCCTCGATTTTGAATCGGTACGTAATTCACTTCTTAGTTTTAACTGCTCTTTCAGGTATTGATCCAGATTCCCCAATGCCATTGTAAATCCTTCCTTAAATCCCATTTCAATAATTTTTTCCAGGTCTTCCAATTTTTCGTATTGAGCAACAATATTCACTGTGGTGGTTTGTGCATTTTGGGTAAATGTATTGTTCCAAACAGTGCGCGGAAAATCGGTATTAATGTTTCCGGTCTCGTCACAAAAAGCATCTAATCCCGAAAAACTTTTTAGCACATCTATCTTTTTATATTCATTCAAACAATAGTGTTTTTCGCCTTCAGGGCTTATCATATAGTATAACCATCTTCCGCCTACGCTGAAATCCATTGAAATGGTTTTGGTTTGATAGGGTTTTGGAGCCCACCATTGGTCAAGCAGTTCGGGTTTGGTCCATGCGTCCCAAACCAGTTCTATATTGGCGGCAAATTCCCGGGTTACGTTCACGGTGTTGTTTTCCTTGTTTACAGAAAAATCAAATTGAAGGTGTGGATTCATTTTTTATTCTTTTTAAGGTGAGTTAATAACGAGTCAAGTTCATTAAAGCGGCTTTCCCATATTTTTCTGAGTTGTTCAAGCCATTTATCAATTTCTTTCATTTTAGCAGCATTCAAATCGTAGTAAATTTCCCTGCCCTTGTATTCGGGTTTTACCAGTTCACATTCGGTAAGTATCCGTAAATGTTTTGACACTGCCTGCCTGGTAGTATCAAAATGTTCGGCTAATGCATTTGGGGTCATAGCCTGCACTGCAATCAATAAAATAATGGCTCTGCGGGTAGGGTCGGCAATAGCTTGAAAAACATCTCTTCTCATGTGTGCTTCCTTTAATATGCAACTAATCGGATGCAAATATATGTGCAACTATTCGGTTTCGCAAATTTTTTTATAATTTTTTAGTAATGGCAGTAAACTACCTAAAAAGGAAGCAGCTAACTATAAAAAGAAATAAGCTTAGACCGGAGAAACCGGAACAAGACGATTTATTTTTTTCGGGACGATCTTTTAACCGAGGCTTTGCTAAGTTTCAATTGCTCCACCTCGTTTGCCAGTTGTTTTATCATGCGCACCAATTCCTCCACATCGCTTTTGGTGGCAAAACCGTATTTATTGAGGGGGTCTTCTGCTTTTGAGTGCTGGATGCCTGAATCAAAAAAATCAGTTACATTAACTTCCAATACTTTCGCAATAGAAAGCAGCCGACTCAGGTTTACATCTGTTTCGTCACGTTCTATTTTTGAGTAAGCGCTTTTGGTAATTCCCAACTCATAACCCATATTTTCCTGAGTTAAATCTTTTGCTACTCGTATTCTTCTAATGTTTTGACCTACTGTATACTTCACAAAGCGAAGTTCAGGTTACCGGTTCTTTTAAAGTAATCTATTAACGCTATAAAATGTCTTAATATTTGAAATTGTGTCCTAATAAGTTATTTTGCGTTTGCCGAATAAAAATAGGCACCACTGAATGATACCGTTTGATCGTATTTTAGAAAAATACCGAAAGATAGCCTTTAACGAGCGTGATAAAGGAGACCGATTTGAAAGACTCATGCAAGCATACCTGCAAACTGATCCGCAATATGCTTTTCGATTCAAACATGTTTGGTTATGGAACGAATTCCCTGGGAAATCAGATTTAGGAATTCTGGATACAGGAATTGATTTGGTTGCTCTGACTTATGATGGAGATTATTGGGCCATACAATGTAAATGTTACCAAGAGACATCAACAATTGATAAAGCTTCCGTTGATAGTTTTCTGTCTACCTCAAGCAGGGGATTTAAAAACGAAGAATTAAAAACGGTTCACTTTGCTCAGCGTTTGTGGATTTCAACTACTAACAAGTGGGGGCCGAATGCTACTGAAGCAATCAAAAATCAACACCCTCCTGTTTCCCGGTTAGGTCTTCATGATTTAATGAATGCTCCTGTTGATTGGGAAAAACTGGATAGTGGAATTCACGGAGCACCATCACGAATTACTACGAGAGAATTGAAACTTCATCAAAAAGATGCTCTGGATAAAACACATACGTATTTTAAAAACCATGACCGGGGTAAACTCATCATGGCTTGTGGTACCGGTAAAACTTTCAACTCGCTTCGCATCGCAGAGAAAGAAACAGACGGCAAAGGTCTGGTGCTATTTTTAGTTCCAAGCATTGCTTTATTGGGACAAACATTACGGGAATGGACCACATTCGCTGCGGAGCCCATTAATGCCATTTGTATTTGTTCTGATCCTGATGTTTCTAAACGAAAAACTAAAAATGATGACAGTGATAATTTTAGCGTGGTGGATCTCGCCTTACCTGCATCTACTAATGTAAAGGAAATTCTTTATCAGTTTAAACGATTCAGTAAGCAAGGCAATGCGGGAATGACGGTGGTGTTTTCTACTTATCAGTCTATTGAAGTTATTGCTAAGGCACAACAGGAATTCCGTAAGGAGCAACTGGGGGTAGATGAGTTTGATTTGATTATTTGTGATGAGGCACATCGAACTACAGGTGTAACTATTGCCGGAGAGGATGAGTCGGCTTTTACAAAAGTGCATGACAACAACTTCATCAAAGCTAAAAAGCGGTTGTATATGACAGCCACACCCCGTTTATATAGCGATGATGTAAAAAGCAAAGCTGCTCAGGCGGAAGCAATTTTATGTTCAATGGATGATACAAGCCTGTACGGAGAGGAAATTTACCGGATTGGCTTTGGAGAAGCTGTTGAAAAGGATTTGTTAACGGATTACAAGGTGCTGATTTTAACACTCAGTGGTAACGATGTTCCTCCGGCAATTCAACGGATGATAGCTGATAAGGAAAGTGAAATTAATACAGATGATGCATCTAAACTTGTTGGATGTATCAATGCACTTTCCAAACAAATACTTGGGGACGAGGGAATCATTAAAGACAGTGATCCGGCACCTATGCGCAGAGCGGTAGCTTTTTGCTCAAGTATTGCCGTTTCGCGCAAAATTACGGCTACATTCAATACAGCCACCGAAGCATATCTGAGTTCGCTTCCTGAAGAAAAGATGGAACAGATGGTTTCTGTGGGTTCGCAGCATATTGACGGAACCATGTCGGCCCCGCAACGTGATGAATTGCTGGAATGGCTCAAAGCCGATACATCCGCCAACGAATGCCGGGTGCTCACTAATGTGCGATGTTTGAGTGAAGGAGTAGATGTGCCATCGCTGGATGCGGTAATGTTTCTTTCCGCCCGTAACTCGCAGGTAGATGTAGTGCAATCTGTAGGTAGAGTTATGCGAAAAGCCCCCGGAAAAAAATATGGGTATATTATTATTCCGGTGGTTGTACCTTCTGATGTAGATGCTGCCAGCGCATTGGATGATAACGAAAGGTACAAAGTGGTGTGGACGGTATTAAATGCCCTTCGTGCTCATGACGACCGCTTCAATGCCACGGTAAATAAAATTGAACTCAATAAACACCGTCCTGAGCAAATTTTGGTTGGGAGGCCTGAATATTCTTTTGATCAGGAAGGTATGCCCTGGAGAGTGAATGAAGATTTTACTACTTACCAGACTTCAAAAGATATCAGCAAGCAGTTGGCCATGCAATTTGAACAGTTGCAGAATGTTGTTTTTGCCCGTATGGTGCAAAAGGTGGGTGATAAACGTTACTGGGAACAATGGGCAAAATCAGTAGCCGAAATTGCACAACGCCAAATTGAGCGCATTACCAAACTCATTAATGAAGAACCCAAGCACCAAAAGGCTTTTGATAGTTTCTTAAAAGGTTTACATAAAAATATCAATCCGAGTATCACACAAGCCGAAGCAATAGAAATGCTTTCGCAGCACATTATTACCAAACCGGTGTTTGATGTGGAGATTCCGGTGAAACTGACCAGGGTATGCCGGAACAAACTGACCACTTACCCCGGTTGAAATTGACCACCCAAAACCGGACGAAATTGACCAGGGTAAACCGGAGTAAACTGACCACCCCTGTTGTATAGCAAGTTCATGCTGATTTAGTAACCAGAAATGGAGTTTTTGCGGATTAAATCCAATCAACTCCATATGGCAAATAAATCAATAAGCATGAGTAAAATAAGACAAATACTAAGGTTGTACAGTCAGGGCAATAGTAACCTTGCCATCTATCGGCTGACAGGCGTATCGCGCAATACGCTCAAAAAGTACATTCGTGATTACAAGCTTTTAAATCTGAACATCATTGAGATTGAAGAGCTCTCGGACCATGACCTGGAAGAACTTTTCACTCAATTTAAACCACACCGGCACAGGCTAAGCGATAAAGCACTAACGCTATTTGAGTTGTTCCCGGATATCGATAAACAACTCCGCAGAAAGGGTATCACGCTGCAAATGATGTGGGAACAATACCGCTCGCGATATCCCGATGGATTAAAATCAAGCCAGTTCGGTTTTTATTACAAACTGTGGAAGCAACAGGTTAATCCCGTAATGCATATGGATCATAAAGCAGGAGATAAACTTTATGTTGATTATGCGGGAGAAAAGCTACACATTGTAGATGCACAAACCGGAGAACTAAAGGCGGTAGAGGTTTTTGTATCCATACTTGGATGTAGCCAGCTTACGTACGTAGAGGCCACTTACAGTCAGCAAAAAGAAGACCTGATTGAAAGCTGCGAGCGCGCTTTACATTATATCGGGGGAGTTCCTAACGCTTTGGTAACAGACAATCTTAAATCAGCCGTTACCAAATCAAGTAAATACGAGCCGGTAATCAATGAAGACTTCGCAGCTTTTGCAGACCATTACAGCATAACGGTACTGCCAACAAGAGCATATAAACCAAGAGATAAATCTCTGGTGGAAGGAGCCGTTAAAATCATTCGCACCTATCCCGATGATGGCATAATAATTAACGAAGATACCAATAAATAAAGGAGGTTTCACATGAACATAAAACAGATTCAAAAAAAGTATAATACCGAGGCTAAATGCTTGTCATTCCTCGAAAAATTGAGGTGGGGAAAAACTGTAACCTGCACCTATTGTAGCAGCACCAATACCAAACGCCTTAAAAGTGAGCCACAACGCCACCACTGTAACACGTGCCAACGCCACTTTTCGGTAAAGGTAGGAACCATATTTGAGAGCACACGTTACCCGCTTACCGATTGGTTTTTGCTTATAGGAATGATGCTAAACGCCAAGCGGGGCATATCTGCCAAACAGTTGCAACGGAATATGGGCTGCACCTACAAAACCGCTTGGTACACCGCTATGCGGGTACGGTCGGCAATGATTGATGATTGCCGCTATGCCCTGCAAAACATTGTAGAAATGGACGAAGCCTATGTGGGTGGAAAACCCCGCAAAGGAAACAAGCCAGTGGATAATGAGCCAAACATTTCAACCGTTACAAACAAGCGTGGACGTGGCACAGCAAAAACGCCAGTGGTGGGAATAGTGGAACGAAACGGAAAAGTGGTTT
>JAIBAK010000030.1 GCA_019695215.1 Bacteroidia bacterium | reverse complement strand
GTGAGATTGAATATGATCCATGCGGGCATCCTCAGCAAAAAATCAACCACAAGAATTTGCTATTCCCGGTTTTTATCACCAATTTTACCTTGCAGTGTGTGGATACGTTTTTTCACACTCTGCCGTTTTCGGCAACAGCCCATATGGCGGTATCCTGTTTAAAAAAGCGGTAAGTGTTTTTAGGTTCCGGAATTTGTGCACTGGCCGAACTAACTTTTTTAACTTCTTTTGTGTTCAGGTCAAGAAGCGTAATACCAGCCCCGGAACCAAAGAGCATCCGGTTGTTTTCCATCGCAAAACTGCTCCATATTTCAGTCCCTGCATTGCCTGCCGGAAAGGAGCCGAATGTGCCGGTTTTTTTGTCAAACACATTTACCACTGTTCCCGAGGTGTACACTTTTTCACCGGCCACGCTTATCGGGTATAAGATACTTTTTGCTTTATACGAGCTGGTGGTATTATCCGGAGTTTTTATAAAGAGTCTGTCCCACAGATTGGCATAAATGGTTCCTTCTCCGTCACTGTAAATCCCCCTTACCTGATTTTTTTCGCCATCGGTTGTTTCATAATCTGAAAGGAAATGATGTGTAAAACGGTTCTTTTTAATTTTTACATAAATTACTCCGTGCGAAGTAATAATCCAGTAATTGTGCTCATTGTCGCTTATTACCTGATCAACTTCGATATTAGGGTACTGAGCCAGTTCGGTTGGATTAAGTACCTGGTATAATTCGGCAAAATTAGTAAGTAATAATGAAGCCGGTGCATGTGTAATGAATGCAGATGCACCTCCGCCCTGACTAAAATTAATACTTGCCGGAACATTTTTTAGCCGTTCAATACAGGGAATGGTAACACCCCGGGTAAATGCTCCGGTTGCCGACAGGCTATTGAACGAGGTAATCACACTGTTTCCCCACCCGGTTACAATCAGGTTTTCATTTTTATCAAGTCCAAGAATGCCGTAGTCATTTTCTCCCGTAAATGAGGGATGTTTTGTAAAAACGGTATCGGGGCCTATAAAATAAACGTGTTTCGCGTTTCGTAAAACGGCTATGTTCTTACTAAAAAAATAATGATATCCCCACGCGGCAAACTCACGGCTTTTTAAGGAAGGCTCGGGCCATGCCGTAAGATTAAGTGTTTTAACAAACCGGTTGTTTTCATATTTCCAGTAACTGTACGGATGCGCCACCACAAAATTAAGACACTTGCCACCGTCATTACTTATCCAAAAAACATCTTCTTCTTTAAAAGGCAAATCGGGGAAAACCTTACTCAGGCTTTTCACTTCATGTGTAACCAGGTCAAGTACGTCAATCTCTCCTGTGCAGGTGTGCTGCACGCCCATTTGTCCATACATAATAAACAGACGGTTGTTGTAATCAGTACCTATCTGAATGATTTTATTTTGCCTTAAACCGTGCTGCTGTTTGGTAAACGATAAAAAAGTTTTTCCATCATAGCGGTTCAGTCCGTTGCGTGTTCCAAACCACATAAATCCGTACTGGTCCTGAATGGCACAATTCACTTCCCGGCTCGATAATCCGTCTTCAACGCTTAAAAAACGCTTGGTAATAATGGCTGTTTGCTGCGGCAATCCGGCTAAGGGATACAGCAGCAACAGAAAAAAAAGGAATTTAAGGTTAGGTTGGTATCGCACTTTTTTGCCCAATGCCCCGTGATTGAAGTGCAATATAAAAACTTAAATCCCGAAAGAAAAAATTAATTACACCTGCGAGGCGTCCTCATTTACTTGTAAGTTCTTTGCTGAACAATTCAGGCAGCTTGTCGTTTTGCAGTGTTCCGTAAAGTTGTTCGGAGGTATTAAAATTGATGCTCCCCGAAGCGAGCACCGTTTTTTGTTTTATTTTTTTAGTCGGATATATTTTTTGCCGGCTCCCTGCACTGGTTATAATTTCAACGGGCATCACAAAATCATCACCTACGTGGGTCCAGCGGTAGTAAAACCCCGAACTTCCCCAGTAAAATTCAAAAATGGGAGCTTCGCGGTTAAACAGGTACTGGTTAAAAAACCAGTTGTAGTTTTGTCCGGTTTTCCGGTTCACTAATTCAATAAATGTTTCCGAGAAAATTTGTTTGCAGTTGTTTTCGTTGCGAAATGTTTTAAGAATATCAAAAAACACCGAGTCGTTTGCTATCACCGTGCGCAGGGTGTGCAGCACCCACGACCCCTTAACGTAAATATCTTCATCGTGGTAATCAAAGTATCGTATACCCCGCTTGCGCACTACAGGCCTTTCATTTTTAATCATAATGCGTTGTAAAAACAAATAGTTCAAATAGGCTTTGCGCCCCTGTGTGTACTCTACATACAGCGCTTCGCAATAGGTGGCAAATCCTTCGTGTATCCAGCCATCAGCAAGGTCGGCAGCTGTTACACTGTTTCCCCACCACTCATGAGCGGTTTCGTGCAATATGATGTAGTCAAAATTATTTCGCTTATCATTTTTGTATCCGTTGCCGTAAGCAATAGCACTCTGGTGCTCCATGCCCGCATAGGGCGATTCTACCAGTTTAAATCCATCGCGCTGCCACGGATACTCGCCAAACATTTTTTCATAAAAGGCAATATGTTTTTTTACCTGCTGAAAATGTACCCGGGCCGAGTCGTAATTATAAGGAAGTACATAATGATTAAGCAGTGTTGTTTTGCCGGTAAGTTCGCTTACAAATGTATCCTGCAACAATTTGAAATCGCCTACGTAAAGCGTTACGTTGTAATTGTTGATGGGATACGAAGTATGCCAGTGGTAGGTCATCGTTTTGTGATTGGCGCTGCTTTCGCCACGCAGCACCCCGTTGCACACAGCAGTTAATTCTTTAGGAACAGTTACCGCTATATCCACACTGTCGGGTTCATCGGCCATATCATCTTTGTTGGGCCACCACATGCCTGCTCCTTCACTTTCGCAGGCCACCCCAATCCAGGGCTTTTTGTTTTTATCTTTTTTCCATACAAAACCACCATCCCACGGGGCTTTGGCCGCCTGCACGGGTTTTCCCTCGTACGATACGTATACCGAAAAAGCACTTCCCTTTTTTACACGCACAGACATGCAGATAAATACTGCCCCTTCTTTGCGGTAGTAAGTAAGCGCCTGCCCGTTTTCCGATTGTTTGATAAAATTAATTTTCATGTTGGCATACAAATCCATTTGCAGGGTGTCAACATCGGTAACTGCTACAGCATTCATCTGTACCGAGCCGGTAAGGTATTTTTCATCCGGATTTACGCCCACTCTCAGGTCGTAATAAGTAACATCGAAACAACTGCGGTATTTGCTTGGTGCGCCCAGCAGCAATAATTTTTCGGTTTCTTTAGGGTAGGCTCCGGGCTTTTCGGGGTTATACACCTGTAAATGAATTCCGGCCATACCGCATCCGGCCAGCAGCAGCCCTGTAAAAATTAATTTAACAACTTGTTTCATGTGCGCACTAAAAGCTTGCCTGCAAGATACAAAAGGAAAACGAAACTGAAACTTTTGTCGGCTGCCAATCCATTACCTTAAGATAATAGGAATCGATGTTATAGGTAAAGTCACGTACAAGATCAGACATATATCCACAAAATTCGACTCGTTCTGCTTCACTCATTGGCAGATTTAAATCCCATGAAAAAGATAATCCACCGCATTCATTAATATATTCAACAAGTTCTTTTTCTATAAACAGGCTTTTGTAAAACTCTGCTAAGTCAACGTAAGCCGCATACTCTCGGGATACTTCTTCAATTAGGTCATCGTCATGCTGATAGGCTAATTTCTGATCATTAGTAAGAAATGCCCATTTTTTAAAGAGGTCTGATATAGATATTGACATAAATCAAAACAATTAATATTACAGAACCTCATTTTATCTTGCAATTTTCACTTTGAGTTTCTTTAACTCAAATCTTTTACTGATGAAACCTTTTTATAAACAACATCATCAAAAATTTGAAAATGTGCTTTCCCGCATTTGATTTTTTGTTCCTCACTTTTCCTTAATTCTTCCTCCTTGCTCTTGGTTTCGGCAACAAAATAAATTTTCTTCTCGCCTTTGAAAACAATGGCCCAGTCAGGATTGTAATTGCCGATAGGAGTCGGAATTTTAAACCAATTGGGAAGTTTAAAATAAAACTCAATATTCTCGCTGCTCTCACAATCTTTAGCAAATTGGTTTTCTACATTGCTGTCAAGCGGAATGTAGTTGTCGTAAATTGTTTTGTCGGCTTTGCTCACTGCAAAGGTGAAGTTGTCAAGATAGATTTCAATTTCATCATCATTGAATAAAGTCATTTCATACATCTTGCTTCCAATTTTCTCATACTTGATTCCGTCAATCATCAAGTCATACAAAACACTTTTGATTGTGCTTGTGGTATTGTCCATAAACATTTGAGGATTGATAAGCAACTCTGAAATTTTATCTGACTTCTTTACGATGTCAAGTATGGTGCTTCTTGTCAACTCGGTTTTGCCTTGTATGTATGCAAGCATGTCAGGAATTTCAAAATGCAATCCATAATCAGGTGCCACCGTATCACTCAGAAGTTTTCCGCTAACTCCGTCTGTTTTCATTACCACTTCATTCTTTGTGCTTCGCACACCCGGCTTTTTGGTTTCAGGCATTTCTTTCATTGCTTTTGCAGCAAGTATTACCAAATCATTTGTCTGATAAGCTACATTATATTTCGTGTGGAACTTTATCTTCTCCCAAATCTGTAAAAACTTTGGGTCGGCCTGGAAACCTTTTCTGTAATTGAGTTTCTCCCTTTTGTTTTTGTCTTTGATTCTTCCTGTAAAAGTTACTCCGCAATCTTCCTCAATTTCTTTTTGCAATGCTTTTGCAAAAGCATCATAACTCTCATTTGCAATTACTGTAAGTCGGTTTATGTTCCGGTCAAAAATTCTTTTGCCTTGTTGATCCACAGACAAACGCAAACCTCTACCAATTTCCTGTCGCTTCTTTATTTCACTTCTCGTTTCATTCAAAGTGCAAATTTGAAACACATTCGGATTGTCCCAACCTTCACGCAAAGCAGAGTGAGAAAAAATAAAACGAAGCGGTGTGTTGATGTCAAGCAACTTTTCCTTCTCTTGCATGATGAGTTTGTATGTATCATCATCTGCTTGTGTTTCGCCTCCTGTATCTTTCACTCTGCCTTTGCTGTCTTGCGAAAAATAACCGTTGTGAATTTCTGCAACTGAATTAGGAATAAGATTTTTGTTTTTCGGTTTCGCAATTTCAGTTTGATAAATTTCTTCAAACCAAGTAGCAAACTTTCCCTGCAAAGCATTTCCGCTTTCATCATACTCACGATAATTTTTCACTTTGTCAATGAAAAACAAAGTCAGCACTTTTATTCCTTTGGCTTTGTATTCCCGTTCTTTCTTCAAATGTTCTTCAACTGTTTTCTGAATCATGAATCGCATCACTTCATCATTCATTCCTCCCTGTGATTCTCCGACTTTCAAGATAATTCCGTTGGTGAGTTCTATTTGTTGGTTGCCATAATCAATCTCATAAATCTTCAACCCTTCATACTTTTGATTCTTGTTGCTCAGCTCAAACAGGTCTAATTTATTACTGTTGGCAGTAACCGATTTTCTTTTGATGCCTGTTGCAGAAGTTGTATCAATCTTAATTTTAGCTGTGATGTTGTTTCCAGTTCGGTTCACACTTTCCAATTGAATAAAACTGTCGTTGAAATCATTTTCACTCATTACACTGTCCACTTCAATTTGCTTTACCAATCCCAGGTCATATGCCTTCACCGGATTGAGTGAATACATGAGGTTATACAGGTTGGTATGTGTAGCTGAATAACGCAAGGTGCAAAGCGGGTTCAGGTTCTCAATCGCTTGCTTACGAATTTCGGTTTCCATGTTTTGCGGTTCGTCAACAATCACAATGGGTTTTGTGCTTTGAATAAATTCAATCGGTTTCTTGCCTGTGAGTTTGTCGTTTGGTTTGTTGATGATGTTTTCATCCTTGGCAAACGAATCAATATTGATGACTAAAATCTGAATAGAATTACCCGAAGAAAATCCTCTGAGGTTAGAAACTTTCCTGCTGTCATAAACATCAAAATTGATCGAAGTTTTATCATACAAACTTTGAAAGTGGTCGTGTGTGATTTGAAGATTCTTCAACACTCCTTCTCGAATAGCAACCGATGGAACAACAATCACAAATTTTTTAAAGCCGTAAAGTTTATTGAGTTCATAAACAGTTTTCAGATACACATACGTTTTACCGGTGCCTGTTTCCATTTCCACCGAAAAATTCATCCCCTGCAATTCAGCAACTGCGTTTTGAATTTCATTTCGTTGCTGAATGGTTTTTACATTTTCCAAAATCTGTTCAGCCGACAAAGCGAGGTTGTTTCCAAAACCATTTTCTGAAAGTAAAGTAACGGTTGCGGTTTGCGTAAATTCAAAATCTCCACTGCTCAAAGGTTGCCCTTCAAAAATGTCGGTGATGCTTTTAATGGCATCCCATTGATATTGCTGATTACTGTCAAAATGTAATTTCATCAGAATAAATTTATGTATTCATGAAAAGCGTATACCCTGTTTCGTTTATAGCCGGTTACTTCCCTTAAAATATTTAAACCTACAAAATCATTTATCATTCGGTTGGCGGTTGAAGGATTTACCTTCATTACTTCCGCAATTTGAGTCCCTTCCATAATGGGTTGTTTATAGAGTTCATTAATCAGGTTTTTGGCAGCTATTTGTTTTCTGCCCAGTTTTATAAGCCTGTTCAGCTCAATATCATTTCTCAGTTTTATAATCTGTTCAAAGGTGGAAATACCCTTTTTGGCAGTTTCAATCACGCCCACCAGAAAGAATCGTATCCATTGTTCCATGTCATTCTTTGTTCGTACAACTGTGAGGTTATCGTAATAGTGTTTCCTGTTTCTCTCAAAAAAATCGGAGAGATAAAGCGTGGGCATTTTCAGCAATTTTTTATCTATTAGGTACAATGTAATCAGCAGTCTTCCAATCCTTCCGTTGCCATCTAAAAAAGGGTGAATGGTCTCAAACTGGTAATGAATCATAGCAATTTTTACCAGGTGAGGAACCTGAATGGGTGTTGCCAGTATTTCTGAATGAATAAAATTTTCCAGGTCCTGCATAAGCGCACCGATACTCTTATGGTCGGGTGGTATAAAAAATGCATCTTTAAGAGTAGCGCCTATCCAGTTTTGACTGGTTCTGTATTCTCCCGGCATTTTATCCTTTCCTCTTACTCCCTGCAACAGTATTTTGTGCGTTTGCTTTATCAGCCTGTTGCTTATCGGCAGCTTTTTCATTTCCTCAATCGCATAATTTAATGCATTGATGTAATTATGCACTTCTACCCAGTCGTTTCGTCTTTCAGGGGTAAGGTTATCTTCTTTTACAAAAGCTTCTTCAAGGGTGGTTTGTGTCCCTTCTATTTTACTTGATACAGTGGCTTCTTTGGTAATGTGCATTTTTATAAAAAAATCCACATCAGGTATCAAATCGGCAAAAGCATCCAGCTTACCAAGGTGCCTGTCGGCCTCGCTTAATAACTGGGTTAGCTCTGGCTCATTCAAAATCCATTGATTACATATAAGTTCAGGCTCAAAGCATTTATATTCAAGTTTTTGTACCAGCTTGCCACCTATAAAATCGGTTAAATTTTTTCTTTTCATATGTGCAAATATAAATTTTCTTATTTGCGTTTATTCGATTATGTGCAAATATAAATTTTCTTATTTGCGTTTTATATCGTTTTAAAATCTATGCCTGCATCACGCATTTGGAGCACCATGTTTGTTTTCAGTTGATCGTTGCCTGCAAAAAGATTATCGAGGGTTATTACTTTTTGTGGTTGTGCTTTTATGATGGCGTCAATGATTTGTGGATTCAATTCTTCTAAAGCAATGAGCAGTTCACCGTCTTTTACTGAAAAGAATTTCCCTTTTGCTTCAACTTTGTCGGTAAGCAAGTAACCTGCTTTGAGCATCAATTCAAAAAGTATGTTCTCGGTTTTGCTTTCGGCTTTTACCGGATTGGTAAAAGCATCTAACTGTTCAACTAAATTTTCACTGGTGATTTCACTGCCTCTCCAAATCTTGAAATTGGAAGGAGAGAGTTTGTAAACCTTGAAACCTTTATCAATACTATCAATACGGTTAAGCTCTTCGGTGTACCGGTCAATTTTTTCACCAATCTGTTCTATCTGCTTTTTGATACTTTCTATTTCGGGATTTCCCTTTTCTGTTTCAAATAGCTGGGGAGTTTTCTTTTTTAACTCAGCCAGTTTTTTCTCAAATGCAGAAACAACACCTGTATCATTCTCAATTCCTTTTTCAAGATGCTCCTTGCGATGCTCAATATTTTTTATCACCCTGCGTATTCTCTCTTTACTTATATCTGCAATGGTTTTGTATCCGGCTTTAGCGGCTTCGCTGCTTTCATCACATAACTCGGGCAATTGCACCAAAACAAATTTACGGTTGCCCCCATCTTCTTTATTTAATTCTAAAACGGCTTGGGCTGTAGTGCCGGAGCCAGCAAAGAAGTCGAGAATGATACAATTTGAAAGGGAGGATATTTCTACAATTCTTTTGATAAGTCTAACAGGTTTAGGTGTACTAAATATTTTCTTCCCAATTAATTCACCTGTTTCTTTTTGACCTTCATCGTTATGCCCAACGTCTTCGAATGTCCACCATGTGTTGGGTACAATTCCTTCTTGAATTTCAGAAAGAAATCGCTTTAATCTTGGCTTTTCGTAAGAATAATCTGGTCCCCAATATAACCTGTTTTCAGAGACCATCTTTTCGTGATTCTCTTTTGAGTACCTCCAAACAGCACTTTCATCTGGCCAGATATCCTTACCAGTTTTAGGGTGTTTTATCGAGTACCACAAGGTTGGCCGTTCATCCTTGGATTTGTTACTTACATAATTGTCACTGCTCCAATCTCCTCTCGGATCGTTATCTATATTTTTATATCTGCTAAGTTGTTTTTCTGAACGAGGTAATAGGTTTCTTTTATGACTGTCAGTTTTTCTAAAGGTGATAATATAATCATGCATTGCAGCTATACCTGGATCATCCGCAGAAACTGCATATTTTTTCTGCCAAATAATTGATGCAACAAAATTTTCCTCTCCAAAAATTTCATTCATCAGCAAGCGTAGGTTGTGCACTTCGTTGTCGTCAATATGAACGAAGATTACACCATCATCTCGCAACAGATTTTTGGCTAAGAACAAACGGGGATACATCATACTAAGCCAGTTGCTGTGGTAGTGTCCGCTGTCTTTGCTGTTCTTGCGAAACATTCCTTCTTTCATCAGGTAACCTTCTTCGTCTTTGTCGCCAATGCGTTTTTCGTAATCGACTTTGTTCTCTTTAAAACTGTCGGGGTAAATAAAACTGTCGCTGCCGGTGTTGTAAGGCGGGTCAATAATAATGCACTTCACTTTGTTGTAGTAGCTTTTCTGCAACACTTTAAGCACTTCCAAATTCTCACCTTCAACAAAAACATTTTCGGTGGTGTCAAAATTTACCGATTCATCGGGCTGGGGTTTGAGGGTTGCCGCTGTAGGAATCTGCAGCACTTTAAAAGCATCAGATTTGCCAGCCCAATTCAGCACATATCTTTCATTGGCAAAGTTGATATCGTCAGTAAAAGTTGCTTTGAACTTTTCCAAATCAATTTTTCCTTCCGAAAAAATATCGGGGAAAAGCGCTTTGAGTTTATCTAAATTATCCTGCGTAATATTTAAGGATTCTCCGTTCATGTAGTTTCTATGGTTGCAGGGGTAAAAATACTTTTTTTCTATGTTTCAACAAAAAAACCGCTTTGGTAATTACACCAAAGCGGTTTTTTATATAATGGTAAGCAAAGTTGTTTACTTCAACACTTCTTTTACATCGGTATATTTTAGTTTAAAGGCTTCGGCTACGCCTTTGTACACCACTTTGCCGTCAACCACATTAAGGCCAAGCAGCAGCTCGTCATTCTCGCGGCAGGCTTTTTTCCATCCTTTATTGGCTAATTGCAATGCATAAGGCAGGGTGGCATTGGTGAGTGCAAGGGTAGAGGTATAAGGTACGGCACCCGGCATATTGGCCACACAGTAATGAATTACATTATCTACTACATAAATGGGATCCTGATGCGTGGTGGCTTTTGATGTTTCGAAGCAGCCACCCTGATCAATGGCCACATCAACCATTACCGTACCGGGGCGCATGGTTTTAAGCATATCACGGGTAATGAGTGATGGGGCTTTGGCACCGGGTATAAGCACTGCTCCAATAATTAAATCGGAAGTTTTAATGGCTTCACGCACGTTATACTCATTGGAGTAAACGGTTTTTACATTTTTTTCTAAGATATCATCCAACTGGCGCAGGCGTGGCAGCGACACATCCATAATGGTAACATCGGCTCCCATTCCGGCCGCCATTTTTGCCGCCTGTGTTCCTACAATACCGCCTCCCAGCACCAATACCTTGGCCGGGCGCACACCGGGCACACCACCCAGCAAAATACCGCGTCCGCCCATTGGTTTCTCTAAGTATTTGGCACCTTCCTGCACACTCATACGTCCTGCTACTTCGCTCATAGGCACCAGCAGGGGCAGCGAGCGGTCTTTTTTCTCTACAGTTTCGTAGGCAAGGCACACCGCTTTGCTTTTAATCATGGCTTTGGTAAGCGGCTCGTAAGAGGCAAAGTGAAAATAGGTAAACAGCAACTGCCCTTCTTTTATCAAAGCGTACTCCTGCTTAATAGGTTCTTTTACTTTAATAATCATTTCGGCTTTTTTGTACACCTCGTCAATGGTTTTTAACAGGGTAGCTCCGGCTTTTTTATATTCATCGTCACTAAAACCGCTGCCATTGCCGGCTGTGGCCTGTACAAATACTTTGTGTCCGGCTTTTACAAAGGCCGAAACGCCCGCAGGGGTAAGCCCTACGCGGTTTTCGTTATTTTTAATTTCTTTAGGTACTCCGATTATCATACTATTTTTTGTTTTTAGAGGTTGCAAAAATAACAAAGGCGGTGGAATTTCACAGGGTTATCCCAATTAATCGCAGCAGCGGGGTGTTTTGCCTGCTAAAAATGTTTCTTCATGCCTTGTATTAATTGATATATTTGAATGCTTATCAAAAAGGCAAATGTTTATGAAACAAATGATTCTTGCGGTGTGTATGGCATGGGGCTTTTGCCCGGTGACCTCGGCTCAACAAACAGATTCTGTTACCATTCGCTCGTTTTTTAACAAAGCACTCGGCAACGGAAGAGCTTATGACGATTTGCATTACCTGTGTAAAAACATAGGCCACCGTATAAGCGGTTCGGCACAGGCACAGCAGGCGGTAGAGTTTACCTTTGAGCGCATGAAAAGTTATGGGTTTGATACTGTTTACCTGCAGGAAGTAATGGTGCCGCAATGGGTAAGGGGAGCCAAAGAAACGGCTTTTGTGACTGCGGGGGGCAAAAAAATAATGGACCTGCACGTAACGGCTCTGGGCAACTCGGTAGGTACCGGAGCGGCCGGTGCAAGCGGTAAAGTGGTAGAAGTTTTTAGTTTAAAAGAACTGGAAAAACTGGGGCGGGCAGTGATTGAAGGAAATATTGTTTTTTATAACCGCCCGTTCAACGATGAGCATATTGTAAGTTTTGAAGCCTACCGCGATGCCGTAGACCAGCGTTCATCGGGGGCAGCCGAAGCAGCTAAGTACGGAGCTGCGGCCGTGGTGGTGCGCAGTATGACACATTCACTCGATGATTTTCCGCACACCGGAGCCCTGCGCTATGCCGATGGAGTAAAACCTATTGCAGCCATTGCGGTAAGCACGGCCGATGCAGAAAAAATGCATGAGTTGCTGATAAAAAATAAAGACCTTAAAATAAACCTCACCACCTTTTGCGAAATGCGGCCCGATGTGAAATCGTATAATGTAATTGGCGAATTGCGTGGCCGTGTGCATCCCGAAGAAATCATAACGGTGGGGGGGCATCTGGATAGCTGGGATATAGGCGAAGGAGCCCACGATGACGGGGCCGGATGTGTACAGAGTATAGAAGCTTTGCGGTTGTTTAAACTTACCGGAATAAAACCGGCCCGCACCCTGCGCTGCGTGATGTTTATGAATGAAGAAAACGGATTGCGGGGAGGGAAGGTGTATGCCGAGCAGGCGGCTCTTAAAAAAGAAAAACATTATGCGGCCATTGAATCGGACAGGGGAGGTTTTACTCCCCGCGGATTTTCAGTAGAGGCCGAAGCCGACACGGTAGCCCGCATGCAACGCTGGGTGAAATTGCTTGCCCCTTACGGATTGGATAAAATAGAGCAGGGCGGTGGCGGTGCCGATATAAGTCCGCTTAATACGCAGGGAACAGTATTGATTGGCTACGTGCCCGATTCGCAGCGCTATTTTGATGTGCACCATGCGGCCACCGATGTGTTTGAAAGTGTAAATAAACGCGAACTGGCTATGGGAGCTGCATCAATGGCTGCCATGCTGTGGCTGCTTAGTGAATACGGATTTTAAACAAGCAGGGGTTTTAGTTTTTCTATATCAAGCGGCTTGGGCAGCAGGGCTTCAAGGCATGGATGGGCAATTACCCGCTCAAAATCGCTGGTATCGGCTGTAGAGGAGAGCATAAAGATGCGTATGTTTTTGCGAAGGGATTCATCGAGTGTACAAAACGCATCTAAAAAATCAAAACCACTCATACCGGCCAGTTGCAAATCAAGCAGCACAATAGTTTCAGTTTCGTTTTTCGGGTTGTTGCTAAAATAAGCCAGAGCCGATTCGGCATTGGTAAACGAGCGGATAGAGGAAGCTAAACCGGATAAGGATAAAAATTTTTCATTGATAAAAATATCCAGATCACTGTCGTCAATTAAAACAAAGGCAAACTGGTTAACCATTTTTTTCGGATGCAGGAATTTCGATGGAAAAAGTGGTGCCCCCGTTTTGAACCGATGTAACGTTTATGCGACCGTTGAGTTTATGAACGGCTTCATTTACCACGTAAAGGCCAATGCCCGATCCGCTGTTTTGCGAGGTTCCGCGGAAAAACATTTTAAATACATTTTCAAGATCGGTTTCGCCAATGCCAATGCCGTTGTCTTCAATTGCAATAGTGCTGGCAACGGCATTACTCTTTATGGTAATTTTAATAAACTTTTCCGGGTTATCTTTCTTTTGATATTTAAGTGCATTCCCAATGAGGTTATTTAAAATAATGCGCAGTTTTACCGGGTCGGAATAAAACGGGCCCTCCTGTTCAATTTGTATTTCGTAACGTACCTCTTCGTTTCCCGGAATAAAATGAAAGCTGTCTTTAATCTCGTCAACTAATTGTTTAAAATCTACCGCACTTATTTCGGTACCCGATCGCGAGTTTTTGTAATAGTCAATGATATTGATAATAAACGTATCGAGTTTTTTTACCGATTGCTCAATCAGGTCAAGGTAATTATCTATATTCTCCCGGGTAAAATTGGTATCTAATTTAGCTAACCGGGCAATACCCAGCACCGACATAAGGGGCGCACGCAAATCGTGAGAGGCACTGTAAATAAATTTATCCAGTTCGTTGTATGCTTTTTCAAGTTGCGAATTCCGTTCTCTCAGTTCCTTTCGGGTTCGGTAAATATCATATGCATTTTCAATGGCATTTTTAACGTAGTCGTGGTCCCAGGGCTTATCAATAAACCGGAAAACCTCTCCGCGGTTAATAGAGTCGATGGCGGCTTTAATATCGGTATATCCGGTAATAAGAATACGCACCGGCTCGGAGTGATGGTTGCGTATTTTATCAAAAAACTCCACCCCCGTAATTTGAGGCATGCGCTGGTCGGCAATCACAATCTGAATTTCTTCCTTTTTCAGAATTTCTTCCGCTTCTTCGGGGCTGTCGGTAATAAAGATGGTGTAATCTTTACGATAGGCAGCCTTAAACGATTCGAGGTTGTGCAACTCATCGTCAAGATACAGAACAGAAATTTTGGGCTTGGATGTCATACAAATTTCCGGATAAAGGTAAAATTAATTTTGTGATTTGGGAAGTTTAATGGTGAATTCGGTGCCTGCCCCCGGCTCCGATTCTACCTCTATAGTTCCCTTATGCGATTCAATTATTTTATAAACAATAGACAAACCCAGCCCGGTACCTTCGCCCACATCTTTGGTAGTAAAAAACGGATCAAAAATACGGGCTTTTACTTCGGGAGTCATACCGATGCCATTATCCGATATTTTAATCACCACCTGCTCGTTTTCAAAGTAGGTTTTTGCGGTAATCAGTCCGGCTGCACCTTCCCGTTTGCGTACCGCATAAATGGCATTGTTGAATATATTCATAAAAACCTGATTGAGTTTTCCGGGAAAACATTCTACATCCGGAATACTGCCAAGGTCTTTGTTTACTTTTACCCGGTCGCCTAATTGGTTGTTTAAAAGGATAAGCGTTGAGTTGATGCCTTCGTTTACGTTCACATATTTCAAATCGGCTTCGTCAAGCCGCGAAAAGTTTTTGAGGCTTTTCACAATTTCAACAGTGCGGGTGGCTCCTTCATACATTCCTCTCAGTAAAATATCAATTTCTTCGCGAATGTAGGTGTAGTCAATTTCGGTTTTAAAGGTTTCTATTTCGGTGAGGTATTGTTTGGCATCATCGGGCAGATTGTAGCTTCCCAAGTGTTCGTATTTGGCAAGCAATTCAATAATATCGTCTACATCGCGTTTCAGCGGTTTTATATTGGAACTTACAAAATTAATGGGGTTGTTAATTTCGTGGGCAACACCCGCGGTAAGCTGACCCAGCGAGGCCATTTTTTCGGCATCTACCAATTGAGTTTGCGCATCTTTTAATTTGGTCATGGCAGTATTCAGGTCGGTATTGGCCTCCTGTAATTCGTAGGTGCGTTCGGCTACCTTTTGTTCCAGCACAATATTCTGCTCCCGTATTATCCGTTCGTTTTCCTGTGAAACCCGCAGTGCTTCGGCCTGCGAAATTTCTTTTTCTCTTTTCAGCACATTGATGCGGTCGGCAAGTGCAATAG
Source organism: Bacteroidia bacterium (assembly GCA_019695215.1). GTDB lineage: Bacteria > Bacteroidota > Bacteroidia > UKL13-3 > UKL13-3 > JAGPCK01. The sequence continues at coordinate 27,567 of JAIBAK010000030.1, read as the reverse complement.
AAAGCAAAATGGCTTCGGCAGCCGAGCCAATCTGAAGCGAGGAGGTGGTGATATTGTTAAACGGTAAAATGCCTACATCTTTTAGTACAAACACAATGATGCTGCCCAAAAACGCACCCCATGAAATGATAAAGAACAGAGAGGAGCGGGTGTGCTGTGTTTTACGGATGTAAATGGCAATCCAGAGCATGAGCAGGGCAAGTATGAGCGCTAGCAGGTTGAGTAAGTTATAGGCTTCATGTTTAGATCCGGAAAAGGCAAACAATAGGGTGATGGCATAGAGTACAAAAATTACCGATAAAAAATGATTTAAGCGGGGAGTGAATAATTTCACCTGCAAAAAATTCCGGATAAAAGCAATGGAAGTAAATGCCGTGAATGCCGAGAAAAGAAAAGGACTCATATTTTCGAAGCGGGGGTAATCGGGCCACAGGTATTTATATCCGAATCCCTGCAGACTTATCTGCACAAAGGCTACCGAAGCAATGTAAATGATATAGAAAAGGTAGCTGCGGTCTTTTACAATAAAGAAGATAGAAAGATTATACAGAAAAATAACCAGCATAATTCCGGTGTAAATACCAAATGAGTAATCTTTTTCTTCAATTTTTTGCAGCATGGAAGCAGCCGTACCCACATATACCGGAGTTTGCAGTTCGGTATAACTGTTTACCAATAAATAGCAATCGTATAATACTTCATGGTCGGACGAGGGAAGGCTGAAAACCGGATTTTGCGACTGGTAAGTGCGGTTATGGAACGGTTTGTCTTTCGTAATTTGAATGGCCGTAAAGGAATCATTTTCGGTGCGGTAATACAAAGTAACATTTTGCAGTACCGCATTTTGAACCGTAATGAGTACCTTGGTAAAAAGGAGTTCGTTTTTTATTTTAAAGTGAATCCAGAAATTTGATTTGGTAACCGGGTGATGCGGCACCTCGGTTGAACTGGGTTTAAACTGCTCTTTCAGTTCAGCCACCTGATGAACGGAAAGCGAAGCGGCCGAATCAACAAAGAGGTAAAGGTATTCGGAGGGAATAAGCGGGTTGGCTTCGGCTGTTGCAACTCTGAAGGGCTGTTGTGCTTTTACGCTGTAACAGTAAAAAGTCAAGAGGGTAATAAAGGTAATTCTGACAAAATTCATAACGGGTTTAGCTATTATTTACATTTACATTTTTTTGAATTATTAAATTTAGTTCCACATCAAGTTCGCCTTTGGGCCCTTTCTCGCGGGTGTGCAGTTTTCCGGAGGAGGAATAAGATAGAATTTCGTTTTTAATTTCGGGGTCGGCAGTGGGGATATTTGCCACATCTTTTATCATTAATGAGGTGGCAATTAAATCAAGTTTGGGGTAATAAAAAGTTCCCTGATTACCGATGGAGGTTTCAATTTCAAATCCGCACATTTGGGTCATGGCTACCGTGTAGGGGGCACACAGCACAAATAAGCTTCCTAATTGCAGGCGCCTGGACAGGGCCACCCCAATTTTACTAAGAAGCACACTAATGCCATGGCCGGCTATGGCTTTAGAATTCCATAGTCCGCACAATTCTCCGGTTCGGCCCGGAACATACTTTGCCACTAAATCATAAATACCTGCATCTACCACTCCTATGGCTGTTTCAATTGGTAACGGATTTACTCCGTTGGCTACATGAATCCGTTCGCCACCATAAGTAATTTTTCCGTCAGGCGACTCTACAATCACTACGTACACATCGGGATTGTTGATCCAGTCGTTTTTGGCAGAGGTTACTTTGGTGACACCATAATCGCGCAACACGTTTGAATGCCCTTCGGCAAATCGCAAACAGGAAGCGTTGTCTTCCACTGCCCGAAATACCCTTATGCTAACAATTTCTGTTTTCAGTGTGCTGCCTTAGTTTATCAGTTCATCTAAATCAATATAAAATCTGCCCGAGGGCAAATGTTCGTTTAATAATATTTTTCTGCTGCAGTGAGCCCCCAACGCTCCACCCAAATAAACAGCCGATGCCAGCTGGGGCCAGGAAACTACGGTACGCCCCACTTCACTCATGGTGCGTTTTAACCTGTCAGAGATCTGTTCGCTGTTTATCATTTTGAGCACAACATTCAGCTTTTCGGATTGGGTGAGTGCGGTGAGGTTTTCGGGATTTATTCCTTCCACGAGTCCGTGTAACACGGGCCGCTCAGGTTCCTGATCAAACCGTTCAATATCGAGCATACCACGGTCGTTGGTATCCATGATTACCGGAATACCCAATTCGCGGGCCTTATACCGGGCCATTACTTTTATATCCAGACTATCGCACTCTTCAATTAAAATATCCGGTTTTACCGACCCGCCAAAAAACAAATCAGTGTTTTCGGCTGTAAGTCCATCCTCAAAAAGTTCTACTTCTAAGTAGGGGTCAAGTTCGGCAATTTCGCGGGCGGCAATAATGGTTTTGGGCAATCCTATATCCTGAATGCCCGCGTTCAGCCTGTTTAAATTACTCAGGTCAAGTGTGTCGAAGTCGGCCAGTTTCATCTTTCCGCAAATGCGCTCGGTTGCCAAAGCCAAAGCTATGGACTTACCAACAGAAAGGCCAATAATGGCTATGCACTTAGTTGATAACAGTTGCTGCTCTTCGTGTGTTATTTTGTACAGATTACGGCTGGTGCGCACTTCCAAAAACTCTTCTTTACCCAATGTATGAACAAGGCTGTTGCTCCAGGGGTAGTAAACCCATACTCCGTACGTAGCCATAGACCTGCCGTTTAAAAAAGAAGTAATCCATTCATCGGTTTCTTCGGGAGTTAGCTTCTTATGTGCGTTTCTTATTTTAGCCAGTTCGGCCAGTTGCTGCTTTAAGGTGTCAATACGAATACAATCGGGCTTTTCGGCTAATAAAATTTCAAGATTTTCACGGTCAGCTGTTTCCTGAAGATTAAAAACGGAAACCTTCCACGAAAAATCATTTCGGTTACGGGGTGTAAGTAACAGTTCAATTGGAGAAAGGGCAGGCATGATTAGTAAATTTAGAAAGCAATTTATAATTATTCGATGAATTATTTAAAAATAATGGTGAATTTTGTCGTTTATCAGGGTCTGTATGGTTATTTTTGGATAACAATTGAATTAAATGGCTGAAAACAACAAGATCAGCATCCTTTACGTGGATGACGAAATTAATAATCTGAATTCATTTAAAGCTGTTTTCAGAAGGGATTTTGATGTGCATATTGCCCTTTCGGCACAGGAAGGCAGGGCAATTTTAGAACAGGTGCCTATTCAAATTTTGGTTACCGACCAGCGTATGCCCGGGGTTACCGGAGTTGAATTCTTAGAATCTATTATACCGGATTTCCCCAATCCCATCCGTATTTTGCTCACCGGCTACACCGATATTGAAGCAGTGGTGGATGCCATTAACAATGGGCAAATTTTTTATTACCTCACCAAACCCTGGGACGAACAACAATTAAGAGCTGTTTTCAGAAACGGCTATGAAGTGTTCTCGCTCAGGGAGCAAAACAAGGACTTAATTTCTCAGCTACTCAGAGTAAACGAGCAGCTTGAGTTTTTACTAAGGCAAAAACTGCTCTCCTGATTTTTAATTTTTCGAATTTATCCAGCTCACTAATTGCTTTACTAATTCCTCCGGAACATTCCCTTTGGTTTGGGTGTATTGAGCGGGTGCGGGCTTGCCCACCGAAGGCACCATCAGGTGATTCAACTCAGGAAAAAATATAAAGGCGGTGTGTTTCTTTTTCTTCAGGGCTTTTTGCCAAAGTGCATATTCTTTAGGAGTAACCTGATAGTCTTTGCCGCCCTGCACAATAAGCAGGCGTACCGAGAGTTTTTTTGCTACTTCGGTCGGGTGGTAGTTAATTAAATCTAACCAGTAGGTTGCCGGGAGCCCTAATAACAAATCTTCAGCCTTCATATTTCTAACGGAAGCTGTATCGTTTAACTGATTTATTTTGGTACGGGTTTCTTCCAGAAATTCTTTTTTCTCCTGTTCAGTGGCTGTAGTATCGAGGGCGGTGAGGTATTCATATTGTTCCAGCACCACATTTTGCAGCGGTTGGGCATTTGCGGCCAGCATAATTATTCCATGCAGCAAATTGGTTTGCGCAGCAATACGCGGAGCCAGTAAAGCACCCAAACTGTGCCCCATTAAAAAAATCTTTTCTGCATCAATTTCCTGAATAACTGAAACTTGTTTAACGGCAGCAAGGGCATCGTCTGTCACCTCTTCTTTTACAGTAAAATTTTCCATATCGGCTGCCATTTTATTTCCGTACACACGCGAACGTTTTTCGTACCGCAGCGAGGCAATTCCGTTTGCAGCCAAACCCAGCGCCATATCGCGAAATGTTTTATAATTACCCGCTGTTTCATCCATATCATTTGGCCCCGAACCGTGAACCATTACCACCACCGGAACTTTTACTGCGGTTACCGGAAGGGTGAGTATGGCGGGCAGTTTATAGCTGCCGCATACCACAAAGGTTTTAATTTCTTTATAAGAAAAAGCGCCCTTTGCATACTCGGGGTCACGATAATTGCATTTTGCAGCCGGCAGGGAAATACGAAAGCCCGAAAGTTGTTCGGTGCCGTCAAATCTCAATACCAAATCATAGGTTACCTTGGTAAAATTAATTTCGGTAAGCCATACTTCGTTTCCCATCAGGTAGTCCATGCGCGGGTATCCGTGTTTAATTAAACCACCACCCTGCCTTTCAAATTCACTCCAGGTAAGGGTGAGGTTGTTCAGCGAAAAACCTTCCTTCACCTCATCCGAAAACATGGAATAAACCGAGTCAAAACGGTGCTTCACCAGAAAGTCGACCACCTTAACGGCTTTCGCCTCGTGGTCCTGACCTTGTACCCCGGAAATCAATACAAGAAGAAAACAAAAGGAAAACAAACATTTACACCTTGCCATCATAGATATTTGTTGCATACGCAATAATGCATTATTTTCACCGCAATTATTACAAGAAACTCAAAATGCCCCTACACCCGCTCCGCTTCCTTTATTTAGTGTTGTTGCTGTTATGTACTTTTTTTGCCGCTGCCCAAAATACCCAAGAGGAAGACTCTTCTTTGACATGGGACCCGGACGGCACCACAATAATTTTACATGCACAACCATATTACCTCGAGTACAATCAGGCCAATTCACTTAATTTTGGTATGGGGGCAAAGGCCGAAGTATTGTTGCCCCGGGTTTTATCGCTGCAGGGTTCGTTTAAGCAATCGCTTTTTGATTTAAACCACTACAATGCCACCAAAGGAGTTGTTTCTTCGCAAAATGCTACCAAACTTTTTTTTCAGTATGAGGCAGGATTCGGATTATTTTTTAACTACACCGGTTACGCTAAAGCAAGGGTATTTGCCTGGCCGGGAACTGAATTTTATGTTGACCCCATTGAAAAGGACACTATGTACACCTTTACCCCGCAATACCTGCCCGCCCGTGTTATGGTTGGATTAAGAGCGGGGATTTATAGCTGGAGCCAAACCATAGACCAAACCTCGGCCAAGGGTGGCCTTGCCGGAGAACCGGCCGGAACGGGTGTCCCTTTCACTTTTCCGGATACGGCAGATGTTTATACGGTGTGCCGGGCAAATGGATTTTACGGAGGAATTTCGGTTTCAAAACTGCTGCGCGTATTTTATACTTCGGCCAAAGGAGAAGAGGAAGAAATTTCATTTATCCGCAATGTGTACCTCGATGTGTTGTATTGCCCCACCATCGCCTTGGATCAGATACTTTATAACGGGGTACCCTACAATGTTACCGGGACAGGTGGATTTAAAACTCAGAATCTGGGAGCCCGGATTATTTTTGAAAAAACAGGTTGTGTTGATTTTCCGCGACTTAATATATCCTACCGGCTCGAGGTGGGGATGCGGCCCGGAATAGAAGGCAAAGGCGGGTATCTGATGCAAACCATTGGCTTGGGCTTTTCCAAATAACGCGTAGTTTTGCTCCTGTTATGATTATTACCCGCATTCGCAACACATTTATCGGTATCGCCCTTTTTATATTGGCTGTTTTTTTGGTTTCTCTGCTTTTTGAAAATCAATTTGTTGTTTCAAAAACGGTTACCATTCAGGCTCCGGTCGATAGTGTATTTACTTATATCAATACCCCAGCCAAATGGAATAAATGGATGAGCTGGCAGTCGCCCGATACCAATTATAAGTATATTTTTTCAGGCCCTATTGCCGGAGAAAATTCGGCCATTGTAATGAAAGGCCCGCTGGTAGATATTACGTTTAAAATAAAATCATCACAGATAAATAAAGGAATCCGCTATGAAATAACCACAGCCGATGGCGAGTTTAGTACTGACGGGGATATTCTGGTAAAAGCTGTGGGAAACGCCACGCAGGTTACCTGGGTCGATTCGGGCGATGTGGGTTACAATTCATTTGCACGTTTTTCCCTTAAATCAGTTACCGAGCGTCAGGGCTCTGATATGCAAGTGAGTTTGCAAAAACTGAAAACAGTAGCCGAGGGAAAAGGTGAATAAGTTCTGAAAAAATCTTCCTCGCAACAGCGGCCAATGAAGTAGTTTTGCGGCTCATTAAAATTTGCATATGAGCCAGGCCAAAAAAATTAGCAACGCATTAATTTCTGTATTTTATAAAGATGGACTGGAACCCGTGGTGCGCAGGCTGCACGAGCTGGGGGTAATCATTCACTCTACCGGAGGCACACAGGATTTTATTGAACAACTCGGCATTCCGGTGGTGGCTGTAGAAAAAGTTACCGGATATCCTTCTATTTTGGGAGGACGTGTAAAAACCCTCCACCCTAAAGTATTTGGCGGCATACTGGCCCGCAGAGAAAATGCACAGGATATGCAGGAAGCTGCGCAATACGAAATTCCGATGCTTGATCTGGTAATTGTAGACTTGTACCCGTTTGAAGAAACCGTAAAAAATACCTCTGATGAACAAACCATCATTGAAAAAATAGATATTGGAGGAGTATCGCTAATAAGAGCTGCGGCTAAAAACTTTGCCGATACGCTGATTGTGGCTCACAAAAGCAGTTATACTGATTTGTTAAACCTGCTGAACACAAAAAACGGTTTCAGTGATAAACCCGACAGAAAACAATTTGCTGCGAAGGCTTTCAATATTACTTCGCATTATGATACCCGTATTTTCAACTGGTTTAATGGCGGAAGTAAACACGAGTTCAAACAAAGTTACCTCAACGGAACCACGCTGCGCTATGGCGAAAATCCGCATCAGCAGGCAGTGTTTTTCGGAGAAATGAATGAAGTGTTTTCTCAGCTGCACGGCAAAGAACTTTCGTACAATAATCTGGTAGATGCCGATGCCGCTTCGGAACTGGTAGCCGAGTTTACGCAACCGGCTTTTGCCATTATTAAACATACCAACCCCTGCGGACTTGCCCAGCGCGATACGCTGAAGCAGGCATGGAAAGATGCACTGGCCGGTGACCCCGTTTCGGCCTTTGGCGGAGTGATTACCTGCAACCGCAACATCGATAAAGAAACTGCACAGGAAATGGATAGTTTGTTTTTTGAAGTGTTGCTGGCTCCGGGATATGATGACGGTGCGCTTGAAATTCTGAAAAGTAAAAAGAACCGCATTTTACTGGTGCAAAAACCATATGCTAAAAGTAAACTTCAGTACAAATCGCTGCTGAACGGAGTGCTGGTGCAGGATAAAGACGAAGTGAGCGAAACAGCCGACATGCTGAAACCTGCTACACAAAAAAACGCTACTGTACAGGAAACAGCCGATATGCTTTTTGCCGTTCGTATTGTTAAACATGCCAAATCAAACACCATTGTGCTGGCTAAAAACGGGCAATTGGTGGGTATTGGTTGCGGACACACTTCGCGCATTGATGCCCTGCACCACGCCATTAATAAAGCCGGTGAATTCGGATTGGATTTGCATGGTGCCGTGATGGCTTCCGATGCTTTTTTTCCTTTCCCCGATTGTGTAGAGGTAGCCCACAAGGCCGGCATTACGGCCATTACGCAACCCGGAGGTTCTATCAAAGATCAGCTGAGCATTGATTATTGCAATGCCAACGGGCTCGCCATGGTGTTTACCGGAATCAGGCATTTTAAGCATTAGAATCATCCTGTTTCATTGCTAAAAACTCCTTTCTCCTGCTTCGAAGAAAAGTTTAATTATCCGTTTGTACACGGGTAATTTCATTTTACCCGTTTCTATGCGTTTCTTATACGACTAAGTTTTTCAGTCAGCCCCACCTTTGTATCGTCAATTCGTTGATGCCGCAGTAAGGTTGCCGGTTCGGAAGGCGCCACCGAGATTTGGAGCCTGATGCGGGTAAATAAATTAATAACACATAAAAAATTAAAACTCGTATGAACAATTTAAGAAACAGTGTACGCCTCCTGGGCCACATCGGACAAAATCCTGACGTAAAAGAATTAAAGGGCGGCAAAAAAATGGCGAAATTTTCGCTTGCCACTTCCGAAACCTATCGCAATGCCGAAGGCGAAAAAATTACCGATACCCAGTGGCACAACCTGGTGGTATGGGGCAAGCAGGCCGATGTGGTAGCTAAATACCTGAAAAAAGGAAGTGAGATTTCGGTAGAAGGGAAATTGAGCACCCGCAATTACACCGATAAAGAAGGAAACAAACGGTACAGTACCGAAATCATCGTAAACGAATTGCTGATGATTGGCGGGAAGAAAGACTAAGGATTCGGTAAACTCAGCCTGACAAAGCATAGTCACACCGAGTTTACCGAAGTGACGAATTAATTTAGCAATCATTAGCTGATTCGTTACCGGGTAAACTTGGTGTGATTTTAATAAAGTTAAAAATGAAGTGTTTTAAATTGCTTTATGTTTACCTTGTAGAATGCACGGATGGTTCTTTTTATACAGGTGTAACTAATAATATAGACAGACGACTTAATGAACACAATATGGGTTTAAATAGTGGAGCTTATACTTTTGATAAGAGACCGGTCGTGTTGAAGTACTGTCAAGCATTTACTGATTATAATCTGGCAATAAAACGGGAGAAACAAATTAAAGGTTGGAGTAAACAAAAAAAGCTTGCCTTAATTCAGGAGAACTTTGAGCAACTGATTATTTTATCTAATGAGAAAAATATGAGGAAGGGCTTCGGTAAACGCAGCCAGACAAACAAGGAGCAAAATGAAAAACCATCAGCAACACATGACACAGGAACAGCAATTACTTAAAAAATATTTTGGCTACGAAACTTTTCGCGGGCTGCAGCATCAAATTATTCATCACGTAATCGGCAACAAAGATTGTCTGGTGCTTATGCCCACCGGTGGCGGTAAAAGCATTTGTTACCAGATACCCGCCTTGATGAAGGAGGGAATTACCCTGGTGGTATCACCCCTTATTTCGTTAATGAAAGATCAGGTGGATGCTTTGGTGGCCAACGGCATTCAGGCAGCTTTTTTAAACAGCAGTTTATCTTATGCACAGGAGCAGGAAGTAGCCGCAAGGTGCCTGCACGGGCAAATTAAACTGTTGTATATGTCGCCCGAAAAAACGCTTTCCATGCTCGATGGTTTTCTTTCGCAGGTGCCCGTTTCGCTTATTGCAATTGACGAGGCTCATTGTGTTTCGCAGTGGGGACACGATTTCAGGCCCGAGTATAAAGACCTGTATAAGCTCCGCGAAAAATTTGCACAGACTCCCATCATGGCATTAACCGCTACAGCCGATAAAATTACCCGCCAGGATATTTTATCACTTTTAGGTTTAAGAGAACCGCAACTGTTTGTAGCTTCATTTGACAGGCCAAATATAAGTCTGGCCGTAAAACAGGGGCTTAAGAAAAAGGATAAGTTAAAAGACATTGCCCGTTTTTTAGAAAAGCATCCCAATCAATGCGGCATTATTTACTGCACCGCCCGCAACACCGTAGATGCGCTGGCAATTGAATTAAGAAATATGGGTATAAAAGCCGGAGCCTATCATGCAGGTATGGATTCGCAGCAACGAAACAGCGTGCAGGAAAAATTTATCAATGACGATTTACAGGTAGTATGTGCCACCATTGCTTTCGGGATGGGAATTGATAAAAGCAATGTACGTTTTGTGATGCACTACAACCTTCCCAAATCTATTGAGAACTATTATCAGGAAATAGGACGGGGCGGCAGGGATGGTTTGCCCTGCGATACCGTCTTGTATTACAGTCTGGGTGATGTAATGATGCTGCGCGATTTTGCTTCGGGCAGCGGACAACCCGAAATAAATCTGGAAAAACTAAAACGCATGCAGGAATTTGCCGAAGCCCGTCACTGCCGCAGACGCATTTTGCTGAATTATTTTGGTCAGCAGCATACCGAGAATTGCGGCAACTGCGATATATGCCTGCATCCGCCCGCCACGTTTAACGGAACAGTACTGGCGCAAAAGGCCCTCTCGGCTTTATCCCGTATTCATCTGGCCGGGGAACAGGCGGGAGTGTATTTGTTAATTGATGTATTGCGCGGTATGAGGCACAAAGAAATTTATGAGCGCAATCTGGATAAAATAAAAACGTATGGTGCTGGTGCCGACCTTAGCAGTAAAACATGGCAGCAATATCTGATGCAAATGATTCAGCTGGGGGTAATGGAAATTGCCTACCACGAGGGAAATGTGTTGCGGGTTACTCCTTTCGGGGAATTAATTTTGAGAGGAAAATTTGAATTACCACTGCATCAGGTAGAAAATGATTTTGAACCTGCACGCAAAGCAACGCATGCCGCAAGTCAACGCGGAGTAAATGAACATAAGGACGAAATTTTTGAAGCGCTGCGCAAACTGCGAAAACAGGTTGCCGATGATTTGCACATGCCGCCATACATTATTTTTAACGACAGCTCGCTGGTACAAATGAGCACGGATGTTCCGCATACTATGGCCGAAATGATGCAGGTGTCAGGGGTGTCGCACAGCAAAATGGAAAAATACGGATACCGCTTCTTAGAAATTACCAAACAGTTTCCAAAGCCCGAAAAAGAAAAAGCCCCCGAGATAAACAAGGTGCTGAGCGAAGAAAATCTGGTGGAATACATGAATGAATTAAAAACAAAAGGACTGCGGTTTACTTCGGCCACGGTGGCTTATGTGTTAATTGGCAGCGACAGAAAATCGTACGCCTCCATAGTGCCCAAGGTTTCATTTGGGGGAATATTGCAGGAATACATGACCTATGAGCAGGTGAGCAAACGTATAAAGCCTTTTTACGAACCATACGAGCGTGAACATAAAGAAGCACAACGTATGGGCAGGCCCGGGGAACAGGAACGGCTGGAGAGGAGAGCAAAAGCTGAGTTGTATTTTCAGCAGGAGGTATTTAATAAATTGGGCACTGACGGAGAGCAAAAACTCAGAAGTGCAGTAAAGGCCATTCCATTTCAAAAGCCGGATGAAACAGTAAGCGAAGCCGTGCGCGAATTACGTAAACAAAATCCACGGGCGCATGAGCCCTGGGGAAACGTAGAAGAAATATTACTGGAGCAGGCCGTAAAACAGTGCAACGATTTGAATTTACTGGTGAACATTTTTGGTCGAAGCCCGAATTCAATTGTGGCCATGAGCAGCAAATGGGCAGAGGCTTTGGTAAACCCGGCTTAAAGGCAGGAAAGTTTCCCGCTGAATCCGCAGATTTGCGCAGATCTGTATGCGTTTTTCTGCGAGATATAACAATCCTCCGTATCGCCTTCGAAGGTTTTAGTTTTTTATCCCATGCTGGCGCGAACTTGCAGCTCGTGCCATTATTCATTACTATTCCCTTTCATTCTATCAAAGTTACATTTACGAATCCTTTCGCGTGGCTTCGAAGCTCAACTCTAAACTCAAGATTGCAATTTGATACGGATACCTGTTTCAAACTCATTAATCAAATTTAGTACAACAATTCAATTTTAAACAGGCCATTTTTCCAGCGGTGCTTTCCGTTGCTGAAGTTATAAACTTCTGTTATTTCCTGTCACAGGTTGCAAACCTGCGACAGCATGGGGCAAATTGGAACACTACCTACCCTACTTACCCTCCCAACACTCTTTGTTTTTAAGATTTTCCTCAACAATAACAATATCGGGGTTGTTTATTTTTACTTTAACAATAAATCGTTCACATAGAACGCCCTTACTAAAGGGCAGATTATAATACCCTTTGTAATAGTGCCACCCATTTACAGTTGAATCGTATATTAGCTTTTCAATTCTCCATCTGTACGTCTTTAGTAATACGAAGTTTACTAATGAATCAGATTTCGGTTGATTGATGTTAAAATGAAAATCTTGGGCAATTTTATTACAATAAAAGTCTCCACTAATAAAGATTACTTCCTTTTTTGATGAATCATAACCGACTAAAAAATCAGATGCAAAATAGCTTGGATATTTTAAATCAATTTTCTTATTCATATCTCTACAATTTTGCTCAAATACCGGATACCGGATCGAATACAACTGATAACCCTTTTGAGGGTAGGGAATCTTATTATAGATCGTGATATCCAAGGGGGGAAGCTCACACCCGATTAAAGTAATATAAGGAATGTCAAGGCCATTAAATCTTCGAATAAAATAATTAGAATCTAGGCATCCTTTTACATAGGGTTGCGTGGATAAGATGCGGTTCAACAAAATATTCTCCTCAGCTCTTTGTTGCAAATAAATATCTGGAAAGTACTTTTGAGCATAGGTTGTATCAGTGCTTAAAAGTAAGAACATCAAATAAATTACTACTTTTTTCATTTGAAATTACGCATTAATTATTTTCTTTTTCTTGGGGTTTTGATGATTTTTTCAGCGTCATCCGCAGCTTCACCATCGGGATTACCAACTCGCGCTTGCTTTGCAACGCGTGCGCTTACATTACCCAAGTATGTTGAAGTTTTAGAATAAAAATTTTCTTTTCCGTAAAATCTGTAACGTTCAGACATCAGACAAATATACTATACAGTAATTAATCATTTTTATTCTTACACACGCTTTACACCTCGATAGTAATCGGGAGCGCGCGAGTGCGAGGGCCCCTTCGGCTACGCTCAGGGTGCCCCTGCGCACTTGGGTGAGGCTGTTTCCGTTGGCAGGGTTTGGGTGCTTTTTTGGGTTAATGGTCAGCCCGATGCGAAAAAAATGCAGCAGGTTTGGTAAAATCCAAACAAATACCTATACTTGTGGCGGAGTTCCATCAGTGACCTCTTTAGCTCGATTCTGTTTTTAAAATAATCCGCTAATCTTTCAAACAAAAAAAAGCAACCCCGGCAGCAATGCCCAAGTTTAGTATTCAAAAAAAATAGTTTACGCATGTTAGATGCTTCATTGCTCAATGACCTCCTCATTTCGGAGTTGAGGGAACTGGCCGCCCGTTTTAAAATTAAAAAAACCGAAGGGCTGTCGAAAGAAGAGTTGATTAACGCCATTGTAGTGGCGCAGGGAGGTAAGCCCGTAGAGCCTTCGGTTCCGCAGGGCGAAGAAAAACCTAAACGTAAAACCCGTACAAAAAAATCGGACAAAAGCGAAGAGTCCGGGTCGGAAACAGCCGAGGTAACCGAAGCGGCTCCTCAGGTAATAATGGCCGAAGAGCCCAAAGAGGAAGCGACCGAGAAAAAAGAAGAAGGCAATTCAACGGAGAATAATCAGGGCGACCAGCAGAATAACAACCCCAACCAGCGCAGGCCGTTTCAGCAAAACAACCGCAACGGTGGAAATGGAAATAACTGGAACAATAATAATCAGCAAAATCAGCAGCAGCAAAATGTATATGCCGAACTGGATGGTATTGTACAAAGTGAAGGCGTGCTTGAAATGATACCTGACGGATATGGGTTTTTGCGCAGCTCCGATTACAATTACCAGCCATCGCCCGATGATATTTACGTACCACCGGCACAGATAAAAATGTTCGGGTTAAAAACCGGAGACACCGTGCGCGGAGGTATTCGCCCGCCTAAGGAAGGGGAGAAATATTTTGCACTCACCCGTGTAGATGTGATTAACGGAAGGCCGCCTGCACAGGTGCGCGACCGGGTTTCGTTTGAACACCTTACGCCATTGTTTCCCGATGAAAAATTAAAACTGGGCGGTGTAAAAAGTACTTATGCCACCCGCATTATTGATTTGCTTGCACCTATTGGAAAAGGACAGCGTGGTTTAATTGTAGCCCAGCCAAAAACCGGAAAAACGGTTTTACTGAAAGAAATAGCCAACGTAATTGCAGCCAATCACCCCGAAGTTTACCTGATTGTATTGCTGGTAGACGAGCGGCCCGAGGAGGTTACCGATATGGCCCGCAGTGTAAATGCCGAAGTGGTGGCTTCTACCTTTGACGAGCCGGCCGATAAACACGTGAAACTGGCCAATATTGTATTGGAAAAAGCCAAACGATTGGTTGAATGCGGACACGATGTGGTGATTTTGCTCGACTCCATTACCCGACTGGCCCGCGCGTTTAATACCGTGCAGCCTGCATCGGGAAAAGTACTATCGGGCGGGGTTGACGCCAATGCATTGCACAAACCAAAACGCTTTTTCGGGGCAGCCCGTAAAATAGAAAAAGGCGGTTCGTTAACCATTGTTGCAACAGCCTTAATTGAAACCGGATCGAAAATGGACGAAGTGATTTTTGAAGAATTTAAAGGTACCGGTAATATGGAGTTGCAACTCGACCGCAAACTAAGCAACAAGCGTATTTTCCCTGCTATTGATATTGTTTCGTCAAGCACCAGACGCGAAGATTTATTACTCGATAAGAGCGTGATGCAGAAAATTTGGGTACTGCGCAATCACATCTCCGATATGAATGCCGAAGAAGCCATGAACTTAGTATTGCGCTATATGAAGGATACCAAAAACAATGAAGAATTTTTGGTGGCGATGAATGGCTAAATAATAGTGAACTTATACAAGCATAGAGAAGCTTTCTCCTTATCGTAATAGAATATGCCGAAGTTGTGTGAATCTATTTCCATCAGGCTTTCGGGATAAAAGTAAATGTCATAGAAGTCCTTTATAGGCTCTCCCTTAAGTTGATGAATTAAACCATCATGGCTCACATAATGAAACCTAACGTACACCACTTCATTTTCATGGTATTTATTTACTGGTAACAAACCATTTCGATCTCTGAAATCATAACCTAATATAATCACCGCGTTGCCCACTCGTGCATAATTTGGATAAGGTCCACGTGTAGAATAATTGCTAATCTTTTTTGCCCATGCCGCACCTTCCCTTTTATAGCAAGCAATTAAAAAATTTTGGTCGGCCAGTTCGTGTATATCAATGCTGCAACTGTCAAGCATGAAGCTGTATTTATTCCAGGCCAACACTTCGTCAATTCCTTTTTCAACCCAGTTGCTACCTGAAAGTTGCATTAAAGGGCAATAGCTGATAGATTGCTTGTAAAGGTTGGCTTGGTAAATACCGGTAATGCGTGAGTGGAGTGTGGTGTCAGTGTAGAGTCCTGTTACTATGAAAGAGTCTTTTTCAAAGTGTACCTCCTCATATACTTTTTTATTCGAGTTTTTGAATTTGGGGAACTCATAAGTTTTAATGTCTTTTTTCACGTAATCATATGTATATACTTTACGTTGGTCAAAAAAGTCTATCTGTGTCCACGGTGAAACGGTTGCATAAATCTTTCGGTGTGAAAAGGCAAAAGCACTGTCGCCCAGTTTTCCAATACATTCGTAGTCTTCAAAATATTTGTACTTTACGGGCTGTGAAGGTTCAGGAGGGAAAGTCGTTTGCTCATCATCCGTCAGCTCGCCTTTCACGAACCTTTTTTTGAATGCAGTGCGTTTATTATCCTTTTTCAGAAACCGACTGCCCACTGTTTCCACGGTATCTCCATACAATCTGATATTTGTTAGCTCTATCAGGTCCTTTTCCATTTCTGCAAAAGTAATAAGTTGTTTCAGCTGCAAACTTTGCTTGTCAAAAAACAAAAGGTCATAAGTATGTGAATTAGGCCCATAATTAGTGTGGTTGAATTTTACAACTGCATATAGCCCGTTTTCTTTAAGTACGTACAAGCCACCTTCCGTGTTAATTGCGATACTGAATAGAGCGGTTGAAGTTAGTTGATACCCAGTTTGGGCTAATGAAACGGAACAAAAGGGCAAAAGAAAAAGTACCTGCATTATGAACAACAAAGAGATTTTTTCAATGCGCATAAGCTGTTGTTTACATGCTCAATTGTTGATCATACAAAGACGCACGTTGAATCTTGATGTTTTCATCGGCTAAGTACTCATCATAAGTCATGCGTTTATCCAAAATGCCGTTTGGTGTTAATTCAATAATGCGGTTGGCAACAGTTTGCATAAACTCATGGTCGTGCGAGGTAAGCAAAATAATATGTTTCCACTCTTTGAGTGCATTGTTAAACGCGGTAATCGATTCCAGATCGAGGTGGTTGGTGGGCTCGTCCAAAAGCAAACAATTGGCATTGGTAAGCATCATGCGCGAAATCATGCAGCGTACTTTTTCGCCACCCGAAAGCACGTTCGATTTTTTAAAAACCTCTTCTCCCGAGAAAAGCATTTTTCCTAAAAAGCCGCGGATATAGGTTTCATCTTTTTCGGCTGAAAACTGACGAAGCCAGTCAATCAGGTTATCGTCACCGTTAAAAAAGGAAGCGTTTTCATTGGGAAGATAGGAGCGTGTAATGGTTTGCCCCCAGGTATAAGAGCCGCTATCGGCTTGCTGGTTGCCCATCAAAATTTCAAACATGGTGGAAATGGCCTGATGATCGCGACCCAGCAGGGCCACTTTATCTCCTTTGTTCAGGGTAAAACTGGCATCGTTAAAAAACACGGTTCCGTCAGCTGCTTTTTTGCTCAGGTGCTCCACTAATAAAATCTGGTCTCCGCAATCGCGCTCGGCTCTGAAAATAATTCCGGGATACTTGCGCGTTGATGGTTTAATATCATCTATCACCAGCTTATCCAATAATTTTTTACGGCTGGTTGCCTGCCTCGATTTAGAGGCATTGGCACTAAAACGCTCTACAAATTCCTGCAACTCCTTACGCCTGTCTTCAATCTTTTTATTCTGGTCGGAGCGTTGTCTCAGGGCTAACTGACTCGACTCGTACCAGAAAGTGTAGTTACCCGTGTAGAGCTGAATTTTACCAAAATCAATATCGGCCATATGGGTACACACGGCATCAAGAAAGTGACGGTCGTGCGACACCACAATTACCGTGTTTTGAAAATCGGCCAGAAAATCTTCGAGCCAGCTTATGGTTTCCACATCCAAATCGTTGGTAGGCTCATCGAGCAGCAAAATATCTGGGTTACCAAAAAGTGCCTGAGCCAGCAATACACGTACTTTTTCCTTTCCGTTCAGTTCGCTCATTTGCACCGTGTGCAATTCTTCTTTTACCCCCAAACTGCTTAATAAATTGGCGGCATCACTTTCTGCATTCCATCCTTCCATTTCGGCAAATAAATGTTCCAGTTCTCCGGCCCGGTGACCATCGGCTTCGCTAAAATCGGGTTTAGCATAAATGGCATCTTTTTCATGCATAATGTCCCATAGTTTTTTATTGCCCATAAGCACGGTTTGCAACACAGGGAATGCATCAAAAGCAAAGTGGTTTTGGCTAAGCACACTCATGCGCTCGCCCGGGGTTATGGAAACCTCTCCGGTGCTGGGGTCAATTTCGCCCGAAAGAATTTTGAGGAACGTAGATTTTCCGGCTCCGTTGGCTCCGATAATACCATAGCAGTTGCCGGGCGTAAATTTGATATTTACTTCATCAAAAAGTACACGCTTGCCATAGCGAAGAGAAAGATTTGATACTGAGATCATGCGGTAAAAAAATGAGGCGCAAAGGTAGGAGTTTTGCGTCACTTACGAAAAGGAAGAATTTACAAAAAAGGCGGAGACAACAAGTGCCTCCGCCCGAATCAATTAAATCAGCAATATGAAATTAGTCTTTTCTAAAGGTAAGTAAAGGTGTTTTGGTATGATAGGCCATTCGCTTGGTGAGGCTGCGATGGAATATTTTATCAAAAAAACCGCGGTGGTGGGTGGCCATAGCTACTACATCAAAATCTCCCTGATTGATATATTTATTTAGGGCATCGTAAATTTTTTCGCTTTTCACCTCATCATATTTCACTTTGGAGTAGCCGGCCATTTTTCCATAATTCTCAAAGCGTATTTCACTCATTGTAAAATAGCGGTCGAGTTCATTTTTTACATGCAACACGGTAATGTTTGCACCAAATCCTTTGGCAAAGTCAATAAGGCCTCCAAACGTTTTTCCTTCGGGCATGGTTAAATCGGTTGTGTACAGAATTGATTTAATGCCGGAGTATTTGCTTTTTGCAGGGATGGCCAGTACGGGGCATTCCGATTTTTCGAGCACACTCGCAGTGTTGCTTCCTACCAAAAGTTCTTCTATACCGCTGGCTCCGGTGGTACCCATTACAATCAAATCATGTTTCGATTTTTTGGCGTGTGAAATAATTTCGGGAACGGCAAAACCGCTTTTTGTTTTTCCTTTTACCGCAACACCCGGAAATGCCTTTTGAATTTTTTCAATGGCTTTTTTCAGATTGGCGTGCGAAGAGTTTTCCATTTCCTGAATCATACTATCAAGCGAACCGGCCGGAACAACCGGGTCAACAACAGGAATGGTATAAATGTGGTAGAGGGTTATTTCGGCATTAAATTTTAAGGCAATCTCTCCGGCAAATTTTGCTGCATTTTCTGCGCATTTGGAGAAATCAGTGGGGACCAGAATTTTTTTAATCATAACGATAAAAATTAATTTAGTTCAGCACACACAATAAATAAATTACCAAATCAAAGGTACCATAACTTCTGCTTGAAAAAGAATGATTTACGTCATTATTAGCTTTGATATATATCATCGTTTTCGTTGAGTGATTGAAATATGTGGGTAAATGCATCGTATTTTCGCCTGTATGATGCCAAGAATATTTTCTAAAAAAGTGTTGTTACTGGTTTGTTTCATTGCCTCGGGGTATAGCTCTATGGCGCAAATCAGCAATTGGACACAAATGCTCAATGGTGAACTGGAAGGAGGGGATATACGCAGTTACCTTTACCATAAAGGAGTGTTGTATGCAGGAGCGAGAGGCGGTATTTTTAAAACCACCAACAAAGGACTGCAATGGACATATACCAGCAACGGGATAGGCATTGAAAACTCGACCGAGATTAACTGGCTCACTCAGCTTAACGATACGTTATTTGCCGCAACTACTTACGGACTGGCAAAATCAACCGATGCGGGAGTAACGTGGACCAGCTGTACCGACCCCGGAGATTTACGTCAGTATATTGACCGTGTGTTTACCTTAGGAAACAGTATAGTGGTAACAGCCAAAACACCGGGAAACCAGTGGAAAATGTTCAGCTCTGCCGACTACGGGAAAACCTGGACCAGCGGTTCACATATTTTTACCAAACGCCCGCATGTTTATAAAGTAAGAAATGATTTTGTAATTATTGACCGGGGGCCCGATTCGCTTTACACCACAACTGACGGATTAACTATCACCCATTTCCCTACCCTTAATTTACCACCGGGTGCCGTACTTGAAAGTTTTGCAGGTGATACTGCTGTTACTTCTAATTATGTATATGCCATTGTTGATTATACCGGTATTTACCGTCTTAATTTAACCAATGGCGTTTGGGAAGATTCGGTAAATACCATTTATCCGAGGGCCGAGCTGTACAACCTGTATTATTACAACAACAAATTAATTGTATGCGGCATTGATTACAATCCGTATTTCAAACCTAATATGTATATCTCCTACGATCAGGGGTTGAACTGGCTCAAATTACCTGCCCCTTTCGGAGTACAGTTTCCCATGATGCAGCAGGTGGTGTGGATGGGAGGCAATGATATGATGGCTGTATTTTATTACGAAAATTTCTATTCGTCAAACGGAGGATTGAACTGGGGAAAACGGTCGGGCGGATTGTATGCAAGCAAGTCCACTTTTTCACTGGCCTCGGGCAATGCACTTCTCACATCCTTTTCCTATAAAGGGATAATTCGTTCAACCGATAACGGACTTAACTGGAATTTATCAAACACCGGAATTGACAGCCCCGAAATTTTTGTAAACGATATTATCAAAACCCGCGACCGCGTATATGCTTCCCTCAAAGTGCATTTGGGCGATACCATGCGGTTGTATCAGTCGGCAAATAATGGAGTAAGCTGGACACGTTGCTCAGTTCCATCGGGGATATATGAATTTGATTTGATTGGCAGCAACGATTCAACGCTGTTTATCCGTAACCGCACAGGCAGCAATGTTTTTGTGTACCGAACTACCAATTACGGGCAGAGTTTTGAAAACGTACACAGCAAACTTCCGGTTGAATTAACTACGGGTGTTGGCTCTGTAACTTCCATTATAGGGGCAAGAGATACCCTTATGATTCAGGGAAAGGATGCGCTGGGCTATTCCAAAATATTTATTTCAACCGACAATGCTGAAACATTTACCGGAGCGAATACCGGTGTTCCGGTTGCGGTAGGTTCTGAGGTATTGAAAGTATTACCCGGGTCATTTTATTTTTTGTCTGTTTGCCGTAATTTTACCGATAGCATTAAATATTTTGTCAATGGAAAATGGGTAAACGCCAAAGGGCAAAACCTTCCGGAGCAACCAAAATTATTTGTGGTAGACCAGGTAGGAGAGCGATTATTTGCAGCCACAAACCGCGGGGTTTACCTGAGCATAAACTTCGGGTATAGCTGGATTTTTGTTGACAATGGTCCATATGGCGGAGTGAGCGTAGGTAAATTTTTTGCCACACCCCAATACCTGTTTGTATCCACCCAAAATGACGGAATCTGGAGGAATACGCTGCAGGTAGGTATTTCGCCTGAGCAGAATCCTTCAACAACTACCGCGGTTGTTTATCCGAATCCGGCACACAATACCCTGGTGATTCAGTTGCCGGAGATTTGTACTAAGCAAGCGCAGTTGACGGTATTCGATATTCAGGGAAAAACGGCACATAGTGAAACCATTCAACCGGGCCAGCGCGAAATTGTTTTAAACACTTCGGACCTGATGAACGGACTGTACTTTTTTAAACTGAACGGAAAAAACACAGTTGTCGGGAAAATAGTGGTGCAGCACTAAAAATATAACCACAGCGGGATAAGCGGAAGCATAAACACCGCATCTCCTATAAGCCGGTACCGTTCGTTTTCGTAAAAAAATTCACTTCGGTAAAACAGCCCGAAAAGAATAAAGCCCATAGCGGTGCGGGTAATAGCAATCATAAGGTAAAGGGGAGTTGCATCCATGCGCACCATAGTGAGGTTAATGGTGAGCACAAGGGCAAACAATAACATGATAATTTTTCCGGTTGTTTCAGGCCCAATCAGGGAGGGTAGCGACCGTTGTTTATTTTCCTTGTCCGTATCGGTTTCGAAATACGAAAACACCAGCAGGTTCATAAGTGCCAGTAAAAAAAAGGGAACTACAATTACCATAAACGCCCTGAAGGAAAGCGCGGGTACCAGCCAAAGTTTGCTTCCCCACACTCCGGTAGTGTACACAAGGGCAATAAGCGGCTCTTTCTGAAACCATTTGCCCGTACCGGCCGGAAGCATATTTACGGCAATAAGGTAAGCCGCCACGCCCGACACTACCAGTAACCCAAACACCAGCATGGCATAAGGCAATTGGGTTACCGCAAGCCAGCTGTTCAGAGAAAATACGATGATTACTGCGGGCCAAAGGATGCGTTTATATTCCTTATGAAACTGATGGCGTTTGCTCAGTTGCGTTCGTTCTTTTCGGGTAATATCAATAAGGCGGTCAATGGTGTACACAAGCCAGATGCTAAGCGCCAGACAGGTATTGTACACCGCAGTGGGTTCGGTTACCTTAAGTACCTTGCCGGCAAAACAGGAACAAATTACTGCACCCGCCACTACATCCAGATTGAGGTAAGAAAGCGTACGGTAAAAACGCAACAACATTGGTGCAAAGAAAAACATTTTTAGTTTTATACCTTTGCCTGAAATGAAAGCGCATGAAAAAAATCAGGTATAACACATTAATACTGGCTGTAACAATGAATTTAATCCCCGATGGGTTATTGGCTCAAAACAAACCGGTGTACCCTAACACCCCTAAAGGAAATCAGGTTGACCGTTATGGAAGTAAAGAAGTAGCCGACCCTTACCGCTGGCTCGAAAACGAAAATGCCGACTCTACCAAAAATTGGGTGGATGCACAAAATGCCGTTACCATGGGCTACCTTAATCAGGTAAGTTACCGCGATAAAATAAAAGGGCGTCTTACACAATTATGGAATTATGCGAAATACAGCGCTCCTTTCTGCTCGGGGAATAAATTCTTCATGTATAAAAACAATGGTTTGCAAAATCAAAGTGTATTGTACATGATGGAAAATCCGGAAACGGAAGGAAGGGTGCTTATTGACCCCAATACTTTGTCGACCGATGGAACAGTTTCGCTCACCACCTTTGTTGCCGATAATAAAGGGAAATTTGCAGTGTATGGCACATCGAGCGGAGGAAGCGACTGGAATGAATTTTTTGTAATTAATCTGGAAACAGGAGCCAAAACGAATGACCATTTAAAATGGATTAAATTCTCGGGGGTTGCCTGGCAGGGTGACGGATTTTATTATTGCCGATACGATGCACCGGTTGACGGGAAAGAACTATCGGCTATGAATGAATACCACAAAGTATATTATCACAAATTAGGCGATGACCAGAGCAACGATCAGCTGGTGTTTCATGATGCCACCAAACCGCTGCGTTATTACGATATCAGTGTAACCGAAGACGAGCATTACTTAGTGATGCACATATCGGAGGGAGCTGCTTCAAAAAATGCCGTATGGATAAAGGACCTCACCAAAAAGGATTCAAAGTTTATTCCGTTTATCGATGATTTTGTAAGCGAAAACGTAGTGATAGATAATATTGGCGATAAACTTTTGATGATGACTAACCGCAGTGCCCCAAACAAACGGCTGGTGTTGGTTGATTTAAAAGCACCATGGGAAGATACCTGGAAAAATATTTTACCCGCAGGAAAAGATGTGCTCGAATCGGCTTCGTACACAGGCGGAAAAATTCTGGCGGTGTATATGAAAGATGTAGCCAACCACGCTTATGTGTACGATACAACCGGAAAATTAATTCACGAAGTAAAACTCCCTACACTTGGTACCATTGGTGGTTTTGGCGGCCGGCACAGCGATAAGGAAATTTTTTATTCCTTTACCTCATTCACATACCCTTCTTACATCTATCGCTATAGCATTGACAAAAACAAATCAACGCTGTATAAAAAACCCGAGATACAATTTAACCTTGACGAGTATCAAACCAGGCAGGTGTTCTTTACCAGCAATGACGGCACCAAAGTACCTATGTTTATTGTACACAAAAAAGGGTTGGTTCTAGACGGCAATAATCCAACACTGTTATATGGTTATGGCGGATTTAATATAAACCTTACTCCGTCATTCAGCATTTCCAACCTGGTGTTTTTAGAAAACGGAGGTGTATATGCACTGGCCAATTTGCGTGGAGGCGGAGAATATGGCGAAACATGGCACGAAGCAGGCATGATTGCAAAAAAACAAAATGTATTCAACGATTTTATTTCGGCAGCCGAGTACCTGATTGCACAAAAATATACTTCGCCACAAAAACTGGCAATAAAAGGAGGCTCAAACGGAGGCCTGTTGGTGGGCGCAGTAATATGCCAGCGACCGGAATTATTTAAGGTGGCTCTGCCTGCTGTGGGTGTAATGGATATGCTGCGTTACCATAAGTTTACCATTGGATGGGGATGGATTGGCGAATACGGATGTGCCGATAGTGCGGCCGGGTTTAAAACACTTTTCCGATACTCACCGCTGCACAACCTGAAGCCGGGAGTCAGTTATCCGGCAACATTAGTTACCACAGCCGACCATGACGACCGCGTGGTGCCGGCACATTCATATAAGTTTATTGCTACCCTGCAGGCTTGCCAGGCAGGTAATAATCCCGTGTTAATCCGCATTGATAAAAAAGCAGGACACGGAGCCGGAAAACCAACTTCGAAATTGATTGACGAAGCAACCGATCAATGGGCATTTACCTTTTTTAATCTGGGCATTACCACTGTAAAATAACACCCGAAAAATTTCGCATATGAAAAAATTAAGCACTTCTCTTTTCATTTTTTTGAGCATCGCCTTTGCAACACACGCGCAAACCAAATGCGGTTCACCGGTAAATAACCTGTTGTTTCAGCAACTGTACCGCACGGTACAAAGTCAAACACAGGCACAGGGAAAACTTACCGAAGCAAAAAATGTCGCAGCCAATAATTGTCTCACCACCGCTCAGGTAAAACAAATTGCCGGGACATTTGAAAACGATTACGACCGCCTCGAATTTTGCAAAGCCGCTTATGTAAACACCTTTGATAAAGATAATTTTTACGATGTGTACGATGTGTTTGCCTATTACTCCACGGTGTTTCGCCTGCACGATTTTGTAAACGGAATTGTACGCAAATCTCGTCCGGTTCCGCCTCCGGCCGAAACTAAACCAACACCGCCACCCGCGCCTGAAGATCCGTTTAAAAACATCACTTTTCCCGATTACCGCATGTACACCGGGAACAAAGGATGCGGAATGCCCATTGCAGAGAACGATTTTGAGTACCACCTCAAAAATGTAAAAGCAGCCGCCAGCGAAAATGATAAATTTAACAGCGCCACGGCTGTGGCAAACGGCAATTGCCTATCGGCTGCTCAGTTAATGAAACTGTCATTGGTGATGGAACTGGAAACTTCGCGCTTAAATTTTCTCAAAGCAGCCTTTGCTACCTGCTACGATCAGGGCAATTACAACAAAATGATCCAGGTGTTTAAACACCAGCCCAACCAGGACGCACTTATGGCTTTTTATGCGGAGCAAAACAAGCCCAAAGGCGATGAGCAACCGGTGCCTCCTCCGTGCAGTGTATCGGATGCAGATATGGCCGCTATTAAAAACACCATTTCTAAGCAATATGTAGAGAGCAGCAAGGTTACCACCATTAAACAAATTATTCGCAGTAAAAAATGTTTCACTGTGAACCAGCTAAAAGACATCATTAAACTCATGAGTATTGAATCGTATAAAATGGATATGGCCAAATTTGCCTATGAGTTTTGTATTGATAAGGAAAATTATTTTCAGGTAGCCGATGTACTGAACATTGCTTCGTACAAACGCGAACTGAGCGAGTTTCTGGAGGGGAAACAATAAATTTACTACGCGCCAACTTCCAGCAATGTATCAGTAACAGGAGATAAAAGTAAAGCAGGTTTATAGGAATGGCCAATTGCGGGTTAAGGTTGTCTATCCTCAATTACCCTTAGGGTAAATTCTAACAAATTTGTTTTTACCAGAATTTAGCTGTTAGCTTTGTTATAATAATAACTAACTGTTATGAAAACGAAAACGCTGATTTTTATTACGAGTACTTTTTTCTTCCCGTTTTTAAGCGGGTGTTCGCTTTTTGAGTCCGATGATGCATGGCTTAAACCTGTACCACCCTCCAACACGCTCCCTCCAATTACGCAAACAGGAGCCAATACTTTTGGGTGCAAAGTAAACGGACAGGTGTGGTTACCTACTACGGTGTGGGTTGATTACCATAATGGAGGAATGGTTATTTCTGCAAACAACGGGTATGAGCCACACTCCGACATTATAGTTACTCTTAGTGAGTTTACCGCATTTAAACAGGGTAGTTATGAGTTAAGTGCCAATACATCCTACATATCTAAGGGCAGTTATAGAAGTGGTAAAGATATGTATTATACCGATAGTATTTACATTGGCGACTTAACCATTAACCGACTGGACTCTGTTAATTCTATACTTTCCGGAACATTTTCTTTTGATGCTAAACATATTTCAACAGGCGAGGTGATCCATGTTACAGAAGGCCGATTTGATAATAAATACAACTAAATTTACCACGAATTCTGTCCACGGTTTGCATCCCCGCCAACTGCAGGCAAAGTTTCCCGAAAACATTCAGCTTTAAATACGTTATAAAACTCAAAGCCCGCATGTGCGGGCTTTGAGTTTTTACAAAAGGTGATAATTCAGTTAGCCCATTATATCGGCTACACCCAGCATCACTAAGCAAATGCCCAGCATAGTAAATCCGTAAAGGGTGTAGTGAAAAGTGGTATCGGAGTAAGAAACAAACAGGGTACATAAAAAACCAAGCAGTAAAAAAACACAGCCTGCAGTAAGCAGGTTCATCCCGCGGCTTCTGCGCTTGGCATACCGAAGGTCTTTTATATGTTTAATTACTTCCTGCACCATTTCGTGCTGCAGGCCGCGTTTGGTAAGCTCCAGCTCAATATGGTCGTGCTGATGTCCGTTTTCCCAAAGATTTTTGGCGTAATCAAGGTGTTCGTTCAGTTGGCTCATAAAATTCTGCTTTGTTTAACTGAAGCTAAATTAAATCACTCAAGTGACTGAACAAGCGTTAGGTAACAAAAAAATCAGAGGAAATTGAAAAATTTATGAGGGATGAACCCTGCGGGGCACCCTGTTTTTAAGGCTTTGTTCTACCTTTGCCTCTTCAAAAAAGTAAAAATTTACCAATGAAATACGATGTTGCAGTGATAGGGTCGGGGCCGGGCGGGTATGTGGCCGCCATTCGTTGCGCCCAGCTTGGAAAAAAAACAGCCATAATCGAAAAATATACCACGCTTGGCGGCACTTGCCTCAATGTGGGATGTATTCCTTCAAAAGCACTGCTCGATTCGTCCGAGCATTACCACAATGCCACCCACACTTTTGCCACCCATGGTATTGATGTAAAGGAGGTGCAGGTAAACCTGAAGCAGATGATAGCCCGCAAAAGCGAAGTGGTAAAACAAAATACCGATGGCATTAATTTTTTAATGAAGAAAAATAAAATTGATGTGTACACGGGAATGGGTTCGTTTGTTAACAAAAACACCATCAGGATATCGGGCGAAAAAGAACAAACCATTGAAGCAGATAAAGTGATTATTGCTACCGGATCCAAACCGGCTTCTCTTCCGGGTTTAACCATAGATAAAAAACGCATCATCACGTCTACGGAAGCATTAGAAATGACCGAAATTCCCAAACACCTCATCATTATTGGCG
The DNA here is from genome assembly GCA_019695215.1 of Bacteroidia bacterium. GTDB lineage: Bacteria > Bacteroidota > Bacteroidia > UKL13-3 > UKL13-3 > JAGPCK01. The sequence continues at coordinate 371 of JAIBAK010000030.1, read as the reverse complement.
GAGGGGTTATCGGGCTGGAGTTGGGTTCGGTATATGCCCGTATGGGAGCTAAAGTGAGCGTGGTGGAATACACCGGCTCCATTATCCCAATGATGGACGGTGCATTGGGAAAAGAACTGCAGCGGGTGCTGCGCAAACTGGGTTTTGAGTTTTTCTTTAATCACAAAGTAACCGGAGCATTGGTGAAAGGGAAAGAAGTTACAGTAAGTGCCGAGAATGCTGCCGGAGAAAAAATAGCGCTTAAAGGAGATTATTGTCTGGTATCGGTAGGAAGAAAACCTTATACCGATGGATTAAATCTGGAAGCAGCCGGATTAACCACCGATGAGCGTGGCCGTATTGCGGTTGATGCGCATTTGCAAACTTCGGTA
>JAIBAK010000070.1 GCA_019695215.1 Bacteroidia bacterium | reverse complement strand
CGACAACCAGGTTTCGCAAATAATTCCAATGGCTACCGCTTCTCCGTGAAGCAATGGATTACTGTCATGTTTTAACGAATACGACTCGATGGCGTGACCAATGGTATGACCGAAATTAAGTACCTTACGTATATTTTTTTCCTGCGGATCTTTATTGACAATTTCGCGTTTAATTTTTACGGATTTACTGATTAAAGAAACTAATTTTTCTTCATCGTGTAAATTCATTTTTCTGAATTTATCCCACTCTTCTTTGTCACTGATAAGTGCATGCTTCATCATCTCGGCCACACCGGCTGTGAGTTGCCTTTTATGAAGCGTTTTTAAAAACCCCGGATAAATAAAAACAGCACCCGGATGTTTAAACACCCCTACCGAATTTTTAAAATAATTCAGATCGATACCCTGTTTACCTCCGATTGATGCATCTACCATCCCAAGCAGGGTAGTGGGCACGTGAATAAAATCGATTCCGCGTTTGTAAGTAGCGGCACAAAAACCACCCAAATCGGTTATGGTTCCTCCGCCAAGATTTATTAAAACGGTTTTGCGGTCGGCATAGTGGTCGGCCAGAAAAGTCCAGATTTTCTCACAGTTTTTAATGTTTTTGGCACTTTCACCGGCCTCCACACTAATAAGCTTAAAGTCAATAAGGTAAGAGCTTAACTGAGGCAAACAGTACTTTTGGGTATTGGAATCGGTGAGCACAAAAACCGTGGAATAATCTTTTTCGATAAGATATTGAAAAAGAAAATCAAGGGCTTCCGTGCCGTTGTAAATGTTATAGTCTTTTGATTCGTAAACCTTCAAGTTTCTTATACCTTTGCACCGCAAAGTTGAAGTATTCGCTTTGATTTAACAATTATTTGGTGACTTCTTTACAAAATATCATATGAGCAGCGCACTTTCGTTCTCCGACACCTCCATCGCCTTTGAATCAAAAACTAATGAGGACCTGAAACGGGCCCATCTCCTTTTTAAAGCCATTGGCATGAACTGGCTGGTACAGGCCGGTGCCCCTTTGGTAAATATGGCTTTTGCCATAAAACTTCCCATTTCCGGTTTAATCCGAAAAACAGTATTCAAACAATTTTGCGGTGGCGAATCGATTGAAGAATGCGAAGCCACTACCGACCTTCTGGCCAAATACCATATAGGCACTATTCTCGACTACTCGGTAGAAGGGAAAGAAGAAGAAGCCGTGTTTGAAGCTACCTGCAGCGAAATTTTACGCACTATTGAAAAAGCTAAAGGCAACAGCAAAATTCCGTTTTGTGTGTTTAAACCTACCGGCATTGCGAGCATGACGCTGCTTACCAAAATATCGGCCAAGGAGCAACTGAATAAAGAACAGCACGAGGAATTAACTGCCACCCGAAACCGCATGAACCGCATTTGCAAAGCAGCGCATGATAATGATGTGCGCCTGTTTATTGATGCCGAAGAAACCTGGACGCAGGATGCAATTGATGCCCTGGTGCGCGAAATGATGCTGAAGTACAATAAAGAAAAAGCCATTGTGTTTAACACGGCACAATTGTACCGCCACGACCGCGTGGAATTTATTAAACGCTGTTACTTTGATGCGCAAACCAACAATTATTTTCTCGGATTTAAATTAGTGCGTGGTGCCTATATGGAAAAAGAACGGGAACGCGCCAAAGAAATGGGCTACAACTCTCCTATTTATCCAAACAAAAAAGCTACCGACAAAGGATATGATGATGCCGTACGTTTTTGCGTGGAGCATATTGACCGCATTGCCATTTGTGCCGGAACACACAACGAAAGCAGCTCGGAAATGCTGGTAAAACTGATGGAAGAAAAAAATATTGCCAAAAACGACCCACGCATTTATTTCTCACAATTGCTGGGCATGAGCGACCATATCAGTTTTAACCTGAGCCATGCCGGATACAATGTGGTAAAATATGTGCCTTACGGCCCTGTGAAAAATGTGCTCCCCTATTTAATCAGGCGTGCACAGGAAAATACCAGCGTAAAAGGACAAACCGGACGCGAACTTTCGTTAATCCTCACCGAGATGAAACGAAGAGGAATGAAGAAGTAAAAAGGAGTGGGGGTAATATAATCTTTTCCTACCTCCTCACCACCACTTTTTGTTTAGCCAGAGTAACACCGTTTTGTTCAATCAGTATTTGATACAACCCGGCTGCCAGATTGGATACATCAAAACTTTGGGTGTTGTTGCCGCGTGATGTTGGTTGCAGGTAAATAATTCTTCCGGTCATATCAATGGCTTTGAGGGTGTAGTTGCTGTTTTGTGTGGTGCATTGTACGTGCAATAGTTTATCCGTTGGGTTTGGATAAATAACAAAAGTGTTTTTTGTGGTTGCTATTTCTTTTGTTGCTGTTGAGGTATTGTCTTTGGCCATGCCTTCAATTACAATTTCTCCATCCCACGCATTGGTGCAGGTAGAATGGGTACTCCAGGTAGTAATGGTGTTGTAATAAGCCGTTGAGCTATACATATCATCTACGCTCCACATACCCGATGAGGCACTTGCCAAATCATAAACCTGCGTTCCACCATTGTACAACGACCAATAATTATCCTCAAGTCTTACGTGGGGAGAAGGAACATTATTAAATTCTCCGTCAAAAACATGCATGGGGTTGCTGCTGTAAATAAATTCGTTATACCCTTTATAAGCATACAGGTGGGTAAGCCCGCTAACATAAATGGTATTTCCGGTGGTGTTATTAAACAGGTTGTAGCCGCCATTGCCAACACTGTTTAGCGGATCGGCTCGTGAAAAATATACATCATCACTAATGTTTAAATCCGTTTGGTCTTTGATAATATCATTCGTGTTAGCAACATAGTGCGAACAGCGGCTGGTAAGCACCATATCACCCATTACATCCATAGCTTCAGTACAACCCGTAAAGGTTGATTCGTACACATACAAATCGGCTCCCTGATTTCCGTCATAGGTAATTCCGTAATCTACGTTTTCCATGTAGCCTTTAAAATCACTTAAATCCTGTACATTATCTGCTACCCATCCCTGCTCGCAGTTTTCAAATCTTAAGAGCGAAAACAGAAACGAACTGCCCGTTGTGTGTACTCCCAGGCTACAGGCAAAAAACGCGGTGTTTGACATAGCCAATTGGGTAATGCCTGATGTGGCTTTAGTGAATTTGATGGCCGTGGTAGCGTGTTCAAACAAACAATCTTCAATAAACACGGTGCCCGTTGATGGCTGATTTTGCAACACAAAACCTTTGTACACATAATTATTTGTGTTGGCTACCGGACGGGTAACATACACGTTTTCTAAATGAAGGTCTTTTTCTATCACCAGTTCGGTATTGGTGCCCAGTTCTACATAGCCGCTTTTAAGTTTAAATTCGCTAAGCCCGCTTAGGTTTAGTCCCTTCCCTTTTACATCCAAAATTTTATCACTATTTCTATTGGTACCTTCCAAATCAATGGTACAATTGTTTCCACTGGTTATGTTGCAATACGAATTATCGGGGCAACTAAATGAAACGAACCCATCACCCGAAAATGAAAAATTGGTATTATCTTCTAAATCTAATGTGCCTTTAATAATTAAATTGGTGGTGCCTGCATCAAGCAATATATTGGCATATTGATGTACCCGTAACGTAGCTCCTTCTTCAATAATTAATTTTGAGTTGCCGTAAATTTTTAAATCAGAGCCGCCTTCTAAAATTAAAGTAGAGCCATTGGTTATAATTAGTTCTCCGGTTCGTGCTGTACTGGCATCGCCAAGTTGCAATATTCCATTTGATTTAATGGTGACAATAGGAGCTATCGAAATACAACTTGTGTTGTATGTTTCCACTCTGAAATTTGAATTATCTACTGGTGGGTTGTTAGGGTTTGTTGCAGGAGGTTGTGTTAATTCAACTTTTTCATTTTTATTCACCGATAATATAGCTCCCGATTTAACTTCAATAGTCCCCAATCTATCAGTAGTTGGTCCACCAAAATTATAAATTTCACTGGTTTCTATGCTTGACGGAACTTCGGTGAGTGCAGTAAGCAGTGCTGTTATGTTTCTTGCGTTTAGCCTTGCATGGTTTTGATTAAATGAACTACCAACACTTGGTAATGGACTTATCGTGCAATTAGTGTGATCGGCCGATTCATATTGATGTAATGCGGAAATGAGGCTTGGATTGTTATTTATATTCGCATCAATAGAGATGCTGGCATTTAATGCACTTACTGTAGGTATAAAACAATAGTTGGGACAATAAAAAGTTGTACCAATTAATTTTATGGCAAGCATATTCCCGTTATTTGTTGCACCTGTACCACCCTGTGCGCAATCTATGGGATCAGTGCCTTTTACTTTTAAAACTCTTGATTTTTTGAATTTGAGAATACCGAAACTAGCGGCATAAACAACTGTTTTACTCACTGGATTATCCGGTGCCGCCCAAATGGCAATGGTACCAAATTTATTCTGAACCATCAAATCGCTTGGCGACATAGCAGTTGAATTGTTTGACAATTTTTGACGTATCCCGGCTGACGAACCGTTGCTTATTGCAATCATTTTACAACCTACACTTCCAAGTGCATCAAGTTCCGCCTGAAAAGTGCTATGTACATTTGCATAGGTCGGATTGTAATGATAGATTAACATTTGTTTGGCGGCTTCGCATTCAAGCGACATAAAATCGGATAAGGCGGCCACTTGCTCTACAGTAGACAATTTGCTGCCTGATGAGTAGGCCTCCCACAAATGAGCAGAAAGTGCCTGCATGCCCAACGGAACATTGGCACCGCGCAAAGGCGAATCAAGCGATACAAACAAACGGCTGTCGTGGTTTTCGCTATGGGAGTTCATATCGGCCAGAGCATATTTGGCCACCAAACCTCCCATGCTTATTCCCATCACCACATTTTGGTGGGTGCTGTTGGCATTGGCCTTGCGGGTGTTCACTTCATTTATCACAGCCTCCAGCGCAAAGGCACTGCGCTGTATGTAATCAAATCCACGTTCCAAGTCCACATAAACAATATCGTATCCTTGGTTATAAAGGTTATGATAAATATTTGGGTCAACCTCTTTAATTTGTGAAGTAATAAAATTTTGTCCATTTTTTCTTGCAGTCGGATAAGCAGTAGCCACCAATGGATCATCAAACCCTTCAACAATGATAAAGGGTTTTACAAGCTGTGTGTGTCCGCAGCCATACCTTACCGATACCCTTGCTTTGCCATAAGCATAGGTGCCGCTGCCGTAAGATTTGGTTGCTGTCTTTTCAAAGTAGTCATCCACGGCCTGATTATAAAACCCACTCCCTCCTCCGGTGGCAGTACCCGCCACGGTTAAAGCAAAATGAGAAAATAGTTGGCTCTCATCATCCATTTGAATTTTTAATTTTACTACCACGGTTGTATCGCCTACGTTGGCATAAGTAATAATATTGGTTTCATCAAAATAAACCTCCTGGTAACCCTGCCCATCGGCTGCATCTAAAAAAATATGTGCCACTGTGCGAGCATCGTTTGATACGTAGAGCGAAGTGGGCAATATAAACTGTACCACATTGGTATCACTGTGCATGGCTCCGCTGCTTGCAGCAAAACAGTTTTTACTTTCAAAAGGGCTTTCTGCTGCGCTTGTATCTTCCATTAATTGAACCCCGTTGTAATAAATCCAACCTTCATCAAAGGCGTTTGGTTTAATGGCTCCATACTGATAGTTGAGCACTGCAACGGGCATTTGCCCGCTATCAAGGTAAGATTGCATCACACCTGTTGGAATTGGCAACGAATCAAAAGCCTCCGTACTATCTAAAAAAGCGCGATACAAGGTGCCATAGGTATAGCGCCACGTATAAAGGTTGAGCACATTGGAATCGGCCAGAGCGCCATGAAAATAGCTTACATCGGTAGTTTGAAAAGCTTTATCAATAAGTAACCCGTGAGGGATATGATCAAAATTTAATGTTTTTAAACACGAATCAACCAGTACTTGAAGTGGAAGTTCATAACTTGACGAATCAAGGGTTTCCATATCTAACTGGGCAAATAATTTTTGCGAAATGGAACTAAATAAAAATAGCAATGACAATAGAAGAAACTTTTTCATATCAGCTTGGGTTTAAACTTGGTTTTTAATGATATTTATAATCAAAACGGCCTTCGGTAATATTTACCTGAGTGGTGCCTGATTCATCAAATAAGGTAAAGTTGAAGGTGCCGGCCATATAATAATTGATAGTGTCTATGCGGGTGATGGTGACCCCCCCCCCCATTAATTTGTTGGTTGGATAGGATGATTCAAACCAAATAGGAGGCATTCTAACAACAAATTGTGCGTCAGGGTATGTATTGTACGGTATAAAATTACGACCTGGAGCATTAATTTGATTTTTATATGTATATATCCCTAAGGATTCAAATAATCCCGCATTATTTGGCCTATTAGCCTTGATTGATAAAACACCATTAAAAAAATCAATTTGCACCTGTCCATATTCAGCGGTCCAAGCCTTGCCGTTTATAAGGCAGCCAAACGTTTGTGCACCAAAATTTGTAATGGGGGGTAACTTGCTTAGCTCACTTGGCTCCTCTTTTTTGCAATGCAACCCCAGTGAGGAGAAGGCTATAAGTAAAAGAACTAAATTCAAATGTTTCATTACAGCGGTTGTTTTTGTTTATTCAAAGTTAAGGTATAAAATTTCATAACAGCAAATTGTAGGATGTTTAACTTTGTTACCATTTACCTAACGTGCCATAAGCTTTGCGCCAACTGTAGGTGTGTGCAAAGTTGCTATCGTTTATGGTGCCGCCAAAAGCTTTTACATCAATGGTAGGGTAGCCGTGTTCCAATAGCAATCCCGTTGGCACTAAATCTAAATCCACGTTCTCAAAACAAGAATCCACCATCTGCTGAAAGGGGATTTCAATCAGTACCGTATCGGTAAACAAGGTATCCATTTGGGCTTGGGTGTTTTTTGCACTTAGGCAAAAAAGAAAACTAAACAAGGTTAAACGAATGGTTGTTTTCATAAAAGCTATATTTAAAAGTATTTGCAAAAAAAATTAAGGAGCGTATCTTAAATCAAAACGACCGTTGCTTACATGAACACTGGCTGTGCCGCTTGTATTAAACAAGGTAAAATCAAATTGACCAGCTATAATATGCTGCAACGAATCTAAACGAGTAATACGAAGAAACGCATAGCCTGTAGGATTAAAATCTGAAGCATAATACTCTTCAGTATTTACAAAGACAAATAGATGTTTAGCAGGAGCGTAACAAGGTATAAAATAATCTCCCGCTTTTGTGATAATACCTTCGGTTCTAAAATAAATTCTTTCATCTTCCAGTTCCACCTCCATTTCAACCATGGCATCGTGGTATGTACCTTCAAATAATTTTGAGTACCTATCTCCTCGAAATGCCTTGCCGTTTATCAAACAACCACAGGTTTTGGCCCCATAATTAGTAGCCGCTGGCAGTTTATCCAATTCACTTTCTTTTTTGCAATGCAGGCTCAGGCAGCTAAGGGAGGCAAGGAGCAGGAGGAGTTTTATGTGGCTCATAGCAGCGGGGTTTTGTTTATTCAAAGTTAAGGTATAAAATTTTGCAAAAGCAAACAATAGGGTGTATTAATTAGGTTTTACCCTAAAGGGTAATTCAGTTTTTGGAATTTTAGAGGCGGGCACTGAATCCCGATAATAATGCGGACAGCATGACTTTTTGTTTGGGGTGCAAAAAATAATTTGACAGGGCCTGTATTTTATTGGAACACCATCTTTTTTACCAATAGACCCCGTTCGGTTTCTATTACTACCTGAAACACGCCAGAACCCAGCTGTTGTTTTGTTAAGATAATAGGCTCATTTTTTTCAAAAAAAATATCGAATTGCTGCCCAACATCATTAATTGCTTTCACCAAACGTACGGGTATATTTCCTGTTTCTATAAAACAAACCGAAGAAGCAGGATTAGGGTACATGCGCACCTGCTGCCAGTTGTTTTCATTAACGCCTGTACCGGTGCCAAAATAAAAATATGTGTACACCGGAAAATGATCGGTGGTGGTGGTGCTGTAGTTGGTAATATAATTATCTAACCGGAATACCGTAGCCGAACCCGCCTGATAATGCTGCCTAAGCCGGTTGCTGATGAGAATATGATCGATAAAACTATTGGTAAACGTAGCTAAGGTAGTTTCTCCGTTTTGATTGCGCTGCAGGGTGGTGAAATAATAATTAGCGGCATCGTTTAAAAAACTTTTGTACGGGGTAATGCTGTCTTTCCAGATAGATGTAGTGAGGCGGTCGTTCCAGTCACCCATCACGGCTACTTTCTGTCCTGCGCGGTTTTGATCGAGGTAGGTTTTAAGTGCATTTCCGGCATCTCTGCGGTTGTAATAGGCCTGTAGTTTTTCGGTATTGGTACCCGTATTGGCTTTCATGTGCAGCACAATACAATACAGGGTGTCAAAATGGTTAAGACTATCGGAAACTAAAGTAACTTCCAAGGGGAGCCTTCCATTGGCAAATACGGATGAATAGTTGCTAAGTATTAACCCCGACTGGTACCTGCGGAACAAACTTTTTTTCCAGAGCAGGGCGGTTTTTTGTGTTTGCGAAAAGCTGGCCAGCGCATACCCGTATTGAGGCAACTCGGCCATCAGATTGGCAAAAGTGGTGGTGTTTGAAACCTCTTCGAGGGCCAGTATATCCAGATCGGCACTTTGAATGGCATTTTTTACATTGTTGTATTGCAGGGTTTCATCGGTGGGGCCAAACTGCGTATCGCCAAACCATTCAATATTCCAGCAGGCCAGCTCCGTTTTACCCGCATCGCCCACCTTAGGTATCTGCGCCCAAACGGTTTGCCATCCGGCAAAACACAGTAAAAATAACCATTGTTTCATAGCTGCGAAGTAAACCAATATTTTGCATACCTGCCACACTCCCTAAATTTGAAGGGAATAAAAAAACGGAAACCCGTATATTCGCGCTTTGATTCAGAAAATTTATGATGCACGAATTAAGCGAACAGGAATTATTGCGCAGGGAATCTCTTCACCAGTTGAGGCAATTGGGTATTGAGCCCTACCCTGCCGAAACATTTGAGGTAAATGCCTCGGCAAGGGAAATTTTAGAAAACTACGAAAACAATAAAATTGAATATAAAAATGTGAGTCTGGCCGGCCG